>NZ_JBFTZM010000001.1:0-886188 GCF_056406795.1 Neorhizobium sp. P1_A6 | reverse complement strand
TTCCTCGACCGAGAGAACTGTCGATCTCGGTTCCTTCGGGCCGGTCGGAAGGTCCGTGACTGAGGTCCGCTTCCGCCACTTGGCAACGGTCTTCTGATTGATCCCGTAACGCTTCGAAAGCGTCCTCAGGCTCTCTTGACTATGCTGTATCGCTCGACGGACTGCCTCTGTCGTCGTGGCGCTCCCATGAAGAACCTGGCCCATAGCGCATCCTTTGATTCGCAAGACAAGAATGCCCCATCAAAGCCTGGGATCAAACATCTAGAGCCGCGAGGCGTGCCTCGCGTCGATGGCCGACGGGTGCTGAACGGCATCTTTTGGGTTCTACGATCCGGTGCCCCTTGGCGTGATGTCCGGGAAAGATATGGACCATACACAACGTGCTATAATCGTTTCAGGCGCTGGACGATTGCCGGAATTTGGGACGGGTTGCTGGACGCAGTCACGCGCCCCTCGGATGACGGGCGTCACGATGATCGACGGCACTTCAGTTCGTGTTCATCATAGCGGCAACGCTCAGGGCGACCCATCAGGATCGCTACCTTGGGCGAAGTCGCGGTGGTCTTACCACCAAAATCCATGCCGTTACTGATGGAAACGGGCTGCCAATCAAGATCGCCATTACACCTGGTAATGCCCATGATCTAACTGCGGCTAGCGAACTGCTCGATGATCTTCCATTGGATGCCCTGCTTCTCGCAGACAAAGCCTACGACGCCGATTGGCTCCGCGCGAAGGTGAGAACCAAGCGCTCTTGGGCAAACATTCCGCCAAAATCCAACCGCAAGATAACGCTCGTCTTCAGCCCATGGCTATACAAAAAGCGGAACCTCATTGAGCGATTCTTCAGTAAACTGAAATGTTACCGACGGATTGCAACCGCTACGACAAACTCGGCACGAATTTTCTTGCTATGACCAAGCTGGCTTGTGTTCGCCTCACTCTCCGCCATAACGAGTCCACGGCTTAGTTCGGCGGGGGTGCCGATAAGCCGTTCACGAGCGAAATCGGCACCTTGTTGCCGATCGCGCTATGTGGCCGGAACTCGTTATAGTCTCTACGCCAATCCTACGACTGCCAAAACCCTAATCTTGCGGCCGGTAGCCAACTGGTCGTGAACGAAATGCATCGCCCAGACATGGTTGGAATGGGTCGGTTCCGTACGGTCAGTCCGCAGCTTCGCTTTGACCCGTGGCTTCGGAACCTTGTTGCGGAGCTGGAGGTCCATCTCCTTGTAAAGGCGATAGATTCGCTTTGGATTGACAGGCCGTACGCCACGTCTGAGCATGACATGAACACGCCGATAGCCGTAGCGCACCAGTGTCTGACAGATGTCCTTGATCTTCAGCTTCAACTCGGCCTGCTCGCCGCGCCTAGACTTGTAGATATACGGCGACCGATCGATCTTCAACACCGAACATGCGCGCCGATCGAGACCTTCCAGTCCGCCTTGACCGTGTCGACAAGCTTGCGCTTGCGGGCAGGCCTCATAGCTTTTTTGACAGCACGTCCTGGAGCATGGCTTTGTCCAATGATAGGTCCGCCACGATCCGCTTCAGCTTGGCATTCTCCTCTTCGAGCTGGCGAAGACGCTTCATCTCCGAGGGCATCAGGCCGGCGTATTTTTGCGCCAGTTGTAAACGTCGCGTCCGAAATTCCTGCCTTGCGGCAGATCTCGCCGATCGGCGTGCCATCCTCTGCCTGCTTCAACACGAACGCGATCTGCACTTCCGAAGACTTCGAAGCCTTCATCGAATTCTCCTCTTCTTCCCACCAGGGATCATAAGTGGAAAATTCCAGGTCCAAATGGCCTACTTTGACGGCGGCATGTCAGCAGGCCTTAACCCGACGCAGAACTAACGCGTGGCTCGTTGCCGAGTGATCAGGACTACCTATTCAGTCCTGCGGGGGTTTATTGGAAAGCCTGCCCACTGACTCGCGCCCCATGCTGGTTCAGCGACTTTGTTTCGTTGAGGCTCTGTTCGACTAGACCATCCGGTATATTTGCGACACTGGACCAGTACGTCTTCCAGCTCTCAAATGCGGCATTCAGGCACCGCGTGGTGTTCTTTTCCGAAGCAGCCCTCTCGGCGCGTTGCAGGCCAGCACCTATCTCCGCCGTCAAAGCAGCGTCCGATAACACCGATTGCTGAAGACGCCGCAGGAACTCTACCCCAAGCTCGCAATTCTCTTGGGTGATCGTAATGTTGTTTCCGGTAAACAGGTCTGGGCGGTCGTTGATCACCTTCCATGTGTCAAGGAAGCAGTCGCCGGGGAACCGTCCGAACTCATCGACCGGCAATTGCAGCACGGCGTCGGTAAATTTCTTACCCTGTTCGTCCGAGGGCTGCGGTCCTCCGGTGATATAGGTAAACGCTGCTGCATAACGGCATGGGAAGCCGGCCGCGGCCTCGGCGTATCGCGCATTCAAGATTGGCGGAAATCCCTTCTGCCTGATGGCCTCATCCAATCCAGACTGCACAAACGCGAAGTCTTTGAGCGTTCCATCGCGCAGGTTCAAACGATATCGGCAGAGAGGCCAGGTTTGGAACTCCAAGGCGGAATAGGATCGCAGATCCTTTGCAGATGGCCATGAAGTAATTCGGAACTCGAGCACGACATCTTGCTCCGGAATTTCGCCGGCCGCCGTCCGGGAGATTGTGGCGTATGTCGGGAGGGTTGCTTTCGCCATCTCTCGATCGCATCCGAAGTTCATCCTCGACATTCGCCGCATGTGGCTCGTCAGGAAATAGTTTTCCTGGTCGCTATAGTTGAAGGGGACGCCATCAACATCCTCCTCAACGAGGGGAAACGGTGACGTCAGGTCAGCGCCATCGGGGTAAAAATACATGGTGCTGCCGAACCGGAAGACTGCCAGATCCTGGAAGTTGAAAACGTTGATCTTGTGGATACCGAACGCCATAGCCGATGATCCGAAGATGCTCTTTGACATGCCGGCGATCGGCCGCGCATCGGGGTCTGTCGTGCCGATCGGGAGCCTTACAAGAAAGGCTATCGCAAGGACAAGAAGCGTCACGATCGTTCCGGCGAAGAAAGGCGAAGACACTTTCCCCTTGGCGAGATCATGGGGGGAGATCGAAGCTGGCCTGATATAACGGTCTGGGATGTTCGAATGGGCGAATAGCAGGGACCAGAAGGCCAGCTCATACCAACCGAGATACTGGAGGGGAAGGACGATCGCGCTGATCAGAAAGAACAATAGGCCCCAGATGATCGTGAACATCCGGACCCATCGGCCCATGAAAATTCCCGGAAGCGTCAGCACGTACCAAGCGAACATTCCGGCAATGGTGAACTTTCCGAGCGCGACAAAGCCCCAGGGGAATACGTTATAGAAGCTCCACATATGGCTGAAAAGGTCGGGGTTTGCCGCCGGCGACAGCATGACCCAAGAGATGATCAGCCCGGACATCCATGCTTCATCGGTCGTGTGCCATGCAACCGAGTACAGGCAGACGCAGAAATAGGCGAACAGGCCGCACAGTTTGGCGACGAGGATGCGATCCTCACTGGCGGGACCGGTCAAGGCGCGGAGTTTTCGGATCAGCTGCCCGATCCACCGTTTATTCACCAAAACTGCATCGATGGACAATGTCAGCCCGCCAGGCGCTAAGAGAACGATCATCAGGCAGATCGACATCACCATGGTCCCAAGCGTCGATGCGCCCAGGTAGTTGTCGAAGATGATATTGGATGTCGACATCAAGACGAAAACGGAGACGGGCGTTAAGAAACCAACCGTCACACATGCCGCCACAAGCGTCGCGCCGGCTGCCAAAGCCGTCGCAGTGAGGTTGGTGCCCGACATCGCCATCATCAGCATCTCACCATATCGGACTGTCGCCAAGGCCCCGACGATGATTCGGAATAGGTCGATGCGTCTGAGATCGGCAGTCAAGCCGTGCTCCGACAGCGCCCGCCGGCGCCTGGAGAACTCAGCTATTCGATGGGTGATGCCGTCTGCTTGTCGAAGAATTGGCCCGGCATTGAACGCGGCGATAGATGCCAAAAGAACGAGAACAAACACCAAGTACTCGTAAAGCGGGTTACCATCACTGAATGCGTAGACCATTTCGATATCTCATTTCGATCGCGAGGCGTTGCGGCCCAGATTGGGCGACGGCGACTGCGCTGTAGTCGTTCCTGGTATACTTGACTTTGTGGCGGCGGCTGTGAACGTCAAGACAAACACGGCGACTGGAAGCCATGCTTGGTCCCACGTGGTCAACGCAGGGCGTCTTCTCACACTCGCGGCAGGTGAACTTCTCCCCCGCACCGTCTGGATGACCTCCCACTGACGTGGGACGACCTTAAGGGTCTGGTAATCTCCTCGCCGAGCTTCGACAGTTTGGCCGATCCACAGCAGGCGCAATTCGTGGGACCTGCGTGACGGACGCTTGCGCTCGAAGGCTTTGAGCGGCCCAGACGGCGTGGTGCAGGCATGAACGATGCAACAATCCCATTCGCAGTCTGTACCATCGCCTGCGTACCGGCTCGTCCGACGGACATAATTCCGCCGGCTAGTTTCAGTCCAGCCATTGTGATCTCCATCTATTCTTCGCAGAGTCATAAGCCGCCGAAATCACTTGGCCTTGGGCAATCTCTGAACTGCCCCAGACGCTCGCGCTGGTAAGTGCCATCTTGTACGCGACGGCACCAGTCGAGGTTGTTGAGATACCACTGCACGGTTTTCCGGATGCCGGTTTCGAAAGTCTCTACCGGTCGCCAGCCGAGCTCGCGCTGAATTTTGCTGGCGTCGATCGCGTAGCGACGGTCGTGCCCTGGCCGATCTCCCACATGGGTGATGAGGGCGCGATATTCCTTAACGGCGCACCCAGAAGCCAGCGGAGCGAGTTCCTGCAGAACGTCGCAGAGGATTTGAACCACCTCGATATTTCGCTTTTCGTTGTGGCCACCAATATTGTAGGTCGCTCCGACCTGGCCTTCGCTGACCACCTTGTAAAGGGCACGCGCGTGGTCCTCAACGTAGAGCCAGTCTCGTATTTGATCGCCAGCGCCGTAGACGGGCAAAGGTTTGCACTCCAATGCGTTGAGGATTACCAGGGGAATCAGCTTCTCCGGGAAATGATAAGGGCCATAATTGTTGGAGCAGTTGGTCACCAGCACCGGCAGGCCATATGTTCGCATCCAGCCGCGAACCAGATGATCGGAACTAGCCTTGCTCGCCGAGTATGGGCTGCTTGGGGCATAACCAGTGTTTTCGGTAAAGAGGTGGCGGTGGGCATCCACGGTATCGGCCGGATGAGGCAGGTCGCCGTAAACTTCATCGGTCGAGATGTGATGGAACCGGAAGGCCTGCCGACGCTCTGCATCCAGTCCCTGCCAATAAGCTCGAGCAACCTCGAGCAAGGTATAGGTGCCAATGATGTTGGTCTCGATAAAGGCCGCAGGGCCATCGATGGACCGATCAACGTGGCTTTCTGCCGCAAGGTGCATGACGGCGTCGGGATGGTGCTGAGCGAATACCCGTTCCAATTCGACGCGATTGCAGATATCGACCTGCTCGAACGCGTAGCGGTCGGAGTTATCAACCTCGCGCAGATTTTCGCGATTCCCGGCGTAGGTCAGCTTATCGACATTGACGACCAGGTCGCCGGTATTCTGGATGATGTGGCGGATAACCGCCGAACCGATAAAGCCGGCTCCGCCGGTGACCAGAATTTTCATTCCGGTCGACGTTGTTGATCGGTCAGCCGATGGCATTATTCAAAACCTTGACGACCTGTTCCTGCTGCTCGGCGGTCAGGTCAACCCACAGCGGCAAACGCACCAGCCTCTCCGACTGCATCGTGGTCACCTCCAAGCCGCCCTGCGTGCGGCCATACCGTTTCCCGGCTGGCGACGAATGCAGGGGCACATAATGGAACACCGAGAAAATCTCGTTCCTCTTCAACTCGTTGAGCACGTTTTGACGATCGATTTCCGGCGACAGCAACACGTAGTACATGTGGGCATTGTGCTGGCAATCAGCCGGCACGATGGGCCGGCGAAGCAATCCTCTATCCTCCAGCGGCTCAAGAAGCGTGTGGTAACGTTGCCAAATGCCCAAGCGGTGACTGGTGATGCGCTCGGCTTCTTCAAGCTGGGCGCACAGGAAAGCAGCAATCAACTCGCCCGGCAGGAACGAAGAGCCCACCTCCTGCCAGGTGTATTTATCGACCTCGCCTCGAAAAAAGCGACCACGGTCCGTGCCTTTTTCACGGATGATTTCGGCGCGCACCGCCAGAGCGGGGTCGTTCACCAGCAGGGCTCCGCCTTCCCCTGAAATTACATTCTTGGTTTCGTGAAAGCTGTAAGCCCCGAGATCGCCAATGCTGCCGAGCGCCCGGCCTTTATAAGCTGCCATCACGCCCTGTGCCGCATCCTCCACGACCTTAAGACCATGTCGTTTGGCAATGCCCATGATGGCGTCCATCTCGCAAGCCACACCCGCATAATGAACCGGAGCGATGGCGCGAGTGCGCGAGGTGATGGCCGCCTCGATGAGACGCTCGTCGACATTCAAAGTGTCTTCCCGGATATCGATGAACACTGGAACGCCGCCGCGCAGCACGAACGCGTTGGCTGTCGAAACGAACGTGTACGAAGGCATGATGATCTCGTCACCGGGCTCGATGTCGAGAAGCAAAGCCGCCATTTCCAACGCGGCGGTGCACGAGTGGGTCAGCAGCGGTTTTGCGCATCCACTCTGATTTTTCAGCCACTCATGGCAGCGCTTGGTAAAAGGCCCGTCACCGGCGAGCATGTTGCCGAACTTGGCTTCCGCGATATAGAATAGCTCTTTACCGGTCATGAACGGCCGGTTGAACTGAATTTTCTTACTCACCACCTATCCCCTGAAGCCTGTGCCACTCGTCGGCAACGCCGCGCAGATAATCGCTGTATTCGCATGCCGGCATGCGCTCAATCAATTTTTCGAACTGGGCGATGCTGAGGAACTCTCTCACCAGGGCCGCCTCCTCCGGACAACCGATTTTCACGCCTTGCCGTCGCTCAATCGCCTCGATGTAGGAAGAAGCTTCGTGGAGCGCGGTACTGGTGCCGGCGTCAAGCCAGGCAAAACCGCGGCTCAGTCGCCGCACCTGCAGCTTGCCAAGCCTCAGGTATTCCAGATTGATGTCCGTAATCTCCAATTCGCCCCGAACAGACGGCTTTACGGCCTTTGCGATGTCCAGCACGCTATTATCGTAGAGATACACGCCAGGGACGGCATAGTTGCTTTTAGGATGTCGAGGCTTCTCTTCAATGGAGATCGCCTTTCCGTTCTGGTCGAATTCCACCACGCCGTAGCGCTCGGGGTCCTTGACGTGGTAGGCGAAAATGGTTGCACCATCCGTGAAACTGGAGACCGCCCGAGGGAAATCGTCGCCGCCCGAAAAAATATTGTCGCCCAGCATCAGGATCACATCATCGGAGCCGACGAAATCTGCCGCGATCAAAAACGCCTGTGCTATCCCTTCCGGTCTCGGCTGCGCTCGATACTGGATTGCCACTCCCCATTGATCACCGTGTCCAAGCAAATTCTGATAGCGAGGCAGGTCGTGCGGCGTCGCAATGAGGCAGAATTCCTTCACGCCTGACGCAATCAGAACGGTCAGGGGGTAATAAATCATAGGCTTGTCGAAAACAGCCTGTAGCTGTTTACTGGAAACCTGCGTCAGAGGATACAGGCGCGAACCCGCGCCGCCAGCAAGAACAATCGCTTTCACTCGTGTCTCCCCCCACAGAATGCGACCACATCATACTCGCTATCATTGTCAAAATAGCAACGCACGAGCTGGACGATCTCACGAGCCGCATAAACGACGAGCTTCAGCATCATAGCTGCTTCCTCACGATGATCGTAAACTCGTATAGCTCATAGTCATGCAACAACGCCACCTGTCGGGAATAACGGCGCTTGCAAAGATCAAATAGATCCAGCGGATTGGCATAATATAGATCGCTCCGCATCCGGTCTGCGTCTGAATAGGACGTCAAACAATTGAAGGAAAACCCCTTTCGGCTCGTCGCGTTCATCATGTCCAGCGCTTCAATCAAATACCCAAGCCACTCCTCGTCGGCTCGCCCGAGCCGCACATTGAAAATCCCCGACGCTACGGAATAATCAACGACCTCGCCTGGCGACTTGCCCAACCTGAATGTGACATCCGGTGATGCGGCGAAGCGCGAACGCGCTGCTTCAATCATCGGCAGAGCGATATCAACACCCACGTAACGGGTAGCGTGGCCTAGCTGCGCAAGGTGGTCGAGCAATGCACCGTAGCCACATCCTATATCGGCGATGGAATAAGGTTGCGAGGCGTCGACCACCTTAAGTAATTGATTGAACCGCATGAACTGGCCGGCTTGGCTGTTCCAATCCACGCCTGCTGCGGTCTGGCCATGTTCGGCGATCCTTCCGGCGTAATAATTCGCCACATCCTTCAGGATGTCATCCCTCGCTTCAGCCAAAACGTGTCTCCTCCCATTTGCATCGTGTGCGGAGGGCGCATCTGAAGGAGCCTCCGCCCCCATAAGTTGTTATAGGTATAGTATGCAAAATGATCGCTTAGTCCTGTGAATGACGTCGAGAATAAATTTCTTGAACAATCGTTCGAGGCCGATCCTTCACCTCCTCCAATATCTGCTTCACGTAAAGGCCCATCAATCCGGTAAAGACAGCATTCAGACTGAAGAAGAATACGACGACTGCCATAAGTGATGACCATCCGTCTTGAATTGGACCAGTCATCGCATGGAAAACTACAAAGGCGCCGTAAACAATACCCAGGAAAGCCATTATCAGACTAAAGCACAGCATTAACATCAAGGGCTTTGCGGAGAACGTCGTTATAGCAAGAGCAGTTAGAGCGACCCGTCGCCCCAACGAGTAGGTCGTATCCGAAGTGCTGGCTTTGACAAAAGTGAAGGATGCCTGAGGATAACCAGCAAGAATGCTCAGTGGAACGAAAACCGGGTTCTTGTCGCGGAAATTAAGCAGGGTGGCCACATAACGGCGGGTCATCAATCGCATTGTCGATACGTTTTCGGGTATGCGGACTTCGCTCAATACAGAGAAAAGCCAATAGAATATACGTCCGGATATCCGCTCGAGCCGGCCGCCTTTCCGGCTTTCCTGCAGTCCGTAGACGCAGTCGACTGCTTTTTCCCGCAAAACACACGACATTTCCGAAAGCAATTCTGGTGGTTCCTCGAGATCGCTGTCAATCAGGAATATCAGATCACCCTGAGCATGTTCCAACCCCACCAACATCGCTCTATGATGGCCGAAGTTTCTGCTGAGGCACACCAGCGATATCCGAGGGTCGAGCTCGACCCATCTTCGAACGATGCTCACCGAGCCGTCCGGACTACCATCATCGACAATCACAATTTCGATGTCATCCGACACCGCCTCTCCCGCAGCCAAGGCGCGTTGGATGAACTCCTCGATCGTGCCCATGGACCGGTATAAGGTGGTGACGATAGAAAGTTTGCGGGTCATGGGAATCATGCAACTTTCGGTGACCGCGACTTGAGCCAATCGATCACCGAAGGAAATTGCTCCAGCCCATAGCCAAGTATTTTCTTCTGCCGGTCTGTAAAATCTGGAGGTTCCCACAACACAGAAGGAACGTGGAACTGCTGACGCAGCGTCGGAATCGTGAAGACGTGATTGATGGCGCGCCGATTTTCATCGGTCCTATTTGTGCTGCCAGCGTGGTAAACCATGCAGTTCAAGACGATGACCGTTCCCCGCTTGACGGTAACGCGGGTTTCGAACCGGCGAACAACTTCGTCAAGGGGAAACGCTTCGCGATGATGAGTTCTCCGGATCACGCGCGTGGCACCATTTTCGATAGTAAAGTAAAGTCGTCCAACGCAAAGAGTGCGTTGATGGCGAGCGGGCGCGAGCTCGTGAAATGTTGATACGGCAAATCTCTGTGGTACTGCGCTTGATGATATTTGCTAAGGTTACCGCGGTTTATCAGGCAGTTCACCTGGTTCAGAACGAAGTAGTTGGCGAGGAGCCGCGACAGCAACTGATAAAGTGGCGGGTGAAAAACGACTCTCCAGAAATTCGGGCAGACTATTGGAAGAAGGCGGATTGTATCGCGCTCATTAATCTCCCTTAGCTCATAACCTTGGGTTGACACCTCGATTTCGTACTGTACTTCTGATCTATTGAACAATTGCGAGAGTTCATCGAACTGAGCGCCGGTCAATCCGGAATTTAGCGTTGTGTAACCTAGTGACCTGACCTCCTCCGCGAGGACGTCATAGATATCGTTTGCTTCGGTTGTCGCAATAACTCCGTAGCGAGCAATTTCTGTCATGGCATCGCATCCTGCCTTGCAATTTCCAAAGAATGAAAAATCGGGACATCTTCCGATCTAAAACGATCTCGAACAAGGGGCCAACTTCGCTCATGCACAGCTGCGATGAGGGGCATTTTTGGAAAGCTCAGGAAATCTTTGGTTGATATCACAGGCTTACTATAGAAATTGGTCTCTACCGGCTGATCCCTTACAAAAAATTCGGCGTTTTCGATGACGGAGGGGCTATAGGCGTGAAGAAGATCCGAATACTCACCCGTGCCGAAGATACCATACTTCCAGCCTTTGAGCACCCTATCAGCCGCATCTTGCATTCTGCTCCAGGTATTCACATATTCTGCGCGCTGTTGAGAAAGAAACCCGAAGGCGCGGCTCTGGTTGTCAAGGGCGCCGCCGCCCGACCGCAAAAGGTGAATCCGAAAGCCCTGCAGGCCGCCCGTCAAAGGAGAGTTCGCAATCATCCGGAGGTTTACACCAGCTACAATCATAGCCAACGAAGCGGACGTAAAGTTGGATAGATGATCGTAAAAGAGTAATTCCGATCCTGCTATCTCTCCATCGGGACATACGACTATGATATTTCCCGTATTATCAATGACTCGTCGGCATGCTTGGAGAAAACCGTGGGGATTACGCGTGTGCTCAATGACGTTGACGGAGAGGCAAAGATTATAACTGTGGGCGCTCTCCTCGAACTGCTCGGCAAAGCCCTCGTGGATGGAAATCCGACCTCCCGCTATCGAGCGCGCATACGCGGCTACTCTGGAACTAGGCTCCACTCCAGTGGCGACTTGGGCGCCAAGACGGTTGGTCAGATCATTGAGTAACGTACCGCTACCGCATCCAAATTCGATGATTTTGGAAAAGTTGCCTCCCTTGCCCAGATGATGCGTCAAGAAAGCTTCTATCTGTCGACCATATTCGGCGGAGCGCGCAGCCTCCGCCATCGCGTCTCGTAAGCCGATCGAGTAATCGGCGCTATAGATCTCTTTTATTTGCTCTTCTGAAAAATTCTGGGCGTGGAAGCCATGGCCGCAGTCGTTACAAGAACCCCGCCTAAGGGGATTTGAGATAACCTTGCCATCACTAACCATCGAACGAGATGCATGGGGAACAGGTAAATCCCGACAATCTACCGACCCGCATGCGGGGCACTTAAAAATATATTCCTTCAAGCGAAGTTCCCCGCAAATGCTCGCCAGCAGACCGCCATAACGCAATTCCGTCACCCCACGCAAGCCTTAACGGGCAAGCGTGGCTCCAGTGAGGAGAGGTTATGATAACTCTACTGCCAGGATGGCGCGCGTTGCTCCCGCTGTCATCAAGGCACAGGCAGAATACCGGCCGTTCGTAAACCACCCGGGACCAGGTCTGAGGCCCCCTCTCTGCAAGTGCCGTGAGGGCGCGAGTGCGACCCTGTGGTAATATTCGGGTCCTCCACCTGGGCACGTATTCCTTTTTAAGGACCATGAGGGCCACGGTTACATGCCGGTAGATCCTGTGTTTGCTATAGCAGGGAACGGTCCTGTTGACGGCGGAAACCATCTGGAGAAAGTATATAACTGTACCGGCAAAAGTCGACGCATGGAGACGTGTTGGCCTATTCCCACTCCTGCTTCGTCACATAAGACGTTGTTGAGAAGGATTGAGGATGGATACCCGACCTGCCTGCATATCGCTCGAGCGTCGGAACCACATCATCGCCTCGGCAGTTGAAGCGAGCATCAACAGCAGGCGAGAAGCGGGAGAAGGTATCGGCGACTGTCAGCGCCCGAATTTTGCGGCCTTTGGCCAACTGCGGCCTTTGGCCAACTGGTCGTCAACGAAGTCCATGGCCCAGACATGGTTGGAATGAGTCGCTTTCGTACCGTCGGCCCCAGCTTCGCCTTCACAACGCTTGGGAACCTTGTTGCGGAGTTGGAGGTCCATCTCCCCGTAAAGGCGATTTCAACTCGGCCGCGGGTGACGCGACTGAAGATCTCAAACTACCGCTCCGTTGACGTTCCTGCCCGCTGCCCCACGACAAGGAGCGCAGGTCGAAGTGGAACGACTCCGGCGTACAACCTTAACGCTGCCGGATAAGGGGCCTGTTCAACCGCCGCGCCATCTCGGGATGACGCATTGCCTGAGGGGACAGAAGCCCTGAACTTAGTCTTGCTTGGGCCTTTGAGCGATTTGCTTTGCAGACGTCAACCTATTTACGCCTGATGTTATGGCGACGTTTGAAGTCGGGCTAAGCCGAAGCCCGTCCTCCCGTAACCATCTCCATTATAAAGCATGTACCTGTTCCCCTTCAAATCGAATACGCACGGATAGGTTATTTCGGTGCGTTCCCAGGGATCTGGTTGCCCTTCCATTTTTACGCGGTCGTCCATACGCTGCCAGCTCTTCCCTCCGTTGACGGAGACTGCATGGCCGAGACAGTAGTTCGGATTGCGGCGTGCATACCACATAGAAAGGATACCATTCGCTTCCTGCAGCACACTTGGGCGAGAAACCGCGAACTCGGAAGGATCTAACTGGCCCGCTAGAGGCAGAACCACGCCAGGCATCTGCTCCCACTCGACACCGTCCAGCGACCGCGCTTGCTTGATGACATGATTCATCTCCAAGCCGCTGCCGCCCCAAAAAAGGTGGCTTCCAAACCACATTCTGTATTCGCCGGCCATTTCCATGACCCAGGGATATCCGAGCGTGAATGGATTTTCTCGACTTCTGCCGACGACCGGAGCGGGGTTCAATCGTTCCAGCGTGCCGTCCTCAAGCACTTCAGCCAAGCCGATGAAGTTGGTGAAGGGAACATGTACTCCAATCGTCCAGCCCAGATAGTAGGCAAACAGACGTTCACCGCGCCGAATGAGGGATGTGACGGTTACACCATCGGCATCAAATGCGCCGCGCGGGCCTGGCCGAAAAAGCGGTCCCCGGATTTCGCCTGTTTCGAACCGGTCCCCGTCAATGAAGATGTCGACGCGGGCAAGGGACGATTTGTTGTCTGCATCGCGGACCGAGTAGAAAATGCTGACGCTTTCGTCAGCTCCGACCAGGACGGTTGGATAGCTTGCATGGCTCACCCACCAGTCCGAGCCACCCCCGGGTTCGACGACACGACCAAGTCGACGCCAAACCTGTTTCGATTCGTTCCCCATTACCATCAAATATTGCGCAGCCTGGTGGATGGAACCTTCCGCTTCTCAATCGTAGCCGTCGGCGCATAAACGCCCTCCGCGTCCGTGCTCTGCTGCACCAGGCAACCGGCGCCCAGCAGTGTAAAAGGCGCGATATCGATATGGTCCACGACCGTCGTGTTCACACCGATGAAGCTGTTACGACCCACTTTGACGCCACCGGAGATCACTACATGCGACGAGATGAAGACATTATCTTCTATAACGGAATGGTGCCCAATATGGTTACCGCTCCAGAGCGTCACATTGTTTCCAATCCGGCAGAAGGGTTGCAACGTATTGTCTTCGAAAATCAGGCAGTTCTCCCCGATCCTGTCGGTCATCACGGTCGCACGCGGGCTCACATAGCTCGTCAGATTATATCCGGCAGAGCGCATGGCCTCGACCTTCTGCGCGCGCAACACGTTCATTTTATTGTATGACAGGGCGACGAACGCATCATAATCGGCGGACGGGAATCGGGCGGTAACCTCTTCGAACGCGACAAGGGGCTTGCCGAACGCGGTATCGCTCTTGACGTAATCGCCGTCGACCGTGAAGGCGGCAATCGTGCGACCGATCGTCTTATGAAAGAGGTAGTCGACAACCTCAGCGATGTCGCCGGCACCAAAAACAATAACAGGCTTCATAGGTAGTTCGTCCTCACCACTATCGCTAGCTGTATTACCCCGCCGACGACCCGTCAACTCTCCATTCCCCGTCGCGTAACACCCTGCCGCTAGCAAGATCAGAATTACCCTTCGCCTAAGCGGACGAAGAGTTGATTGCCAAAGTCACGCTTTGCTGCGTTCACCCAGGTGTCGGTAATCTTGACGTCGGCCAACCAGTTTTGGCTTGGCGCAATTTATTCTCTGGTGGTAGAGGTTGCTGTATAAGAAATCGGAGGGCTCACCCATGAATGAAACGTCACCCATTCCGCGGTATGGCGTCCGCGAGCAGGTTCGGTCCGAATCTGCAATCGACAAAGCTTGCGAGTCGCTGAGACTGCTAGGATATGCGGTCGTTGCCAGTGGCTATGATGCAGAGCAGATGGCACGATTTTCGCTCGCCTTCGACAATGCCAGAGAAAAACTCTTCGCAAAATACGGTCGCGACGAGCTCGCCGCAATCGATGAGCACAACACTATCCGCGTCCTAATGCAGATGAATCCACTCTTCCTTGAGCTGGCCATGAACAAGAATATCCTCGACATATGCCGGCGCCTGATCGGCGGAACGGTGATGCTGAACCAGCAGAACGGTGTTATCAATCCGCCGCTGGGAGAACGTTACAATCAGGGCGCCTACCACCGCGATCTACCACATCAACATTTTACGTCAACGCGGCCGCTGGCGATCAACGCGCTGTTCTGCGTTGACCAATTCACGACCGACAACGGTGCAACCTTTGTGGTGCCCGCTTCGCACAAGCAGGAGGAATTCCCCTCCGATCTCAGCGTCAGTGATTTCCAAATTCAGGTGACGGCACCGGCCGGTTCGTTCATCGTGATCGATTGCATGCTCTATCACGCCGGAGGCGTCAACCGCACTGAAAAGCCGCGCCGCGCCGTGAACCATGTTTATACGATACCGCTTATCAAGCAGCAGATATCGTTGCCGACGGCGCTCGGTGACGACTTCACTCGCGACACCGCAGCGCGCACTCTGCTAGGCTATAGTTTTCAGGTTCCTGATAGCGTTGAGGGC
The DNA here is from genome assembly GCF_056406795.1 of Neorhizobium sp. P1_A6. Classification (NCBI taxonomy): domain Bacteria; kingdom Pseudomonadati; phylum Pseudomonadota; class Alphaproteobacteria; order Hyphomicrobiales; family Rhizobiaceae; genus Neorhizobium; species Neorhizobium sp. P1_A6. Next base: position 870,953 of record NZ_JBFTZM010000001.1, on the reverse strand, counting down.
TACTACGCCACACGGAAGAAATAGCCGCTGATTGACATGTGACTTCGGTGATCTGCACTAAATCCTTCGCCTCGAAGCAAGCCCGGTACTCAGTGTTGGCCGGGCTTCACGTCTGCGGCGGATCGGATCTGTCGATCAAGTATAGTGGACGTCCTTTGACGGTGTCAAAGATCCGCGCGATGTAGAGGCCGATGCCGCCGATGCACGTCAAGATTATGCTGCCCATTATCAGATTGGCGGTCATCAGCGCGGTGAAGCCTTCCGGAGGATTTCCCACGAAAGCCATGACTATGAAGAAGATGCCGAGCCCCGCGCTGAAGGCAGCGCATGCCAAGCCGAGCCACAATATCCACACCAGGGGTGCAGTGGACTGGAAGAAGAACCCCCGGATAGAGTGTTTCAGCAGCGTCCTAAGGGTGTAGCTAGATTTTCCAATCTGTCGTGAATGACGCTCGTAGATCAGCGATACGGAATCGAACCCGAGCCAGCGCAGGATGAAGAGATAATGACGCTCATGCTCTTTAAAGCGGAGATAGGCATCGATCACTTGACGCGAAATCAGGCTGAATGATCCATGACTCGGATCGGCTCCAGAGCCGGCGACCTTGTTCATCAGCCAGAAATATATTCGGTTGGCAAGGCGCCGGCCTGCGGGATCGCCCATCTGCCGGCTGGCATAAACAATATCGAAGCCCTTTCGAGCGGCATCGAGAAGATTGGGAATGAATTCGGGCGGATCCTGAAGATCGCAATCCATGATGACCGCATAATCTCCATTGCATTCTGCCAATCCCGCGGTGATAGCAATCTGCTGGCCGAAATTGCGCGACATGCGGATTACCCGAACGCGTCCGTCGCGCGCCGCAATCTTTGAGAGCACGGGCCATTGATCCTGAGGTCCGCGGTCGTCAACGAACACGATTTCATGGCTGTCGACCAGCCGTTCGAGCACGCTTGTCAGGCGTTCGTGAAGGGGGACAAGAGTGCCGGTGCAGCCAAAGCACGGCACCACCACACTTATCTGGGGTCTCGATCTGCTTTGGCCTGAATCGCCTGCCATGTATAAACTCCTCAAAAAGGCACGTCCCTGGATTCGCTGCCTAGTCGGATTAATATTCCGTCACTAGCAAACTTTCCCTGTGCTCTGCAAATCCCTCAAACGAAATAAGCGACAGTTGTTTCCCGTCCTTGAAAGACAGATTTAATAAGACCGATTTCAAGGTTTTTTGATCACGACGTTTGCTGTAAGGAAGTCGCGCGGTGGCAATAATCCATGTCTATTTTCTCAAATCCGACCTCTGTCTGTCCCGCAGATGAGATATTTACCGGAGAAGCGGCGCGACATGCACTCACAGTTTATCGAGGAAAGAGATCAGAACGATAGGGCCGCATCAGAAGCAACTGTCTGCAGCGCTTCAGGCTGGCTGTTCGACGTCGCATTCGCCAGCCTGCTCCCGGCGCTATTTCTGCTTTTTGCGCCGATACAGCGTTTCATGCCGGCCGGATGGGTCGATCCTGGGATCTATTTCGGTCTCTCCATGGATTATTTTGACATAGTCAAAACATATGGCTGGGACTATCATTCGCTGCGTGTATCGTTCGTGTTGCCGAATGTGCTCGCAAACATGCTCATGCCGCCGATACCGGCACGGTTGATCGTCGTTCTCGCTTTCTACCTGGTTGGCCTTTTTGCGCTCTATGACGGCATCCGCATTCTTTGGGGGCGTATGCCTGCCGTCGTCACGACGTCTTTCCTTGCCTATAGTCCTGTCTATCTGCTGGCCAATACGGCCGGCTACGTCGATGGGGCTTATCTCGCCTATGTGCTCTGCCTTTTCGCCGCGCTTGGGCACTGGAGTGTGAGTCGCCAAACGTTCTGGCTGGTTGTCGCCGGCATCTTCGCAATGCTCGCTATCCTCGCCCATACGCTTGCGGTTACCGCGGTGGGGCTTGTCATTCTTTTCTTCCTGATCCTGCGATGGGAAGACATTATTCGTCGGCCGTTTCGTTTTGTGCTGGGCGGGTTGGCCGGCAGTCTTCTGACCTGGCTGTTTTTTGTGGTAGCGCTCCATAAAATCCATTTCGGCATCAGCGCATTTTCTGCGCTGAGTTGGATCGTAAACGCCTCTCTTACCGGGTTCGGCGCCAACTATCGTCATCGACTAATGGACTGGTTGCCAGTTACGACGCGTCATGCGCCCGGCATTGTCGTCTCCCTGACACTGATTCTCCTTCTGCTAGCTCGGCGCTCGGCGGGGTTCCGACGCATCGAAGTCGCGGCGGCCGTCGTCGCGTTCGCCGGCGCAGCCTTGTTTCCGGCCTATGATCTCGGCCTCAAGGGCGTCATGATGCAGACCATCTTTTATGCCGGATTGGCAGTACCGGCATTGGTAATCGGCACTGCTTCCATGAGCGCAATTCTTCTGCCGCAGGCGGGCAATCTGCGCCCTTTGCTTGCGGTTCTCATTGCCCTGTTTTTCATCGTGACGAGCTGGTTCGCACCGGCAATTTTCGTTTCCTTGTCGACATCGGGGCTCAATGTTGACCTATTCGTGCTCACGGCCTGCGGCATGATCATCGGTCTGGTTTTGTTGACGCCGTTGCAAAAGGCTCAATCCGTCAGGACCGCGGCACTGGTGGCGATCGTGATTATTTGCGGCCTGTCGCTGGCAATGAATAGAGACAGCAGGCAGCTCTATAAGACGGCCGGGACTATTGGCAACTTGGAGTACTTCCGAGCCGCCGCCTTCGTTCGCGACCTGCTCAAGTCAGGCGTGCCGACGGGACGGACACCGCTTTTCTGGTTTCAGCGAGACGAATTTGCTGCCCGTGATGGGCGCAACAGAGAGCTTGCGCGCACCCTGCGCTTCGGCGACTCGGAATTCGTGCTGACGCTCTACGATACGCTTGCATCGCTTCGGTTGTGGCATCGTTCGCTACTCCTACCGGAATTGAAGCCGGATCAATCCCTGGAATCAGCGCCCTTCCTGATGAACGCCTCTGTGACCGTCGTCTTCATCGACCAGGACAAAGCCAAACTGCAAGCGGCAATCGACTCGCTGCGCAATGCCGGCGTTAGCTGCAACGTCGCCGACAGATCCACCTTTCACAGCCAATCGTTCGACATCAACGTGACGTTGATTGAGCTGCACGGACCAGGGGACCGTACCCCGGCAAGCTGCGGATGAGGGCCGGCGCGGATGGTAAGGGGGTGCCGATCGCGCACCCATGAGCCGGTGCACCTATCCATGGCCAGCGTCAAGTTCCGGAGCGAAAAGAGGGATACAATGCACGACGGGCACAGCAAAATTGCAGCTTGCACAAATATAGCCGGGGGCTGAAGACTTCCCATCTAGATCGGATGACTTGCCCGGCAGCTTGGGCAGATACGATGCGGCGTTTTCTGTTCTGATCTGGCCTCCAGTATGCAGTGTTTCGATTCGTTGATTGCTCTGAGTTCGTATCCGCCAGCTTGGCGAGGTGACCGATGCGTGCGAGGAAATGAGCCTCTATGCTACGGAGGATCGCCGGCGACACATACCGCGCTTTCGAAGCCTTACTGTAGGTGATATCGAGAAGGACCGGTATGTCAAAAGTGCCTGCTCCCGGAAGGTTTAAATCCACTCCCGATGCAACGGATCGCCCCCCTTATGCGTTGCGAGGCATCGGCTCGCGTTGTGCGGGTTATCGGAACGGCATGCTGATGCGGCTCGGCGCAATTCTTGATCGCTGGAACGACCAATCCCTCGCCCGGCAGTTTCTGCTCGCGGGTGGGCTGGTCGCTTTCGCGGCGATGCTTTTGGTCGGCGCCTATGTAACGAGCGTGATCGAGGCGACGGTTACTCGCAATTCGGCCGCTTCCACGGCCCTTTATGTCGACAGTATCATCGCCCCGCTGCTTCCGGACATGAAGACCAACCAGACGCTCGATGACGTCACCACGCGCGCGCTCGACGAGACCTTCGGCCAGGGCGCTCTCGGGGGGAAGGTCATATCCTTCAAACTCTGGCGCCGCGACGGCACGGTCCTTTATGCGACCGACAAAAGCATGATCGGGCAGAAATATGGGCCGAGCGACAATCTCAGAACCGCATTTTCCGGACAGATGGTGGCACGGTTCGGGCCTGCCGAAGACCCCGAAAGCAATTTTGAGCGGTCGACCGGCCTGTCGCTTCTCGAAATCTACAATCCCATCCTGCAGCCTTGGTCGGGAGAGGTCGTCGCGGTCTCGGAGTTCTATGAGGTTGCGGGAGATTTCCAGCGCAGCCTCTATCAAGCCCAGCTTCGAAGCTGGGGGGCGGTCGCCGGCGTCACGCTCGCATTCTTCCTGATCCTCTCGGCGATCGTTTTCCGCGGCAGCCGGACGATCGACCACCAGCGACAGGCGCTGACGCAGCGGGTGGCGGAACTGTCCGATCTGCTGTCGCAGAACGAGGCTCTTCACGCGCGGGCGCAGCGGGCCTCGCGGCGCGCCACCGCCCTTAACGAGAGTTATCTGCGCCGGCTCGGCGCCGACCTGCACGACGGACCGGCCCAACTCGTCGCTTATGCCGCGCTTCGGGTGGACAGCCGGCTCCTCACCGATCCTGCGACGTCGCCGACCGCGCGCGAAGAGGAGGTCACCACCATCAAGGCCCGACTCGACGAGGCGATGGACGAGATCCGCAGCATCTGCAGCGGCCTCGTCCTGCCGCAGATCGAGGCCGCCGAACTGCCCGACGTACTGCGGCGCGCCGTCAATGCTCATCGGCAGCGGACCGGTGTCGATGTCACGCTCAAGACGTCGAGCCGATCGAGGCCGCTTTCGCCTTCGGCCAAGATCTGCATCTATCGTTTCGTCCAGGAAGCGCTTAATAACGGCTTCCGGCATGGCGGCGGCTTGGATCAAAGCGTTCGCCAGAGTTTTGACAACGGCAATGTCGTCGTCGAAGTCGGCGATCGTGGGCCGGGTTTCGATCCCCAGCGCATACGCCCGGAAGGTCTCGGGCTGGCAGGTTTGAGAGAGCGCATCGAAAGCCTCGGCGGCACATTTGCAATCACCTCATCGAAAGACGGCACCACGGTCAGGATGTCGCTGAACACGCATGAAATGGAGCAGGCTTGATGGCAGGAATAAAGATAGCGGTTGTCGACGATCATCCGTTGTTCCGGGAGGGAGTGACGCGCAGCTTGGGGGAGATCGAGGATTTCGAAATGGTCGGCGAAGGCGGTTCCCGGGAGGACGCATTGCGCATCGTGCGGGAATTGTGCCCGGACGTGATGCTGATGGATATTTCGATGCCCGGCAACGGCCTCGAGGCCATAACCGAAGCGCTCGATTTTTGCCCTGACCTCAAGATCGTCATGCTGACCGTTTCGGAGGCGAGCGAAGACATCGCCGCCGCCCTGAAACTGGGCGCCAAAGGCTATGTTCTCAAGGGCGTCGGTTCGAGGGGCCTGGCAGACGTGGTCAGAACGGTGGCGTCCGGCGAGAGCTATGTTTCGCCCGGCCTCTCGGCGCGGCTGATTGCCGGCCTATCCGCTCCCACCGAGGTCCAGGCAAAGCCCGACCTCTTGTCGGAACTGACGGACCGCGAACAGGAGGTGCTGAGCCTCGTTGCATCCGGGCTCAGCAACAAGCGGGTGGCGCGGCAGCTTGATCTTCACGAGAAGACCGTCAAGCATCACATGACCCGCATCCTCTCGAAGCTGAAGGTGACCAACCGGACGGAGGCGGCACTCGCCCTTCGTGATGCGACCGACCAGCGGTCAACGGCCGAACGATCGCAGTCTTGACGCATCCGAGGGGGTTGCGGTCCGATTGACGATGGTGCGGGATTGCGAATCCCGCATCTCGTAACGCCCTTGAGAGATTCGTTCCGTCGCGCCGTTGTGATGTCTGACTGTTATCGACGTTCCGCGAACATCGACCTCGACGCCGGCTTTCGAGGGAGCCGCCGGGACCGAAGGTGCCGGGGCTGCGGGCTGGGCTGGGGACGCGGCGGCTTTGCCGGGATTTACAGCTTCGCCTGCCGGAGCCGATCCCGCTCCGGGACCAGGTCCGGTTCCCGAGCCGGTACTGCCGGTATCGGTTCCACCGGCGTTACCGTTACCGCCGCTATTGCCGTTGCTGGAACCATTGCCGTTATTGCCGGAACTGCCGCCATTGTCGCTGCCATTCCCGCTGGAGCTGCCGCCGCCGTTTCCGCTGCCACCATCACCATTGCCGTCCTTAGCGGCAACGGTCGACAGAGCGATACGCGGCAGGCCGTCCGCACCGGCGACAACCTTCCACGGCAGCACCGCTGCAATGACTGCGGTGAGCGCTCCGCTCAGGACAAGCATTCTACGCGTCGGCATCTCTCGCTCCTCGTGTGGCCATCTCCTGCGTGAGGCATTTTTGAACTGTTTTGCAAGGTCTAAACCGGACGCCCGCCTGATGGTTCCGCGCCCTGTCGCCGGTCAAAGAGCCCGCCGACTCGTAAACACGGCGGTCGGCGGGCAAGGTTCTGCGCTGAAAAGGACCGATGATCGCGCAGGAACCGGGATCTGCATCCGTCAGACGGCAAGCGCTTCCAAAGTGGCGGTGAAGATAAAAAGCCCTGCGACAGGGATCAATAGCCATCTGGCCTGGGAAACGCTGCTGTCGATGACGGAACCTCCTGAAAAACCTCCAGGATCAACGGCACCTTAACAGCGCAATTCCTCGATTTCATCCCCCCTTGGACCTTTAGCCTGCCCCATCAGACCAAAGGCCCAGAAAGGGTCGGCCTGAAGTCCGGCCGCGTCAGACTGAAGCCCAAAACCCGGAACGAGCCGTGGCAGCCGCAGTTCGAGGTGTGAGTGCGGCCCATCAGCGGGCTCGCCGGTGAACCAGAAAATGGAGGAAACATCATGAAACTCTCGATGAAACAGACGCTCGCGATTGCGCTTCTCGCCGGATCGACCCTTTCGGTAGCGCCGGCAATCGCTCAAACCCAGGATAATCAGACCGGACAGGACGGCAGTAATCAAGTCTTGCCCCGCAAGGTCAAGCCAGGCTCGGACAATTCGTCCGGCGCCAAACAGGCTCAGCCGCAGCAGAATATGGGCGCTGCGACCCAACAGCCGCAGGGTTCGGCCGGCGGCAATGACAAAACGAGCGCCCAGGCCCAAAGCGGCGACCAGCAGCGTCTGAAACCCAAGGGTGACAGCGCCACTCAGGGAAAATCGACCGATTCCATGAAGGCACAAACGGGCGACACACAGTCAGGCGCCAAGGACAATACGGCGCAGCAGAAGCCCGCCGGCCAGAACGACAGTTCCACGACCGCCAATTCCGGTTCAGGCTCGGGAACTGATGCGCGCAAACCGGCAACCAATGATACTGCCCGACAGAACAATGGCGCGCAGCAGCCGGGTTCGAACCAGGCCACCACCAATAAACCTTCCAACGAGACCACGGGCAGCATCAATATTTCGGCCGAACAGAAGACGGAGGTGCGCAACATTCTCGTCCAGAACAAGGTCGAGCCCGCCAATGTCAATTTCGACGTCAATGTCGGCGTCGCCGTCCCGACGACTGTCAGACTGCATCCCTTGCCGCCGCGCATCGTCGAGATCGTGCCCGCCTATCGCGGTTACGAATACTTCGTCCTGGCGGATGGGCGGATCATCATCGTCGACCCCTCGACCCACGAGATTGTTTACATCCTGGTCGGCTGAGCGCTGAACACAGGAGAAAACCATGAGTGACCGAGAACCGATAGTGATCCGTACGAGCGGCAGCGGCGGCTGGGCCGTTGCCGTCATCCTGCTGATCGTGGTCATCGCCGGCGGGCTCTTCTTCTTCGAAGCTGGTTATCTCGGAAACCATGACGTCGATATCGGCGTCACCCTGCCGAAGATCGAGCCGCCTGCGCCAGTCACACGATAGACGGCCTCGATCCCGTTCGAAGGGCGCGGCGCAAATCACCCGCCCGCTCACAACATGTAGAAGGAGACTATCATGAAGACCCAGATCATCGTTCTTTCCGCCGTGGCCCTTGGCGCCCTCGCGCCTGCTGCTTCCGCCCAGCAGGGTACCGTCAACGGAGCCGCCGGCGGCGCCGTCACCGGCGCGATTATCGGCGGCCCTGCTGGTGCGGCCGTCGGCGGGGTTGCCGGCGCAGCTGTCGGCACCGTCATCGACCCGCCGCCGCAACGCGTCGTCACCTATGTCGAACAGGCCCCTGCCCCGGCATCGCCGGTCGTCGTCAAGGAAAAGATCGTCGTCGGCAAGCCGGTTCCTTCAAGCGTCGTGCTGACTCCGGTTCCAGACAGCCCGAAATATGCCTATGCGGTGGTGAACAAACAGCGCATCATCGTCGACCCGCGGACCCGCACGGTCGTGCAGGTCGTCAAGTAAAGACGATCCTTTAGCCGCAATGAGATCGGGGAGAGACGGCATCTCGTCTCTCCCCGATCTGCGTTCAAAGGGTAAACGATTGGGGCGACTGCCGGCTCACTGAGTCGTGTCGTCGTCCCCGATGCCATCGACATCGGAAAGACGCACGAATTCGACGCCGCGGCCCTTCAGGGCCAGGAGAGCGCGGGCGACGCCCTCGCCGGCTGCATGGGTCGGCTGATTGATATGCGCAATCACGACATCGCCGTCCTTGGCGGCGGCGATGCGTTTTTCGGTGACGCCGGCGCCGAGCAGCGAGCCGCCGTCGCCGTTTAGCGAATAACCGGCGACCCGGTATCCCATGCCGCGGATCTGACGGATCGCCGAAGGGTCGTATTTAGCCGTCGAGCCCCGGAACCAGCGTGGTGCGGCGAGGCCCGCCGCCAGCATGGCATCGGCGCCACCTGCCACTTCCTGGCGAACCGCCTCCGGCGACCCGGCAGCGGCGATGCCATAGATCAGGATAGGAGCATCGACCGCCGGCACATGGTTCTGGCCGTGGTTTTCCAGTTCGAACAGATCGAGGTTGTTTAGAAAGACGGCAACCGCCTGCGGGTTCTTTTTCAGCCAGCGGGCGGTGACGAAAATGGTCGCGGGAATGCGCTCCCGGACAAGCGTCGAAAGGATCCGCTCGTCGGCCTGGCCCATGCAGGCATCGAATGTCAGCGCCACCCGGGGGCGGCTGACATTGCCGGAACGGCTGACATGGAGATGCGGCTCGACCAGTTTGGGCGTGCCCGCGGCATGCTGCGTGACAGGCGGGCTTGAGGGCTGCTTTGCAGGCAAATTCTGGGCGCCCGCCGTCAGAGGCAGCAACAGGAAGATGGTGGAAAGCAGAGCGCGTCGCATCATGGATACCGATGTTGAGAAGGCCCCTCTTTATCGGCAAACGCTTGAAAACGCCATGCGACGGAATCTCCGGACGCAAAAAGGCCGGACGATGCCGGCCTTTCTTCGCTAAAATGCATCTGCGTCAGCAGTCCGTAGCCTGACCGTTGGTGTTGGTGCCGGCCTGGCCCGAAGGAACCGATGCGGTGCCCGTCGTGTCAGGCGTGGTGGCCGAGCCCTTGGTCTGCAGGTTCGGAGCGCAGTTGGTCCGAGTGTCCTTGGTGCCTGCAGCGTTGCCCATGGCGCCGCCGGTCGTGCTGTTGGTGGTGTTCGGGTCGATCTTCTTCTGGCCGTCGCTGCTATCGCTGGCCGACGTGCCGGTGGAGCTTGCATTTCCCTTGCCGCTGGTCTGGGCAAGAGCGCCACCGGCCGCGAGGCCGAGAGAAAGGATCGAGACGGTAATCAGCTTGAAAGTCATGGGAATTTCCTCCGTTGAAATACCGGCAGAACCGGCGGATTCGATTTGCCCGCGTAGTTCAAACCCCAGACAACCGAGGATGTTCCATAAAAACTGTTCCGATCCGGAACCCTAGAATCGTGCCGAGGCCAACCTGCTCTGCAGCGACTTGAGATCTTCGGCCTTGCGCGAGGCGAGGCCTTTCTCCCAGGTGATCGCGGTCTCGACGATAAAATCCAGATCGTCGTGGCGCGGCTTCCAGTCGAGCAACCGGCGCGCCAGCGTCGAATTGGCGACCACGCTTGCCGCGTCGCCGGGCCGGCGGGGTCCATAGCGGATTTCGAACTTGCGGCCACCGACGCGCATCACCGCGTCCAGCACCTCCAGGACCGAATAGCCGCGGCCGTAACCGCAATTGGCAATCAACGGTTCGCCGCCACGGCGCAGGTAGCTCAACGCTTTCAGATGCGCGTTCACGAGGTCAGTGACATGGATGTAATCACGGATGCCGGTGCCATCAGGCGTCGAATAATCCGTCCCGTAGACATCGACGCCACGGCGCTTGCCGAGCTCGGCCTCGCAGGCGATCTTGATCAGATGGGTGGCGCCTTCCGTCGACAGGCCGGTGCGGCCGAGCGGATCGGCGCCGGCGACATTGAAATAACGCAGCGCCACGAAACGGAAATCATAGGCCGCGGCGGCATCGCGCAGCATCATTTCCGACATCAGTTTCGACTGGCCATAGGGGTTCTTCGGGTGCAGGTCGGCGCTTTCGAAGACGGGCGTGTCGTCCTTCTGGTCGCCATAAACCGCTGCAGTCGACGAGAAGACAAAATGGCGAATGCCTGCTTCGATCGCGGCCGCAGCGAGCAACCGGGTATTGCCGGTGTTGTTCTCGTAATAATCCAAAGGATGGGCGACCGATTGCGGCACGACGATCGAGCCGGCGAAATGCAGGATCGCGTCGATGTCGTTTTCGGCAAAGATCTGCGAGAGAATGGCGCGATCACCGACGTCGCCCAGATAAAACCGCGCCTCGGCCGGCACGGCCCAGCGAAAACCGGTCGAAAGCCTGTCGAGGACGACGACTTCCTCACCCGCATCGAGCAAAGCCCAGATCATGTGGCTGCCGATGTAACCCGCGCCGCCTGTCACCAGAACTGCCATGTCTATACTTCCCTGCTTTCTTATCGTTGGCAGGACGAAAACACGGGCAGTCTTCAACAATGCTTACCCGACGCAGGTTGCGCCGGGTTTATCTCGGGTCAAGGCAAACAGGCACTTGAGCAAATCGCTCGAATTTTAGCGTTTGCGTGCCGGATCGGATCAGAGCCGCTTGATGTAATCGGAGAGGCGGCCGGCGGCGTCTTCGATCTGTTTCGGATCGCGCAGGAAACAGGCGCGCAGGAAAAGCTCGCCGCCCTTGCCGAAAGCCGAACCGGGAGCCAGCGCCACGCCGATCTTGTCGACGATATCGAGCGCCGCGCTGCGGCTGTCGGTAATGCCGTCGACCTTGACGAAAGCGTAAAGTGCGCCGTCGGGCTTGAGCGTTTCGACGCGGTTGGTAGCAATCAGCGCGTCGCAGAGGATGTCGCGCGCTGCGGTCGCCCGGGCGATATTCGCATTCACGAAGTCGTCGCCCTGGTTGAGCGCCACCACGGCACCGCGCTGCAGGAACTGCGCCACGCCGGAATTGGAATACTGGACCAGGTTTTCGATAACCTGACCCATTTCCGGGGGAGCGACGATCCAGCCGACCCGCCAGCCGGTCATCGACCAGTTCTTGGAGAATGAATTGGCGAAGATGATCCGGTCGCCTTCCTCCATGATGTCGAGGAAGGACGGAGCGCGGGCAGTGCCGCCATAATAATAACGGGCATAGATCTCGTCGGCGACGATCCAGATACCGTGCTTGCGGGCGAGCGCCAGGATGTTCTTCAGGTCTTCGAGCGTCGCCGTCCAGCCGGTCGGGTTGGCGGGCGTGTTGATGAACAGGCCTTTGGTCTTCGGTGTGATCTTCGCCTCCAGCTTGGCGAGATCGAGCGACCAGCGGCCACCGACGAAATCGAGCGGCAGGCCGACGGAATGGGCGCCGGAAATCTCGATCGCCGAGATGATGTTCGGCCAGGTCGGTGACAGATAGATCATCTCGTCGCCCGGTGAGGTCACGGCCTGCACCGCCAGCATGATCGCATGCATCCCGGAGCCGGTCACATAAAAATGCTCGACCGGCAGCGAGACGGAGAAATGCCGCGCATAATAATCCGACAGCGCCTGGCGCAACTCCGGTATGCCGCGCTGCCAGGTATAGAAGGTCTCGCCGCCGAGCAGCGCCTCGGTTGCGGCGCGGTTGATGAAATCCGGGCTCGGCAGATCCCCTTCACCGGCCCAGAGCGGGATCAATCCCTCTCGCCCGCGGGCGTAATTCAGGACCTCGACAATGCCGCTTTCGGGCGCCGCGACGGCGCGGGGGCTGAGACTGGAGATGATCGACATGGAATTCCCTCGGGGCTGTTTCCCACTTCTTTAGCGCAGGAAAGCCTCGGAATCCCATGATAATCCGTGACGCGGGGATCGATTCCGCTGATGAATTCGACGGGCGTGATCAAAAGATCACTTTGCCTTCAGCAGGTCGCGAATTTCCGTCAGCAGCTGGATATCTGCCGGTGGCGGAGCCGGCGTCTCGTCGGCCGACTTCTTCTCATCCGCCAGGCGCATCTTGTTCACGGCCTTCACCATCAGGAAGATGATGAACGCCAGGATCACGAAATTGATGAGAACGGTGATGAAATTGCCATAGGCAAAGACCGCACCCTGTTCGCGGGCAGCGGCGAGCGACGACGCCGTGACCGCACTCGACAACGGCAGGAAGTAATTCGAGAAATCGAAGCCACCACCAGTGATCGCGCCGACAATCGGCATCACGATGTCATCGACCAACGATTTTACGATGCCCGTGAAAGCCGCGCCGATGATGATACCGACCGCAAGATCGACGACATTGCCCTTGGCAATAAAGGAACGGAATTCGCTGATCATTGACATCGCCAATATCCCCCATGGCTTTTCAGTTTCGGTAAAACGCAACATAGCGCTTTCTGCGGATGTGAAAAGACGGCGCCCGCCGCAGGCTTAAATACGATCGTCTATTGGACTTTTTGCCGAGAGCCCCCTGATTTCCAAGCGCATGCTTTTCCCCTAATGTTTGAGCCCTGAAGCTCTTTGCGGAGGAGCAATGCTTCCTGGCTGGGTCATTTTCGTTTCGGCTTTCGCCTATATCCTGCTGCTGTTTGCGGTGGCGAGTTATGGCGACCGGCGAAGCCGTGTCTTCGGCGTGCCGAAGAACGGCCGGCCGATCGTCTATGCGCTGAGCCTTGCGATCTACTGCACCTCCTGGACCTATTTCGGCGGCGTCGGGCTTGCCTCGCAGAAGGGACTGGAGTTCACCGGCATCTATATCGGCCCGATCCTCGCCTTCACGCTCGGCATGCCGATCATCCGGCGGATCGTCGAGCTCGCCAAGGCCGAGAAGCTGACGTCGGTCGCCGATTTCGTCGCTGCCCGCTACGGCAAGAATTCCACCGTCGCGATGATCGTCGCGATCATCGCCCTGGTCGGTGCCGTGCCCTATATCGCGCTGCAGCTGAAAGCGGTGTCGAGCTCGGTCGCCGCCATGGTCAATCCGTCGGATTACGGCATCGGCAGCGGCAATCTCTATTTCATCGACCTGGCACTGATCGTCACGCTGATGATGGCCTGTTTCGCGGTCATCTTCGGCACCCGCCACACGGATGCGACGGAACACCAGGACGGGCTGATCCTGGCCGTCGCCATGGAATCGGTGGTCAAGCTGTTCGCCTTTGCGACGGTCGGCTTTTCGGTGTTCTTCATCCTGTTCGACGGGCCGTCCGATCTGCTCGCCAAGGCATCGGAAAACATGTTGGTCGGTTCAGCGCTCGCCTACGAGACGCCGATCAGCCGCTGGCTGATCCTGATCGCGCTGTCAGCGTTTGCGATCATCATGCTGCCGCGGCAGTTCCACGTGACCGTGGTCGAGAACCGCACGACGAAGGAGCGCAAGGTGGCGAGCGCGCTTCTGCCGCTTTACCTGATCGCCATCAACATCTTCGTGCTGCCGGTCGCGATGGCCGGGCTGATCACCTTCGGCGGCACCGGCGACGCCGACCTTTACGTGCTGACGCTGCCGCTCGCCGGTGAGCTCAAGGTCGTTTCGCTGATTGCCTTCATCGGCGGCTTTTCCGCCGCCACCGCCATGGTCATCATGGAATCCGTGGCCCTTTCGATCATGGTGTCGAACGACATCATCATCCCGATCTTTCTCAGACAACGGCTGATGGCGGCGCGCTCCGGCCAGCGCACCGACTTCACCCGCACGCTGCTGAACATCCGCCGGGTTGCGATCTTTGGCGTTCTGATCCTCGGTTATGCCTATTACCGCATGGCCGACAGCCAGTCCGGCCTTGCCTCCATCGGCCTGCTCGCCTTCGCGGCGATCGCACAGGTGGCTCCTGCCCTCCTCGGCGGCCTCGTCTGGCGCCGTGCCAACGCCCGCGGGGCGATCCTCGGCATGTCCTTCGGTTTCCTTGCCTGGGCCTATCTGCTGTTCGTGCCAAGCCTTGGCGGACCTGACAATTCCCATGTGGCGACCGCCGTCCTCAATTTCCTGTTCCCCGGCACCGGCATCTTCTCCGGGCCGCAGACGGACCCGTTGGTCAACGCGACGATCTTCAGCCTGACGCTCAACATTCTCGCCTTCGTCCTGGGATCGCTGTCGCGCAATCCGCGTCCGGTCGAGCGCATCCAGGCCGGCATCTTCGTCAAAAGGCATCTGCGCTCGCAATTCGCCACCCGCGGCTGGAAGACCCGCGTCGGCGTCGGCGACCTGAAGACGGCAATCGCCCGGTATCTCGGCGAAGAACGGATGCGGCGGTCCTTCTCCAACTACGAGAAGACCGCCGGCCGCAAGTTCAGCGACGACCAGCCCGCCGACATGGCGATGATCCATTTCTCCGAGCAGCTGCTCGGCAGCGCGATCGGCTCGTCCTCCGCCCGGCTGGTGCTGTCGCTGATCCTGCAGAAGGCCGAGGACACCAATTCCGACACCGCCTGGCTGCTCGACCAGGCAAGCGAGGCGCTGCAATATAACCAGGACATGCTGCAGACGGCGCTTTCGCAGATGGATCAGGGCATTGCCGTGTTCGACAGTTCCGAGCGCCTGACCATCTGGAACCGGCGTTTCCGCAATCTGCTCGACCTGCCGGAACAGGTCGGCCAGGTCGGCTTTCCGCTGGCCGACATGGTTGCCATCCTTTCGGAACGCGGCGATCTCGCGGCCGTCGAGCAGGCGGAGGTGATCCGTAAGTTCCAGACGCTCGACGCCCCCTTCTCGCTGGTGCTGAACGGCGGCGAGCGGATCATCGAGGTTCGCTCCAACGCCATGCCCGACAAGGGCATCGTCGCGACCTTTACCGACATTTCCGATCGTGTCGCGGCAGACCAGGCGCTGAAGCAGGCAAACGAGACGCTCGAGCAGCGGGTCGGCGAACGCACCGCCGAGCTCACCCGCGTCAATAAGGAACTTGCCGAGGCCCAGGCATCCGCCGACGAGGCCAATATCGGCAAGACCCGGTTCTTCGCAGCCGCCGGCCACGACATCCTGCAGCCGCTCAACGCCGCCCGGCTTTATTCCTCGGCGCTGGTCGAGCGGCTCGGATCGTCTGACAACAACGGTTCGCTGGTGCGCAATATCGATTCCGCGCTGGAATCCGTCGAGGCGATCCTCGGCGCCGTCCTCGACATATCGAGGCTCGACACTGGGGCCATGAAGCCGCGTTTCACCTCGGTGCCGCTCGAAGACCTTCTGAAGCGCATCGAGACCGACTATGCTCCGATGGCCCGCGAGAAGGACCTGGAATTCGTGGTCATGCCGACATCGCTGAAGGTTCGCTCCGACGCCAACCTGCTGCGCCGGCTGGTGCAGAACCTCGTCTCCAATGCGATCAAATACACGATCGACGGCAAGGTGCTGATCGGCGCGCGCCGGCGGGGCGACCAGGTGGTGATCGAGGTGCTCGATTCCGGTATCGGCATCCCACCATCGAAATTCCGCACCGTGTTCAAGGAATTTGCCCGGCTGGACGAGGGTGCGAAGACCGCGGCCGGCCTCGGTCTTGGCCTGTCGATCGTCGACCGCATCTCGCGAGTGCTCAACCATCCGGTCCAACTCGCCTCGACGCCCGGGCGAGGCACCGCCTTCCGGGTCCAGGTGCCGATGGACCTGACCGCATCGCAGGCAGTCCAGGCCGCTGACCAATTGGAGCGCCGCAAGCACTCGCAGCCGCTGAACGGGCTCCGGGTGCTCTGCATCGACAACGAACCGCGGATCCTCGAGGGCATGGCCCTGCTGATCACCGGCTGGGGCTGCACCGTCGGCCAGGCGGACTCGCTCGCCGCTCTCGACGACATCGTCGACCGCCACGAACCGCCGCCGGAAATCATCATCGCCGATTACCATCTCGACGACGGCAACGGCATCGAGGCTGTCCTGAAACTGCGCGCCGGATATCAGGCGGATATCCCCGCGCTGATCATCACCGCCGATCGCACGCCCGAGGTCCGCGCCGAGGCGGAGCGTCACGACATCGGCGTGCAGCACAAGCCGGTAAAGCCTGCGGCCATGCGGGCGTACCTCACGCAGGTTGCAGGCCTCAAACGCGTCGCAGCGGAATAGTGTGAACCTCACCCAACCCAGCGTTCATCGCGGAGTCATCACGGACAGTTTACGGTAGATAAGGTCTAAACGCTCAAATAGGGCTGGAACTGTCCGGCTTTTTGCCGCGTTTAGCCGCGTACATCCTGGCCCGCAGAGGCCTTACGGACCGAAAGGCGAAAGCCCATCGGAACCGGCAAAAGACGGAGACCGCGACCGATGAAACGCTTTGATATTATTGATGGTATGCGAGGATATTTCCTCGTTTTCATGGTTCTCAACCATCTGATCTTTGCTGGCGGTTATCTTCTGGTGAAGATCAACCACAATCAGCTCGCCTTCGTTGAAGACGCCCAGGGCTTCGTTTTCCTGTCCGGCCTGCTGATCGGCATGGTCTATGCCAAGAAGATGCTGAAGAACGGTTATGCGGCCGGCCGCACGGCCATCTACAACCGCGCATTCGAGCTCTACCGTTATGCGATGGGCATCGTGCTGGTTGTGCTGGTCGCACAGATGCTTTTGCCGGGCGCCTATTCGATCTGGTTCAACTGGCTGGGTTACACGACCTTCGACGATCCGCTGCGTCTCGCTGCGATCGCAACCTTCCTCTACCAGCCGACCTTCATGGATATCCTGCCCCAGTATATCGTCTACATGCTCTTCGCGCCGATGCTGGTGAAGCTGGTGCTGGAGGACAAGTGGCATTATGTGGTGGCCGGTTCGGTGATCCTGTGGATGACGGCCCAGCTCGGCCTGCAGCAGATCGCCACGACGCCGCTCAACGATCTGGTCATGGGTGCGGACGACCAGGGCATCCGCGTGTCGTTCAACCTGCTCGGCTGGCAGGTCGTGTTCTATTCGGGCCTCGTGCTCGGCGCGCTGACCTCGGCCGGCAAGATCAAGTGGAGCAATATCCTGTCGCCAGACAATACGTTCATCCCGAAGGTGGCGCTGCTGATGGTTCTCTTCTTCCTGCCGCTGCGTCTGATCACCGCGCATGAGCTGATGCCGCCGCACATGATCGGCAAGTTCGCCTCGATGGAAATCCGTGCCGATTTCGGTCCGGTCTATCTTCTGAACTTTGCGGCCGTCGCCATGCTCGTCACCTGGGTGATCGTCGCCGGCCCGAAGCACAGAGACGAATGGGTGCGCCGCATTGCCGGTGCGGTTACCTGGGTGTTCTCGATCAAGTACCTGCAGCTCCTCGGCCGCCACTCGCTTTATGTCTATGTATGGCACGTCGCGATCGTCTATTTCGTCTATTATTTCGACGGACGGACGCCGGAGCTGAACGAGTTCACCAAGACGGCGATTGCGCTGGTCTCGATCGCGCTGCTGTCGCTGCCGGCCCTGTGGCGCGAACGCGACAAGCTGTTCGGCACGGCGGAACCGGCTCCGGTCAAGGTGCAGCAGCCGGCAAAACCCGGCGCACCGCAGCAGATGGTCATTCGGTAAGGCCGGGTCTAGGCAAAATAAGGGCAGTGCCCAGGCCACTGCCCTAGAGTTTCGGCGCGTTGCAACATATCCGCCGTCGTCCTCGGGCTTGACCCGAGGATCCAGCATCCGCACCGCCAGCCCATGGATCTCGGGTCAATGACGGAGAGAGGACATTTTCACGTCACCGCCCCGACCTGCCACGGCACGAATTCGTTGTCGCCGTAGTCGTAGATCTCGCTGAGCGTCTTTTTGCCCGAGGCTACCGCGATCACATCCTCGAAAATCCGCAATCCCGCCTGCTCGATCGTCTCTTCGCCGGTGACGATGCCGCCGCAGTTCAGGTCCATGTCTTCCTTCATGTGCTCGTACATTTCGGAATTGGTGGCGATCTTGATGCAGGGCGACGGCTTGAAGCCCGAAACCGATCCGCGGCCGGTGGTGAAACAGATGACGTTGCAGCCGCCTGCCACCTGGCCGGTCACCGCGACCGGATCGTAGCCGGGCGTGTCCATAAACACAAAACCCGGCTCCGTAACGGTCTCGGCAAATTCGTAAACCGCCTTCAATGGCATCGAACCGCCCTTGGCCACCGCGCCGAGCGATTTTTCGAGGATGGTGGTCAGGCCACCGAGCTTGTTGCCGTGTGACGGGTTGTTGTTCAGCTCGTCGCCATTGCGGGCGGTATAGTCCCGCCACCAGTCGATCCGCTGCAGAAGTTTTTGGGCCACATCCGGCGTCACGGCGCGGCGGGTGAGCAGATGTTCGGCGCCGTAGATCTCCGGCGTTTCCGACAGCACCGTTGTGCCGCCGTTGCGGACGATCAGGTCTGAGGCGTACCCCAGAGCCGGATTGGCGGAAATCCCGGAATAACCGTCCGAGCCGCCGCATTCGAGCGCCAGTTTCAGTTTGGACAGAGGCTGCGGCGTGCGCGTCGCGGCATTCACGCCGGGCAGCATCTCCTTGATGATCGCAATTGCCGCATCGATGGTCTTGCGGGTCCCGCCGTGCTGCTGGATGTTCATCGTCCGCAGCCGTTCGCCCTCTTCCATGCGGTAATGTTCGAGGATCGGGGCGATCTGGTTGGTTTCGCAGCCGAGGCCGATCATCAGGATGCCGCCGAAATTCGGATGCCGCGCATACCCCTGGATGGTGCGGATCAGCAGCCGATAGCCTTCCGACTTGTTGTTGAGCGCGCAGCCGCCGCCATGGGTGAGCGCCACGACGCCATCGATATTGTCGAAACCGTCCAACCCGCCCAGACGGTTGAAATAGTCGGCGATGTAGCGCGATACGGTGGCGGAACAGTTCACCGACGAGATGACGCCGATATAGTTGCGGGTGCCGGCGCCGCCGAGGCCGCGGTCATAACCCATGAAGGTGCGCCGCTCGGCTTCCGGCAGCATGCCCTTTTCTTCGATATCGACGCTGAACTGGTGCTCGTGCTCCGAGGGCAGCATGGCAAGGTTATGTAGGTGCACATGGCTGCCGGGGGCGATGTCCTGCGTTGCGACGCCGATCACCTGGCCGTATTTTTTCACCTCGCCGCCGTTCGGGATCGCCCTGATCGCCACCTTGTGGCCACGGCCGATCAGCTCGCGGGCCGCAAGATCGCCGAAACCGGTCGGGGCGCCGGCCTGCATCGACCGCCGCGCGACGCCGACATCGTCGATCGGGTTCAAGATGATGATGGGTGAAGCCGCAAAGTCCATTTTTTGTTTCCTCCCGAAACAGCCGCAGGAATATCACCGTGTCTCGTGATTCATCCAGCGTTGTTTCGATTCCTCCAGATGTGCATGCATCATCGCCTGGGCGAGAAGCGGATTGCGCGCCTCCAGCGCCGCATAGATCGCCTCGTGCTCGCTCAACGCAAGCCCCCAGGTTTCCGGTGATTCGAACCGCGCCCGGATCTGGGCCGACATCGGGCTGTGGCGCTCGTCGAACAGGTCTCCGACAATATGCGCCAGCACCGAATTGCCCGACTGGCTGGCGATGGTCAGATGGAAAAGCCGGTCAAGGTCGAGTGCCTTGCGCCCTTCGGCGATCTCGGTGCGCATCTGGTCGAGCGTCTGGCGCAGCGATCGCAATGTCTCCGGCGTGATCCGTGCCGACGTCAGCAGGATGACCGCGCCTTCGACGGCAGCTCGTGCCTGCATCAGTTCGAGCGGGCTTTCGCCCATCGAGCCGCTTTGCCATGGCCGACGATCCGGCTCGGCCGTCACGTAGATGCCGGACCCCATTCGGATTTCAACGCTTCCGTCGATTTCGAGCGCGATCAGTGCTTCACGCAAGGAGGGGCGTGAAACACCAAGCTGCTGGGCAAGCTCCCGCTCGGCCGGCAGGCGTGCGCCGGCCGAAAACTGGCCGCCCTGGATCAGCACCCGGATCTGGTCGGCAATCTGCTGATACAGCCGCCGCGGTTCTGCCGTCTTGATGGGTCCGTTCATGAATTTCGTCGTCCTGACAATGTGGCCTTACCATATCAGCCAGCAGGAAGAGAGCAACAAACAAATTTCATTCGTTGATTTATCATTCTTTTTCGCTTCCAGATACATTTCCCCCTCACTGCCTTCAGTCTGCTTCCGCTTTCTAAAAAAATTGGCTTGACCACTTCCGTGCTCGGGTTTACCCATTATCAACGCCGGAGGGAGGAGCCGCCGGCGAATGGGGCCGAACAGCCCGAGGAGGCAAATTTGGAAAATCGTCCGGCCGAGCTTGGGCAGACTATGCATGGCGCCGCCATGTCGCCGGGCCGTGCCGCGTCGGCCTCGACGAACCAGCCTCTGCTCCGCCTCGACGATATCAGCAAGGACTTCCCGGGCGTCAAAGCGCTCACCAACGTCCATTTCGACCTCCGCCGCGGTGAAGTTCATGCGGTCTGCGGAGAAAACGGCGCAGGCAAATCAACGCTGATGAAGATCGTCAGCGGCGTCTACCAGCCGAGTTCAGGCACGATCACCTATAAGGGCGAGGAACGGCATTTCTCCTCGACGCGGGAATCGGAAGCCGCCGGCATCGCCATCATCCACCAGGAACTCAACCTGGTGCCGCACCTGACGGTGGCGGAAAACATCTATCTTGCCCGCGAGCCGCGCCGTGGTTTCCTCGGAGGAAGCTTTCTCGTCGACCGCAAGAAGCTGCGGGCCGATGCCAAGCGCTGCCTCGACCGGCTCGGGGTCGACATCAATCCGGATCGTCCGGTGCGGGGCCTGTCCGTCGCCCAGTGCCAGATGGTCGAGATCGCCAAGGCGCTGTCTCTAGACGCCGAAGTGCTGATCATGGACGAACCGACCTCGTCGCTGACCGAGCAGGAGACGCGGCTGCTGTTCAAGGTCATCCGCGACCTCAAGGCGTCGGGCGTCGGCATCGTCTATATCTCGCATAGGCTCGACGAAATGTCCGAGATCGTCGACCGCGTCACGGTGCTGCGCGACGGCCGCTACATCTCGACCGACGATTTTGCGGCCACCAGCGTCGACGCGATCGTCTCGAAAATGGTCGGCCGGTCGCTGGAGGAGAAGTTTCCGGAGCGGACGTCGGTTCCGAGCGACGAGGTCATCTTCTCGGCGCAAGGCCTTTCGCGCACCGGCGTCTTCCGCGACATTTCCTTCACGCTGCGCCGCGGCGAAATCCTCGGCTTTGCCGGGCTGATGGGCGCCGGACGCACGGAAGTGGCGCGCGCCGTCTTCGGGGCCGATCCGCTCGATACCGGCACGGTCACCCTGCATGGCCATACGCTCACCATCACCTCGCCGCGCGACGCGATCGCTGCCGGCATCGCCTATCTGTCCGAAGACCGCAAGGCGCAGGGGCTGGCGGTCAAGATGCCGGTCGATGCCAACATGACGCTCGCCAACATGGCTGCCGTCTCGAACCGTTTCGGGCTGATCGACTTTGCCAAACATGCCCGGGCGACGAAAGAATATATCGATCTCCTGAACATCCGCACGCCCTCGATCAAGCAGCCGGTGCGGCTGCTTTCGGGCGGCAACCAGCAGAAGATCATCATCGGCAAGTGGCTGTTCCGGAAGTCGAGAATACTGTTCTTCGACGAACCGACCCGGGGTATCGACGTGGGCGCCAAGCTCGCGATCTACCGGATCATGGACGAGCTTGCGGCAAACGGCATCGGCGTCGTGCTGATCAGTTCCGAGCTTCCGGAAATTCTCGGCATGACCGACCGCGTCGCCGTCTTCCATCAGGGCCGCATCACCGGCGTGCTGGAGACTGCGAAAACCGACCAGGAAGAGATCATGCGATACGCCTCCGGCTACGCTCGGTCGGCAGGATGAGGGCATAACATGGCTGAAATTATCGAAGTTGCGAAACAGAAGAGCGGCACGTTCAGCGACCGCCAGAAGGATATCATCCAGAAATTCGCCGCGCTCGGCAGCCTGTTCGTGCTGATCGGCGTGTTTTCGGCGACCAGCAGCGCCTTCTTCACCATCGACAACGGCATGACGGTGGCGCTTCAGGTGACCTC
Organism: Neorhizobium sp. P1_A6; assembly: GCF_056406795.1. Classification (NCBI taxonomy): domain Bacteria; kingdom Pseudomonadati; phylum Pseudomonadota; class Alphaproteobacteria; order Hyphomicrobiales; family Rhizobiaceae; genus Neorhizobium; species Neorhizobium sp. P1_A6. The sequence continues at coordinate 848,617 of NZ_JBFTZM010000001.1, read as the reverse complement.
GATCGCCTTCCTTGGCATCGGCGCCACCTGCGTCATCATCACCGGCGGCATCGACCTGTCGGTCGGCTCGGTGCTGGCGCTTTCCGGGGTGGTCGCGGCGCTGGCGGTCAAGGATCTCGGAACGCCCGTCTGGCTCGGCATGATCTGCGGCATTCTCACCGGCTCGGCCTGTGGTTTGATCAACGCCATTCTCGTCACCAAGATGAAGCTGCCGCCGTTCATCGCCACGCTCGGCATGATGATGATCGCCCGCGGCGTGGCGCTGCAGATCACCGGGGCACGGGCTGTCTCGGGCCTCGGCGAATCCTTCGGCGAGCTCGGCAACGGCTCGCTCTTCCGGGTCGTCAACATCGGCGCCGACGGTTTTCCGACCATCGTTTTTCCCGGCATCCCCTATCCGGTCATCCTGATGATCGCGATCGCGATCGCCGTCTCCTACATGCTCAACCGCTCGGTGCTTGGCCGGCATATCTATGCGGTCGGCTCGAACGCCGACGCGGCGCGGCTTTCCGGCGTCAACGTCACCCGCATCGTCAGCTTCACCTATGTTCTCTCCGGCACGCTCGCCGGCCTGACCGGCTGCGTGCTGATGTCGCGCCTCGTCACCGCCCAGCCGAACGAGGGCGTGATGTACGAGCTCGACGCGATCGCCAGCGCCGTCATTGGCGGCACGTCGCTGATCGGCGGCGTCGGCACCATTTCCGGAACCGCGATCGGCGCCTTCGTGATCGGCATCCTTCGCAACGGCCTCAACATGAACGGCGTCTCCGCCTTCACGCAGCAGATCATCATCGGCCTCGTCATCCTGGTCACCGTATGGATCGACCAGCTGCGCAACCGCCGCTGAGATAAGGGCACGCGGACCTTTACCCGCGAGACGTCAAGGGAGTGAGGAGCTCTCTAGAAAACCGGCCGTTTCAGGCCAACGAAAAGAGGAGGAAGACATGAAAAAGCTTGCTGCCGCACTGCTGACATCCGTGATCGCACTGACCGCGTTCTCGGCTCAGGCCGGCGAAATCGCCGTTATCGTGAAAACCGTCAATTCCACCTTCTGGCAGAATGTCCAGAAGGGCGCCGATGCCGCCATGAAGGCCGGCGGGGGCAGCAATACCATGACCTTCCAGGGACCGGCTGCGGAATCCGCGATCGCCGACCAGGTCAACATGGTCGAGAACGCCGTCAACCGCAAGGTTTCCGGCATCGTGCTGGCGCCGTCCGATCCGGACGCACTGGTTCCGGCCGTCAAGAAGGCTTGGGAAGCCCGCATCCCGGTCGTCATCGTCGACTCGCTGCTCGCCAAGGGATCCGAGCAGTATTACCAGTCGTTCCTCGCCACCGACAACAAGAAGGCCGGCGAGCTTGCCGCCAAGGCGCTGATCGACAAGGTCGGCAAGGAAGGCAAGATCGCCGTGATGTCCTACGTCGCGGGTGCCGGCTCGGAAATCGGCCGCGTCGGCGGCTTTACCGACTACATCAAGGCGAACTCGAAGCTGACCATCGTCGGACCGTTCTACTCGCAGTCCCAGATGGCGACCGCGCTCAACCAGACGACCGACGTGCTTGCCGCCAATTCCGACCTCAAGGGCATCTTCGGCGCCAACGAGCCGACGGCGATCGGCATGGGCCGCGCGCTGAAACAGTCCGGCAAGGCCGGCAAGGTAGTCGCGATCGGGTTTGACGGAAACCAGGACCTGCAGGAGTTCGTCAAGGACGGCACGCTCACCGCCATCGCGGTGCAGGGTTCGTTCCAGATGGGCGAACTCGGCGTCAAGACCGTGCTCCAGTCGATCAACAAGGAGAAGGTCGAAAAGTTCGTCGATACCGGTGTCGTCGTCGTCACCAAGGACAATATCGACAAACCGGAAGCCAAGAACGTTCTCTACTAACCTTACCCCCAGCGGGCGCGCATCGCGAATGGTGCGCGTCCGTGATCCTATTCCAAAGGACTTCGGACGATCCCATGAATGTCACCGAGCGCCGCAAGCTGCCCCACGCCTCCGTCGAATTGACCCAGATGGGGCTCGGCTGCGCGCAGATGGGCAGTCTCTACCACAAGACCTCCTACGAGGAATCGGCCGGCGCCTTTGGAGCCGCCTGGGAGGCCGGCATCCGTTATTACGATACGGCGCCCTTCTACGGATATACGCGTTCCGAACGGCGGCTCGGCACCATGCTGACGGACCTGCCGCGCGGCGACTTCGTGCTCAGCACCAAGGTCGGCCGGCTCATGCAGCCGGACGAGACGGTCGGCTCGCAGGAAGACGGATATGTCGAGCCGCTGCCCTTCCGGCCGGTCTTCGACTACAGCTACGACGGCATCATGTGGTCCTTCGAGGCAAGCCAGCAGCGGCTCGGCATCCTCAAGCCCGATATTCTCTACATCCACGATATCGGCAGCATGACCCATGGCGACCGGCATCAGCACTACTGGTACCAGCTGACCGCCGGCGGCGGCTTTCGCGCGCTGAAGAAGCTGCGTGAGGAAGGGCTTACCAAGGCGGTCGGCCTCGGCGTCAACGAATGGGAGATCATCCGCGACGCGATGCAGGTCTTCGATATCGACGTCGCCATGCTCGCCGGCCGTTACACGCTGCTCGAACAGCAGAGCCTTTCCTTCATGGACGACTGCGCCAGCCAGGGCGTCGGCATCGTGGTGGCCGGACCGTTCAATTCCGGCCTTCTCGCCGGCAACCGCAAATTCAATTATACTGACGCGCCTGCCGATATTCTCGCCCGCGTCGACGTGTTGCGCGCGGCCTGCGAGGAAGAGGGCGTCAGCCTGCAGGCGGCGGCATTGCAATTCCCCCTCGCCCATCCGGCCGTGGTGACCGTTGTCTCCGGCGCACGCACCGCCGAACAGATCAAGTCGAATGTCGACTGGTTCGGAGAAGAAATTCCGGCCTCCTTCTGGTCACGCCTGAAAGCCCGCGGACTGATCGCCGATGGCGCACCGCTGCCCGGTCAGGGGGGCTAAACCATGCGGATCGACGCGCATCAGCATTTCTGGCGAATTGCCGACCGGGTGGGCCAATGGCCGCCGCCCGAACTGCAGGCGATCCGTCGGGATTTCATGCCCGACGATATGCGCCCGCTTCTCGATGCGGCCGGCGTTGACGGCACGGTGCTGGTGCAGACCATGGAGAGCGAGGCGGACACCACGTTCCTGCTCGATCTCGCCGACAGGACGCCCTTCATCCTCGGCGTGGTCGGATGGACCGATATGAAGGCGCCCGACGCACCGGCAGCCATTGCCCGGCTGGCCCGGCATCCGAAGCTTAAAGGGCTGCGGCCGATGCTGCAGGATATCGCCGACGACCACTGGATCGGCGACCCTGCGCTCGATGCAGCCGTGACAGCCATGCTCGAACACCATCTGGTCTTCGATGCACTGGTGCTGCCGCGCCATCTCGAACCGCTGCTTGCCTTCGCCCGGCGACACCCCGATCTGCCGATCGTCATCGACCACGGTGCCAAACCGCCGATTTCGGAGGGCCGTTTCATCGACTGGTATGCGCGCATGAAAGTGCTCGCCGAACTGCCGAACGTTCATTGCAAGCTTTCCGGCCTGCTGACCGAGGCGGGCGACCAGAAACCCCAGGCGGTACGGCCTTATGCCGAAACCATATTCGACCTGTTCGGCGCTGGGCGGGTCATCTGGGGCAGCGACTGGCCGGTGCTGAGGCTTGCCGGAGATTACCAAGCCTGGCTGGATCAATGCCTCGATATCGTGCCCGCCGACGCTCATGGCGAGGTCTTCGGCGGCAGTGCCCAGCGTTTCTATCGGCTCGGAGCGTAAAATTATGTTGACGATCATCTGCGATGCACCGGGAAAGCTCAGCGCCATCGACCGTCCCAAGCCTCTTCGCGGTGACGGCGAGGTGCTGGTGAAGCTGCGGCGCATCGGCGTCTGCGGTACCGACCTGCATATCTTCACCGGCAACCAGCCCTATCTCTCTTATCCGCGCGTCATGGGTCACGAGCTCGCCGGAACGGTCGAGGAAGCACCGGCCGGCAGTGCGCTTGCGGTCGGCGATACCGTCTCGATCATGCCCTATATCTCCTGCGGCCACTGCCATGCCTGCCTCAAGGGCCGGACCAATTGCTGCCGCAACCTCGGCGTCCTCGGCGTGCATCGCGACGGCGGCATGACCGAATATCTGAGCCTGCCGGAAGCATTCGTGCTGAAGGCCGGCGGCCTTTCGCTCGACCAGGCGGCGATGGTGGAGTTCCTGGCGATCGGCGCCCATGCGGTTGCCCGCGCCAGGATCGAGCCGGGACAGAGCGTTCTGGTCACCGGCGCGGGTCCGATCGGGCTGGCGGTCGCAATCTTCGCGACGCTCGAGGGCGCAGCGGTGACGCTTCTCGACAGCCGTGCGGACAGGCTGGATTTCGCCCGCGACCAGCTTGGGCTCACATCCACGGTTCAACTCGGTCCGGACGACCACGCGCAGCTTTCGGCGCTGACCGGTGGCGACTTCTTCGACGCCGTCTTCGATGCGACGGGCAATCCGAAAGCCATCGAACGCGGCTTCGGTTTCGTCGCCCATGGCGGCACCTACGTCCTGGTCTCGATCGTTTCGAGCGACATTACTTTCTCCGATCCGGAGTTCCACAAGCGCGAGACGACGCTGCTTGGCAGCCGCAATGCGACGGCCGTGGATTTCGAGCGGGTGATGCAGGTCATGCGCGAGGACAAGATCCCCGCAGCCCTGATCACTCATAGAATGATGCTGTCGGAAGTGCCGGAACGTTTTGCAGGACTGACCGATCCGGCGGCCGGCGTCGTCAAGGCGCTGGTGGAAGTCTAGAGGAGGCGATGATGCAGCGAATGGGCATGGTGATCGGCATCGAGCCGCAGATGATCGCGGAATACAAGCGCCTGCACGCCGCCGTCTGGCCGGAAGTGCTCGCCCTCATCAGCCGTGCCAACATCAGGAACTACACGATCTTCCTGCGCGAGCCGGAAAACCTGCTGTTCGGAACCTGGGAATATCATGGCAGCGATTTCGAAGCCGACATGGCGAAAATAGCCGCCGACCCTAAGAATCAGGAATGGTGGTCGCTGACCATCCCTTGCCAAAAGCCGCTCGATAGCCGCAAGCAAGGTGAGTGGTGGGCGATGATGGAAGAGGTCTTTCATCTGGATTGAGGATTTCCTCAATCAGACTGACGGCCGGCCGGATAATTCGAGGATAAGACATGACGATCAGACTTGATGGAAAAACCGCATTCGTGACCGCCGCAGGCCAGGGCATCGGCCGGGCAGCGGCGCTCGCCTTTGCAGAAGCCGGCGCGACGGTCCATGCGACCGATATCAACGAAAGCCTGCTGGCTGCTCTGCCGAAACTCGACAATCTGAAGACGGCAAGGCTCGACGTGCTCGACAACGCGGCGATCGTCGCCTGTGTCGAGCGCATCGGCACGGTCGACATCCTCTTCAACTGCGCCGGCTTCGTCCATGGGGGCTCGATCCTCGATATGAAGGACAGCGATTTCGACTTCGCCCTCGACCTCAACGTCAGAGCGATGATCCGTACCATCCGGGCGGTGCTACCGGGCATGCTTGCGAAGAAGGACGGCGCGATCATCAACATGTCGTCCGTCGCTTCCAGCATCAAGGGCGTGCCTAACCGCTTCGCCTATGGCGTCACCAAGGCGGCCGTGATCGGGCTCACAAAATCCGTCGCCGCCGATTATGTGACCGACGGCATCCGCTGCAACGCCATCTGCCCGGGCACCGTCGAAAGCCCTTCGCTGCAGGACCGCATGCGGGCCCAAGGCAATTACGACGAGGCCCGCGCCGCCTTCATCGCCCGCCAGCCGATGGGCCGGCTCGGCACACCGGAAGAAATCGCCGAGCTCGCCCTCTACCTCGCCGGCGCCACCTATACGTCAGGCCAGGCTTACGCCATCGACGGCGGCTGGACCATCTGAGGCAATACGAGAGAACCATGACCCGCATCACCGATCTCCGCGTCTTCGACCTTCGTTTCCCCACATCGCAGAGCCTTGACGGCTCCGACGCGATGAATCCGGACCCGGATTATTCGGCGGCCTATGTCATCCTCGATACCGATAGCGGAGAGCTTGCCGGCCACGGCCTGACCTTCACGATCGGGCGGGGCAACGACATCTGCTGCATGGCGATCAAGGCGATGCGGCACCTGGTGGTCGGACAGGAACTCGAAACCTTCGCCAAGGCGCCCGGAAAGTTCTGGCGGCATCTGACCAGTGACAGCCAGCTGCGCTGGATCGGGCCGGACAAGGGCGCCATCCACCTCGCCACCGGCGCGGTCGTCAACGCCTTCTGGGATCTGCTCGCCAAGCAGAAGGGCAAGCCGGTCTGGCAGCTGGTTGCGGAGATGTCGGCGGAAGAGATCGCCGATATCGTCGATTACCGTTACCTGACCGACGTGCTGTCGCGCGAGGATGCGCTGGCGATCCTGAAACGGGCAGAAGCGGGCAAGGCAGAGCGCATCGAGGTGCTGAAGCGCGAGGGTTATGCCTGCTACACGACGTCGGCCGGTTGGCTCGGTTATCCGGAAGAGAAGCTCCGCCGGCTCTGCAGGCAAGCCGTCGATGCCGGCTTCAATCATGTGAAGATGAAGGTCGGGCGCGATCTTGAAGACGATATCAGGCGCCTGACCATCGCCCGTGAGGTAATCGGCCCCGACCGTTACCTGATGATCGATGCAAACCAGGTCTGGGAAGTCGGCCAGGCGATCGACTGGGTCAACAAACTTGCCTTTGCAAAGCCCTTCTTCATCGAGGAGCCGACAAGCCCCGACGACATTGCCGGCCACCGAAAAATCCGCGAGGCGATCGGTCCGGTAAAAGTCGCGACCGGCGAAATGTGCCAGAACCGCATCATGTTCAAGCAGTTCATCGCCGAAGGCGCGATCGACATCGTGCAGATCGATTCATGCCGCATGGGCGGCCTGAACGAGGTGCTGGCGGTGTTGCTGGTCGCCGCGAAATACGGCCTTCCTGTCTGGCCGCATGCCGGCGGCGTTGGTCTCTGCGAATATGTGCAGCATCTGTCGATGATCGACTACATCGCCGTATCCGGCACCAAGGAAGGCCGGGTGATCGAATATGTCGACCATCTGCACGAGCATTTCGTCGAGCCCTGCATCATCGAAAACGCGGCCTATATGCCGCCGGTGCGGCCCGGCTTCTCGATCGAGATGAAACCGCAATCGATCGCCGACTACACGTTTCGAGGCTAGAGTTTTTCAAGCTCTGCATTCACCCGCGCACGCCAAGCGCTATTCTCCGTGAGAGCCTGGGGGAACAGGCCCGCAATTGCGAAGAAGGGTGCCGACGGATCGTCCGCCGTCATCCCGGCGGCGGCAACCTTGAGCTCGGTCGCGCGTGGATCGTTGATCTCCGCGGTCTTGCAAACATAGGCGATCCAGAGAGCCACAACGTAAGCTGCAGACGACGCATCTCCACCATTCGCCAAGGCTTCCACTGCACCTGCGAAAATGCGCTGCGGCAGCTTCTGGGTGCCGTCCATGGCGATCTGCTGCGTCTTGTGAGCGATCGTCGGATTCTTGAAGCGCTCGATCAGCTGGTCCATATAGCCGTCGAGATCGATGCCCGGCACCGGATCGAGCGTCTTCACCGCCTCCGCCATGTGGCGGCGCACCAGTGCCCGGTATTCCGGCACGGCCATGACGTCGCGGACGAAGGTGAGGTCTTTCAGCTGGCCGAGATAGGCGACCAGCGAATGGGAACCGTTGAGCAGCCGCAGCTTCATCTTCTCATAGGGCTCGACATCGTCGACGAAAAGCGCGCCGCCGGCTTCCCATTTCGGCCGGCCGGCAAGAAAATGGTCTTCGACCACCCATTGCATGAAGGGCTCGGTGCTGAGCGCCAGCCTGTCTTCGGCGCCGATCAGCTTTTCCGCAAGGGCACGGGTTACGTCGGTCGTGGCCGGCACGATGCGGTCGACCATGCTGGACGGAAACGCGCCATGGCCGGCGATCCAGTTGGCGAGCGCCGGATCGCGGGCACCCGCCATCTCGATCACCAGTTTGCGGACGATGCGGCCGTTGGTCGGCAGGTTGTCGCAGCAGAGCACCGTGAAGGGCAGCAAACCGGCGGCATGGCGGCGCGAAAAACCTTCGACCAGGTAACCGATGACGCCGGTCGGCGATGTCGGATCGGCAAGATCGGCCTTGACCGACGGATGGTTGCGATCGAGACCGCCCGAGGCCGGATCGATGCCATAGGCCTTTTCGGTGACGGTGATGGTGACGATCCGGATCGCCGGATCGGCCAGCAGCGCCAGGATTTCCGCCCGGTCCTCGGTGCCGGAAAGGCCCTTGGTGACCGAGCCGACGACCTGGGCCCTATCTCCGGCAGCGCTGCTGGCGACAACCGAATATAACCCGTCCTGTGCCGCCAGATCCCGGACGATATCGACCGAACGTAAGCTGACGCCGACAATCCCCCAATCGCCGAACTCCGCGGCGAGCGCCGCATCGGTATAAACCGCCTGATGGGCGCGGTGGAACGCGCCGAGGCCGATATGCAGGATACCGGGCTTCAGAAGGGCTCTGTCGTAACCGGGTGCTGCGACATCTGCTGGAAGTTCGGTGGAGGCGGAAAGGCGTGGCATTTTGATCATGATGCCCGGCATGAGCGGACATCCTCCCTTGATTGACGGAGAAGTGATAGCCTTGCCGAAGCGCACGGGTCAACGGCAGACTTGGGACGTTCGCAGCCGCATCGCCCGATGCCGCACCGACCATCCGGCTTTCGCAGATAACGCCCCTTGGCGGCGGTTTTTCCGATATTATCTCCGGTCATGGCATCCGCTTTTTTCACGCCAGGAGACCGACCATGACCGCCCCGCATCCTTCGAAGACGCATATCGGCAATCACAAGCTCCATCCCGAAACGCAGATGCTGAACTACGGCTACGACCCGGAGCTTTCCGAGGGCGCGGTCAAGCCGCCGGTCTTCCTCACCTCCACCTTCGTGTTCAAATCCGCCGAGGAGGGCCGCGACTTCTTCGACTTCGTTTCCGGCCGCCGCGAGCCGCCGGCCGGCACCGGGGCGGGGCTGGTCTACTCGCGCTTCAACCACCCCAACAGCGAGATCGTCGAGGACCGGCTGGCGGTCTATGAGCGCACCGAGAGCTGCGTGCTGTTTTCGTCCGGCATGTCGGCGATCGCCACGACGCTGATGGCGTTCGTGCGGCCCGGCGACTGCGTGCTGCATTCGCAGCCGCTCTACGGCGGCACGGAAACGCTGCTTGCGAAAACCTTCCTCAACATGGGGGTGGCAGCAGTCGGCTTCGCGGATGGGGTCGACGAGGCGCTGGTGACGGCTGCGGCCGAGGAGGCGATGGGCAAGGGGCGGGTTTCGGTGATCCTGATCGAGACGCCGGCGAACCCGACCAACAGCCTGGTGGACGTGGCGATGATGCGGCGGGTGGCGGATGCCATCGGCGAAAAACAGGGGCATCGGCCGGTGATCGCCTGCGACAACACGCTGCTCGGCCCGGTCTTCCAGCGACCGATCGAGCATGGAGCGGATATCTCGCTCTATTCGCTGACCAAATATGTCGGCGGCCATTCGGACCTGATCGCCGGCGCCGCCCTCGGCTCCAAGGCGGTGATGAAACAGGTGAAGGCGCTGCGCGGGGCGATCGGCACGCAGCTCGATCCGCATTCCTGCTGGATGCTCGGCCGCAGCCTGGAAACGCTGTCGATCCGCATGGAAAAGGCCAATACCAACGCGCTCGCCGTCGCCGATTTCCTGCGCGGGCACCCAAATGTCGAAAAGATCCACTACCTGCCCTATCACGACCCGTCCTCGCCGGTGGGACAGGTGTTTGCGGCGCAGTGCACGGGCGGAGGCTCGACCTTTTCCTTCGACATCAGGGGCGGCCAGCCCGCTTCGTTCCGGTTTTTGAACGCGCTGCAGATCTTCAAGCTGGCGGTGAGCCTCGGGGGCACGGAATCGCTTGCCAGCCACCCGGCGACCATGACCCACTCCGGCGTGCCGGCCGAGGTGCGCCAGAGGATCGGCGTGCTCGATTCAACCATCCGCCTGTCGATCGGCATCGAGCACCCGGACGACCTGATCGCCGACCTGACGATCGCGCTCGACAAGGCGTGAGCGGGCCGACGATCGCGCCGCCGGGAACCGGCCGGCATCGGGGCCGTCATTCGTCCTCCTCTCCGGTTTTCCGGCGGCCGTCGTATTTCGGCTCGTCGTCGTCCGCGCCGCCGAGCCGCCTCATACCCGCCAGCACCTCCTGCTGACGCGCACCGCCAGGGCCGACACAGGGCGGGAAGCTGTCTTGGTAACCCGGATTGGCGCGATATTGCGCTTCTGTGAGAAACCCTCTGCAGGCCTTGGCCCGGCGGCAGGAAGAAAGGTCGCAGGTCTTCCAGAAGCCGAGATAGGTCGTGAAATACTGGGTGAACTTCTGGAGCTCGTGGGATTTCCGGCGTGGCGGCAACGCGCTGAACTCGCCCCAGGTCAGCCCGGGCAGATAGGGCTCCCTGTCCTCTTCCTCCATGAGGCGGCGGCACTCTTCTTCGCTTCTCGCCATCGTTCCTTTCTCCCTGATCCTTCTCTTCCGACGCGGTCCCGGACATCGGGCCGTCGCGCCCTTTGCTGCAACCGCTCCAAAGACGCATGCTTTCGTCCACGCGACCGTTTCCGGCTCCCGTGTTCGGTTCCGATCTTCCCGTTCCGGCGAACCGGCATGCCCTTGCGTCCTGTCGGAGAGCCCACACGAATGCGGAACCTCGATTGATTTTTTGAATGGTGGCTCCGCATTCGCGTGGCCTTCGGCGTCTTGTCGGGGCTTCCGGCCCCTACAGGTGATCATCTCGCCTCGCTGCGTGGCTTCGTTCGCGCCCATCCTTTCGGGACAGGCCTGCCACTTGCACGGCTCAACCGAACCGGACATGGCTGTCCGGGGGAGGCTTGATAGGAAGGCTTGCCTTTCAGCCCACCCTCCATGGCTTTCACCTCTTCCACCTTTCCCGCACGTTACGGTTCCGATGAAAGCGCCGGCTCCCGCCTGCCCGCGAACGTCTCGCGAAACACTCCGGCGACGGAAGCGGGAGGATTGTAGGCATGGTGGTGAGGGGCGGGGATGAACAATCGGGCAAGTTATTGAAAATGCCGGAAGGAGGCAGCTGTTTGTCCTCGGGTAAGGCATCAGCGTGACGATGTTGAAGGGTGTGCCGTGGGATACCCCCCTCTGCCCTGCCGGGCATCTCCCCCACAGGGGCAGGGCTTACGCGAGGAGCCCCTCCCCCTTGTGGGGAGGGGTTGGGGAGGGGATTTCACCCAGTATAAAAACCCCGCCCGCCTGCCGGCCACCCTCCCCACAAGGGGGAGGGTTAGGGACGACGCACCGCCTCGCATCCCATTTGTGATCCCCCTTGAGGGGGAGATGTCCGGCAGGACAGAGGGGGGTATCTCGGTAGAAACCGCCTCTATTTGTCTACCGCCAGCTTCCCCACCGCCTTCGCCACCCGCGCGGCCCGAACCTCCGGCGTGGTCGCCTTCAACAGCGGAAGCACCACCGCATACTGGCCGGTCTTGTCGAGCTTTTCGAAGGCAGCGCCGGCGGCGGCATTTTCAGCGAGCGCGGCCATCAGGTCGTCCGGCAGGCCGGCTTCGCGCTGCGGCGCGTAGGCGACCGCCCAGCGCCCGTCGGCCTTGGCCGCCTCGACTTCTGCCAGCCCCGCCGGCCGCATCCGCCCGGCCTGCGTCAGTGCCGCCACCCGATCGACATTGAGCTTCGACCACGGGCTTTTGGTGCGGCGCGGCGAATACCGCTGCAGATAGGAGGTGGCGTCGAAGCCCTTGCGCTGGCTGTCGATCCAGCCATGGCAGAGCGCCACATCCAGCGCCTCGTCGATGGTGATCAGGGTCCGCTTCGGGTTCTTCTTGCCGATCTGCAGCCAGACGCCGGACGAGGTGGCATGGTGGGCGGAGAGCCAGGAGGCCCAATCCGCGGGATCGGTGAAGACGAGGGCTTCGGTGGCAAGGTCCATGGGCGGCTCCCGGTTGGCGAACTGCCGATCCAGTTGGTGGCTATCGCTCGTTGCGTTGCCAGGATCGGCGAGTGGCCGCCGGATGAAAAGCTCCGGCGCCTGGCGCGATCAGTGGTAGCCGAGCGACTTCAAGGTCATGTCCATCCAGAAGAAGCCCGCGGTCGCGGCCACAGCGACGATCGCAAACAAGATCCACCCTGCCGTCGTCAACGTGCTGCGCTCGACATCGCGATAGGGATAACGGTTGCCGGTGAAGAGCAGATAGAGACCGAAAACCGCGCAGACCGCCAGCAGAACGACGACGCGCGGCATCCACGCGACGGTGTCGGCGCCCAACTCCGCCTGCTGAAGCGGCTGCCATATGGCCGACCACCCCACGGCCGCCCCGATAACCAGGACCAGCAACCCGCCCAGACGATATTTTACCGCTTCAAACATGACCCCTCCTGCAACCTGAGCTTGATGAATGCCAGGGAAGATAGAAGGAAAAACGGGATTGGGGAAGCGGGGTGGGTGGGGGAAATTGCGGAGGTGGCTTGAGCAACCCGATGGCGTGAGTGGCGGCCGGAGCGGGAGCGCCGGCGAGCAGTGTTCTGGCGGAACGGGGGGTGGATCCTCGGGTTAAACCCGAGGATGACGGGGTTGGAGGTGGTGCCACGGGTGCGAAACAACACCAGTAAAACATTTCAGCGTAGCTTCGGACCTCTGCTCTCCCCGTCTCGGTCGTCATCCTCGGGCTCGACCCGAGGATCCACCCCCGCAAACGCCCGGATTGACGACACCACACAACCATCCCATCATGCTCGCATGGCGGGATATGTCTACATCGTCACCAACCACAAGCACGGCACGCTTTATATCGGCGTGACCTCCGATCTCGCCAATCGCATCTACGAACACCGCGAGGAACATCATCCCGGCTTCACCTCGAAATACGGCTGCAAACGGCTGGTTTGGTACGAAGCCCACGACAATATCGTCAGCGCCATTCAGCGGGAGAAATCACTCAAGCGCTGGTATCGGCAATGGAAGATCGAGCTGATCGAGAAGCTGAACCCCGAGTGGCGGGATTTGTACGAGGAGCTGGGAGGATGGTAAGTCGGCGGGTGCGGCATGGATCCTCGGGTCAAGCCCGAGGATGACGATGTTGACGGTGGTGCCGGGATGCGAGACAGCACCGGGGATACACTCTCATCGTTTCTCTGGGCACCCAAACTTCCCCTCCCGGTCGTCATCCTCGGGCTTGACCCGAGGATCCATCTTCGCAAACTCCAAGATTGACGGCACCCAACGACAAGTTATATTTGAGAGGAAAGAGTTTTTAGAAAGTATTCCCGCAGTTTAGACATTTCAACCGAAGTCAAGTGGCGGCTTATTATCTTCCTTGCTTCAGTCAAAAGCTTTCTATCGATATTCTCGGGGATGCGATGATTTTCCTGATTATAAGAATTTGCATCCAAAAGTTCACCACTATCCAAATCTGCCAAAATTGAATCGACGGCGTTCTGATATTGCTCGTCCGTTATGGGGGGGCCGTTTTTGGTTGCAAGCGTCCAACCTGCCCTTCCATTAGATTGAAAAAGCTCTGAATTGGATAGCATAGCGCTTAAATTGTTGACGGGATCTTTCCCACCAATCTCGCCCCCATGCATCTCAATGTGATTGTAAATGTCTCTAGTAGCAGTCGGACCATTTCTATTTCTAAGATACAATTCAGCCAATTCGATGGCTTTTGCACGGCCCTCTGACTGCTGCCGGGTTACCGTTCTCGGTATCTCGGGGGCAACGACTCTCTCCCTAGCCACGCCAGTTGAGTCGTACAAAGAGAGAACCTGCTTTAGGCTTTTTAATTTTATGTATCTAGGATCAGCATCCAGTTCCCGCTCTATACCTTCAATTTCCCGCTGCAGAGCTTCGAAAAAGTCGCTCATGTTTTTCTTCCCAATACCGATTTTCAAGCAAACTACCATCACCCCAAGAAAATGGGAAGTCTTTGGCGTGGGAGACTTGCCGAATCTTTGGGAAGGGAGTAGACAAGGGACAGGATCACCGAAATGAAAACGGCTCTACGAGGTGGTAGGACACCAAGTAGAGCCGGTTCCGGTCCCGCCGAGGCCTTGCATGACTCGTTCGGCGGGTTAAGAGGGTTATGCACTCTCTGTTGTGCGTCTATAGCGCATAACCCTCTGAGATTCAAGAGTCCTCCAATACAGGAGGATAAAATGGCTCAGAAATGTTGCCATGTAGTCCGGCCGTACACGCGAATCCGATTTGGAAAAATCGAGTTCGTGCGTGGCCATCGACGCTGCTGCAATTGACACGCCACAGCGGTCAATATCGGCCGGAACATTAAGCTGTAAAGTAATAAACCACCCGGGTGCCAAAACCTGGGTGGTTCAATCTACAAAGCGCCTCACGCCGCCTCCCCCACCTTCGCGTACGGGTCAAACCGCCCGTAAAACGTCTCACCCTTCGCCGCCATGTCCTTCAAGAGCGGCGTCGGCTTGAAGTGCGGGCCGTAGCTTGCGGCCAGCTTTTCGCAGAGCGCGACAAAGTTCTTCACGCCCATGCCGTCGATGTAGGAGAGCGTGCCGCCGGTATAGGGGGCGAAGCCGAAGCCGAGGATGGAGCCGACATCGGCTTCGCGCGGATCGGTGACGATGCCTTCCTCGACGGTGCGGGCGGCTTCGAGCGCGATCGTCACCAGCAGGCGCTGTTTCAGGACGCTAACATCCACCTCCGAGGCCTTTTTCTGCGGGTAGAGGGTCTTTAGCTCGGGCCAGAGGAATTTCTTGGCGGGCTTGGCTGGGTATTCGTAAAAGCCCTTCAAATTCTTGCGGCCGCGGCGGTCGAGCACGTCGACCATCTGGTCGACCAGCGCCATGTGCTCCGGCTTGACGGCATTGGGGCCGAGGTCGGCGATCGAGGCCTTCATGATCTTCTGGGACAGATCGACGGCGACCTCGTCGTTGAGCGACAGAGGGCCGACCGGCATGCCGGCCATCTTGGCGGCATTCTCGATCATCGCCGCCGGCACGCCTTCAGTCAGCATGTCATAGGCTTCGTTGATATAGCGGAAGACGCAGCGGTTGACATAAAAGCCGCGGGTATCGTTGACGACGATTGGGGTCTTTTTGATCGCGGCGACGAAATCGAGCGCCACGGCGAGCGCCTTGTCTCCCGATTTTTCGCCGAGGATGACCTCGGTCAGCATCATCTTTTCGACCGGCGAGAAGAAATGCACGCCGATGAACTGGTCGGCGCGTTTGGAATTCTCGGCAAGGCCGGTGATCGGCAGGGTGGACGTGTTGGAGGCAAAGATGGTGGTTTGCGGGATGACCGCTTCGACCGCCTCGATCACCGCCTTCTTAACAGTGCGATCCTCGAACACCGCCTCGACGACGAGGCTTGCATCCGACAGCGCCTGGTAATCCGGGGTGGGGGTGATCAGCGACAGCAGCTTTTCGCCCTCCTCCCTGGTCATCCGGCCCTTGCCCACCTGGTCGGCCACCAGCTTTTCGGAATGGGCCTTGCCCTTGTCGGCGGCCTCCTGGTCCCGGTCGATGAGGATGACGGGGATGCCGGCGGCAGCCGTCACATAGGCGATCGAGGCGCCCATGAAGCCGGCGCCGACGACGCCGATCTTGGAGAATTCCGTCTTCGGGATACCGGCCGGGCGGCGGGCGCCCTTGCCGAGTTCCTGCATGGAGACGAACAGCGAGCGGATCATCGAAAACGCTTCGGTGGTGCGCAGGATCTCGGTGAAATACCGCTGTTCGACTTTGAGGCCCGTATCGAAGGGAAGCTGGAGGCCCTCATAGACGCATTTCAGGATGGCGAGCGCGCCCGGATAATTGCCGGCGCTTTCACGGCGCAGGATGGCGGGGGCGGCCGGCCAGAGCTGGGCTGCAGCCGGCGTCCAGATGCCGCCGCCGGGGACCTTGAAACCCTTCTCGTCCCAGGGGGCGACGGGTTTGAGGCCGTCCTTGATCATCTGCTTGGCGGCGTTGATCAGCTCGGCGGGCTCGACGACCTGATGCACGAGGCCCATGGCCTTGGCGCGCTGGGCGGTCAGCGACGAACCTGTCGTCATCATCTGCAGGGCATCCTGGGCGTTCGCCAGCCGCGGCACGCGCTGGGTGCCGCCGGCGCCCGGGAAGATGCCGACCTTGACTTCCGGCAGCGCTATTTTCACCGACTTGGAATTGGCAGCGACCCGGCCGTGGCAGGCGAGCGACAGCTCGAACGCGCCGCCCATGCAGGTGCCGTTGATCGCCGAGACCCAAGGTTTGCCGTTCAACTCGACCTTGCGCCACAGCCACGACATGCGGCCGGCGGCATCGAACAGTTTTTGCGCGGCGGTGGCCGGGTCCTTCGCCTGTTCCTCGGCGAGCATCGAGAACATCGACTTGATCATGGTAAGATCGGCGCCGCCGGAGAAGGACGACTTGCCGGACGTGAAGACGACGCCCTTGACGGCCGCATCCGCAACCGTCGCATCGACGATCGCCTCGATCTCGTCCATCACCTCCATGGTGAAGACGTTCATGGATTTGTCGGGCATGTCCCAGGTGACGAGAGCGATGCCGTCCGCGTCGGTTTCGACGGTGAAGTTCTTGTAGGTGCTCATGATGGGATTTCCTCTTCCCTGAAATTTCTGTGGCGTGCCGAACCGCCCCCTCACCCGGCCTCCGCTTCGCTCGGCCACCCTCTCCCCAAGGGGAGAGGAGGATCGGAGGCGTTGCGGCAATCCCTCTTCTCCCCTCGGGGAGAAGGTGCCGGCAGGCGGATGAGGGGGTTTCCCCTCAAACTCTCTCGATAATCGTCGCGGTGCCCATGCCGGCGCCGATGCAGAGCGTGACCAGCGCGGTGTTGAGATCGCGGCGTTCCAGCTCGTCCAAGACCGTGCCCAAAATCATCGCGCCAGTGGCGCCGAGCGGGTGGCCCATGGCGATGGCGCCGCCGTTGACGTTGATCTTGTCGTGGCTGATCTCGAAGGCCTGCATATAGCGCAGCACAACGGCGGCGAAGGCTTCGTTGAGTTCGAAGAGATCGATGTCGGAGATCTTCATGCCGGAGCGGGCCAAAAGCTTTTCGGTGACGTCGACCGGGCCGGTCAGCATCAGCGCCGGATCGGATCCGATATTGGCGAAGTGGCGGATGCGGGCGCGGGGTTTCAGGTTCATGGCTTCACCGCCGGCCTTCGAGCCGATCAGCACGGCCGCCGCACCATCGACGATGCCCGACGAATTGCCGGCGTGGTGGACATAATTGATCCGCTCGATTTCCGGATGGGCCTGGATGCCGACCGCTTCGAAACCGCCCATCTCGCCCGGCATCTGGAACGACGGGTTGAGCGAGGCCAGCGACTGCATGTCGGTGGTAGGGCGCATGTGCTCGTCGCGGTCGAGGATGGTCAGGCCGTTCTGGTCCTTGACCGGAATGACCGAGTTCTTGAAGTAGCCGGCGTCCCAGGCCCTGGCCGCGCGCTTCTGGCTCTCGACCGCATAGGCGTCGACATCATCGCGGGAAAAACCGTATTTGGTGGCGATCAGGTCGGCCGAGACGCCCTGGGGCATGAAGTAGGCCGGGAAATTGACCGACGGGTCCATGTACCAGGAGCCGCCGGACATGCCCATGCCGACCCGCGACATGCTCTCGACGCCGCCGGCGATGACGATGTCGTCGGACCCGGCTGCGACCTTGCCAGCCGCAAAGTTGACCGCATCGAGACCCGAGGAGCAGAAACGGGAAATCTGCATGCCGGGCGCCCTGTTGGAATATCCGGCCTCGAAGGCAGCGGCCTTGGGGATGACGGCGCCGGCATCCATGACCGGATCGACGCAGCCCATGATGATGTCGTCGACATAAGACGTGTCGAGGCCGTTGCGGTCGCGGATCGCTTCCAGCGTCTTGGCCGCGAGGCGCACGGACGGCACCTCGTGCAGCGCCCCATCCTTCTTGCCGCGACCGCGCGGCGTGCGGACGTGGTCGTAAATGAAGACTTCGGTCATGGTGTCATCTCCCTGGGGGGCGCCTGGGCGCCTTCGAATTCTTGCATCTGCTTCCCGCATCCTCCCTCTTCTCCCCAGCGGGGAGAAGTGCCGAGCGGATGCGAGGCGATGAGGGGGTCTCCGGCAAAGCCGGAGCCCGAAACAAGACGCGCCTACGGCGCGCCCCCTCATCCGGCCCTTTGGGCCACCTTCTCCCCGCCGGGGAGAAGAAAGACCCTACTCAAAACGCTTCCGCGGCAAGTTCCATCACGCTGTCGGCGCCGGCTTCGATGCGGACTTTCCGCATCGCGGTTTCCGGCATGATCTTTTCCATGAAGAACTTCGCCGTCACCAGCTTGTTCTTCAGGTAGTCGGCGCGGGCGTCGCCGGCGGCAAGTCCGCTCTGCGCCGCCTTGGCGATCTTGGCCCACATGTAGCCGAGCGTCACGATCCCGAAGAGGTGCATATAGTCGGTCGAACCGGCGCCGGCATTGTCGGGCTTGGCCATGGCGTTCTGCATGAACCACATGGTGGAGGCCTGCAGGTCGTTCAAGCCCTTCTTGAGCCCCTTGGTGAAGGGGGCCATCGCCTCGTCGGAACGGTTCTCTTCGCAGAAGTCGCCGATCTCCTTGAACATCGCCATCACGGCGCGGCCGCCGTTCAGTGCCAGCTTGCGGCCGACGAGGTCGAGCGCCTGGATGCCGTTGGCGCCTTCGTAGATCATGGTGATGCGGGCATCACGGACATACTGGCTCATGCCGTGTTCCTCGATATAACCGTGGCCGCCAAACACCTGCTGGGCCATCACGGCATGCTCGAAGCCCTTGTCGGTCATCACCCCCTTGAGGATCGGGGTCGCAAGGCCGAGGAGATCATCGGCGTTCTGGCGTTCCGCCGCATCCGGCGAGCGGTGGGCGATATCGGATTTCAGCGCGGTCCACAGCAGGAAGGCGCGGCCGGCCTCGTTGAAAGCGCGGATGGTCATCAGCGAGCGGCGGATATCGGGGTGGACGATGATCGGGTCGGCCTTTTTATCCGGCGCCTTGGTACCGGAGAGCGAGCGGCCTTGGATACGCTCGCGGGCATAGGCGACGGCGTTCTGGTAGGCGGTCTCGGCGATCGACAGGCCCTGCAGGCCGACGCCGAGGCGAGCCTCGTTCATCATCACAAACATGGCCGCCAGGCCCTTGTTTTCAGCGCCGATCAGGTAACCGGTCGCCTCGTCGTAGTTCATGACGCAGGTGGAGTTGCCGTGGATGCCCATCTTGTGTTCGATCGCACCGCAGGTAGCGCCGTTGCGCTTGCCCAGCGATCCGTCGGCATTGACCATGAACTTCGGCACGATGAAGAGCGAGATGCCCTTGGTGCCCTCCGGCGCGCCTTCAATGCGGGCGAGCACCAGGTGGACGATATTGTCGGTCATGCCGTGCTCGCCGGCCGAGATGAAGATCTTCTGGCCGGAAATCTTGTAGGAGCCATCGGCCTGCGGCACCGCCTTCGAACGCAGCAGGCCGAGATCGGTGCCGCAATGGGGTTCGGTGAGGTTCATGGTACCCGACCAGGTGCCGGCAACCATTTTCGGCAGGTAGGTCCTCTTCTGCTCGTCGGAACCATGCACGAGGATCGCGGCGATCGCGCCCTGGGTCAGGCCCGGATACATCATCAGCGACATGTTGGCCGACGACATGTATTCGCCGACGGCGGCATGCAGCGTATAGGGCAGCCCCTGGCCTCCAAATTCCTCCGGCACGGCAAGGCCGATCCAGCCGGCCTGGCAATACTGGTCATAGGCCTGCTTGAAACCCTTCGGCACCGAAACCGTACCGTCGTCGTGACGGGTGCAGCCTTCCTGGTCGCCAGAGAGGTTCAGCGGAAAGAGCACGTCCTCGGCCACCTTGGCGGCTTCCCCGATGATCGCTTCCAGCATGTCGGGCGTGGCATCGGCAAAGCCCGGCAGGTTGCCGTATCGCTCAAGGCCCAGCACATCGTTGAGAATGAAAAGCGTGTCGTTTACCGGGGCCTTGTACACGGGCATGGTCGAGCTTCCTCCAAATCCTCGTCGCTGAATCCCGCCCCTGGCCTTCGGCTCACGAGGGAATCCGCATTCTTGCTACCATAAATAATTGACGTTCGCGTAAACGTCAATTACGCGCGTCTGGAACTTTGCCGATCTCCACCGTCGCCATTCCTCCGTTCCGATCACAGTCTTAACGCGTCGAGCAGTTGCGAGGCTGGATGGGGAAAGCAGGAAGATAGGGGCCGGCAGGCGCTACGTTATCACCGCAAAGCAAACCGAACGCATCGAAAAGGTTAAAATTTTCGTCCCGGTTAACGAGTTGTTTACTACGTTTAAGGAAATAGTGGGCTCTTAAGCGACGCAGTGCATTTACCTCAAGACGTCCCGCGTGCGCTGAAATGGCAAGTCTTGCATAAGGCATTTCTAATATATGGCCGAATGACGGGATGCCCTATCCCTGAACACGGCCCGTTACGAGAGCCAGCAGGTACAACGTCGAAACGAGCGAGCACATGAACGGATCACGATCGACCCCTTCCCGTCCCGGCGACCGCTCTTCCCTGGATGCGTTGAACCGCACCATCGAAGGGCTCGAGGCGCGTATCGAGGGGTTGATGTCCGGTACCGCGCGTGATGGCCAGCCGCCGAAAGCCAACGATCCGCGCCATGACCGCCGGCCGACCGCAGCGTCCGCCTATCGCGAACCGCAATTCGCAAGCGACCCCCTTGCCGAGATCCGCGAACGCCAGCGCATGCTCGATGCCAGCCGTGACCGCAGCGTACGGCCCGAGCGCCCGCGTGCGCCGGAGCGGCGACAGGAGAGCCTGCGCCGGGAGGAGCCACGGTATGCCGAGCCCCGCCGAACCGAACTGCGCCCGCCTGAAGCTTACCGCCCGCCGGCTCGCCAGGCGCCCGTGCGCGCGGAAGCACCCCGTTACGCCGAACAGCGCCCGATCGCGCCAGCCCCGCGCCGCGAGGAACCCCGCCGTCCGGCCCCACAGCCCCCGCGCATACCGGTGCCGCAGCCGCAGGCAGACAATGGCATGCGCGACATCGCCCAGGCGCTGGTCAGCCTGCGCCAGGAGCTGAAGCAGGATATTTCCGAAAGCGTCGCCCGCGAAATGAGCGCGTTGCGCTCCGAAATCCGCTCGATCAAATCCATTGCCGAAGACCAGAACTTCAGCGAGGATCTGCGCGGCGACCTTGCCCGGCTTGCCGAAGGCATCAGCCAGCTTGGCTACCAGGCGACGCCGGAGGCGGCCGGCCTGCGCCGCGAATTCGAGGAACTGCGCGCCGTCATGGACGGCCTTGCCCGCGAGGATTCGGTACGGCGGATGGAAACCCGCTGGCAGGGTCTCGAAGATCGCATGCACGATCTCGACTCCACGGCGCTGCGCGAGGAGCTCGTCTCGCTCGCCTACCGGATCGACGACATCAAGGGCCAGCTCGGCGAGATGAGCGACAGCCCGGTCATCCGCGCGCTCGAACAGAAGCTGATCACGGTCGCGAGCGCCATGGAGCAGCTCGGCTCGCGCATGCAGCCGAACGATTCGGTCATTGCCGAACAGTTCGCGACATTGGACGAGCGGCTGGACGAGATCAGCCGCGCGATTGCCGCCGGCAGCCGCGCCTCGGCCTCAGCCTCGATCGACCAGTCCTTCCTGCAGCGTCTGGACGGCCGCATCAGCGCGCTTGCCGACCAGATCGAAGCCATAGGCCGGGTAACCCACACCCAGGCCGACCCGGCCGAAATGCTCTCCGCCCGCATCGAAGCGCTGACCGGCCGGATCGAGGAACTCACCGACGAACAGGCGGCCATGCGCCTGGAAGAGCGGCTCGAGCAGCTTTCGCTGATCCTCGAACAGGCCCAGAAGCCTTCCCAGGATCCCGAGCTTTCCGCCTACCTCGCCGATATTTCCCGCAAGATCGACGGGTTGGAACAGGGCAGCGTCAACGACGTACTCGCCGAGCGGCTCGACTATCTCGCCCGCCGGATCGAGGAGATCGGTTATCAGCCGCACGCCCAGTCGGCACTGGATGAAAACGCCTTCGGACGCATCGAAGACCGGCTGACCGACATTGCCGCCCGGCTTGACGAGGCGACGGCTTCGCCGCGTGGCGACGACGGCGCGCTTCGCAGTCTCGAAGACCAGATCGCCCATCTTTCGGTGCTGATCAGCCAGCCGCAGCATGGCGCCGGCGCTCTTCCCGCCGAATTCGAAAACCGCATGACGGCGCTCGAAAGCTATATGGCGACCAATGACGAATACATCATCGAGGCTGCCCGTCAGGCCGCCGAGACGGTGGTGGAAGCCTATTCGCGCAACGGCATGGCAGGTGGGCCGGGTGTCGCCGCCGACATGGCGGCACTGTCGGCGCTTGCCGACGACCTTCGCCATCTCGAAGACCTGACGCGCCATTCGGACGACCGCACCCACCAGACCTTCGAAGCCCTGCACGGCACCCTGGTGCAGATCGCCGACCGTCTGGACGGCATGGAAGAACGTTTCGTCTCCTCCGCCCACGCGGAGCGGGATCGTTATCATGAAGAACCAACGCGTTACGAGAGCCGCCCTGCCCCGGCCATGCCGGCAGCCGCACAGCTTTCCGTTGCCGCTGCCGAAGAGCTGATGAGCTATGAGCTCGCGGAGGCTGAGGCGAACGAGCAATCGGCCGCAACCTTCGGCCACCGCGCAAAGACCCCTGAAGAAGCGCCTTCCGACGAGACCGTCCTTCGCGCCGACTATGCCGACACCAAAGTCGTCACCAAGGACACCCCCGCCAGGGACAGGGCGGCCAAGACCAGCCTGCTGACCGAGCTTTCCCGCCGCTTCCTGCCCGGCGGAAAGGCCGAGGCGCCGAAGGGCGGCCGGACCGTCATCGAGCCGACGCCGCCGCTCGATCCTTCTGACGTGCTGCCGGCAGATCGCCAGAACGACCTTCTGGAGCCGGGATCCGGCGCCCCTGACGTCAAGAAGATCCTCGAGCGGGTTCGCGCCAGCCAGGCCGCCGGCGAATTCGACACCGACCGGACGAGTGCCGCCGAACGCGCCGACTATATCGCCGCCGCCCGCCGCGCCGCCAAGGCCGCTGCCCAGGAAACCGATCCCTCGCAGATCGGCTCGTCGTCCAAGGAGATGCGCAAGGCCGCCAAGGCATCCGCCAACAAGGGTTTCGGCGCCATGCTTTCGCAGCATCGCCGGCCGATCCTGATGGCTGTCGGTGCCGTGCTTCTGGTGCTGATGGCAATGCCGCTCGCCAAGACGCTAACCAGCGGCACAAAGGCTCCAGCAGTACCCGCCGCGACGATCCAGGCGCCGGCCCGGCCGGTTGCGCCGGCCAACGTCACCGGCAGCAACGAGGTCCCGACAGTCGAAGACCAGGCCGCGACCGATGGCGCCGACGGCGACACGACCACCGCAGCCGCGCCGACGCAACCCGTCGAACAGGCCCCGGCGGTTGCCGCAAACCATCTGACCGATCCTCGGCCCGCGTCGGGCGCTCCTTCCGTCATGGATCAGTCGGGTAATGCGCCGGCTGCTGCGAACACATTCGCGGCGGCCCCCAAGGTCACGGCTCCGGCTGCGATCGTGGTGCCGGTCGGCATCGAGCCGAAGTCGCTTGCCGACGCCGCCGCTGGCGGCGACGCCAACGCGCTCTTTGAGATCGGCGCACGTTTTACCGACGGAAAGGGCGTCAAGAGCGATCCGTCGGAGGCCGCCAACTGGTACAAGCTTGCGGCCGACCGCGGCCTGGCACCGGCGCAATACCGGCTTGCCAATCTCTTCGAAAAGGGCACGGGCGTCTCCCGCGACCTGGCCAAGGCGATGACCTACTACAAGCAGGCCGCCGATGCCGGCAATGCCAGCGCCATGCACAATCTCGCCGTGCTCTATGCATCGGGCGCCGCCGGCCAGCCGGACTATGCCGCCGCCGTCACCTGGTTCCGCCAGGCCGCCGACTTCGGCGTCGCCGACAGCCAGTTCAATCTCGCCATCCTGCTTGCCCGGGGCAACGGCGTGAAGCAGGATCTCGAAGAATCCTACAAGTGGTTTGCGGTTGCGGCCAAGGGAGGCGACAAGGACGCCGCCCAGAAGCGCGACGAAGTCGGCAACGCCATGCGCAAGGAACAGCTCGAAAGCGCCCGGGCCAAGGTCGACCAGTGGAAGGTGAAGCCGCTCGACCCGAAGGCGAATTCCGTCAACCTTCCGGACGAATGGGCCTCCGGCCAGCCGCTCACCACGGGCTCGGTCGACATGGAAAAGGCGATCCGCAACATCCAGGCGATCCTGAACAAGAGCGGTTTTGACGCCGGCACCGCCGACGGCAAGATGGGCGCCAAGACCGTGACCGCGATCAAGGCCTTCCAGACTTCGGTCGGCCAGGAACCGAACGGCAGGATCACCGACGCGCTGGTCAAGGAACTACTTGCGAAGAACAAGTAAGTCTACTTACCCGACCGATATAGGGGAGTTGCGGGATATTAATCACGCCCGCACAAAAACGGCAAAATTGCCGCATTATCTGACACTTGCGAATTGACTTGCGGCCAAGCCCGGGCGCATGACGGATGAAGTCCTTCATGCCCTGTTCACATGGCATGTGAGATCACGTTTCCTTCGCCGCACCGGGCGGACAACCACATCGCGAACGCCCGCGAGGGCGTCGCTTTTTGCCGTGTCGAGGTTCTGCCGTGACTGTCTACCTGCCGATCGCAGAGCTGTCGGTGAACATCTTCATTATTCTGGGCATGGGCGCGGCCGTCGGCTTTCTCTCCGGCATGTTCGGCGTCGGCGGCGGATTCCTGATCACGCCGCTGCTGATCTTCTACAACATCCCGCCCGTCGTGGCGGTCGCGACCGGCGCCAACCAGGTGGTCGCTTCGTCGATCTCGGGCGCGATCACCCATTTCAGGCGCGGCACGCTCGACATGAAGCTCGGCTCGGTGCTTTTGGTCGGCGGTCTTGCGGGGGCGACGGCGGGCGTCTGGGTCTTCTCCTGGCTCCGGCGCGTCGGCCAGCTCGATCTGTTCATCTCGATCCTCTACGTCGTGCTGCTCGGCTCGATCGGGGCGCTGATGCTGCAGGAGAGCCTGCGCGCGCTCAGGCGGGCGAAGAACAAGGAGCCGCTGCCGTTGAAACGGCCGGGCCAGCACAACTGGGTGCATCGGCTGCCGCTGAAGATGCGGTTCAAGAAGTCGAAGATCTACCTTTCCGCCATTCCGATCGTCGGGCTCGGCTTCGGCATCGGCGTGCTCACCTCCATCATGGGTGTCGGCGGTGGCTTCATCATGGTGCCGGCGATGATTTATCTGTTACGCATCCCGACCAATGTCGTCGTCGGGACCTCGCTGTTCCAGATCATCTTCGTCACCGCCTACACGACCATGGTGCAAGCAGCGACCAACTATTCGGTCGACATCGTGCTCGCCACGATCCTGATGGTCGCCGGCGTGATCGGCGCGCAATACGGCGTCCGCGTCGGGCAAAAACTGCGCGGTGAACAGCTGCGCGCGCTCCTGGCGCTGCTCGTGCTTGCGGTCGGCATCCGTCTGGCGATCGGGCTGATCGTCACGCCGGACGACGTCTATTCGGTCGCAGTCGGAGGGATGTCCTACTGATGCGCCGGCTTCTCCGCACTCTCCTTCTGCTGCCGCTTCTCGCACTCGCCTCGCCGGCCGCGGCGCAGGTGCCGTTCGGGCAGGCATCGGCGGTCAAGGAAGGGCTGGAGATCGGCGCCTCGACCAGCGAAATCGCCATCACGTCTGATTTCCGCGGCGCCGACCTCACCATCTTCGGGGCGCTCACCAATGCGGACGAGCTGTTTCTGGCGATCGGCCAGTACGACGTGGTGGTGACGCTCGAAGGGCCGAAGGACTACGCGACAGTGCGCAAGAAGGAGCGCGTCTTCGGGATCTGGATGAACACCGAGGGCATGACTTTCGAACAGGTGCCGGAAAGTTATTCGCTGGCCAGCACCCGGATGATCGACACCATCGACGAGGCACCGAGCCTCAACAATATCGGCGTCGGCATCGACCACCTGGCGCTGAACCCGGTCGGCTACATTCCCGATTCCGGCATGATCGGCGAGTTTCGCGACGCCTATCGGCGCCTGAAGCTGACAAACGGGCTTTACCAGCGCGACACGAGCGGCGTGCGCTTCGTTTCGTCGAGCCTGTTCCGCGCCTCGCTGAAACTGCCGGCCAATATCCCCGACGGGATGCACATGGTGCGCGCCTACCTGTTCAAGAGCGGCGAGCTGATCAATCAGCGGGAAATGCCGCTGCGCGTCGTCAAGACCGGCATCGAACAGGCGATCACCGACGCGGCCCACGACCGTCCGTTCGCCTACGGTTTCCTCTGCGTGCTGATCGCCGTCATCACCGGCTGGGGCGCCAGCATCGTCTTCCGCAAGGACTGATCATTCCGCAGCGTCAGCCGCCGCCGCATTGCGGGCGACGACTTCGAGATAGGCGGCGCGCAGGCGGTCGAAGACGGAAGGCTTGGCCGGATCGCGCGGCGCGTGCAGGTGCAGGACGCGCAGTTCGTCCATGAAATCCTCCCAGAGCGGCCGGCCGCCCTCCTCCAGCAATTGCGCCCGGATCGAGAGCTCTTCGGACACCGGCATGAACCGGCGGCCCCAGGCGCCCATTTCCGCAAAAATAGGCACCAGCCGGATCGACATCTCCGTGAGGCTGTAGATCCCCTTCTGCTTGTGGCTCGGATCGTCCTCGCGGGAAAGCAGGCCTCGCTCCACCAACCGCTTCAGCCGGTCGGCAAGGATGTTGGAAGCGATGCCTTCCTCGGAATTCTGCAGCAGTTCGCGAAAGTGGCGGCGATTGCCGAACATGATGTCGCGGATGACGATCAGGCTCCAGCGATCTCCAAGAACCTCCAGCGTCAGATTGATCGGGCAGCCCGACCGATATGTGTCGTTCATTTTTTTCTCCAATACCGCTTGCATTCTACAATCAGTTTGGCTAGCTTTCAACTGCTTGCTTTTTGCAACTGGTTTAAACGTGATGGAGGATGACATGAGAAAGCTGGTAGTCTGGAACCTGATGAGCCTCGACGGTTATTTCGAGGGAGAGAAGCCGTGGGATCTCGCCTTCCACAGCTATGCCTGGGGCTCGGAGCTGGAAAAGCTCTCCGAACAATTCGGCGAGGAAGGCGACCTCCTGGTGTTCGGCCGCAAGACCTACGAGGGCATGGCAGCCTATTGGCCGACCGCCGAGGAAGGCGGCAAGGTCAAGAACTACATGAACAATATCGCCAAGATCGCGGTGTCGAAGACGATAAAGGACATCGCGTGGAACAATACCCGGGTCGTCAGCGATCCGGTCGCAGAGCTCAACAGGCTGAAGGCCGAGGATGGCAAGACGATCTTCATCTTCGGCAGCGCCGAACTGGTGGCCTCGCTGATGAAAGAAGGCCTCGTCGACGAATACCGGCTCTGCATCGCGCCGGTGGTTCTCGGCTCCGGCAACCCGCTCTTCAAGAAAACTGGACACCAGGCCGAGCTCAAACTGCTGAGCTCCAGCGCAGCGGCCAACGGCGCGGTGATCCTGACCTACGCGGTCAGCAAGGCGGCCTGACGCCGCAGGCGAAGGGTATCAAGGGATTGATTGTTGGCCTGAAGGGATATTTGCGCTAGAGACGCGCCAACTCGTTTCTGCAAGATGTTCATGTTCAGCCGGTTCTCCTCCCTCCTGCCCTCCGCCCGGGTTCTGCTCAATCCGGGCCAGTTGCGGGTACTTGTCCGGCGCAGCGAATTCGGGCTTATCGCCGTCGCGGCCTTGGTCGGCGTACTCTCCGGGCTGGCGATCGCCGGCATGAGTTTCCTCTCCCAGGAAATGCACCGGGCGATCTTCGAACTCGGCGGCGGCGAGAGGCTGAGCTCGGCAACCGATATCAACCGGCTGGCCATTCTGCTCGCACCGATCTGTGGCGGCGCCCTTCTTGGCTTGTTGTTCCTGATCTTGCGGCGCTGGCGCAAGAAGCCGATGGTCGATCCGATCGAGGCGAACGCGCTGCATGGCGGACGCCTGTCCCTGACCGACAGCATCCTCGTCGCGATCCAGAACCTGGTTTCGAACGGTTTTGGCGCGTCCGTCGGGCTGGAGGCTGGATATACGCAGCTCTCTTCCGGAATCGCGTCAAAGATCGGGCTGCTACTGCAATTGCGCCGGTCGGATCTGCGCATCCTCGTCGGCTGCGGTGCGTCCGGCGCGATCGCTGCCGCCTTCAACGCGCCGCTGACAGGTGCCTTTTATGCCTTCGAGCTGATCATCGGCACCTATACGATCATGAGCCTGACGCCGGTCGTCGTCTCCGCGCTGGTCGCGACGATCGTTACCCGGCTGTTCTACGGCGAGGAATTCCTGATCGACGTCGGCGATTTCGGCGCTGTCGTGCCGGCGGATTACCTGCCGGCGATCCTGCTCGGCGCCTTCTGTGCAGGCGGCGGCATCCTGCTGATGAAAGGCGTCACCTTCGTCGAGGAGACGGCGCGCAAGAGCTCGCTTTCACCCGCCTTCCGGCCGGCGATCGGCGGCATCCTGATCGGGCTCCTGGGGCTGGCCGACCAGCAGGTGATGGCGGCCGGCCATGGCGCGCTGCATCTCAATCTCAGCCAGAACCCGACGATCCCGGCGCTGCTTGCAATCCTGGCGCTGAAATCGCTGGCATCGGCGGTGTCTATCGGTTCCGGCTTTCGTGGCGGCCTATTCTTCGCGTCCCTGTTCATGGGAGCGTTGCTCGGCAAGATCTTCGCCTATTCGGCGCCCTATATTTTCGCCCACGCGACGCTGACGCCGGTCATCTATGCGGTCGTCGGCATGAGCGCGATGGCGGTGGCGGTGATCGGCGGGCCGTTGACCATGACCTTCCTGGCGCTCGAAATCACCGGCGATTTTCCGATCACCGTACTGGCGCTTGCGGCCGTGATCACCTCATCGCTGACCGTGCGCAACACGTTCGGTTATTCGTTTGCCACCTGGCGCTTCCACCTTCGCGGCGAGAGCATTCGCAGCGCCCATGACATCGGCTGGATCCGCAACCTGACCGTCGAACGGATGATGCGCGCCGACGTCCGCACCGCGCCGATTTCCATGAGCATCGAGCAATTCCGCAACGACTTCCCGCTCGGCTCGACCCAGCGCGTCATCCTCGTCGACGATGCGGAGAAATATGCCGGCATGGTGCTTCTGCCGGACATTTACGCGGCGCCGACCGAGGATGCGGCGGAAAAACCGACACTTGCCTCCTTCATCAAATACAAGAACGACGTGCTGCTGCGCTCGATGAACGCCAAGCAGGCGGCGGCGATCTTCGACAGGCTGGAGGCGGAAGCGCTGGCGGTCGTCAACAACCAAGTCGAACGCAAGGTCGTGGGACAGCTCAGTGAAAGCCATACGCTGCGACGCTACGCGGAAGAACTCGATAGGCGGCGGCGCGAAGTTTCCGGGGAGATCTGAGCCGCCTTCTCCCTTCGGCTAATTGCACCTCACGAAGCGCGATATATGGTCACCGTTCCAGGGAGAAGGACGATGGCCAATACGGAATGCGAAGCGCCTGCGGTTCGGCAAAGCGACGGTGACGCCCGATCGTCGCGTCCCGCCGGGGAGCCGGTCGGCATGGCCTGCCGGGACGGCATCGTTCTCCACGGACACCTCTGGCCGGCCCGGTCCCCCGCCATCGGCAGCGTCATCGTCAACCCGGCAACCGGGGTGCTCGCCCGTTATTACCACTATTACGCCGACTTCCTGGCCGGCGAAGGTTTCGACGTTCTGACCTACGACTATCGCGGCATCGGCCTTTCGCGTCCCGAAAGCCTGAAAGGATGCGGCTATCGCTGGCGGGAATGGGGCGAGCAGGATTTCGACGCGGCGCTGGGGTTCATGGATGCCATCCGGCCGGGGCAACCGCTTTATGTGGTCGGCCACAGTATCGGCGGCTATCTGCCGGGGCTTTCAGCCAAGGCCGATCGCATCGACCGGATGCTGACCATGGGGGCGCAATATGCCTACTGGCCGGACTATGCCAGCGGCCGTCGCCTGCGGCTGTTCCTCAAATGGCATGTGGTGATGCCGGCGCTGACGGCGATATTCGGCTATTTCCCCGGAAAGCGCTTGGGATGGCTGGAGGACCTACCGGCGGGCGTCGCCAACGAATGGAGTTTTCGCGGGGCACGGATGGAGTCGACCCATCCGGCATCGGAACGAGACGATGTGCTGCGGCGGTTCGAAGCGGTGACGGCGCCTATCCTGGCGGTGACCATGTCGGACGACGACATCGGTACGGTGGCGGCAATCCGACGGACGCTCGGTTATTATCGCAATGCCCAGGTGACGCAGGTGCTACTGAACCCGGAGGATTACGGTCTGGCTGCCATCGGGCATTTCAGCCTGTTCCACTCCCGGCACAGGCAAGGCTTCTGGCAGGATACCGTTCGCTGGCTGCGGGACGGCATCAATCCCTGGTCCGGGCATGGGATTGCATCGTTCTGAGCATGTGGCCGTTGCGGCTTGCTTTGGATCAATGAATAATCCCCGGAAAACTGCGACGATGCCACCAACTTAGAAGGAGGAACAGATGTTCAAACACGTTCTCATTCCGACCGACGGCTCTCCGCTTTCGACCAGTTCGCTGGAAAAGGCACTCGACTTTGCCCACGAAATCGGTGCGGAAGCCACCGTTCTGGTGGTGATGGAGCCGCTACAGGTCTTCACGCTCAATCCGACCGGCATGGAAGTCGCCTATGCGGAATATGACCGGCAGAACAACGAGGCGGCCGACCGCATTCTCGCCGAAGCCAAGGAAGCTGCGAAACAACGGCTGGTCGCCTGCGAAACAGTGAAACTTGGCAGCGTCGACCCCGCGAGCGCCATCATCGAGACCGCCGGAACCTATAATTGCGACGTCATCGCCATGGCCTCGCACGGCCGCTCCGGCTTCAAGGCTTTCATGCTCGGCAGCGTGACGATGAAGGTGCTGGCACATTCCAAGACGCCGGTGCTGGTTTATCGGTGAGATCTGGTCTACGCCGGCGCTGGCTGCGGATGTTCGTTCAAAACCGGCCGGTCATGCGGTGCTTTACACCTTCGATATTGCGGCGCACAATGCTCCCTTGGCCCGGGGGACAGCAAATGATGACCGTATTTGAAGGCCTAAAAGGGGAACTCGCCGCCGGCACGACAGTCTTGGCGCTGGTCGACTACAATGTCACCGAATTTCGCGACGGCGACAATTGCCGTTATGTCGGGCACGTTCGCACCAAACCGTCCATTCTACGAACTGCACTGAACGCTCCGACCCTCCGGCTCGGCGGTCACCGCATAACCCTCAATGCGGTCGAGCATGAGGATTGGGTATCGTTTCATCTGGACAGGTTTCCCTAAGCGGAACGCTGGTTGTTGGATCTGGTGAGATCGTAATCGTTGTCAGTCCAGCCTGTTCGGCGTCGTCAGGGCTGTCGATGATGGATGGCATCCGCGTCCGCGCATGTGGTAGGGCGCTTGGACAGATTTAAACCAAAGCATGTCGCGCAAAAGTGTGCAGCGGTTTTGCGATAACGACATGCGTAAAACAAAGACTTGAAGGGTGTCGAGCGAATCCGAAGGATCGCGGCACGCTTTAGACGGTCAACCGATCAGATTGCCGTAGCGGACCGAATAGATGCGGTCGCGGCCGAGAAGGTGCGCGACCAGGGCCTCGCGGTCGAACAGGCCGTGCATGGCACGATGGCGCAGATCGAGGCCGCCGGCCAGCACGCCGAAGGCCGGCATGAGGAGCCGGATGCCGTCGCTTGCGAAACACGGGCGGCGGACGGATTTTTCGCGGCGGCGGACGGTGGCCGACGGATGCAGGTGGCCGGCGATCTCTCCCTTGCTCCCGCCTGGCCCGGAAATCAGACTCGGCTCGTGGCGGAAGACGAGGCCGCCATAAAAGAGTTCGTCAGTGCAGGTGCCGGGCAGGTCGACCGTGCCGTCCGGATCATGGTTGCCGTTGATCCAGATCCAGTCGCGGCCGCGCGCCATGGTCGTGATCAGCGAACGCAGGTCGGGGGGAAGATGCTCCGAGCCCTTGCGATCGTGGAAATTGTCGCCGAGCGAGACGACGATCTTCGGATCATAGCGGGCGATGACGGCCGACAGGATGTTGAGCGTGGCGATCGTATCGTAGGGCGGCAGCATCATGCCGCGGCGGGCAAAGGCAGCACCCTTTTCCAGATGCAGGTCGGAAACGACGAGCAGGCCGGTTTCGGGAAGATAGAGACCTCCGAGCGGATCGCAGACGGCGAGGACGCCGTTCACGACGATCTCTTCCGCACCGGTTGCGGCAGGTCCCCCTGTGATCGTTCGCGCCAAAGCGAGGCGGTGCATCAATTCAATGTCTTCCAGTCCAGAATACCGCATCAGCCAAGCGCCTCCGCGATCAGTTCGTCGGCGGCTTCCTGCAGCACCGCGTCATGCGCCTCGCCCGGTACCGGCTCTTTGCCGATCTCCAGCATGATCGGGATGGCGAGCGGCGAAACGTGGTCGAGATCGCGGTGGGTGATGTGCCCCCTGATTCGCGCCAGCATATCGCCTAATCGGGCAAGATCCAAAAGACCGGATGCCGCATCCCGCCGCGTCGCCTCCAAAAGCACGTGATCCGGCTCGTGACTGCGCAGCACGTCGTAGATCAGATCGGTCGAGACGGTGACCTGCCGTCCGGTCTTTTCCTTGCCCGGATGGCGGCGCTCGATCAAGCCGGAAATCACGGCGCAATTGCGGAAGGTGCGCTTCAGCATGTAGCTTTCGTCAAGCCAGGCTTCCAAGTCGTCGCCCAGCATGTCCTCGTCGAAAAGGTCGGAGAGGCTAAGGCGCCCGGCGCGGATCATCGCGCCGATGTCGTTGAGGCCCCAGATGGCCAGCGAATAATCGGTGGCAACGAAACCGAGCGGGTAGGCGCCCATGCGTTCCAGCCGGCGTGTCAGCAGCATGCCGAGTGTCTGGTGGGCCAATCGCCCCTCGAAACAATAGGCGATCATGAAGAATCGTTTTCCGCGCGGAAAGGTCTCGATGAGAAGTTCATCCCGGGCCGGCAGCATCGAGCGCTCGCGCTGGATGTTCAGCCAGTCGCGGACCTGGTCCGGCAGCACGCCCCAGCGATCGGGATCGGCAAGCATGCCGCGCACCTGGTCGGCGAGATAGGTGGAAAGCGGAAATTTTCCGCCCGCATAGGCGGGGATTTTCGGATCGAGCGAGAAGGCGTTGGAGACGAGGCATTCGTTCTCGCGGATACCTTCGAAACGCAGCACCTTGCCGGCAAACAGGAAGGTATCGCCCTGCACCAGCTGTTCGAGGAAATATTCCTCGACCTTGCCGAGCGACATGCCCCCACGCCCGACGGTACCCTTGGCGTTGCGCTTCACCAGCCGGACATTGAGCTCGGTCGCCTCGACGATTGTGCCAAGGTTCAGGCGGTATTGCTGGGCGACCGCCGGATTGGAGACCCGCCAGCGGCCTTCCTTGGTCTTGCGGATCTTGGCGTAGCGCTCATAGGAGCGCAGTGCATAACCGCCGGTCGCGACAAAATCGACGATGCGCTCGAACATTTCCCAGGAGAGGGTGGCATAGGGCGAGGCGCTGGTGATCTCCTCATAGAGTTCGACCGGATCGAAAGGTTCGGCGCAGGCCATGCCGAGCACGTGCTGGGCGAGCACGTCGAGCGCGCCCTCGCCGACCGGCGGCGTATCCTGGGCGCCGAGATAATTGGCGTCGAGCGCCGCCTGGCATTCCATCACCTCGAACCTGTTGGCCGGCACCAGGATCGCCTTCGACGGCTCGTCCATGCGGTGGTTGGAGCGGCCGATGCGCTGGGCGAGCCGGGACGCGCCCTTCGGTGCCCCGACATGCACGACGAGATCGACATCGCCCCAGTCCATGCCGAGATCGAGCGTCGAGGTGGCGACGACGGCCCGCAACTTGTTGGCCGCCATGGCGGCTTCGACCTTGCGGCGCTGGCCGGCGTCGAGCGAGCCGTGATGCAGCGCGATCGGAAGGTTATCCTCGTTGATGGTCCACAGCGTCTGGAACAGCAGCTCCGCCTGGAAGCGGGTATTGACGAAGATCAGCGTCGTCTTGTGGCGCTTGATCTCCTCGTAGACCTCGGGGATGGCATAGGTCGAGACATGGCCGGACCAGGGGATGCGGTCCTCGGTGCGCATGATGGTGATATCAGGTGCCGCACCGCCTGTGACATGCACGAGGCCGGCGGGCGGGACGGGGTTTTCACCCTGCGAGACCAGCCAGCGCTGCAGGTCCATCGGATCGGAGACGGTGGCCGACAGGCCGATGGTGCGCATGTGAGGCGCATGTTTGCGGATGCGGGCAAGGCCGAGCGACAGGAGGTGGCCGCGCTTGGAGGTGACCAGCGAATGCAGCTCGTCGAGGACCACGTATTTCAGGTCCTTGAAGAACCGTTCGGCCTCCTTGTTGGCGAGCAGCAGGGCCACCTGTTCCGGAGTGGTCAGCAGGATATCCGGCGGGTTGAGCTTCTGGCGCTGGCGTTTGGCCTGCGGCGTGTCGCCGGTGCGGTTCTCGATCGAGATATCCAGACCCATTTCGAAGACCGGCTTCATCAGGTTGCGCTCGATATCGACCGCGAGTGCCTTCAAGGGCGAGATGTAGAGCGTGTGGATGCCGGTGAAGGCCGAGCCCGGCGGGATCTTGCCGCGGCGGGTGAGGTCGGTCAGCGACGGCAGGAAACCGGCAAGCGTCTTGCCGGCGCCAGTCGGCGCGATCAGCAGCATGTTTTCACCCGATGTGGAGCGGGCCAGCAATTCCAGCTGATGGGCGCGCGGCTGCCAGCCCTTCTCCGCGAACCATTTCTGGAACGGCCGGGGCAGAAGCGCGGCGTCACGGCCGGAGGAATGGGTTTCGACGATATCCACGCCGCTAAGTTAAGAGAAAGCGCGCGAAAAAGAAGGGGCTTGACGATGACGCGATAATCGTGGATAAATTTTATCCACGATATGGAGATCAAGCGATGAAACTCGGCGACGGTGTCGAACAGGCGATCCACAGCATCAGCATGATGTCCAGCCTTACCGAGGGCGGCGTCCTGTCGGCTGCGGCGCTGGCGGAATTCCACGGGGTTTCGACCAGCTATCTGCTGAAACATCTGCAGGCGCTTTCCGGCGCCAGGCTGGTGGAAACGGTGCCGGGTCCGAAGGGCGGTTACCGGCTCGCGAAGAAGCCGGCGGAGATCACGCTTCTCGATATCGTGCTCGCTGTCGAAGGACCGGCACCCGCCTTCCGCTGCGCCGAAATCCGCCAGCGCGGGCCGAACCCGCTGCCGGGTCGGTATTTCACTAAACCCTGCGGCATCAATGCCGCGATGCTGAAGGCCGAAAAGGCCTATCGCGCCGAACTCGCCAAGGTGACGATCGCCGACATCCTGGCGGACCTCAGCGCAACCGACGACGGCGGCATCGCCGCCCGAGGCTGCGCCTTTCTGGAAATCAACGAACGCAGAACCGCCCGTTAAAGGGCCATAGGCACGCCGAAGGCGGCCATAACCAAAGGAGAAGACCCATGCATCAACGTCTCAACATGCTCAAGGCCGCCCCTGAAGCCGTCAAGGCCGTCACGGCACTCGAAAACTACGTGCAGGCTTCCGGTCTGGAGCGCCGCTTCATCCACCTCATCAAGCTGCGCGCTTCGCAGATCAACGGCTGCGCCTATTGCGTCGACATGCATGTGAAGGAATCACGGCATGACGGACTTTCGGAACAGTGGATCAACATGATGTGCGTCTGGTGGGAATCGCCGGTCTATGACGACAAGGAACGCGCCCTGCTCGGCTGGGTCGATGCCGTGACCCGCATCGCCGATACCGGCATTCCGGATGCCGCCTTCGACGCGCTGAAGGCGCATTTCACGGAGGAAGAGATCGTCAAGATCACCGTCGCTCTCGGCGTTATCAACACCTGGAACCGGCTTGCCGTCGGCTTCCGCAACCAGCATCCGGTCGATAAGCCGGCCAGCAAAGCGGCCTGATCGGGGCCGCCTGACGCAAGCTCCCGCCTCGATCACCGCGCGACGATATACCGGTCGGAGCGGTGATTGATGGCGAGCACAAGATTGAGCACGACGGCGCCCAGCACCGACCATGCGACGGTGATGGGCGAAACCACGGCAAAAGCGCAGAGCATGACGCAGAGATCGAAGGCGAGCTGGATGAGGCCAGCCTGGATGCCGAAGCGCTCCTGGATATAGATCGCCAGGATGCCGACGCCGCCGAGCGAGGCGCGGTGGCGATAAAGCCCGAGCAGGCCGTAACCGAGCACCAGTCCGCCGAGAAGGGCTGCCCAGAACGGGTGCAGGTACTGGATCAGGAAAAAATGGCTTTCCAGTTCGGTGATGACCGAGACCAGCGCGATGGCGATGAATGTCTTCAGCGAGAAGGCGAGGCCGAGGCGCTTGAACGACAGGTAGTAGAACGGCAGGTTGACGATGAAGAACAGCAGGCCGAACGAAATCCCGAACGCATAATGCAACAGGAAGGCGACCCCCGCCGTGCCGCCGGTCAACAGACCGACCTCGTTTAGAAAATAAAAGCCGAGCGCCGACACCATGGCACCGATGAACAGGCCTTGCCCATCTTCCAGCAGCGTGTGTTGTGCCGGATCGGCGCTGTAAAATCCGAGACCGCGCCTCTGCTGCTCAGCCAATTTGAACCCCTCAGGTTTTCGGTGATATTGCACTGCAATAAAACCGTCGGCAAGGGTCTTCAAGCGATCATCGGAGGGCTCTCAAAAAAGCAACAATCGGCCGGTTCAACCGCGCTTTTGCGACAGAAACAGAATGCCGTGAATGCGTTTTCCGGCATCCATGCGAATGACGGTGTTTTCCACCTTGAGCAAATCAAGGCCGAAGCGGGAAAGCAGCGCGCGGATAAAAGCCTCGGAATGAGCATAGCGCAGGGAATCCCGCAGCACGAAACCCTCTCCCTCGCCCGCATCCTCGACCGAGAACGCGAAGAGACCAGCCGGCGACAACAGCTCAAGCACCAGCGGGAAGACGGTTTCGAGCGACCCCAGATACATCAGCACGTCGGCTGCCGAGACCAGATCGGCGCGGTGGGGCGCAAGGGAGCCGAACAGACCGGAGATCTCCGGCGCGAGGCTGAGGTCGGACTGGCCCAGATGGTCGTAAAGGCCCTTGGCCTGCGCCTTCGCTAGCATGTTGAGCGAAAGATCGAAACCCTCGAGGCGCGCGGTCCTGCCACGGATTTCGGCACCGAACAGGCCGGTGCCGCAGCCGAGATCGACGGTATTGCTGAAAGGTCCGTGCGGTGTGACCAGCGCCGCCAGCTTGCCGGGCACGGAATAGCCAAGCTTTTCGACGAGCGCGGTATCGAACCGGTCGGCATAGTCGTCGAACAGGCCTTCGACATAACGGCTCGGCGGCCGGTCTGGCGTCTGCTCCGCGCCGATCAGTGCGAGCTTCAGGCGGGCCCCGAACACATCGTCCGGCCGCAGGGCCAGTGTCTGGCGATAGGCGTCCGCGGCCGTGCCGAGACCAGCCTTGTCGCGATATTCGCCGAGCCGGAACCAGCCGGCGGCCCAGTCGGGCGTCAGTTCGAGCGCCTGTTCGATCAGTTCCGCCGCAGCCGCGAAATCTCCGCCCTCCGCCAGCATGCGGGCGTAATCGGCGCGGCGATCGGCGGTGGCATCGCCCGAGGAGAATTGGCTGGAAAACGGGCTGGGCGGCATGGACGATCCTCTAAGGTGGAGGTTCTTTGCCGAAGCCACAAAAAAACTCAAGTTCTATCTGAGGGGAAACGCTTGCGGTGGCAACCGCTGCCGATTATCTCTCATTTGCAATTCGGAGAAGGACAAGGATGGCGGACGGGGTCAACAAGTTCCTGGGCGATACGCCAGGTCGCACGATCGTCAAGCTGATCGTGGTGTGCCTGGTGGTGGGTTTCGTGCTGGCATTCTTCGGCTTCACGCCGGACAATATCGTCAGCGAGATCCGCTACTGGTTCCTGGACCTCTGGTATAACGGCTTCCGGGCGCTCGGACGGGTCGGCAATTATCTCGTGCTCGGCGCGATCATCGTCATTCCGATCTTCGTTATCCTGCGCCTGATGAGCTACCGCCGCTGACATGACTTCACTGATCAAACCTTCCCGGCGGGACCTTCTCGTCTTTTCCGGCATGGCGCTGGTGCTTGCCGGCTGTTCCACCACATCAGTCCTGACGCCGACGGCCGGCGCCGAGGACGAAACGCAAGCAGCACTTCCGATGGTCAACAAGCTGCGGCAGAGCCGCGGCCTGTCCACACTGACGCTCGACATGCCGGCCCGCAAGGCAGCGGCCCGCCAGGCGGTTCGTATGGCGAAAGCCAACGAAATGAAGCACCTGATCGGTTTCGGCGACGATTTTGGCGCCCGGATGAAGAGCAATGACGTGGCGCTGCCGGCAGCCGAAAACATCGCCAGCGGGCAGGATACGGTCGCGGCCGCCGTGCAGGCCTGGATCGATTCGCCGAAACATCTCGAAAACATGCTCGGCTCCTACCGGGGGCTCGGGGTTGCCATGGCACGCACCTCCGCTGGCGCCCGGCCCTATTGGGCCATGGTCCTTTCCGGCTGACCGATGGAGAGCGGGGGGCGTAACCACGAGACTGGGTCGGGAAAGCCGTTCGATGTAACGCACCGGCTGGTGCTCGGCATTGCCATTCCGATGACGCTCGGGTTCCTGACGACGCCGCTGCTCGGCCTTACCGATACGGCGGTGGTCGGTCAGCTCGGCCAGGCGGAGGCGCTGGCAGGTCTGGCGATCGGCGCCATCCTCTTCGACCTTATCTACGGCAGCCTCAGCTTTTTCCGCACCTCGACCACCGGACTGGTGGCGCAGGCGTTCGGCCGAGGAGACAATAGAGAGCAGCAGGCGGTATTCTGGCGAGCCTTCTTGAGCGCGCTTGGCCTTGGCGTGGTCATGCTGGCGCTCTCGCCGCTAATCCTTCGATACGCGCCGGACATGATGACCAGCGATCCGACCGTCGCCGAGGTGACACGGCGTTATTTCGCGATCCGGGTGCTGACCAGCCCGGCGACCTTCGCCAATTTCGCGATCCTCGGCTTCGTCCTCGGGCGGGGCCAGGGCGTGCTCGGGCTGACGCTGCAGATCATCCTCAACGGCACCAATATTGTGCTCGCCATCCTGTTCGGCCTGGTGTTGGGCTGGGGTGTGGCGGGCGTCGCCTGGGCGACCGCGGCGGCGGAAGTGACCGCCGTGGTGATCGGCCTCGTCATCGTCAGCCGGCAATTTTCCGCCGCTTACCGGCCGACGCGCGCGGACATTTTCGATGCGGCCAAGCTGCGCCAGCTTTTCCAGCTCAATGCCGATATCCTGATCCGCTCGCTGATATTGAACGGCGCATTTGCGGTGCTGACCCGCGTCGGATCGAGCTTCGGGGCTGTGACGCTGGCGGCGAATGCGGTGCTGATGAACATCTTCATGCTCTCGGCCTTCTTCCTCGACGGGCTCGCGGGCGCCGCCGAACAGCTCGCCGGCCGAGCGGTGGGCGCGAAGTACCGACCGTCCTTCGATCGGGCGCTGAAACTGACCGGCCTCTGGTCCTTCGTGATGGCGGGCGTGGTCGGACTGTTCTTCGTGGTCTTCGGCCAGCCGATCATCGAGCTTCTGACCACCTCGCAAGACGTGCGGCAGGAGGCTTATGTCTATCTCGGCTGGGCGGCCGTGACCGGCTTGTCCGGCGCGCTCGCCTTCCAGATGGATGGGGTGTTCATTGGCGCCACCTGGTCACGCGAGATGCGCAACATGATGCTCGTCTCATTCGCGGGCTATTGCGTCAGTCTCGCCGTGCTCGTGCCGATGATCGGCAACCACGGGCTCTGGTTGTCGCTCAACCTGTTCCTGCTGATGCGCGGCTTTTTCCTGGCAGCCATGGTGCCGCGCAAGGCGCGTCAGAGTTTCGTCTCCGCCCATTGATCGAGGCGGCTATCGCGCAGCTCGCGGATCGAGGAGACCTTTTCCCGGTCAAGAAGGGCCGAAAGCCCCTTGACGATCGTCGCCGGCAGCCCGGGGCCTTCATAGACCATGCAGGAATAGAGTTGCACGAGGTCGGCACCGGCGCGGATCTTCTCAAGCGCATCCGCAGCACTCGAAACGCCGCCGACGCCGATGACGGCGAGATCCGGCCCGACGCGCTTGCGCATCTTGGCGAGAACCGCAGTCGAGCGCTTGAAGAGCGGCGCGCCGGAAAGACCGCCCGCTTCCTTCGCCTGGGCCTGGTCCTTCAATCCATCTCGGGCAAGCGTGGTGTTGGAAACGATCAGCCCGTCGAGTGAGTGCCCGGTCGCCTCGGTCGCGATGTCGTCGAGACCCTCCTCGGTCAGATCGGGTGCGATCTTCAGAAGGACGGGAACGGTGCGGCCATGGCGCAGCGTCTCTTCGGCGCGGGCAGCAAGAACGGCCTCAAGCAGCGCCTTCAGGCTGTCTCGCGCCTGAAGATCGCGCAGGCCCGGTGTATTGGGCGAGGAGATATTGACGGTGAAATAGCTGGCGAGCGCATAAAATTTGCGAATGCCGGCGACGTAGTCGGCGATCCTGTCGACCGCATCCTTGTTGGCGCCGATATTGACGCCGACGATGCCCGGCGCGCTACGCCGCGCGGTCAGGCGGGTGAACGCCGCCTCATGGCCCTCGTTGTTGAAGCCGAGCCGGTTGATGACGCCGCGGTCCTCCACCAGGCGGAAGATGCGCGGCTTGTCGTTGCCCGTCTGAGCCTTCGGCGTCACGGTGCCGATCTCGGTAAAACCGAAGCCGAGCTTCAGCATCGCGTCCGGCACCTCGGCGTTCTTGTCGTAACCGGCCGCAAGCCCGATCGGGTTTGCAAACCGGATGCCGGCGACGGTCTGGGCAAGCCGCGGATCGGCGGCCAAGCGGCAGGCAGGCACGAGACCCGTCTTCAGCGCGGCGATCGACAGGCCATGGGCGGTTTCCGGATCGAAAACAAAGAGGCTGCGCGAGGCAAGTCCGGCGAAGGGGCCGATCATGGCATCTTCTCCGGAAAGGCATGCAGGCCATCGACGCCGATCAGCAGCGGCATCTCCCAGAGGACCGAGGACACCGGAAGCGTGCCGTAAAGATGCGGGAAAAGATCGCCGCCGCGCGAGGCTTCGTATTTCAGTTCCTCGCCGAGCAGGGTCGCATCGACCGCGACCAGCATCAGGCCCGAGACGCCGGCGAAATGCAGCCTGGCGGTCTCCTTGGCCTGTGTACCGGTCGAAAAATGGATAAAGCCGTCCTTCAGGTCGATTTCGGCGCCTTCGAAGACACCTTTCTGCTTTGCCTGACGCCAAAGCGTTTCCGGCACGATCTTGTACACTATATCCGTCATCATCAACTCTCGGAGACCTGCTATTCTCCGACCGTTTGCCGCAAAGCCCGGCGCTTGTCCACCGTTACAGCAGGAGGACCACAACATGAAAACGCTCGCATTGACGACTTGCGCACTGCTCGTGCCGCTCGCCGCCTCGGCGCAGCAGCCGCAGACCAACCGTTTCCAGCTTCAGCGCACCGAGACCGGCATCGTCCGGCTGGATACCGAAACCGGCGCGATGACGCTCTGCCGCGACGAGAACGGCACGCTCGCCTGCCGCATGCAGCCCGACGAAAGAGCGGCCTACGAACAGGAGCTCGATCGGCTGGCAAAACGCGTCACCGCGCTCGAGGAGCGGCTCAGCAACATTCCGCCGGATGCCTTGCCGAAAGCGCTGCCGAGCGACGCGGAAGTCGACCGGTCGCTATCGATCATGGAGAAGTTCATGCGGCGCTTCATGGCGATCGTCGGTGAGTTCGCGAACGAAAAAGAGCCCGATAAACCACAGCCCAATCGTACGTGATTTCCCGCACTTGTTTCGGGTCTGGGAGAGGTTTACAACCTACTAAGATTCATTGGCACGACTATGCTCTTGGGAGGGGGCGTGGAAATGCAGACACTCACGATCATCATCGCAGACGACCACCCGCTGTTTCGCGGCGCGCTCAGCCATTCGGTGCGGGGCATTGCCGAAGAACTCGTGATCATCGAGGCTGGCGATTTCGAGGCGGCGCGACGGGCGGCCGAAAACAATCCCGATGCCGACCTGATGCTGCTCGACCTGGCGATGCCAGGGGTCAGCGGCTTTTCCGGACTGATGTCGCTCCGCGCCGAATTTTCAGGCCTGCCGATCGTCATCGTCTCGGCCAGCGACGATTGCGCCACCATCCGCAGGGCGCTGGAACTCGGCGCCTCCGGCTTCATCTCGAAATCCTCCGGGCTCGACGATATCCGCGCCGGCATCCAGGCGGTGCTGAGAGGCGACATCTGGGTGCCGGAAGGCTACCTCACCGCACCGGACGAAGATCCGGGCCTCACCGAGATCATCGAGCGGCTGAAGACGCTGACGCCGCAGCAGAACCGCGTGCTTTCCATGCTCGGCGAGGGGCTGCTCAACAAGCAGATCGCCTATGAACTCGGCGTCTCCGAGGCGACCATCAAGGCACATGTCTCGGCAATCCTCCTGAAGCTCAATGTCGACAGCCGCACCCAGGCGGTGATCAAGCTCGGCAAGATCAACATGGCGCTGGTGGCCTGACGAGGGCCGCCGCGGGAACAGGATTTTATTCCTCTCATCCCTTTACGCGAAGCTGCGGTTCCGTTAAAATTCGGGTGCGCGCGAGCCGGCAGCCCGCTGGAACGGAGCGTTCGAGAGTCTGGTCGACAAAAGTCTGATCGGTCAAGGGCGAGAGGTTCGCAGAGCGCTGGCTTGTCCGGCTTGTCTCGCGCACCGGTCACGGGTACGGACGACGATGCTGTCACATGATACGATCTGGAGCGCGATCGATACGCTCGCCCAACGCCACCAGCTGACGCCCTCCGGATTGGCGCGGCGCGCCGGCCTTGATCCTACCTCGTTCAACAAGTCGAAGCGGCTCGGACCGGACGGGCGGCTGCGCTGGCCCTCGACCGAATCGATCGCCAAGGTGCTCGAAGCGACGGGTGCCACGATCGACCAGTTCATGAGCTACCTGCCCGCCGTTCCCGGCCGCTCCTCGATCCCGGATGGCAATTTCCCGCCGCAGGGCGGCTCCATCCCGCTGCTCGGATTTGCCCAGGCCGGCGCCGGCGGCTTTTTCGACGACGGCGGATTTCCGGCCGGCCAGGGCTGGGACGTGGTGGAATTTCCGGTCGACCCCTCCCGCAAGGCCGGCGTCTATGCGCTGGAAATCCAGGGCGAATCGATGATGCCGCTTTATCGCGACGGCGACGTGCTGATCGTCGAACCGGGCGCGCAGGTGCGCCGCGGCGACCGGGTAGTGCTGAAGACCAAGGAAGGCGAGGTGATGGCAAAAGTGCTCGCCCGCCAGAGCGCCCGGACTGTGGAACTGCTCTCGCTCAATCCTGAACATCCGAACCGCAGCTTCGATCTCTCCGACGTGGAATGGATCGCCCGCATCATCTGGGCGAGCCAGTGAGCTTGAATAGCGGGTAGGAAACTGCTCCTACTCGCCGATCAGTAAAGCCCGTTCGGGAAATAACGCAGGTAGATGTCCTGCAGGCGGCCGTTGCGCGACAGAACGCTGAGCGCCTGGTCGACGGCGGCCGTCAGGAGCGGGTCGTTCTTGCGCAGCATGATCGACAGGCCTTCGCCGAGGAATTTCTCCGAGAGATAGGGACCGTCGAAGAGGGCGCAGCATTTCGCCGAACCTTCGCCGGCGACCCAGAAGGGCAGCCTCAGGCCATCGGAAAAGACGGCATCCACCTTGCCAATCTTCAAAGCCTCCAGCATCGCCTCGTAAGTGTCGAACGGTGTGGCGGTGACCTTCGGGAAAAACGCCTTCAGCATCAGCTCGTGGGCGGTGCCCCGGACGACGCCGACCGGCTTGCCGGAAAGCGCTGCCGCCGTATCGCCGTCGATCCTGGCCTTCAGGTTGCGGGCGAAACGGGCCGGCACGCCGAGATACGGCCGCGAGAAGGCAAACCGCTGGCGCCGCTCCGGCGTCACGGCAATGCCGGCGATGACGGCTTCGCCGGCCCCGCCTTCCAGGGTCTTTTCCAATTCGTCGAAGGGCAGCGCCTGGATCTGGCACTTCGCCTCGATCTTCAGTTCGGAACAGATTTCACGGGCGAGGTCGATATTGAAGCCGGCAAGCCGGCCGGTCTGGTCGGCGAAATTGAACGGCGGGAAATCGACGCTCGTCAGGATGCGCACCCGGATGATCGTGGAAAGATCAGGGCGGGCGAGCCGCTCCTTGGCATCGAACATCAAAGGCAGCGGATTGCTGCCTTCGGCGGCACGGGCCGGGATTGCGGCGGAAACGATCCCGCCGGCTACAAGGCAAAGCTGCAGAAGATTGAAAACCCCCTTGATTTTCGGGGATGCAATCATGGGATGCATCTCTATGATCCAGATCGGGACAGGTTGGGGCGTT
Source organism: Neorhizobium sp. P1_A6 (assembly GCF_056406795.1). Lineage (NCBI taxonomy): Bacteria > Pseudomonadati > Pseudomonadota > Alphaproteobacteria > Hyphomicrobiales > Rhizobiaceae > Neorhizobium > Neorhizobium sp. P1_A6. The sequence continues at coordinate 804,071 of NZ_JBFTZM010000001.1, read as the reverse complement.
CGCTTGCGGGCGGTGTAGCAGAAACATGCGGTTAGGGGAATATCCGCCAGCAACGCTGCCGGTGCAAGACGATGCGCGGCATAATCCGGCCCTGATCGGAAATCTGCCGACCGACCAGGGCACTGCAGCCGACGATCCGGAACTCGTCGCCCTTTCGGCGCTCGGCTTTTCGAAGCCATTGCTTGCGACGCTCACTGACAGGGCACGGCGCAACGGCACCAGCATCGAAAGCGAGCTGCTTCACAGCCGTCAGGTTGATGAGGCGGCCTATTACGGCGCCATGGCGCGCTACCTTCGCCTGCCCTTCATCGCGGAGATCGATCCGGGCTCAGTCGCCGATATGCCGGGGCTCGACACGCAGTTGCAACGCCCGAACCAGATCAGGATCAACCATCGGCACAAGGCGCCGCAGGTGGCGGTCGTGCCCGAAGCGACGCGGCTTGCCGACCTCAAGGCGGCACTGCTTGCAATGCCGCTGCTCGGGCAGGACCTTGCGATCACCACTCCATCGGCAATCCGCGGAGCTGTCTGGAGAACCGGCGCGGCGCGGCGCGTGCGCGAGACGATTGACGGGCTTTTCGACCGTTTTCCCGAGTTTTCGGCCCGCATCGTGCTCTCCGGTTCTCAGGGATTTTATGCCGGACTTGGACTTGCCGCCCTTATTTTTGCGCTGATCGCAGTGCCGATCGAGACCCTGCTTTTCCTGCATATTCTTCTGTCGCTGATCTATTTCGCGTCCCTTGTCCTGCGGCTCGCCGCCTTCACCCGGCAACAATTCGCAGGGCCGGTCCCGCCAGCCGCGCCGCCTCGAGAGGATGCGCTTCCCTGTTACACGGTGATGGTCGCGCTCTACCGGGAAGCTGCGGTGGCAGAACAGCTGATAGCCAGCCTCGGGCGGCTCGACTGGCCGCCCTCCCTGCTCGACATCAAGCTCGTCTGCGAGGCAGACGACCAGGAAACGATTGCGGCGCTGAAGGTGCTGAAGCCCGCCTCACATTTCGAGATCGTCGAGGTACCGCCCGCGACGCCGCGCACGAAACCCAAGGCGCTCAGCTATGCATTGATGGCTGCTCGAGGCGAGTTTCTGGTGATCTACGACGCAGAGGACAGGCCGCATCCGCAGCAATTGCGCGAGGCCTATGCACGCTTCCGCGCCTCGGCAGCGGAAGTCGCCTGCCTTCAGGCGCCGCTGATCATCACCAATGCCCGGGAATCCTGGATCAGCGCGTTGTTTTCGCTCGAATATTGCGGCCTCTTCCGCGGGCTGCTGCCGATGCTGGCGCGCAGACAGATGCCGCTGCCGCTCGGCGGCACGTCCAATCATTTCCGAACCCAAGCGCTGCGTGCCGCCGGCGGCTGGGATCCCTTCAACGTCACCGAGGACGCCGATCTCGGTTTTCGCCTGTATCGCCTCGGCTATCACTCGGATGTCATCACCCGCCAGACACTTGAAGACGCACCGACCACGATGCGCGTGTGGATGGGCCAGCGCAGCCGCTGGTTCAAAGGTTGGCTGCAGACCTGGCTGGTGCTGATGCGCGACCCGCGCCGGCTGATCGGCGAGATGGGGTTTCCAGCCTTCTGCATCTTTCAGCTGATGATCGGCGGCATGCTGGTCTCGTCGCTCCTGCATCCGCTGATCATCATCTTCATGGGCGTTGGCACTTATTCCATGCTGGACGCGCCGGCGGACGGCATTCCAGCCGGGGTGCTTTCGCTTTTCATCATCGACACCATCAACATCCTCGGCAGTTATCTGATCTTCGTCGGGCTCGGGAGAGGCCCGATGGTCGAGCACGAACGGCGACTGGTCGGCTGGCGCTGGATCGGCGTGCCGCTCTACTGGATGATGACCTCGGCCGCCGCCTGGCGGGCGGTGATCGAGCTGCGGTCAAAACCCTTCTTCTGGAACAAGACGCCGCACCGGCCGACCGGCAAAAGGACCTGATCCACGATCACGCCTCGCACGCCGGAACATTTCCGCTCCCCGGACGTCAGGTATAAGGCTCTGACTATGGAGGAGACCCATGCATACCTATTACCGTTATCACGGCGGCGCACCCGCGCCCGGCGCTCTCATCATCAAGTTCTATCACTCCGGCGACCAGATCCGCGGCTTCATTCGCAAGATCGCCGAGCCCTCCGAAGACGACGCGATTTTTCCGGGCGAGGAAATGGAGCCCGAAGCCGCCTTCCGAATGGCTGAAAACAAGAACCGCGGACCGGACAAGCCGCCGATCTTCGTCGAGCTTTCCGAAGGGGTGCAGTGGGACCCGGCCTGGGGCAGATTGATGTGAAGTCAGCAGGGATGACAGATTGAAAATTTACGCGCAGGAAACGGCCGCGCTATTCACATGAAGTTCCGACCGCTGTGCGGGCATCTCATGGACGCGCCCGCGTCAGTTATTGCGGCACTCAAAGCTTGCCGCGCTGTCGGCACTCCCCTCTCCCTTGTATTGCGCGTGCGACGGATAGGGGCATAGCGGTCGTGTGCGGTTCGGAAAAGCCTTGCCCGACGCTTCGACGCTTCGTGGAGCTTCATCTTTTTCCACCCAGTCGATCAGCCTGGTCAACATGTCGAACTGGTCGAGACCGGCTGGTCCGCCGCTGCAATGGCTCATGCCCGGAACGAGATAGAGCTTGGCCCAGTCCTCCACCGGCTTACCTGTCTTGGTCGCAGTGCTCATCCGGTTGAAGAAACCGACCGTATCGTTGGAGGAAAACCACGGATCACTCACCCCATGGAAGAAGATGATCTTGCTTCCTCGGGCGGCAAAGGAACTGAGATCCGCCCATTGATCGGCGTTGATCAACCGCTGTTGCGGATCGCCGATATCGGCTTTCTCGACGGCATCGTCCACATCGAAACTCATGGCGTTGTTCTTGAACTGCCGATTGCGCTTGTCATCAAAGCGCATGAGTCCCGGAATGGGATCTGTCGTACTCATGACGCCGGTATCGTAGGGAAACGCCACATAGGCCGGCCGGCTCGATGCATCAAGCGTCGGCGAAAATGTCTCGGCCACGACGTCCGCCTGCTGCTTCGTGAGACAACCGTCGGTCTTGCCGGCAGGGCAGACAAGGCTCGCCGGATCGAACTTGCATGCGCCCGGATTTGAGATCATTCCGTCCTCGAGGCCGTCAAGACCGTCGCAAGCCTTTAGTATTCCCTTAAGGACCAGATCGCGGTCGGCATCCGAAAAGGCTTTCGAGCGGTCCGGCGCGCCATCGGCACCGGCTGGAGATATCTTGTTCATCGCGACGTTCTTGGCGGCGAGCGACATGTTCGAACGGCTTGTGCGCATGGCAGGAGCCCCGGCGATAATGCCGTCGAACAATGTGGGAAAGCGTTGCGCCGAGGCCATCGCCTCGCGGCCGCCGGTCGAGCATCCCGCAAAATAGGAGCGATCGGCGCCCTTGCCGTAGTAGGCGGCGACCAATGCCTTGCCGAGGGCCGTGACCTTCTCGACCGACCAGCCGGCGAAATTCAGCGTGGCAATCTGGTCCGCCCTGAAGGAGGCGTCCCATGCCTCGCCCTTGTGGCCGCTGTCATGGGAAATGACGGCGAAACCGCGGGAAAGAGCATTTTTCCCTCCGGAGGCCACGTCCCCCACCGCCGGCCGCACGACGCCATTCAGGCCCCCGCCGCCCTGCACCAGAAACCTTCCGCTCCAATTGTCCGGCAAGGCGATCGAAAACCCGATCGCATAAGGCTTGCCGTCCGCGCCGGTCCGGTGCTCGAACGACCCGCTGACGAGACAATGCGCTGGTCCCTTGTCCTTGACGTGATCGGCGCTCGCGACCTTCATGTCGAAAGTCGGCAGCTGAAGGTTCTTCGCCGCCGAGCATTGGGCTTCGGGCGAAGAATCCGCGGCGACGGCCGGCGTCAAGCCGGGCATGAGGGCGACAAAAGCTGTGGCTACAAGCAGCTTGACCATATCCGATCGTCCTCCTCCGTGACGCAGCCTCCTCAAGCCGCGCGACAATCGCACCAGATTTCAGGCTCCCTGTCAATCAAGGCTGCACGATGTGCCTGGCCGAGTTGACCATCATCCGTCGACCGATTCCAATTGGGTCGGCGGGATAGACTTGATCGGCCACCTGATCGCGGTTCTCACATCCTTCATTGCTGCAACCCGACGCGTCGTCTCGACGAAATCGAGCACGATCTTCGATTTTTCCTCCGCATGCCAGGCGACGAGCAATTCGACTTCGGCGGGTATGTCGTCGAGCCGCCTGTAGACGAGATATGGGCTGGGATTGTGGGCGAGCCAGGACGGCGCAATCGCAATCCCGACGCCGGCCGCCACCAGCGTGCCGATCGCCAAAGTGTGCGAGACCTCCTGCACGATGACCGGATAGACGCCGGCGCGGCGCAACGCACCCATGATCGCGTGATAGTAGCTCGCTCCGACTGTCGGGGCATAGGTGATGACGGGTTCGCCGGCGAAATCTTTCACCGTCAGGTTTTCCTTCTGCGCCAGCCGATGCTCCCTGGGCAGCACCGCCACGAAACCTTCCTGCAGGATATGCTCCGTCTTCAGAAAGCCTGCCGGATTGGTCGGGCGGATGAAGGCCACCTGAACCTTGTTGTTCTGGAGCAGTTCAAGTTGCTGTGCCGTGCCGAGCACCTGCACGTCGACGGTCATCGCCGGATAGCGCTTTCGAAAGTCCGAAATTACCGGCGGCAGGACATGCGATAACGCCACATGCACACCGCTGACGGAAATCGTTCCGCTATCGTCACCGGAAATGGAACGGGTATGCGTGACCGCCCTGTCGATCCCGCCTAGGATTTCCTGGGCGTGGCGCAGGAAGATTTCGCCTGCCGGCGTCAGCTTTACGCGCCGCGTCGTACGGCGGAAAAGCTTGGTGCCGAGGCGATCTTCGAGCTGCCGGATCTGCTGGCTGAGAGGCGCCTGCGCCATGCCGAGCTTGTCTGCGGCTCGGCTGAAATGCAGCTCTTCGGCGACGCAGGCGAAATAGTGGAGGTGACGAAATTCGATGCCGTATTTCATATCTAAAACATATCAATGCTCGCTCGATTTTGTAATAGATAATAATCTATTCCCGTGATTAGTTTTCAAAAAAAAGACGATAAAGTTGGAACAGCTGGAGCTTCGGCTCCCGGAACGGAGCGTGATGACGCGTTTCTGGGTATTAAAAATTCTGCGCACCGTGCTGACGCTTTGGTTCGTGGTGACTTTCGCATTCGTGGTACTGAGAACGTCCGGGGATCCGGTCGTGGCACTTGTCGGCGCCGATGCCACACCTGAGGAGGTCGAGCAGTTCCGCCAGCTCTGGCGTCTCGACGATCCGCTCTGGATTCAGTATTTCCGCTACGTCATCCAGATGGCGACCGGCCAGTTCGGCATTTCCTACCGCGACGGCCGCGAAGTCATCGACATCATCGTCGAGCGCGTTCCCTGGACGCTGATCCTCGGCCTTTTCTCCTATATCGGCGCCATCCTGATCGGCGTTCCGGCCGGCATCATCGCTGCCATCAAGCGCGGCTCGACCTTCGACAATCTGATCATGGCGACCGCCGTGTTCGGTTTCGCCCTGCCGAACTTCTTCCTCGGCATCCTGATGATCCTGCTCTTCTCCTTGAGCCTGCAATGGTTGCCGAGTTCCGGAACAGGAACCATCTGGCATCTGATCATGCCCGCCATCACGCTTGCGACCTTCACAGCCGGAACGCTGGCGCGGTTCACACGCTCGGCCATGCTGGAAGTGCTGGACAAGCTCTATATCCGGGCCGCAGCCGCGAAAGGCGTCGGTTACTGGAAACGCATTATCTTCCACGCGCTGCCGAATGCCAGCATCCCGCTCGTCACCATTATCGGTCTCAATCTCGGCGAGCTGATCGGCGGCGCCATCGTCGTCGAAACCGTGTTTGCCTGGCCGGGCGTCGGGCGCCTGCTGGTGACCGCCGTCTCCTCGCGCGACCTTGCCGTCGTGCAGGGGCTGGTGCTGATCATGGCGGTGACGATGGTACTCGCAAATCTTGTCGTCGACCTGCTCTACGGCCTCCTCGACCCGCGCATCCGCGTGCAGAATTGAAGGCCGGCAAATGAAGCGCGTTTCCCCCATTCTCGTTCTCGCCATCATTATCCTGGCGGCCGCCGTGACCGTCGCGATCGTCGGCAATGTCTTCACGTCGCATGGCATGTCGCAGCAGAACCTGCTCGCCCGCCTGAAGCCCCCGGCCTTCATGACCGGCAGCAATCCGAGCTTCCCGCTCGGCACCGACCGCATCGGCCGCGACATGGTGGCAAGGGTGATCGCCGGCCTGCGGATGTCGCTTTCGGTGGCGATCGCCGGGACGATCATCGGCGCTGTCGTCGGCTCCGCGATCGGCTTCATCGCCGCGCATTTCCGCGGCTGGGTCGAGGAAGGACTGATGATGCTGGTCGACTTCCAGGCATCGCTGCCCTTCATCCTCATCACGCTGACGCTGCTTGCCTTCTTCGGCAACAGCATGACGCTGTTCATCATCCTGATGGGCCTGTTCGGATGGGAAAAATACGCCCGCCTCTCCCGCGGCGTGGTTCTGTCGGCGATCAACCAGCCCTATGCCAAGGCGATTGTCGCGCTCGGCGCCGGCAACGGCCGGCTCTATCTCAAACATGTGCTGCCGAACGTGGCGAGCGCCCTGATCGTCCAGGTGACGCTGACATTCCCGCAGATCATCCTGCTGGAAACCTCGCTCAGCTTCCTGGGTCTCGGCATCCAGGCGCCGCAGACCAGCCTCGGCCAGATCCTCGGCGACGGCCGCGATTATCTCTCGACCGCCTGGTGGATCTCGGTCTGGCCCGGCTCGGTCATCTTTCTCGTCACTCTTTCGATGAGCATCGTCGGCGACTGGCTGCGTGACCGCCTCGATCCGATGCTGCGTGCCCGAACAACCTGAAAATGCCGCTCGAATATAAATGAACAAGGGAAGGTGGAACGATGTTTACAAGACGTGAAGTGGGAAGTCTCATCCTCGGAGCGGGGGCCCTGTCGATGGTGGGCAACCTTCCGAAGGCAAACGCTGCGGACAGGCCGTCGCTCAATATAGCGGTCGACAATCTCTGGGCCAATATGGCAACGATCAACGGCATCTCGACGACGTCGCGCCGTATCTTCCCGAATTTCTACGACAACCTCGTCGACCGCGACTACATCAAGGACGAAAACGGCCTGATCTTCGCACCGAAGCTGGCCACCAAATGGGAGCAGAACGGCAACATCTGGAAGTTCACCCTGCGCGAAGGGGTCAAGTTCCACGACGGCACGGAGATGACGGCGGAAGACGCGGTCTTCACGCTATCGCCGGAACGCCTCTGGGGCGCAAAACCCTTCGAGCCGCGCGGCAAGACTTTCACCGCCGGCTTCAAGCGCGTCGAAGCGACCGGCAAATATACGTTCGAGATCGAGACCGAGCGGCCGGACCCGAACATCCCGAGCAAGCTCACCGGTTATATCGGCTTCGTCGTGCCGAAGAAGTACTATATGGAAGTCGGCGTCGATGCCTTCGGCCAGAAGCCGATCGGCACCGGTCCCTACAAGGTGACGACCTTCCGCTCCGGCGAAATCATGGTTCTCGAAGCCTTCGACGACTATTGGGACGGTCCGCCGCCGGTCAAGCAGATCTCCTGGAAGATCGTTCCGGAATTTGCCGCCCGCATGGCAGGCCTGGTCTCCAAGGAATTCGACTTCATCGTCAACATTCCGACCGACCAGGAAGCGGCGCTCGAAAAATACCAGGGCGTGACGCTGAAGCGGGTTCTGGCCGACAACTACCCGGCTCTCGCCTTCAACACCCGTCCGGACCCGGTTGATAATCCGCTGGTCGATCCGAACCTGCGCTACGCCATGGTCCAGGCGATCGACATGAACGCGATCGTCCAGGCGCTGTTTAACGGCACCACGGAACATCCGGCAGTGCCCTTCAACTTCACGGAATACGGTAAGTTCTACGATCCGAAGGCGCCGGTGAAGCTTCCCTACGATGTCGCAGCCGCCAAGGCGCTTGTCGCCAAGACCAAATACAAGGGAGAAAAGCTCCTCTGGCATATCACCCGCCAGTATTATCCGAACTACGAGGCGGCAGCCGAAATCATGGTCGAGCAATGGCGCGAGGTCGGCATCAATGTCGAGGCGCAGATCCTCGACAATTTTGAACTCGTCTACCGCCGCCCCTACCATCTGATGAACATGTCGATGAGTTCCGATTTCATCCCCGGCGATCCCTATCAGCCGCTGTGGCTCGATTGGGGCCCGACCGCATCGCGCTCCACGGCCACCTGGAAGACCTGGGATCCGACGCCGGAATATCTGGCCGCCGGCAAGAAGTTCGACGAGGCGATCGAGTTCGAGGACCGCAGACGAGCCTATCTGGAACTTTCGGACGCTTGGCAGAAGGTGACGCCCGGCTACTACATGTGGAAGAGCGTCTACAACTGCGCCCACCGCGCCGGCATCCAGTTCAAGTTCAAGCCGAACGGCGAGATGCGCATCTACGGCGATTATTTCAAGTTCGTATGATGAGCATCAAACGCAAGCATGCGCTGAAGGACATGACGTTCGCGGAGTTCCGCGAACGTCTTTCCGAAAAGCCCGTCATCCTGCTGCCCTTCGGAAGCCAGGAGGAACAGGGACCCCACGCCCCGATGGGCGATTTCATGCTGACCGAAGCGGTGGCGGCGAAGGTGGCGGAAGCCTCCGACGCGATCGTCGCCCCGATCATCCCGTTTGGTTATGCCGATTTCTTCAAGACCATTCCCGGCGGCATCCAGTTCCGGGCTTCGACCTTCTCGGCCGTGGTCGAGGACACCGTAACCGCCTTTCTGGATCACGGCATCGAGCATATCCTGATCCTGAACGGCCATACCAGCAATGCGCCGCTTTTCGACCAGACGCTTCGCCGCATCCGCGCTGAGCGCGGCGTTTCCGTCGCCTTCATCAATCTCTGGCAGGCAATCCCGGATACACTCTGGAAGGAGCTGCACGGCGCCTCGGCCACGGCCGCCCGCGGACATGGCGGCGATCCGCTGACCTCGATCTACCTGCATCTCTTCCCCGAACTGATGCGCATGGATCTCGCCCGCCCCTCGGTGCGCGAAAAAGCCTTCGGCCTGCCGACCGGCGGCGTCAACAACGTCCAGTTCGAAGGCATGCCGGTGCATGTGCCGCTCAATTGCGACGAGGTGAATGCCGATGGCATGCTCGGCGGCGATCCGCTGCTCGCCAGTGCCGAAAAGGGAGAGAAAATGGTCGAACATCTCGTCGGTTTCTGCGCCCGCTTCGTTGAACATCTGCGCCGCTGCGACATGCGCTCGGTGACGGCCTTTTCACCGCAGACGGACAAGGCGGCCTCATGAGCAACGAGCGGCTTTCCATCGAACATCTGAACGTGCCGCTGCCACGCGGCGCCGATCGCGCCTTTGCGGTCGAAGACCTGTCACTATCGGTCAGCAAGGGCGAAATCCTCTGCATCGTCGGCGAATCCGGCTCCGGCAAATCGCTGACCGCACTCGCCACAATGGGCCTCCTGCCCCGCAACCTCGGGCGGCCGGCGGGCAAGGTGATGTTCGAGGGCAAGGACCTGCTGACCCTCGACGAGGCGACCCGCCGGGACATTACCGGCCGGCGCATCGCGATGATCTTCCAGGAGCCGACGGCGGCGCTCAACCCGATCTTCCGGGTTGGCGAACAGGTGTCGGAGACGTTCCGCATCCACACGTCGCTGAGTGGGGCCGAGATCCGCAAGAAGGTGATCGATCTCTTCCGCGAAGTTCAGCTCCCAAATCCCGAGCAGATCTACCATTCCTATCCGCACCAGCTTTCCGGCGGTCAGTGCCAGCGGGTGATGATCGCCACCGCCCTCGCCCTCGATCCGTCCGTGCTGATCGCCGACGAGCCGACCACCGCGCTCGATGTCACCACCCAGGCGCAGATCCTCAAGCTGATGCTGGACCTGCGCGCCAAACACGATACCGGCATCGTCTTCATCACCCATGATTTCGGCGTCGTCGCCGAGATCGCCGACCGCGTCGCCGTCATGCAGATGGGCAAGCTGGTCGAGATCGGCACCCGCGACGAAATCCTCAACCACCCCAGGCAAGACTATACCCGCCGCCTGCTCGCCGCCGTGCCGACACTGACGCCGCGGAAAGAACGCGAAGGCCTCGGCAACCCAGTGCTGATCGCCAGGAACATCGTCAAGACATTCGCCCGCTCCGGCCTCTTCGGCGGCGGCCGCACCGTGAAGGCGGTGGACGACGTCGATATCACCATCCGTCGTGGCGAGACGCTGGGGCTCGTCGGCGAGTCCGGCTCCGGAAAATCGACGCTGGCGCAATGCGTCATCCGCCTCGTGCAGCCGGAAAGCGGCGACATCCTGATCTCCGGCGGAGATTTTGCCGGCCTCAACGGCAAGGCGCTGCGCGAGGCACGCCGCAAGGTTCAGATCGTCTTCCAGGATCCGTACACCGCACTCGATCCGCGGCAGAAGGTCGGAGATTCCATCGCCGAAGGTCCGGTCATTCACGGCCTCGACCGCAAGGCGGCGATGGCGCGCGCCCTCGACCTGCTCGAAGCCTGCGGCCTCGACCGCGCTTCGGCCACCCGTTTCCCGCACGAGTTCTCCGGCGGCCAGCGGCAGCGCATCTGCATCGCCCGCGCACTCGCGGTCGAACCGGAATTGCTGATCGCCGACGAGAGTGTCTCCGCCCTCGACGTCTCTGTGCAGGCGCAGGTGTTGAAACTGCTCGCCGACATGCAGGAGAGACTTGGGTTCGGCATCCTGTTCATCACCCACGACCTGCGCGTCGCGAGCCAGATCTGCGACAACATCGCGGTGATGCGCAACGGACGGATCGTCGAACGGGGCGATCCGGCCTCGCTGTTCGGTGCGCCGAAGGAAACCTACACGAAGGAACTGCTCGCCGCCGTGCCCGGCAAGGGCTGGCAGCACCATGCCAGTGAAAACGAGGCCGGGACGGTAAAATCCCGGGAGGAAACCCCATGAAGAAATATCATATCGGCAGCGTGCCGAAACAGGTCGACCCGGAACTGATCGCCAAATTCGAAAGCGTCGAAGTGGCGACCATCGGCCATTTTCGCCACCGCGGTTTCGTGCATCATTCGATTTCCCCCGTTGTCGAGCCGGGCAGGACGCTGGTCGGCACGGCGGTAACGGTGGCGATCCCGGCAACCGACTCCACCCTTCTCCACCACGCGATCGGTTTCATCCGCCCCGGCGATTTCCTGTTCGTCGACAGGCTCGGTGACGACCGGCATGCCTGCATCGGCGGCGGCGTCGCCTTCGCGATCAAGACCGCCGGCGCCATCGGCGTCGTGCTCGACGGTCCCTGCACCGATGTCGAGGAAATTCTTGAACTCGATCTGCCGTTCTGGTCACGCGGTGTCTCCGGTATCACCACGCGGCTCAACGATCTCGGCGGCTCGCTCAACCTGCCGATCTCTTGCGGCAACGTCCCGGTCATGCCGGGCGATATCGTGGTTGCCGATGCAAGCGGCGTCGTGGTGATCCCGGTCGATGAAGCTGAAGATGTCGTCGAGGAGGCAATCTCGCGCCAGGCCCGGGCGGGCCGCAACAAGGACAAGATCGCAGCCGGCGAAAAGCTCGGCGACCTCTCGGGTGCCAGCCGTCTGGTTGCCGCTGCGCTGGAGCCGAAATGATGGAAAATCCGCAATACAATCATCTCCGCGTCGAGCGCGGCGTCTATCGCAAGGTCGCCGGCGTCAGCGAACGCGGCGTCGTTACCTCCCAGCACTACGCGGCGGCCGAGGCCGGGGCGGCGGTCCTGTCAGCGGGCGGCAATGCCGTCGACGCTGCCGTGACCGCCGCCTTCACCTTGCAGACCGTCGAACCCTGGATGACCAGCCTCGCCGCCTGCGGTTACATGCTGGTCGCCCAGCCGGACGGAAAGGTCGAGATCGTCGAATTCACAGGGCGCGTACCTTCCACTTTCGACGAGGAATTCTATAAGCCCGATCCCAGCATCAAGACCTTCATCGGCCACCCGGCTTCGATCGACAACCGCAATGTCCGCGGTTTCACAGCGGCGGTCGTGCCGGGCTGCGTGCGCGGCTTCGCGGAAGCCTTGAAACGCTACGGCTCGATCGGCTTCGATCGCGCACTTCAGCCCGCGATCGATCGTGCCCGCAAGGGCATGTATGTCGACTGGCATACGACGCTGGCCATTGCGATCGCCGAGGGCGAACTTGGCATGGATCCCGGCGCCCGTTCAATCTTCCTGCCGAGCGGCCATGCGCCGGAACCCAGCTCCACCCTGCCGCTCCACCAGCTCGCCCAGACGCTGGAGCAGCTGGCCAACGAAGGCCCGGATTCGCTCTATGGCGGCGCGATCGGCGAGAGGCTGGTCGCCGACCTCAATGCCGGCGGCAGCTCGATCACCCTGGAGGACATGGCCAGTTACGCCCCCCTCCTCTATCCGTCCCGAACCATGCCATTGCAGGGCAAAACCGTGCATGTGGCGGGGGAAACCAGCGCCGGCCAGCGGCTCTTCGACGCGCTCGATCACTTCGACAGGAAGCGCGGAAAAGGCCCGGTCGACGCTGGTTTCTTTACGGCCATGGCCGAAGCCCTCTGGGAAAGTTTCGGCGCTCATCGCAAACGCCTCAACCCCGCCGAGACGACCAACAAGACCAGCACGACGCAGGTCAATGCGGTGGATTCCGAAGGTCGTATGGTCGCGATCACCTTCACGCTGCTCAACCGTTTTGGCGCCCGCGCCCTGTCTCCCTCGACCGGAATCCTCTTGAACAACGGCATGTCCTGGTTCGACCCGACACCCGGCCGCGCCAACTCGCTGACGCCGAACGCCTATGCGCCGAGCAATATGTGCCCGGTGGCGATCACCGACGAAAACGGCGCTTTCGCGGCCTTCGGCGCTGCCGGCGGCAACCAGATCGTGCCGTCGCTAGCACAGTTGACAGGCATGATCCTGCATGCCGGCCTCGACATCGAGGAGGCGATGAACCTGCCGCGCATGACCACCGGCCCGCACAACGACATCATCGTCAATGTCGATATGCCCGCCGAGCAGATCGAGGCACTCGAAAAGATCGCCAAGGTGAAGCCCGCCGCAGCCGTCGTCTATCCCCGGCCCTTCGCCGCTCCCGGCATGGTGGGGAGGCGCGGCAATGCCTTCATCGGCATGCCCGACATCACCTATCCGGCCGCCTACGCCGCCACAGCCTGAACGAGACCAAGATGACAGAGCTGACTTTTGCCCCCGTCGAGATCGACGGCGTTCTCAAGATCATTCCGCCGACGGCACCGGCCGTCCCGCTGGTATTCGACTCGCCGCATAGCGGCCTGACATTGCCGGATTTCGAGCGAACGGTTTCCGACGAATTGGTGCGCGTCGCCTCCGACACCTACGTGGACGACCTTTTCGGCTTTGCGCCGTCGCTCGGCGCACCGCTGCTGATCGCCCATTTTCCGCGCAGTTTCCTCGATCTCAACCGGTCGCTGGAGGATGTCGACCTGGAAATGGTCGACGGTGAATGGCCTCACCCAACCCGCGACAGCGCCTCGGCTCGCCGCGGCATGGGGCTCACCTGGCGTTACGCCTGGGGCGATACGCCCATGTACTGCCGCAAGTTGACGGTGAAAGAACTCGAAGACCGCATCGACACCTATTGGCGGCCCTACCACCACGAAATGGTGCGGCTGCTCGATGAAACCTATGCGGCCTTCGGCAAGGTCTATCACGTCAACTGCCACTCGATGCCAGCGATCGGCCATGTGCTCTCGCCCGATCCGGCCGGCACAATCCGCAAGGATATCGTGGTCGGAGACTACGAGGGCGTGTCGAGCGAACCGGATTTCGTGAAACTGGTCGTCGAGACGTTGGAGGGGTTCGGTTATTCTGTATCGCTCAACGTGCCCTTCAAGGGCGCCGAGCTAGTCTCGGCCTATTCTGCGCCGGCCAGGAACCGGCACAGTATCCAGATCGAACTCAACCGCAAACTCTACATGGACGAGGATACCCGCGAGAAGATCGAGGGTTATGGCGAGGTGAAGGCCAATCTCGCCAAGCTCGGCGCGGTCATGCGCGACTACGTCATACGCGGAAGCTGAGAAGTATCGTGCGGCGTCGGGAAGATCAGATCCGACACGCGCCTCGACGACCAGATCAAGTCGGCCCGGCTTTTAAGCCGACATGCCTCAGCCGGCAGAAAGACCTGCTTCGCGGAACCAGGTCTGGGCATCGGCGCCGGCGGCAATCCGCATCGGCGCGTCAGGTTCCGTCACTGCACGCCAGACAGCCTGCGCCACATCTCCCGGCGTCGTCACCTCGCTCCCGGAGCGCAGCTCCTGGAGATAGTCGTGAACAAATGCGCTGTAAGGCTCGGGAATATCCATTCCCATGCGCGCCATGGCATTCTTCCCGAACCCTGTCGTCGGCGCCGAACCGGGCAACACCAGCCGCGCACGCACCCCGAACAATGCGGCCTCCAATGCCAGGCTTTCGGTAAAGGCGTTCAACGCCGCCTTGCTGGCGCTATAGACGGAAAGCGCCGGCAGCGGCTTGATCGTGACGCTGGAACTGACATTGACGATGACGCCTGAGCCGCGGGCGCGAAGCTGCGGCAGGACGGCCTTCGTCATGGCGATCGCGCCGAAGACGTTCGTCTCGAACAGCTCGCGGACTTCCCCCATGTCGGCGCCCTCCAGGACGTTCAGCATGCCGACCCCGGCATTGTTGACCAGAGCGTCGATGGCGCCCGCCGCCTCCACGGCCTTCGCGATGCTATCCGCGTCCGTGACGTCCAGGGGAAGGATGTTAAGCCGGTCGTGGCTCGGCAGCAGGTCTTCGCGCGGTCTCCGCATGGTCGCGACGACCTCCCATCCTCCGGCAAGAAAGGTCTCCGCGATGGCGAGGCCAAAACCGGAGGAGCATCCTGTAATGAGTATCTTGGACATTGTGCTTGTTTCCCGATGATGTGTGCCCTGAAGAGATGGACCAATCGAGATGGACTTTCTATATGCAATGATCCGGCATTGATTAGTGAAAGTCCGAATTATGTCCGACCCTCTCGCCGAAGTGGTTTCCCTGCTGAAGCCGAGCCCGTCGATATCGAAGCTGGTGACGGGAGGCGGTCGCTGGATCGTCGAACGTACCGAAATCGGAAGCCCCTTCTACTGCGCCGTCGTCGAAGGCCGTTGCCGCCTCAGCGTCGCCGACCGCCAGCCGATCCTGCTCACCGCGGGCGATTTCGTCCTGGTGCCGGATATCTACGCGTTCACGATGAGCAGCATGGACCCGCCATCTCGCGCTGCGCCCCCGCAGCGTCTCGAGACAAGTCCGGGCGTATTCCGACTGGGGGATCCCAAAGCTCCGGTCGAGGTCAGGGCCATGGTGGGGCATTGTGCTTTCGTCGCTCGCGAGCGAACTCTGCTTGTCTCGCTGCTGCCGGAGGTAATCCATGTCCACGGCGAGGATCGGCTGACCACGCTGGTCGGGTTGATTCACGATGAAACGCGCAACGGCCGCGTCGCGCGCGACATGGTGCTCGGCCGGCTGCTTGAAGTGCTGCTCATCGAAGCTCTTCGCTCGTTCGGCGGTGAAACGGCTCCGCCGGGCCTGTTGCGCGGACTTGCCGATCTG
The DNA here is from genome assembly GCF_056406795.1 of Neorhizobium sp. P1_A6. Lineage (NCBI taxonomy): Bacteria > Pseudomonadati > Pseudomonadota > Alphaproteobacteria > Hyphomicrobiales > Rhizobiaceae > Neorhizobium > Neorhizobium sp. P1_A6. The sequence goes on along the minus strand of NZ_JBFTZM010000001.1, from coordinate 788,418 downwards.
CAACTGGCAGAGGCGCTGCGTCGTATTCACGACGATCCGGGCGGCAACATAACAGTGGCGGCCTTGGCGCGGGATGCGGCCATGTCGCGGTCCACTTTTTTTGACCGGTTCCGATGCGAGGTCGGCGTAGCACCGATGGAATATGTAACGACCTGGCGCATGGCGCTGGCGAAGAAACTCCTTCGTCGTGATGTTGCGTTGGCCGACATTGCCCGACGCGTCGGCTACGGCTCGGCAAGCGCGTTCAGCGTGGCATTCAGCCGGCATGTCGGCACGTCGCCCGGAGCCTATTCGCGATACGCTCCGGATGAATGAAGGCGGCAGCAACTGGCGTTGATCTCGCGCTCCGGGAGCCTGCTTCCAGCCTCGCCGCTTTAACGCTGCTGAGCGACTGTCGCCGTCGAGCGCGCCTCTAAAACCGTGACGGCGGAACAACCTGTCGAAGGACGGGTGCAGTAACCCGCATGATCGCACGCGAAGTCGAGGGCGCGAGCTGCAGGCAAAGTCTGAGGCGCAGGCCGTGCATGGAGGTCTTCAGCCGGATCGGCGGCGTTCGCAGCAGTCCCTTCCAGGCTTCGCCGGGATAGGGGGCAAGTGTCCCCTCCCCGAGATCGAAGGGCGCCAGCGCCCGGGCGGTCAGCCCTTCCGGAGCCAGGTCTTGAAGCTCCAGCGAAATCTCGCGCCAGCCGTCATGCGCGTTGACGTCCACCAGGCAGCTTGCCTGTACCCAGGCGCCGGCCGGTAGTGGATTGCGGTAGTCACGATCGAGAATATCGATGGAGGCCTGGCCTTCGGAAAGCGAAACTTGCCAACCGTCCTGGCCGTCCGTTGATCCCGCCAGTCGCTCGACGACCACATCGGATCCGGAAACGCCGACTTGGCCGCGAAGCGATCCGATGTCGCGGAGAGAAGGATTGGGCAGAAGATTGCCCAAAGGATTGTTGACCGGATCGAACCTGTCGTCCGGAGCCGAGCGTAGGACGCTTGGCGGGGGAAGGAAACCCGCCAGATAGGCGGCCAGCGCCTTGCCGACGGCGTAACCGCCCGGCACCGAGAAATGGGTCCCGTCGTCGGAAAACCCGGCCTGCGGGACCCCATCGGCCGAACTCCAATCGACCCACGGCTCGTTCCAGTCGAAGACATGGCACCCTGCCCGTTGCGCCGCAAAGGCCAGGCTCTTCTGGTTGATCCAATGCGCCTTTGCCCGTTCCGGACCACCGGCCGCCCATTTCTGCGTGCCGCGGGCGAGGATGGGCAGAAGGATGACCAGCTTGCCGGCGGAAAGCAGCCGGTCAACGATCATCTCGCGGGTCGCCTGGATCACTTCCTTGGTTTCGACCATCATGTCGTTCGTGCCGGCATCGACGACGATGAGGTCGAAGTCGAGCTTGAGCACGTCGTCCAGCCGAAGGGCGATGTCGCGGGCCTTCTGGCCCGAAACGCCCGCGTTCAGTCCGCCGAAACCGCGGGTGACGCCGACCCTGCCGCTCGGTTCCCAGCCCGGATGCACGAGAGGATCGTGAAACACGCCGATCTCGAGTCGTCCCGCCAAAAGCACCTCCGCCCAGGCGACCCAGCCGCGTGCCGACGACCAGATGTGTCGTTCGCCGGCATGGTGGTTCTGCTGGACGAGCGATGTTCCAAGCAACGCGATGCGGCGGCCGTTGATCGGGCCATTGGTCTGAAATGTGCGCGTCACGTCCGCCGGCCTCACGAGAACAGGGTGCCGCCGTTGACGTCGTAGCAGGCGCCGGTAATGAAGGCTGCATCATCCGACATCAGAAAGGCGACGAGGCTTGCGACCTCTTGCGAACTGCCTTCGCGTTTCAAAGGCGTTGCCGCAGCGACGCGCTCACGCACTTCGGGCTTGGTGAACGTATCGTGGAAGGTTGTGGAGATCATGCCGGGGCAAACCGAATTGACCCGGATCTTTGGACCGAGCTCCTTTGCGAGTGCGCGCGTATAAGTCATCACCGCGCCTTTCGAGGTTGCATAGGCCAGCGCGCCGGGGCCGCCGCCGTCGCGCCCTGCCTGCGAGGCAAAGGTCACGATCGCGCCGTGGCCTCCCATCGCGGCTGTGGCCGCCTTCGTGGCGTTGAACAGCGAGGTGAGATTGAGGTCGATGACCTCCTGGAAGAAGGCTTGATCCATGTCTGCCAATGTCTTGCGCGCGACGATGCCGCCGGCGACGTGGACCAGCCCGTCGAGCCTACCGAAATCCGACAGCGCCTTGTCGACGGCAGCCTGCGCATCCGCAGCCTTGGTCATATCCGCCTTGATGGCGACGCCCTTGCCGCCTGCGGCAGCAATGGCCGCGATGCTGGCCTCCGCCCCGGCGGCCGAGCCGAAATAGGTCACCACCACCCGGGCGCCCTCCTCAGCCAGCCGTTCGGCACAGGCCCTGCCGATGTCGCGTCCGCCGCCGGTCACCAGGATGACCTTGTCTTTCAATCCGTTCATGGGAAATTCCTTGCGCAATCAGAAGTTCTTCGGGATGACGATCCGCAGCTGGTTGTCGTCGACATCGGTGAAATAGATGTCGGCGCTGAAGCCCTGGTCGTCGATGAAGTGGAAGACCCGCCTCGGTTCGTTCAGCGAATAAGGGACGAGGAGAGTCACGAGCGTGTGCTTGGTGGCCGGGGGAAGGCTTGCCTCGATATGGAATTGCGTTGCCAGCCCCTCGACTTCGACCGGATCGACGCCCTTGAAGCCCTCCACGAGCCGAACTTCAGGCGCGCCGGACGTGGAATGGACGAACTGCCCGTAGAGCCCGGCGCGTTCTCCGGTCAGCCGGAAGCTGTTCGATCCGACATCCATGGATCGGGTGGCATGGAACAGCCACTGGATCGACTTGGCCGTCGCGCATTCGACACGGTCGACGATCACCAGGAAATCGCTATGCGAGAAATAGATATCTCGCTCGGCGCGCAGGACATCCGGATCGGCGGCATGGTAGGCGGCAGTGGCATCGCCGCTGATGAAGACATGTGTCTTTTCTTCCCGGACCGCGAGGATCCGGCCGCCGGCCTTCTTGGCGATCGTCTTGTCGCCGTCCGCATACTGGCCCCTGCCTTCGATCAGGACGGCGTTCTTGGAGATCGTCTGGCGCCGCCAGTTGCGATGCATGGTGGAGTTGAAGGCGACATAATAGCCGCTCTGGATCGCCAGGTCCTCGCCGAAGGCATAAAGAAGGAAGGCGTTCTGGTCGCCGTGGCTGTGACTGAGGGAGCCGAAGGAACTGCTCTTGAACAGGAACTGGATATGCCGAGCAGGGTCGTCCATGTGTTTTTGGACGGCGACCCAGCCGATGTCCTTGAACCACTTGACCGGCGGCAGGTCGGAGGGCGCCCTTGCTTCGACCGGCGGATAATCATGGCGATAGACGAGATCGTCGAAATTGAGATCCCACCAGCCATAATTATAGAATTCCATCGCAGTGCCGGCCGCCCCCACGTTCAGGCGTTCGTAATACCATTGGTAATAGGGATTGCCCGTGACCCCGGCGAACTGACGGACATTGTATCCGACCTTGAGGCCCGGCGGATCGCCAAGTGTCGAGTCGTCTCCGAAACAGGCGCGGCGCGTCCCCGGCGCCTTTGTGTAAAGCGGAAAATCGCCGGTCTTCTGGAAGAACGGTCGCTGGTAGAGATCGACCTTGAGAAAGGCGCGGATCAGATTGGCCGCCTCGGTCAGATAGGCGATCCCGGTCATCCAGTAATGCGGCCCCTCGGCCCAGCCGCCATCCTTGCCGCCCCAGGGGGAATAAAGGGTGAAGAGGAATTCGACCGTATAGTCCAGCCAGTCCTCCGCTTCCTTCTCCTCGCCGGCCAGCGCGATGCAGGCGGCCGACAATGCCGCCGAAAGGGAGCGTACCGCATGGCTGTCATAGGGAAAGACATGGATACGCGCGCGCCACAGGACATGGTCGGCCACTTCGCGAGTGCGGGCAAGCAGCACATTTCGGACCTGGTGGCGCTCACCCTCATCCAGATGATCGTATAGCCAGTCGTAACCCCAGGCGAGCGCGGTGACGACGCGGAACGCCGCCTCGTCGTTGTAGGAGCGGCCGGTCGGGCCTTTCGTATCCCAGGCAGCAACGGACAGAAGCCAGGTCTTGGCCATGGCAATCAGGGCCGGGTCATCCAGGATCACGCCGCCAATGGCCAGATGGCGGATGGCATAGATGACCTCCTGGCAGTCGATATACATCTGCCGCCACAGCGTTGCGATGCGGATATTGTCCGGATAGGGGGAAGGCTCGGAAATTATCGCGCGCGATAGCCAGGGTTCGACGGAATTATGGAAGAAATTCTGCCAGCCGCAGTGATCGGGTGCCGACTTGAGCTTCTCCCGAAAGGCGATCACCCCATCGGGATTGAGCCATAGACGGGGATGGCGAAGGTCTCTCGCCTGAAGCCGGGCTTCCGCACGCGGCAGCTGCGTTTGCGGCAGGTCGGGAGTGATGTCGAACGACCGGACGCTGCTCCACCCCGAGGCGACGCGTTTTGCTTTGTCGTCCCAGAGCGCGAACGCCCAGGAATAGGAGCCGGGCTCGAATATCACGTCGGGCGTGAAGAAGTTCCAGGCCAGATTGTCAAAGACGTGCGTGACCCTGGGCGCGAAGTCCGGATCGGACGAGATCTTCAGAACGTAGCGGGCATCATCGTCAAGCGCCGGCAGCCAGCTGAAACGCGGCGGGTTCTCCTGGATGGGGGTGCCGTCCGGCTGGTATGTGATCGTCAGCGTGCCGGGCTTCGGCTCGTCGAGATACTGCAAACGGGGGGCTTCGGCGATTTTGGGCATCGCAGTGAGATCCTTTAAATGTATGGAGAAGAGGGGCGCGGACTGGCCGCGCCCGGAGGTGTCAGTTCTTGCCGTACTGGCGGTCGTAAGCCGTCTGCATGACCTTGATCACCTTGGAGAGGCCAAGCTGTTCGAGACGGGCCTGGTAGGCGTCCCAGGACGCCGTGACGTCCTGCGCGCCCAGCACCCAGGTCTGCTGCATCTCGGTCATATAGGTAAGCAGGCTCGGCCAGTACTTGTCGTAGGTGGCACGCTCCTTGGCATCCATGGAGACGCCGGTGAATTCCGGCTGCAGGAGGCCTGGCTCCTTTTTGTACATGGCGATGCCGTCGAGGGCCATCTTGTTGGTCCACTGCTCCTCGGACGGATAGGAGGCCCAGTAGCCGCGCGGTACGCCGGCGCCGATCTCCCACATCTGGGCGTTTACGGGCTTCGGATTGTGCAGCACGCTGTCCTTGTAGAGCGGCTTGCCGTCCTTCATGTCGTAATTGACGCCCTCGATACCCCAGTTGGACAGGATGCGGCCCTTCTCGGAGAACCAGAAGTCGAAATATTTGATCGTCTCGACCGGATGCTTGTTGCTGTAGGAGATTGCCCATCCGGCCGGCTGCACGGTGGCGCGGCGGCTGTCTTCGAACCGCTTGCCGGAAACCGTCTTCGGCGGCAGCATCGGCGCGAAATTGATGCCGGGAACGCTGTCCTTTAGAGCTTCGGTATAGTTCGAGGTGCTGGCGAACCAGTCATGCGTCATGCCGCCGATATTGTTGCCGAGCATGTATTCCCGATCGCGCGCGCCGCGCGTGAAGATCTCGGTATCGATCAGGCCTTCCTTGAACCACTGGGCGACTTTGGAAATCCCTGTCTTGTAGTTCGGCGTCGTCCACGGATGGACGATCTTGCCGTTCTCGACCATGAAATCGCCATAACGCTCCGACCCCGAGACGCGGGCATCCCACATGTTGATCAACCGCACCGCCTCGATCGGCTCGCGGGCGAAATACGGTACCTCGTCCTTCTTGCCGTTGCCGTTCGGGTCCTTCTCGCGAAACGCCTTGAGCACCGTGTAGAGCTCGTCGACATTGCCGGGCTCCTTGAGGCCCAGCTTCTCCAGCCAGTCCTTGCGGATGAACCAGGCGCGCGAATATTCGCCCTCCGGGACGTAGGGAATGAAATAGATATGGCCATCCGGCGCGCTGATCGTCTGGCGCACGACAGGATGTTCGTCGAAGAACTTCTTCAGATTGGGGGCATGTTCCGCGATGAGGTCGTCGAGCGGCTGGAATGCTCCTTCCATCCCGTAACGGATGAAATCGTCCTTCAGGCCGCCGGTGACGTCGCCGCCGACGATGTCCGGCAGGTTCCCGGACGCCATCAACAGGTTGAACGCGTCGCGGCTGTTGCTGGTGGCGAGAGACGCCACGTTCTTGACATGGATGCCGGTCCATTCGGCCGCCTTCTTCTCCACCGGCCAATTTTCCGTGTAGACGTATTTGTCACGAAAATGAAAGTGGATCGTCAGCTCGAGTGGATTGGTAACAATCTTGGTCGAGGCGTCCTGCGCATGGGCTCCGCCGACCTGCAGCAAGGCGCATGTGGCCAGCAGGGTAAGGCTTTTTCGAAAGTGTCTCATCCATTTCTCCTCCTTAAACAGATTTGGCTTTGACAGGCGTTATTCCTTCACCCCGCCAAGGGTGATGCCCTTGTTGAAGTATTTCTGGATGCTCGGATAAATGAGCAGGACCGGGATGATCGAGGCGATCATGATCGCTGCCGTCACCGTCTCGAACGAATAGCGCGACGTCATCAGACTGCTGGCGAACTCGTCATTGGCGCTCAGGTCGACGATGATCCGTTTCAGGTAGAGTTGCAGCGGGATCTTCTCTTCGCCGCGCAGAAGCACCATGGCCCAGAAATAACTGTTCCAGCGCGACACGATGCAGAACAGGCCGACCGTGATGATCGCCGGCTTGGAGAGCGGAATGAAGACCTTCCAGAGCAGCTGGAACTCGCTTGCGCCGTCCATCTTGGCGGCTTCCTCGAAGGATTTCGGGACGGCCTCGAAAAAATTGCGCAGCAGGATGACGTTGAAGGCGTTGCAGGCAAAGCCGATGATCAGCCCGAAGCGCGAGTCCAGCAGGCCGAGATCGCGCATGTTCAGGAAGAACGGGATCATTCCCGCATTGAACCAGAGCGTGAACGCCACCATCAGGTTCAGGAACTTGCGGCCGCGCAGCCGTGAGCGGGACAGGGCATAGGCGCCGGGGATCATGATCGCGAGGCTGACCGCGGTGCCGCCGAACGTGTAGATGAAGGTATTGCCGTAGGCGATCCAGAACAGCCGGTCCGAGAGCACGAACTTGTAGGCCGCAAGCGTCAGGTCCTTCGGGAAAAGGATAACCTGCCCCGAGGTGACCGCGGCACCTGAGGAGATCGATACCGCCAGAATGTAAATGAACGGATAGAGCGTCGACAGGACGAAGATGCCGATCAGCGCCGCATTGGCATATCCGAAGATCCGGTCGCCCCGGGAATAGAGGTTGAAATGTGCCATGACATCACCAGAGCGAGGTTGACGAGACCTTCCGGCTGATCCGGTTGGCCGTGAAGACGAGAGCAAAGGCGATGACGGCGTTGAACAGGCCGGCCGCGGTTGCGAGATCGTATTGGGTTCCCTGCAGGCCGGTCCGGTAGACGTAGGTCGAGACGACGTCGGCGGTGCTATAGGTGGCCGGCTGATAGAGAAGGATGATATACTCGAACCCGACCTCGACGAGGTTGCCGATGCGGATAATCAGCATGATGATGATCGTCGGCAGGATGCAGGGCAGCGTGATCCGCCATATCATCTGCCACCGCGAGGCGCCGTCCACCCGCGCCGATTCGTAGAGCGTCGGACTGACGCCGGCGATCGCGGCTAGGTAGACGATCGATTCGAAGCCTGCCTCTTTCCAGATGTTGGAGCCGATGAACACCGACCGGAACCATTCCGGCTGGGTGAGGAAATAGACCGGCTCGAACCCCAGGCTGGATAGGATGAGATTGATCACGCCCGTCGTCGGAGACAGAAGATTGATGACGATGCCGGCGACGATCACCACCGAGATGAAGTGCGGCAGGTAGACGATCGTCTGGGAGAACCGTCGGCCGAACTCGCTCTGCAGTTCGTTGAACATCAGCGCCAGGATGATCGGCACCGGGAAGGCGAAGATCAGCCCGAGCCCGCTGATGGTGATCGTGTTGACGAAGGCGCGGATGAAGATCTGGTCTTCGAGAAGGGTGCGGAAATTCTCAAACCCGACCCAGGGACTGCCGGCGATGCCGCGGAAGGGGCTGAAGTCCTTGAAGGCTATCTGCAGCCCTTCCATCGGCTTGTAGAGAAACAGCAGAAACCAGACGATCATCGGCAAGGCGAGCAGGTAGAGCTGCCAGTCCCGGCGAAGATCTTCGCCTATGCCTTTCAGATAGTGGGTCATCCTCGATGTCATCATCCACCTCACGAACGGCCGTTGACGGCGCGGCCGGTTTCCAGGTCGAAAATGTGAAGCCTGTCGGTCGGCATCAGCAGTTGCCGGACCTCGGCGAGCTTCTGGACATCGGACGGCGTGTCGACCTTGGCGACGACCGGCTGGCCGGCGATCCGGCAATGCAGCAGGGCTTCGGAACCAAGCGGCTCGACAAGATCGACCGTCGTCGGAATGGTCTGGACATCCGCGACCGTGCCGGTCTCAATCTCCAGATGCTCCGGCCGCAGACCGACGAGAATGCGCTGGCCCGCGTCGAGGGTGGCGGCGCTCCAGCCCGGGAGCGTCAGCAGCGCCGGATTGTCATCGGTCCCGTCGATCCGTGCGACGGCCACGCCGTTCGCAGCGGTCACGGTTGCTTTCAGCAGGTTCATGGGCGGCGAGCCGAGGAAGCTCGCGACGAAGGCATTCGCCGGATTGAGAAAAAGCTCCATGGGAGAGCCCACCTGCTCGACGCGGCCGCTGTTCATCACCACGATGCGGTCGGCGAGCGTCATCGCCTCCACCTGGTCGTGGGTCACGTAGATGCTGGTGACGCCCATGCGGTTGTGCAGCCGGCGGATTTCGGCGCGCATCTGGGTGCGCAACTTGGCGTCAAGGTTCGAAAGCGGTTCGTCGAAAAGAAAGACCCTTGGCTTGCGCACGATCGCGCGTCCCATCGCCACCCGCTGTCTTTGACCGCCGGAAAGGTCCGCGGGCTTGCGCTTCAGGTAGGGCGTCAGATCGAGGATCGTCGCCGCCTCGCTGACAGCTGCCTCGACCACTGCATTCTTCTCGCCGCGGACGCGCAGGCCGAAGGCGATATTTTCCGCGACATTGAGATGCGGGTAGAGCGCATAATTCTGGAAGACCATGGCGACATCGCGATCCTTGGGCGCCATGCGGTTGACGACGCGCCCACCGATGGAGATCGTGCCGCCGGAGATATCCTCAAGCCCGGCGACCATGCGCAACGTTGTCGACTTGCCGCAGCCCGACGGGCCGACCAGGACGACGAATTCTCCCTGCACCACCGACAGATCGATAGAATGCACGACTTCGAGTGCGCCGTAGCGTTTCACTACGTCGTTCAATTCCACTGCAGACATTTCAGTTTCCTCCCGCTGCGTCCGCCTTCAGGTCAGACTGCGCCGCGGCCTCCGTTTTTCCGTCGTTGTTGCATTGATGGATTCGATGTAGCTCCACAGCTTCGGATCTTTTGAAAGCTCCGTGATCTTGCTTTCCAACGAACCCAGATGCCGGGTCATCGCCGCCACCGCGGCATCCGGGGACGCAGCCCCGATAGCCTCGACAATGGCGCGATGTTCCTCGATCACCTCGCCGGTGCGGCGCACCCCGAACACCATCTTCAGATGACGCATGCGGTCGATTTCCCCCTTCGCCTGGTTGACGAACGACCAGACGCCGCTGAGGCGCGCCGCCGCAAAGATCGCCTTGTGAAAGCTCTCGTCCAGTTCGAAGAAGCTGGTGTAGTCCTCGCTCTCGACGGCCTCGATCTGCTGGTTGAGCAGGAGTTCCAGGCGGCCGAGATCCTCGAACGTGTGGCGCTTGGCCGCTTCGGCTGCAGCTCCCGCCTCCAGACGGAACCGGATAAAGCAGGCCTCGATGTAACGCTGCACCTCGATCGTCGCGACGAACGTGCCCCCTTGCGGGACAACCTTGATCAGGCCCTCTTCCGAAAGACGGATGATTGCCTCACGCACCGGCGTCTTGCTGACATGCAGGATCGCCGCAACCTCCTTTTCGGGAAGCGCGCGGCCGGGAAGCAGCCTGACTTCGACGATAAGCTGCCGCAGCAGGCGATAAACCTTGTTGGTCGTATTGCCCGTGCCTTCCATCAGGAACGGCCGGAGCAGTTCCTCAAGGGGAAGAGCAGGAATCTGCACGACTTCAGACATATCTATCCACCAACTGATATCTTAGTTGCCAGATTGATGTCCTAGCTGAGAATTGTCAAGATCGTATCTTCAAGATTCTCCAGCGCCAAAAGACCCACCGCAACGGAGCGTCGCGCGGCGTATGGAGGCGAGGTCCGGATGTGCGTGAATCAGCGCTTTGCTGCGAGCGCCTACATGCCTACATAAAGTGGCCAGGAGCGGCACGGCAGGCGCAGGGGGTCTATAACCCCGAGAGCGTCTGCTCGAATGAGTGCCTGGCGAGACCTGTCAGAACACATCGCGGGCTGGTCGTCAGGCGGACACCTCCATCCGCTCCGACAACAACGGTCTCGCTGAAACCAAGCCCCTGCGCCGTCGCATAGAGATGGAAGACCATGCCTTCTTCCAGAACCCAATGGGATGTCGGCAGGAAAACCCTCGAAAAGTCGCTGCTGCGCGGCGTGCGGGTATAGAGGCCCAATGTGTAAGCCGTCACGTTCTCGTATGTCGGCCGCAGATGTGCGTTAAGCGCGCCCTGCCGCATGATGGCATCGATATCGCGAGCGACGGCACCGGGCTTCATCGCGGCGATCTGGCGATCCTACAGCGCCACGAGCTTTTCGGCAGCCGCATTGAGGGCGACCGACGGCTTCCCGACCACGACCGGCCGCATCATGCGGGCGCCATAGTTTCCAACGCGCGGAATGAGCTCGACATGCAGCACGTCGCCCTGCATGATCGTTTCGGTCTTGAACGCACCATGCAGAAACTCGTGGCTGCCGGTGGCCTTGACAACGGGGCCGACTTCGCCGGTATCGGCACCTTCACGCAGGAAGACCTGCGAGGCGATTGCCGCCGCATCGCGGGTGGTCATTCCCGGACGAGCCTGTCTTGCGATCGCCAGCATCGCCTTGTCGGCGATTGCGGATGCCCGGCGGAGGATGGCAATCTCCTCCTCCTACTTGACCCAGCGCAGGCTGTCGCTAAGCCCCGGCATGGGAATGAAGCGCGCATCCGGCAGCAGCGCCGAAAGCCGCATGAACGTCGCGGCGCTCATGCTGTAGGAATTGGTGTCGAGGCCGATGCGTGCTCCGGCAAATCGGCGTTCGCGGATGCTTGCCGCGACGGCCGCTTGCGCGTCGTCGGTATCGGCGAAGCCGACCACGTCGGAAATCCAGCTCTTTTCCCGGCACGGCGCCTCGTCCAGCGCCCGCAGCGTAAACCAGGCATCGCCCTGGCGCGGCAAAAAGGCGGCGCGGTACATGGTTTCGGAAACGGTGTAGCCGGTCAGCCAGGCCAGCAACTCGCCGCTATCGACGAGCAGCAGATCGACGCCGGCGGATGCCATGGCGTCCCGGGCGCATGCGATACGGCGATCGAATTCCACCCGGGAGAACATGATCAGGCAACCTCGCAGATATCGAGGATGGTCAGCATGTAGACGCGGATCATGTCGAGATAGTCGACGATGTCGACACGCTCGTCGGGCATGGTGTTGTAACGGCCGCCGGGGCCGCACACGATGCCTTCCATGCCGAGTTCCTTGTAGAGATGGCCGGCATCGGTGCCATAGAAGCGGGTCGGCGTGATCGCGCCGGTCGGTTGTTTTTCGCCGCGCACAGCTTCATAGGCCGCGTTGATCGATTTGACGATGCGCGATGTCGGCGAGACCTCGAAGGGCGGCATCAGCGGGCGACCCTCGATCAATTCCGGAACCAGCTTTGCCCTGAGGCCGGGGAAGCGGCCTTCGAGAGCCACCAGTTCCTTTTCGAGATCGGCCAGCACGCCCTCCTGCGTCTGCCCCGGCGCATAACGGCACGAGCCCTTGAGGCGGACGAAATCCGCGACCTGCGGCGGACGCCATTCTTCGAGACTGCGCCCGAGGGCACCATGAACGACGCCGACATGGCCGCGGTTGATCGACCGGTGCACGTCGCTCCTGGCGCCGCTGAAGGTCATGGCGTTGATGCGCGGGATGATGTCGCAGGCTGCGGCGATCGCATCGACGGATTCCTCGCGTTTGGAGAGATGGCGCGTGTCGCCGGTCAGCTCGATGACATAGCTGAGAGCTGCCGCATGCATGGTGACGGCGACGAGATCGCTCGGCTCGCTGTTGATGAAATAGTCCGCCTTGACGCCGTGTCTGATCGCCGCAAGCGTGCCGACGCCGCCCTGCAGTTCGCCGACCACGAAGGTCAGGATAACGTCGCCCTTGAGCCTGACGCCGGCATCGAGCAGCGTCTTTACCGCGCAGAAATAGGCGGCATCGCCGGCCTTCATGTTCGACACGCCGATACCGTAGATGAACTTGTCATCGACGAGGCCGGCATAGGGATCGACCGTCCAGCCTTCGGTGACCGGGTTGGTGTCGAGATGGCCGTTGAACAGCAGGCTCTTGCCGCCGCCGGTACCCCTGAGGCGCCCGATCGTGTTGAAGCGGCGGCCTTCGTCGAAGGGCTGCAATTCGGCTTCGACCCCGATCTTTTCCAGTTCGCCGGCCATATAGCGCGCAAGATCGCGCTCGCCATCGGTTTCCGAATGGCTCTTGTGCTGGACCATCTTCGATAGGAAATCGAGGCAGGCCTTTTCGTCGATCCGATCCACCAGGGACTTCGGGTCCATTGTCATACTCCTTGATGCATTGTCATAGGTATTGGCCCGCCGCGCGCGGCACCGCCTCGATCAAGCGGCGGGTATATTCGGCGCGATCCTGGCTATCGATGTCCGCTGCCGGTGCGATCTCGACGAGATTGCCGCGATACATCACGGCGATCCGGTGGGCGATCTGGCGGATAAGGTTGAGGTCGTGGGTAATGAACAGGTAGGCGGTGCCGCTGGCCTTCTGCAGTTCCAGCAGCAGCTGGACAATGGACGCCTGCACCGATACGTCGAGCGCGGAAGTGATCTCGTCGCAGATCACCAATTTCGGCTTGGAGGCAAACGCACGGGCGATCGCGACGCGCTGTTTCTCGCCGCCCGACAGCTGATGCGGATACCTCTGCGCATGGGTGCGCGGCAGGCGCACCTGCTCCAGCATGTCGCCGACCTTCTGGTCGAGATGAGACGCGTCCCCGAACAGCTTCAGCGGCCGCGACAGGATCTCGCTGATCTTCTGGCGGGGATTGAGCGAAGCGTCGGGGTGCTGGAAGATGATCTGCACATCCTTGCGATAGGCATTGTCCATGTCGCCAAGGTTCCTGATTTCGCGACCGTCGAACCAAATCTTGCCCTCGAAGCGGTTGAGACCGGTCATCGCCTTCGCTAGGGTCGATTTACCGGAGCCGGATTCACCGACGATGCCGAGAATCTCCCCCGGATTGATGCTGAGGCTGATGGCATTGTTGCCGGCAACGCGTTCGGTGGCGCGGCCGGTGAGTGCTGCCAGAAACGGCTTGCGGCCATAATGGACGCTGACGTTTTCGACCCGCACCAGCGGCTTGTCCGTGTCAACGACAATGTCACCGACCAGCCTGCGGGCCGGATCGGGAACCGCTGCGATCAGCTCGCGGGTATAACTCTGCTGCGGATTGGCAAAGATATCACGCACCGCACCCTGCTCTACGATGTCGCCGCGACGGATGACGGCGACGCGGCTGGCCGTGCGCGACACCAGCGCCAGATCGTGGGAAATGTAGAGCGAGGCGACACCGGTCTCGGCCTGCAGTTCCACGAACAGGTCGAGGATCTGGCATGAGGTGATGACGTCGAGCGCCGTCGTCGGTTCGTCGAAGATGATGCATTCGGGATTGCAAGCAAATGCCGATGCGATGACGACGCGCTGCTTCTCGCCGCCCGATGCCTCGTGCGGCATGCGGTTCATCATCGCGGCCGGCGTCTTCAGACCGACGCGATCCAGCATTGCCTCGCCTTCCTTCCAGGCCTGCTGCCGTGTCAGCCCGCGGTGACGGACCAGCACCTCGGCGAGCTGGGTGCCGAGCGACAGGGTCGGGTTGAGCGACGTGCTGGGATCCTGGAACACCATGCTGATCCGCCGGCCGCGAAAGGCCTCGATCTGGGCATCGGTCTTTTCGAGCAGGTTCTCGCCGCTCAGCAGGATGCGGCCGCCCGGTTCGCGGGCGTTCTTGGGCAGATAGCGCATGATCGACCAGGCAAGCGAGGTCTTGCCGGAACCGGATTCACCGACCAGGCCGAGGATTTCGCCGCGGTGGACGGAAAGGTCGATGTTCTTGAGCGCATGGAAGACGCCGGAGGCCGTGTCATAATCCAACGAGTAGTTCTCGATCGCGAGAACTGGAGTTTCTGGTTTTGTCGTCATGGTCGTGGCCTCAGGTTCGCGGATTGAGGGCATCGCGAAGACCGTCGCCCAGAAGGTTGAAGCCGACGGCGACGACGGCGATCGCCACGCTCGGCCAGATCAGGATGCCGGCACTCAGGTGCATGTAGCGGCGCGCCTCCGAGACCATCAGGCCCCATTCGGCCGCCGGCGGCTGTGCGCCGAGACCGAGAAAACTGAGGGTCGCAAACAACATGACCGCGAAGGAAATGCGGATCGTCATCTCGACGATGATCGGCGCGATGACGTTCGGCAGCATTTCCCGCAGGATGATGTAGGCGGAGCTTTCGCCACGGGCGACCGCCGCATTGACATAATCCTGCTTGCGCACCGACAGCGCGACGCTGCGGGTGATGCGGGCCATGCCCGGCGCGAACGCGATGGCAACGGCGATCAGCGCGTTGACCGTACTGGACCCAAGGAGGTTGACCACCAGAAGCGCAAACAGCAGGCTCGGGATCGACATGACGGCATCGACGGTGCGCATGATCAATTCGTCCGCCCGGCCGCCGAGGAAGGCGGAGGTGGTGCCGACGAAGGCGCCGAGCAGCGTGCCGGCGATGGTTGCGAGCACGGCCATGACGACGGTGGCGCGGGCGCCGATCAGCAGGCGGCTGAAGATGTCGCGGCCGTATTGATCGGTACCCAGCCAATAGGCGGCGCTCGGCCCCTTGTATCGTGCGAGCGGCGCAAGAGTTTCCGGGTCGTGCGGCGCGAGCATCGGTCCGAGCAGCACGATCACCAGCACCAGCAGGACAAGCAACATGCCGATCGCGCCCTGCGGCGTGCGCAGGAGGCGTTTGATGAAATCAGTCATACTGGATCCTCTTGTCGAGCCAGGCATAGAGGATGTCGGCGATGAAATTGACGATCGAATAGGTGGCAGCCATGATCAGCACGCCGGCCTGGATGGCCGGCAGGTCACGCGCCTGGATCGCCACGATCAACTGGCGGCCGATGCCGGGAATGGCAAAGATCTCTTCGACGACGATGACGCCACCGAGCAGGTAGCCGACATCGAGCGCAACGATGGTAATGGTCGGCAACAGCGCATTGCGCAGCGCGTGGCGACGAAGGACTTGTCCGCGCGATATCCCCTTCAGCCGGGCGGCGCGGATATAATCGGTGTGCAGCACGTCGACGAGCTCCGAGCGAACCATCCGCGAGACGTGGGCGATCAGGATCACCGAAATGACGCAGACCGGCAGGACCAGATGCGCGATGCCGCCGACAAAATTTTCGGTGAGCGGCACATAACCGGTCGGCGGCAACCATTTCATCAGGTCGGCGAAGACGAGGACGGCGACCGTCGCCGTGACGAATTCGGGAAGCGCCACGCCGGCATAGGAGATCAGGCTGACGACCATGTCGGCGATCTTGCCCCGACGGACGGCGGCGATGATGCCGAGCGGAATGGCGAGAACCAGCATCAGGCCGATCGACAGGAAGGCCAAAAGCAGTGAACGGCCGAGTGCCTCGAACATGACGGGGCCGACGGGCTGGCCGGTGCGCAGCGAAGTGCCGAGATCGCCCTGCAGCACGTGGCCGAGCCAGATTGCGTATTGCTGCCACACGGGAGCGTTGAGCCCCATGTTTTGACGCAGCGCAGCGAGGGCGTCCTGTGTCGCATTCTCACCCAGCATCATGACGGCGGCATCGGCCGGCAGGATCTGGGTGATGGCGAAAACGATGAGCGATACGATGAAGAGCGTATAGACGATCATCACCAGCCGCTTGGCTATATAGTTCGGGGACACGGTCGTGTTCCTTGTTCCACCAGCCGGACGCTCAAGGAGCGTCCGGCATAGTTGGGGTTAGCCGCGCTTGGGCGCCTTATCGGTCAGGGAGGCGTAGTCGAGGCGGAAGACCGAGGCGCGCGGATGAGCTTCGTAACCCTTCACCCAGCTCCGCTTGGCCGACAGCACGTCGAAGAAGGACGGGATGATCGAGGGTACTTCCTCGTTCATCAGTTCCTGAGCCTTGGTGTAAAGCTCGGTGCGCTTGGCCGCGTCGATCGTGCCGCGAGCTTCGGCGACCAGGGCGTCGAAGGCCTTGTTGTTCCAGCGCGTCTCGTTCCAGGAGGCATCCGAGGTATAGAGAAGCTTGAAGATTCCGTCCGGAGTCGGCTGCATGTTGTAGAAGCCGACGTAGAAGCTGCCCTTCTTCCACACCTGCTCCAGATAGGTGGCGTGCGGCATCGTCTGGACGTTGATGGTAATGCCGGCTTCCTTGGCCATTTCCTTGAGGGCGACGGCAAGCTGTGTGCGCACCGCCGGGCGGTCGGAGGCGATGAGCGTCGCTTGCAGGCCATTTGGGAAACCGGCTTCCGCGAGCAGCTTCTTGGCTTCCGCGATATTCTTCTGGCGCTGTTTGGCAGCCTTGAAGAACTGGTAGGACGGGTTCAGCGGCGTGTCGTTGCCCGGCGTGCCAAAACCTTCGGTAACGAAATTGACCATCGCCTCGCGATCGACCGTGAGCGCGATCGCACGGCGGACGCGCGCGTCGTTGAACGGCGCGGTGTCGCAACCGAAGTTGATGTTGCAGAACTGGCCGGACGGCGTGCGCAGGACCTCGACGCCGTCATTGCCGTCGAGCCGCAGGTATTCGGTCGGCTGCAGCGTCGAGATGATGTCGACATTGCCGGCGATCATCGCCGAACCTTCGGCGGAGATATCCGGGAATACCTGGACCTCGATACGATCGAGATAAGGGCGTGCCGGGTCGTAATAGTTCGGGTTGCGTTCGACGACGATCAGACGGTCCGGCTCGTAGGATACCAGCTTGAACGGGCCGGTGCCCACAGCCTTGGTGGCAAGGCTCTTGAGGTCGCCGGTGGCGATCGAGGCCGGAATGACGCGAGCGTTGGTGTAGGCCATTGCGACCGGCAGGTCGGCATAGGCGCCGGAGAGCTTGAACAGCACCGTTGTATCGTCGACGGCGACGATGTCGGAGATCGGGCCGACATTGTTGCGGCCGGGCGACGCGGTTGCCGGATCGAGGATTGCCTTGAAGGTGGCGACGACGTCCTTTGCCGTGAACGGCGAGCCGTCATGGAAGGTCACGCCCTTGCGCAGCTTGAACGTCCATTCGGTCAGGCCAGCGTTGGGCGTCCAGCTTTCGGCCAGGTCCGGCTCGACCGACATGTCGACCTTCAGGCGTGTCAGGTTGCTATAGAGCAGTTCGGTCACCAGGTATTCCGGGTTGACGCGGGTCAAAAGCGGATGGATGACGCTTGCAGCCTGGTCGACGGAGATGCGCAGCGTGCCGCCCTTGGCCGGCTTTGCGGTTTGCGCCAGGCCAAGCGCCGGTGCAGCAAAGACGGCGGCGGTGCCGGCGAGGAAGAGGCGACGTTTCATTTCCAGCATTTTTCAGTTCCCTTATGGTTCAGGCGCGGTTTTCAGGAATGGCGTCGGCGGCAAAGTCCGCCGCGAGATAGGCCAGTATGCTTTTCGCCAGGGCGATGATGTCCTGGCGGGTGGTATGCTCTTCAGGACTGTGGATGCAGCTTTCCGGGCGGCCGAGCCCGCCCAGCAGCACCTCCTGTGCAAAACCGGACTTCTGCACGTAGCCGAAATCGGAGCAGCTTGCGGCGCCCCATTTTTGAAAGTCTTCCGGCTTGTAGCCGAAGCCCAGCGACAGCGCCTCTTGCCAGCGTGGCCAATGCGGACCTTCCGGATCGTCCGTCGGGATGAGGTGTCCGACCAGATCAATTTTGAGCCCCAGCCCCGTGTCGGCAACGCTGCCGCGGATCACGCTTTCGATCTCGGCGCGCGCGTCCTCATAGTTTTCTTCGGGAGCGTAACGGCGGCTGACGAGAATCTTGACCTCCGCCGGCACCTGTCCGCCGGCGGTGCCGCCATTCACGGCCGAAATCGAAAGCTGCGGCCGCAGCGGACCTGACGCGTGCGGCGGCGGCGTCAGTGCCGATGCCCGGCTGGCCACGTCCGGCTTCAATGCCATCAAGGCATTGAGCAAGGGCAAGGCGCCTTCGATCGCATTGATGCCGGCGCCGGTGCGATTGCCTTCGCCTGCATGAACGGCGTGCCCCCTGATCGTCACCTGCAGATGGAACACGCCGAAGCAGCCAGCCCATATACGCGGCGCCGCTGACCCGTTGAAATTGAGGATATGACCTTTCAACTTCCCCTGCTCCGCCAGATAGCGAATGCCGGGATACAGGCCCCCCTCCTCGTCGGTGCACAGCAGCAGCATCGGATCGTAATAAAGAGGCAGGCCGCATTTTTTGGCAGCCCGCAACGCCAGTAGGGTTGCCGCGATCGTGCCCTTCATGTCCGCTGCGCCGAGCCCGAACAGATCGTCACCCTCGACGGTCAGTTTCAAAGGATCGCGCGCCCAGCCCGGCGCGGCCGGGACCGTGTCGACGTGATAATAGAGACCGCAGACGGGCTTTCCCGTTTCGCGGGTGGCAATCAGGTTGGTTCGCTCGCCGGATGCCGGCCCACCGGCCACGTACCAAAGATCCCGCGGCACGACGACCCGCTCGAACTCAAAGCCCAGGGGCGAAAGGAGTTCGGCCATCAGATCGGCAAAAGCGTCATAGCCCAGACCTGGCGGGAATGAGGTGTCAACTTCGATCATCCGGGCCAGATCATCGACAGCAACCTCGACATCCCGCTCAATCGCTGCCATGGCAGATCCAAGGACCTGTTGCGAAGAAGCTGGTTGCGGCGTGTTCATGGCAGTGTCCTCGGTACCCGTCGCGCCAGCCTCCCCAGCTTGCGCTTTAATATAAACTATATAGTAATACTGCGTAGATCGAGACCCTGAGTCAACTCCAAAGAAGAGGCAAATCATTGCCGGAACTGCCCAATAATTCATCAGGAGTGATCAAGCTGACGGAGTTGTCGTTGCCGCTCTATGAAGTGGTCAAACGACAGATCACCGAAGCGATCATGCTCGGCAAGTTGGAACCGGGTTCGGTTCTGCCGAGCGAAGTGGCGCTGTCGCAAACCTATGGCGTGGCCGTGGGCACCATCCGGCGGGCGCTGATGGATCTCACCAATGACGGCCTTCTCAGCCGTCGTCGCAAGACCGGCACCGTCGTGACCGGCCGCAAGCCGCAGCACAGCCTGCGCCTGTTTTTTCAGTATTTTCGACTGCACGGGCTGGACGGTTCGCTCAGCAAATCGGTTACCAAGGTGACTTCGCTCGACAGGAGCGTTGCTTGCGGGGCCGATGCGCGAAAACTTCAGATCGAGGAAGGCTCGCCGATCGTCACCTTCCACCGGGTGCGTTACGTCGACGAGCGGCCGATCATGCACGAGACACTGACGCTTTCCCGCGAACGCGTTCCGGACTTCCCGGAAAGGCCGGAGGAAATCCCTCAGCTCTTCTACCTGCATCTGCTGGAAAATTACGGGATCCGCATCTCGGCCATACGCGAACAGATCGGTGCCGATCTTGCGAACGATTTCGATGCCCGGTGGCTGGATCTGGCCCTACCCGCTGCCGTTCTGACGATCGACGAGGTCGCCTATGATCAACTGGCGGTCCCGGTTCTCATCTCCGCCCATCGGGCGACGACCGCACACCATAGGTATGTCAATGAGGTTCAATGAGAATGTGGCCGTTGACGGTGGTGGACGACTATCCTGAACGGGAAGTCGTCCATCCTGTCGCCGTCAGTTCTCCAATGCCTGCATGACGAGATGGCTGTCGACATATTGGACCATGGTGGCGATCTTGCCATCGGATACGCGGTAGAGATGGGCAAAGCTCGCGGTCATCGACTTGCTCGTGGCCTTGTAGGTGCCGGAATAGACGCCGAAGGCGGCTACGCGATCGCCGTCCTCCAGATAGGTGTGGACTTTGGCGCTGTAGCCGATCCATTCGGTGGCGAGCCTGTGGAAGACACCGGCAATGATGGCGTCGGTTCCGACATAGGTGCCGGCATAGGGAAAACCTTCGGCTTCCGTCCAGGTCGCATCGGGCGCCAGGGCAGCAACTAAGTTGCGGCCATTATCTTCCGAGGTGCCCTCATACGTGGCACGGATGAGATCGAGATTTGCACCCATGACCGGTCAGCCCCACTTCATCTCGCCCGTGGCGACCTTGGAGCCGATGTCCAGGGCAATGCCCATGCCGAGACCCGGGAAGCGCGCTTCCATCGCCGCCTTCAGCCCAGCCGAACCCTTGGCCTTGGCCAGTTCTTCCTCGAACGCCTTCAGATAGGCAAGGGTATGCGCGACACCTGAAAGGTCAGTCGACGCTTCCGGGGTCATATGGCCGGCGACCACGATTGCCGGTTTGCGCGCTGCGATCTTCTCGAGATTGGCGATCCAGGCGGCCCGCAGTTCGGCGCTGTTGGTGTCCGCAGTCCAGACATGGACGCCATTGAAGATCATCACGCCGCCGAATACGGCGTTCAGCGACGGGACGAAGAGATAGCGGCGATTGGGCAAGCCTTCCGCGTCGACGATCTCGATGGTTTCGCCGTCCACCGTCAGCGTCTTGCCGTCAAAGGCTTCCGGAAGAACGACGTCGGCCAGTGTCTGCGGACCGTTTTCCTTGAGCTGCGGACCCCAGACGGCGAGCTTCTTCTCGACGCTGCCCTTGATGGCGGCAACGGTTGCCGACGCGGCGATTACCTTGGCATCCGGGAAAGCCGCCTTGATCGGCCCAAGGCTGAAATAATAATCCGGATCCGACTGGCTGACGTAGATCGTCGTAAGCGTCTTGCCAGTCGCCTTGATCACGTCCGCCAGCGCCTTGCCGTCGGGAAGCGTGAAGCCGCCGTCGATCAGTACGGCTTCCGTCGCACCGGAAACCAGAACGGGAGCGCGGAAAAAGCCATTCTGTCCGGCGGGGAAATGCTTCCAGGTCAGGGTTCCGGCTGCATGGCCAAGTCCTGCAGGGGCAAAAACGGCGGTGGCGCCTGCGGCGAGAGTGGTTTTCATGATCGTTCTCCTTGTAAACATGGAATGTCTCCGGTGTTTCGTTCGCTATCTGGGACTGAGAGATGACGGCCTTGCAGGTTTTGCTTCTCCTGCCTCGCTCCTTGTGAAGCCAAAGATGACACGGCGGGATAGAACGAAGAAGACCAACAAATACGACAGAATGTATGCTAGGAGTTGACAGTCGCGCGGGGGCTTTTATGCAAGAAGCGAGAAATCTCAACCGGCTCGCCTATTTTGTCGCTGTCGTCGACGCCGGATCTTTCACCCGGGCGGCGGAGTATCTCGGCATAACCAAGGCAGTCGTCAGCCAGCAGGTTGCCAGGCTCGAACAGGAGGTCGGCACCACGTTGCTGATGCGCACGACGCGGCGGGTCCAGCCTACCGAGGCGGGGCAGATGTTTCACGCCCGTTGCGTGTCGATCCTCAGAGAGGCGGAGGATGCGTTGGGGGAACTGGCTCAAGCCAGGTCGGAACCCAAGGGTCTGTTGAGGATCACCGCACCCTACGACTATGGCACGTCGGTCGTCGTGCCTTTGGTCACCGCCTTCACGTCCCGCTATCCGGATTGCAGGGTGGAACTCAATCTCAGCGACAGGATGGTCGATCTGGTCTCCGAGAACATGGACCTCGCCCTGCGCGTCGGGTGGCTGGCCGACTCAAGCCTCCAGGCCAGACGGATCGGCTTCTTTCGGCAATATCTTGTCGGCCCGCCTCAGTTTGCCGCACGACTAGCGGAATTAAACGGGCTCGCCGATTTGCCCGCCCTGCCCTTCGTTGCCAATAACGCACTGCGAGAACCTTTGGAATGGACGTTTACGCGCGGCGATCAGGAGGCACTCACGGTGCGGTTCAAGGCGGCCATCGCGATCAATACCACGCCGGCGGTCATGGAAGCGGTAAGGCAAGGTGGCGGATTGTCCGTCCTGCCGGATTTCCTCGCGACTGCTGACTTGGCCGATGGACGCCTTGTTCACGTCCTGCCTGAATGGCAGCTGCCGTCGGGCGGCGTGTTCACGGTCTATCCGGCTGCACGTTTTCGCCCGCCTAAGGTTTCCGCATTCGTGGACATGCTGATAGCGGCGTTGAGAACGGAAACACCGCGCGCGGAATAGGCAGATGGACACTTGACAGATTTTTCAATTAACCCATAGTAGAAATTGGTCAGACAATCTGACCGCTTGCGCATCAGAGGAGTGATGCGCTCGGAGGAATTCGATGTTCGTGGCCTTGGAGCCGCGCCGGCTTTATCGCCAGGTTGCGGAGCAGATTCGTACGCTGATCGATACGGGGGAGTTGAAGCCGGGTTCGAGGCTGCCGCCCGAACGAGAGCTTGCCGAGCGATTTTCCGTTTCACGGCCGACGGTCCGCGAGGCTCTGATCGTGCTCGAGGTCGAAGGTCGGATCCAGATCCGGATGGGATCCGGCGTCTATATCAGCAGTACTCCGCGACAGCCCGCCAGCGTCCTGCCGAACGACGAAGGAGGCGGTCCCCTGGAAATCCTTCAGGCGCGCTGCCTGATCGAAAGCAGCATCGCGGAGGAGGCCGCGCGTCTGGTGACGCCCGATGGCATCGCCCGGATCGATCTGCTTTTGGAGCGCATGGAGCAGTCGCTGGACGACGGCCCGGTCGCTCTTGCCTGCGACCGCGATTTTCATACGGCGATCGCCGACATCATCGGCAATTCGGCCCTGAAGCACTTCACCGGGCTGATCTACGATACGCGGATGTCGCCCTATTTTACGAAGCTCGCCAGCTATTTCGAAGGGCCGCACACATGGAAGCTGGCGCTTGAGGAGCACCGCATCATTCGTGACGCCATTGCAGCGGGAGACCCTGCCGCGGCACGCGAGGCCATGCGCCGTCATCTGACGCTGGCGCAAAAGAGATTCTCGGAAAGCTTCGAGGAGGAGCAGACCAGAGAAGACTGACCTCCACCACTGCGGTGGGGTCGACCATACAGTTCCGTTTCACTGGGAGGAAAGAATGAAACACCGACTGAAGACATTGCTTGGCGTCGCCGCAGTCATCATTGCATCGACGGTTTCGGCGCATGCCGAAACCGTGCTGAAATGGGCTCATGTCTATGAGACATCCGAGCCTTTCCACACCGACTCCGTCTGGGCCGCCGGCGAAATCGCCAAGCGGACCAATGGCCGCTATAAGATCGACGTATATCCGGCTTCACAGCTTGGAAAAGAAGCCGACATCAACCAGGGCCTCAAGCTCGGCACCGTGGATATCATCATCTCCGGCTCCAGTTTTGCGGCGCGCGATTACAAGCCGATCGGCGTCACCTATTATCCCTATATCTTCCGCGATGCGAGCCACCTGATCGCCTATACCAAGAGCGACATCTTCAAGCGTCTTGCCAAGGGCTATGAAGACAAGACCGGCAACCATATCGCCGCCGTAACCTATTACGGAACGCGCCACACCACATCCAACAAGCCGATTTCCAAGTGCGCCGACCTGCAGGGCGTGAAGATGCGCGTGCCGGATGTTCCAGCCTATCTCGCCATGCCGCGGGCCTGCGGCGCCAATACAACGCCGATCGCCTTTGCCGAAGTTTACCTCGCCCTGCAGAATGGGACGGTCGACGCGCAGGAAAATCCGCTGACCACGATCGAGGCGAAGAAGTTTTATGAAGTGCAGAAGAATATCGTCCTGACCGGCCATATCGTCGACCACCTCAACACGCTGTTTTCGAAAAAGCTCTGGAACAGCCTGTCAGACGAGGACAAGAAGATCTTCTCCGACGTCGCGCAGGAAGCCAGCGTGCGCTCATCGAAAACGATCGACGCTCGTGAAAAGGAACTGGTCGACGAGTTCAAGAAGAAGGGCCTGACCGTGACGGAAGTCGACAAGGCGGACTTCCTGAAGAACGTCGTCGAAAAGGTCAAGCTCGAAGAATTCGGCTATGAAAAGGCCGACTGGGAAGCAATCCGCGCAATCAAGTAAAGCCCGTGGCGCGGTCTTCGGGCCGCGCCTGTTCGACAATTCCTTCCATTGCGCATGGGACCTGCCGTTTCGGCTGGCCACCAGGCAGGCCCGCCGCACCTTTCTGAAGGCTGCGGCGGCTCGCCCGGCGGCGAACGTTTTCCCGGCGCAGTGAGGTTCATATCCGCACAGGATGCTATCGATGTCAGCGTCGCAGGAAATTCATACCAAGGTCACGCCTGAAGAACTTGCCCATACATTTGACGAGGCGCCAACTGAGGCCAATCTCAGCGCCTATGCGTTCGAGGACTGGATCACCCTGGCCCTTTTCTGGCTGATGACGGGTTGCGTCTTCCTCCAGTTCTTCACGCGCTACGTCCTCAACAACAGTTATGCCTGGACAGAGGAAATCGCCGTCAACTGCCTGATCGGCGTGGTGTTCCTGGGCGCTGTGATGTGCGTGCGCACGTCACGCCATATCCAGGTGGATGTCCTCTATCATTACCTGCCCGCCCGCGTGACCCGCGTGATGGCGACGGCGGTGGATCTCATCCGCATCGGCTTCTTCCTCTACGGATCATGGCTGATGTGGCGTTACATGGAGATCGTGGCGGACGAGGAGATGGTGACGGTGCAACTGCCGCGCAACATCGTCTTCTATTCCGTGCTTGCCGCCTTCGTGCTGATGCTGCTGCGCTCGATCCAGGTCTTCATCGCCAACATGCGCCGGGGTTACTCCGTTCTGGAGCGACCGGAAGCTTTCCAGAGCGTGGAGGATTGACACCATGTTGCTGCTCATAGGCTCGTTTCTTGTCCTGATGCTGATCGGACTTCCGGTCGCCGTCTCCATGGCCGTGTCATCGGTCCTGTACATTGTCTTCTATGACGTCGCGCCCGACATCATTGCCGCGCAGCGGCTGATTGCCGGCGTCGAAAGCTTTCCGCTGCTGGCGGTTCCGTTCTTCATCCTCGCCGGCAACCTGATGAATATCGCCGGCGTCACCGGCCGCATCTACGCTTTCGCCGTGGCCCTTGTCGGCTGGATGAAGGGTGGCCTCGCGCAGGTGAACATCATCGGTTCGGTGGTGTTTTCCGGCATGTCGGGAACGGCACTGGCAGATGCCGCAGGCATCGGCACCATCGAGATCAAGGCCATGCGCGATCACGGCTATCCGGTGGAAGCGGCCGTCGGCGTTACCGCGGCCTCTGCCACGCTCGGGCCGATCTTTCCGCCGTCGCTGCCCTTCGTCATCTACGGCATGATGGCAAATGTCTCGATCGGCGCTCTCTTCATGGCCGGCATCGTGCCCGGCGTCGTCATGACGGTGCTGATGATGGTCACCGTCGCGATCTTTGCCTATGTCAAACGCTGGGGCTCGGATGCCCCGTTCAGCATCAAGGGCCTGATCGGCGCGTCGTCGGAGATCCTCGTCGTCATGTTGGTCCCGGCCACCATCTGGGTTCTGCTCACGCTCGGCCTGTCGCTCAACTTTGCCATTTTCATTGCACTGGCCGCGCTGCTGATATGCGACTGGTATTTCAACTTTTCCGCGGTGATGGCGCTGATGACCCCGGTCATCCTGATCGGCGGCATGACCATGGGCTGGTTTACGCCGACGGAAGCAGCCGTCGCGGCCGTTCTCTGGTCGCTGTTCCTCGGCATGGTGCGCTACCGGACCATGACATTCCGGACGATCGCAAAGGCGACCTTCGACACGATTGAAACGACGGCATCGGTCCTGTTCATCGTGGCCGCAGCCTCCGTGTTTGCCTGGCTTTTGACGGTCAGCCAGACGGCGCAGCTCTTGTCGGAAGCGATCCTCTCCATCACCAGCAACAAATGGCTCTTCCTCATCCTGGTGAACCTGCTGATGCTGTTTGTCGGCTGCTTCCTCGATACGATCGCGGCGATCACCATCCTCGTCCCGATCCTGCTGCCGCTGGTCAAGCAGTTCGGTATCGATCCGGTGCATTTCGGATTGATAATGACGCTGAACCTGATGATCGGCCTCCTGCATCCGCCGCTCGGCATGGTGCTCTTCGTTCTGTCGCGTGTGGCGCGACTGTCCGTCGAGCGCACGACGATGGCGATCATTCCCTGGCTGGTGCCGCTCATCATCGCCTTGCTGCTGATCACCTTCATCCCGGCCATCACCCTCTGGCTGCCGACGGAGATGGGACTGATCCGCTGAAACCCGGTCCCGTACGGCTTTCTGACGCGTACGGGGCACGATCTCTCTGAAAGAGAAAGGCATCGCATGAAGACGCGCGTCGCTCGTCTCCACGGTATCCGTGACATCAGGATCGAAGATCTTGATTACCGCAAGCCCGGCCCGGGCGAAGTGCTGCTGGCCATGGCGGCGGGCGGCATCTGCGGCTCGGACCTGCATTATTACCAGGATGGCGGGTTTGGGCCGGTGCGGGTTCGCGAACCCATCATCGCCGGCCACGAGGCCTCGGGCTTCGTCGAAGCCTTGGGCGAAGGGGTTTCCGGGCTCAATCTTGGGCAACTGGTAGCGGTCAACCCATCGCAGCCCTGCGGCCATTGCCAATACTGCCGGATCGACCAGCCGATCCATTGCCTCGACATGCGTTTCATGGGCTCGGCCATGCGCCTGCCGCACGAAAACGGCATGTTCCGCGAGAGGCTGGTCGTTCCGGCGATCCAGTGCCATCCGGTGGGACGTGACGTGTCGCCGGGCGAGGCTGCCTGTGCGGAGCCGCTTGCGGTGTGCCTGCATGCCGTCGCCCTGGCCGGAGACCTGTCGGGTCGCAACGTGCTGGTCACGGGGGCAGGCCCGATCGGGCTTCTGACGGTTGCCGCCGCCCGGCATGCGGGTGCCGCGAGAATCGTGGTGACGGATCTGGCTGACGCAGCCCTGTCGCGGGCGCCGTCAATGGGAGCGACCGAAATGATCAACGTGGCCTCCGATCCGGACGGGCTCCTCCCCTTCCAGGAGAACAAGGGCAGCTTCGACGTGGTGTTCGAATGCTCGGCTTCAGGTGCGGCCCTGCGATCGGCATTTGCCGCGATCAAGCCGCGCGGAACCCTCGTCCAGGTCGGCGTGACCGGTGACATGACGATCCCGCTGAATGCGCTGGTCGGCAAGGAGATCGTCTGGCGCGGCTCGCAGCGCTTCCATTCCGAATTTGCCGAGGCGGTCGATCTGATCGCCACGCGGCGCATCGACGTGCGGCCGATCATCTCGCACAGTTTCCCGCTTGATGCGGCGACCGCGGCTTTCGAACAGGCCGAGGACCGTTCCAGGGCCTGCAAGGTGCAGATCACATTTAAACAAACTGAGAAAGCGTGAAGGACGAGACATGAGACATACGTGGCGCTGGTTCGGCCCGGTCGACAAAGTGAGCGTAAGAGACGCGGCGCAGGCCGGCGCGGAAGGCATCGTTTCGGCGCTCCACCACATTGCGACCGGCGAGGTCTGGCCGGTCGACGAGATTTCCAGGCGACACGAGGAGATCAAGGCCGGCGGCCTGGTGTGGGATGTCGTGGAGAGTGTTCCGGTTTCCGAAGACATCAAGACGCAGACCGGCGACTGGAAGCGCCATATCGCCAACTGGCAGGAAACGCTGCGGCGTCTTTCGGCCTCCGGCATCCGCACGGTCTGTTACAATTTTATGCCGATCCTCGATTGGACACGCACGGACCTGCGCTGGGACATGCGCCATGGCGCCAAGGCCATGCGGTTCGACCTGACGGATTTTGCCGCCTTCGATATCCATATCCTCAAGCGTCCCGAGGCTTACAGTGATTACCCGGAATGGCTGCAGGAGGGTGCGGCGGAACGGTTTTCCGAGATGGCCGATGCGAAGATCGCAGCCTTGGGCAAAAACATCGGGGCGGGGCTGCCGGGCTCGGCGGACGGCTATACGCTCGACCAACTGCTGGAAAAACTTCGCTCCTACCAGGGTATCGACCGGGAACGGCTGCAGCAGAACCTCGTCGACTTTCTGACTGAAGTCACGCCCGTGGCGGAAGAGGTCGGCATCAATATCTGCGCTCACGGCGACGATCCGCCCTGGCCGTTGCTTGGCCTTCCGCGCATCCTGTCGACCGAGGCCGATTACGCACATATGCTGGATCAGGTCGGCGCGCGCGCCAATGGCGTGACGCTCTGCACCGGCTCGCTGGGCGCCAGGCCCGATAACGATCTGCCCTTCATCGCCTCGCGCTTTGCCGACCGCATCCATTTCGTGCACCTGCGGAATGTGACACGGGACACCGACACGGTCCCCTGCTCTTTCTTCGAGGACGAACATCTGGAAGGCGGAACGGACATGGTTGCGGTGATCGCCGCGCTGCTTGCGGAAGAGACCCGTCGGCGCCAGGAAGGCCGCGAGGATCATCGCATCCCCATGCGGCCGGATCACGGGCAGGAAATCCTCGACGATCTGACGCGCGGAGCTCAGCCGGGCTATCCCGCCATCGGACGTCTCAAGGGGCTGGCGGAGCTTCGCGGCATCGAGAGAACTCTGATACATGCCCGCTACGGCTTGCGGGCATGATCATGAGCCACTGGTTCGGCATCGCATGTTTGCGGCCGATCTCCGGCGGTTTTCACGGATAGGCCGTCGAGCCGTCCGGCTTGCGGGTGATCTTGCGCTCCCAGTGGATGTAATCGTCCTTGGCCAGCACCTTTTCGTCGATCTCGATACCCCAGCCCGGGCGATCCGGGCGCAGGTTCATATATCCGTCCACCGGCATATAGGGGTCGAGCGCCCAGGGCGCGTGCACATGCGGCTTGAACTCCAGGATCTTGAAGTTCGGCTGGGCGGCGGAGAAGTGGATGTTCACCGCGGTTGCGAGCGGCCCCATCGGGTTATGCGGTGCGACGGTGACATAGTGGGCTTCCGCGATCGCCGCGATGCGGCGCATTTCGCTGACGCCGCCAACGACGCAGATGTCCGGCTGGATGATGTCGGCGCCGCGGGCGGAGAGCAGCGCCAGGAATTCGAAGCGGTTGTAGAGAGATTCGCCGGTCGCCAGCGGCACCGTTACCTTCGACTTCAATTCCGTCCATGCGGGAATATGTTCAGGCCGGATCGGTTCTTCGTAGAAAAGCGGATCATAGGGTGCGATCGCCGCAGCCAGCTGGACGGCCTGGTAAGGTTCGTAGATCTTCGCGTGTGCATCGAAGGCGAATTCGAAATGCGAAGGGGTGATCTCGCGGATCTTGCCGAAATAGTCGCCCGTTTCCTTCACCAGTTCGCCCCAGCGGCTGTTGTGAAGATCGCGGCGATAGGGGCTCAGCTTGAACGCGGTATAACCGTAGTCTTCATGGAGCTTGAGCGTCTGATCGAGCGCATCCTGTGGATCCGGTGCGGTATAGACGCCGCAATAGACGCGGACGCGGTCACGCACATTGCCGCCGAGCAGCATGTAGACCGGCAGACCCGCAGCCTTGCCGGCGATATCCCACAATGCGTGATCGATTGCGGAAATCGCGGCAAGACCGAGCGCGCCGGGAGGAAACCGGCACTGTTGGTTGAGCTTGAGGACGAGGAATTCCACGCGGCGCGGGTCTTCGCCCTCGATCTGGTGGAAGAAGTAATCGAGAAGCGGCGGAAGCGCCCAGTCGGGGCCATGATTGTAGCATTCGCCCCAGCCGGAAATGCCTTCGCTGGTCTCGATCTTGAGCAGCAGGCGAGGACGGTCGTCGACCCGCTGCATGTATGTCTTTATTCCGGTAATATGCACCTTTTGTTTCCTCCTCAGGCGGCAGGCGTTTCGGTTTTGACGCGATCGACAATGGCGCGCAGGATCCGCCGCTCATCCTCGTTGAGAGCGACGACGCCCGGAATGCGCACCGGTCCGACATCGGTGCCGAGCATGCCGAGCGCTTCCTTCACGACAGTGACGTTGGCGCCGTTATTGTATTTCGTGCGCAGCATTTCGAAGCCGGCGATGCCATCGATCAATTCTCGCGCCGTCGCATAATTGCCCGCCTCCAGCGCCCGATGGATGGCGTGCGAGCGCTCGGGGAAGACGTTGACGAGACCCGAAGTGAAGCCCTTGGCGCCCATGGCGTAGAATGCCGGCGCCCAGCCTTCCGCCAGGCCGCAGACCCAGATCGCCGGAGCATCACGGGTGGCTCGAATGACTTCCGCCAGCAGCATCAGGTTCGACGAGGCGAACTTGATGCCGGCGATGTTCTGATGCAGGGCGAGTTTGCGAAAATCCTCGACCGAGAAACTATCGCTGCGCACATAGGCGATAACCGGTACGGTGCAGAACTCCGCCAGTTCCAGGAAATAGCCGGCCTGATAGGACGGCCCGGCAAACGGGTCCATGGGATGATGGCCCATGATCGCATCAGCACCTTCGGCAATCGCATCCTTGGCAAGCGCCTTTGCTTCGGTCAGCGAGCGACCGACGGCGGCGCTCACCAGCGACATGCCGTCGGCCGCCTTGACCGTGGCGGCATGCACGATGCGGACTTCGTCCATGGTGAGCGTGAAGAACTCGCCGGTATTGCCGGCCGCCATCAGGTTGTGCACCTTGGCAACCGCCAGGCGCCTGATCAGCGCGCTGAGCTTTTCGACGTCGACAGTCCCGTCTTGCCGGTAAGGCGTCACGGGAACACCGGAAATGCCGGTCAGCGCCTTTCTTACAGTCTGAAGCCTGTCATTCACGTCCGATATCCTTTTTGCTGCCGAAAACGATGTTCAAATAGGTTTCGCCGGAGCGCACGACATGGTTGCGCATCTGCCGCTCGGCGAGATCCGCATCACCGGTGACGATAGCCTTAGCGATGGCGGTGTGTTCTTCGAGGGCTTTTTGCCGCTCGGCGGGATCCATGTGGATGACGCGGCGGATGCTGGCGTCATAAAATTGCTGCCGCTCGATCAGTTTCGCCAGATAACTGCAGCGCGAACTGCGGTGAATGTGCTCGTGGAATTGCTCGTTGAGGGAAATGAGGCTGTCCGCATCCGCCGAGGTCGTCGCCTTTGCCATCAGGTCGGCTATTGCCGTCAGCTCGGCGCCGGCAGGCTTGCCGATGCGCTTGGCGGCCAGGTGCGCAATCATCGATTCGAGCGCCGCGCGGGCAAGAATCATCTCCTCCGCCCATCCCATATCGAACCGGATGATGACGCCGCGCCGGGGCAGCGCCTCGACCAGGCCTTCCGTCTCGAGTTGCCGCAGCGCCTCCTTGATCGGCGTGGTACTGACGCCGAATTGTTCGGCCAGGCTGCGCTCGTTGACCTTCTCCCCCGTTGCGAACCGCCCCGCGAGGATGGCAGCCCGCAAACTGCGATGGACGTGATCGCGCACCGTCATCTGAAATTTCGGGTCGATCTTCGCAAACGCTTCGGACCGTGGGCTTCCAGTGGGCTCAGGAATCATTTTCGCGAAATCCGTTGACGAGGCGGTGAGCGTACAGCGCCTGATATACCAGATTTCAGATCTATGTCGATACGGGTCGCATTCTGCTTCGCGGGCCGCTGTGCGTGCCGTCGATCATCGTCCGCCCGACCCTCAACATGTCGGGCATCATCCTCACGGCCGCCGATCTCGGCTTCCTCGGCCTCGGCGCCCAGCCGCCCATGGCCGAATTGGGGACCATGGGCGCCGCCGGTCGCAAATATGCCACCAGGGCGCAACTGGTCGAGGGAACCACGCCGACATCAACGACAATCTTCGGCAACATCATATAACAACTATAAACAATCATTCGCACCGAAGTCGCTTAGACCGTCTCCAGATTATCGATGGAGCGGCATGTTGGTTACGATTGTTTGCATGAAATGGGGCACGGCTTTCACCGCCAGCCATGTCAATGCTCTTTATGCCGGTGTGCTGCGCAACATGGAGGAGCCGTTCGACTTTGTCTGCCTGACCGACGATCGTCGCGGCCTTGCTTCGGGCATTCTCACTCGTCATATCCCGAATCTCGGCTTGCCTGAGCAGGCGTGGAGACGAGGGTGCTGGCCCAAGATCGGCGTGTTTGCCCCGGGTCTTTTCCCGCCCGGAGACGTCGTGCTTTTCCTCGATCTCGACGTCATGATCCAACAATCACTCGCCCCGCTGGTCGGCGTGCTTCGGGAGCGCCGTCATTTTGTGATCCAACGGGAATGGAATCCGGATCTCTGGAGCCTTCTCCCAAATAGCTTCAGGCCGGACAGGGGTGCCCAGTCATCTGTCTTTGGATTTCATGCAGGACATGTCGATGGAATTTACCACGACTTCGTAGGCAAAGCTGAGGCGATCATCGCGCAATTCAAAAACGACCAGTCCTACCTGACGCAGGCGGTGCGGCAAAAAAGTTACTGGCCGACAGGTTTCTGCGTCAGCTTCAAGAGAAGCTGCACAAAATACTTTCCGATCAATCTGCTCCTGCCGAGGATCAGGCAGCCGCGGAACGCAAAAATCATCGTCTTCCACGGGAAGCCGAGACCTTGGGATACAATGGTCGAAAAAGGCCAGCGGTGGGGATCGAAAAGGCGATTTGGCGTCGGCCCCGTCCCATGGATCAAACAATATTTCAACCAGGCGGACGCGATGTTGGCTTCCCTCACCAATGCTGCAGACAATTTCGACGCGGGCGCCCATGCCTCCGCAGCAAATGCCGGCCCAGAGCGGGCAAACCCGCCGAGTTATAGCCATAGCTAAGGTCCTTACTGCACAGATAGGCGAATCCAGAAAGCACGCTCGCAGGCGGATTAAGGCCATACGCGCAAGCCTTCACCGAACCTGCGCGGTGACGCTGTCAGCCTGGAGATCTGCTGGAAACGTTAACCGCGCCAAGAGGCCGGATGACTCCCCGTCCAACAGTTCCAGCGTTCCTCGGTGAGCTTGCACGATTTCCCCAACGATGGACAATCCCAGCCCGAACCCGGCGTTGCCGTCAGTCCTCGCCGCATTCAGCTTGAAGAATGGCTCCAACACCTGCGCACGTGATTGCTTCGGTATCCCGGGGCCATTGTCCGATACGTCGACAACGACCTTGTCTCCGCTTCGCTTCAGCTCGATTGCGACCTTGTCGCCAAATTTCACAGCGTTTTCGCAAAGGTTGGTCACTGCACGCGTTATCGCGAGAGGCTTGCAATTGGCGGACAGATGATTGGGGCCGATATAATTGATTTTGTGACCCACATCGTCAAATTCGCTGCAGATCGTCTGCAGCGTCGTTGCCAGGTCAATCGTTTCTACCTGCTCTCGATGATGGTCGTCACGCAGATAGCTGAGGCTCTCTTTGAGGAGACTATCGATGCGAGAGATATCCGCCAGCAACATATCGCGCAATTGCCCGTCGCCGACCCGCTCTACTCGAAGTCTCAGTCTCGTCAATGGCGTGCGCAGATCGTGGCTCACCCCGCGCAGCATCCGCGTCCTGCCTTGAATCATATCGGTGATACGATCGCTCATCCCGTTCAAGGAGCGCGCAACAGCGACGATCTCTACGCTGCCTTCCTCTTCGAAGATTACCCGGCCGGATGTGATGTCAGCATTCGCAGCCGCGGAAGCAATCTTCCGTAGCGGCCGCGTGATTGCCCAGACCCCGAACGAAGAAAACAGCACGATCAAAGTAATAACCGCCACCAGATAATCGAGGACCTCGCTCCAGAACGCCGTGCTGGGAAGGCCGTCCAAAACGAGGATTGTTTTATCGTCAATCTCAGCTGAGACGACGCGCTTGTCATCAACAAAGGTTTTCCAGCCGCCGAGTGGCGTCTGTCTCCCATCGGGCGAAAAAAGCCAGTCCATCGTAGCGTCCAGGACGCTTTCCCCCGGCCATGAACTCTTGAACGTTTCCGCCAAGGCGCGAGGTCGCAGAGTGAAGTGCCAACCGGCACGATTGGCTGCTTGAAGAACGATGTCGCGCTCTTCGGGCGTGGCCGTTTTGAGGATGGAGCTTATCGTGAACACACTGTCGGCGAGTTCCTCAACATCAACTAGCGAGTATCCGGTTTCAACCCGCTGCTTGAGAAAAGAGCCGCCTAAAACGGTGATGGCGAGGCTGAGAAGAATGACGCCCGTGATCTGACTATGGATCGTCGATAGGCCTGGAAGCCGGCGAAAGAACATGAGCACCCTTTTGGAATTGAGAAGCGCGCTTGAGCCGAGGCCGCTCGGCGAACCGGAAACATAGTCGAACTCCCTCACAAGATCCCGCGTTTCCTGCTGCGCGATTATTACGTTTTGTTACGGCGGGGCCGCCTCGTTGCCGATCGCGGCGGGCTGCAACAAAGTGCAACAAAAAAACACGCAACCGAGGGCTCCAGCATGAAACACAAGCCATCGCAGGCTCCTCTGTTGGGGGGACTGATAACCTGTTCTGGAGCCCTTATGCTACATCTTAAAAAAGCCAAGCGGCGTCTTTCGCCCCTCGCCTTATGCGCCGCATTCAGCGTTGCGGGATTTTCTCCAAACGCCTATGGCGCCGACCAGACCGCCACCGAGCAGACGCCGGAGCCACCTTTCGACAAGCAGCGTTTCGACAAACGCCAACCGGAGCGCAATTGGAGCTTGATCCTTGGCGCAGGCGCTTCTTACGAGCCTAAATACGAAGGGAGCGACGAATTTGAAGTCAGCCCCATTCCCTTCGTCGTGTTTACCTACGGCAAATGGTTGGAAATCGATCCAGGTGGGATCAGCGTCACTGTCCTGGATCAAGGCGGATTTTCCATTTCCGCTGCGGTTGGCTACGAATCAGGGCGGGATGAGGGTGACGGTGATCGCCTCCGCGGCCTCGGCGACATCGACTTCGCCGCAACAGTCGGCGCAAAAGTCGGCTATGATTGGGGTCCGGTCAAAATCTATGCGAGCGTCGACCAGACCATCAATGGCAGTGAAAGCCTGATCGGAAAGTTTGGGGTAGAGTACTCGGCCCCGGTCACGGAGCGTCTCATTCTGGGCGCACGCGCCGAAGCCACCGTGGCCAATGACAAACATATGCAGGCTTATTTTGGCGTCGATGCCGCTCAGTCGGCACGTTCAGGCCTGCCTGAATATAAAGCGGAAGCAGGCTTGAAGCGTGTCGACCTTTCTGCCTCTGCCACATACGCACTGAGCGATCATTGGTTGGTGCGTGGTGAAGCAGGCATCGGAGTGCTCACCGGAGATGCCGCGGATAGCCCGATCGTCGAGAAGAAGATCCAGCCTTCCGTTTCTGCTTTTGTCGGTTACAAGTTCTGAAGCCAGGAAGAGAAATAAATGGCGTGTCGCTTGCACAGATCGCTTCCGATCCAGCAGGCGACGCGCCTTGCCGTGCGCAATATGGCAGTTGCGGCGCCGGAGAAAGATTGGGGCCTCTGTTTCAGACTTCCTCTACCGACGCGGTAAAAGTATATCCTCCCAGCCTGACCGTCTGCAGGAGCGTTGGCTCGCGAGGATCAGCCTCGATCTTTTGACGGAGGCGGCTGATATGCACATCGATACTGCGCTCGATCGGCCCAGCCAGCCCGGAATGGGTAAACAAGAGCAGCTCCTCGCGGGTGATGACCCTGCCCGGATTTCTGCAGAACGCCAGCAGAAGATCGAATTCCGTTGTTGTCAAAGCGATGCGAGCGTTGCCGGGGTCGTGAAGCCGGCGCCGCATCGGGTCAATCACCCATCCGTCAAACCGCAGCTTCCTTTGAGCAGAGCTACTTGTCAGGCCGTAAGAGGCGCGACGCAGGAGACTGCGAATCCGAGCGACCACCTCTCTTGGGCTGAAGGGTTTCGTAATGTAGTCATCGGCGCCGACTTCCAGTCCCACGATCCGGTCGACTTCCTCTCCGAGTGCCGTCAACAGGATTATGGGGATCGTTCTTTCCGAACGGATGCGTTTGCAAATGCTTAGGCCATCTTCGCCCGGCAGCATGACATCGAGGATGATCAGGTCATAGGAATTGCTGCGAAGCAGGGACTGCATCACGTTTCCGTCCTCAGCCACAGTCGGCAGCATCCCGCTTTCCTGAATTGTCGACGCCAGAAGATTGCCGATTTCGAAGTCGTCTTCCACGATCAATATCTTCGCGGATGCTGAATTGGGCTGCATGGGTCTTTTCCTGTTTAAGGACCTGACAATGGGCCGGCTGTTGGTCCTGGAATATTTCGCTTTATTAAGTTTTGTTGCGGTCACTACACGCAGTGATACCAAACGCGCCCAGCCATGGCGATAAGAGCCGCAGCCGCTCGCATCGCGACGCAGAATTGACGTGACCGGCAAAGTGGCGGCGCTGCGGAAAAAACGCTCTGCGATATACGGCAGGGCCGGCCAGGTGGTTGGCCGGCCCTCATTGGTAGTGCAAGCGTCCTTGCGGCGCCTGCACCCTTCAGATCTCGGCCGACTGGAGGAAGGGCTTGAAGATCCGAGCGGTACGATCGCCAAAGTCGGAAACGATCAGGTGGAGCGACGGGATGACGATCAACGATAGAACCGTGGACACGAGCAGACCGCCAATCACCGCGATCGCCATCGGCGCCCTGAATTCGCCTCCGTCCCCTACCCCGAGCGCGGAGGGGGCCATTCCCCCGATCATAGCGAACGTGGTCATGATGATGGGGCGGACTCGCTCCGAGCAGGCTTCGACGATCGCATCGACCCGAGACAGCCCATGGGCTTCGCGTTCAATGGCGAAGTCCAGGAGCATGATGGCGTTTTTCGTCACGATCCCCATCAGCATCAGGATACCGATGACGACGGGAAGCGAGACGGCGTTGCCGCTCAGCATGAGGCCAGCTGCAACGCCGCCGATCGACAGGGGAAGGGAGGCCAGGATGGTCCAGGGCGCCAGCACGCTTCCGAAGAGGAGGATGAGAACGACAAGCACAAGCATGACGCCCGATCCCATCGCCACCGCAAAGCTTGAGAACACCTCGCCTTCGGTATCGGAATCCCCGGTCGCCTGAATGCGCACGCCCGCCGGCAGGCTCTTGACGCTATCGAGCTGTGCCAGCCTGTCGAGACCCTGGCCCGACGTCATGCCGTCAGCCATGTCCGCTGAGATTTCGATGCGACGCTGGCGATCAAATCGCTCGATGGCGGCGACCCTCTCATCGAAGCTGACGTCGGCGACGGAAGACAACGGAACCGACGTCCCTCGCGTCGTCGGTACCGACAGCATTTCAAGGGTTGGCAAATCGTCGCGAGCATCCGTTTGGAGCAGCACACGGATTGGGATCTGTCGGCCGCCGTCGATGAAGTTGGGCAGTCGGCTGTCGACATCTGCTACCGTCGATACGCGGATCGTGCGCGCAAGCTCTGCCGGAGATACGCCGATCGTTGAGGCCTTGTCCGCGTCGACTTTCACCCGCAATTCCGGTCGTGTTGCCGCGTTGTCGGCGGTCGGGTTGACGAAGTTTCTGTCGGCTGCGAGCTCCTGCAGTATGTTATCTGCGGCCCGCTGAGCCAGAACGCCATCCGCGGACAGGACAGCGAAAGATATGTCCCGCCCGCCGCGGGTGTTGAGAAAGCGCAGCCTGACGTCCGAAATGGAGGAAAGCGCCTTTTCAAGATCGGCTTGTATCGAGAACGATGAACGGTCGCGCTCGGATTTATGGAGCAGATCGATCAGGACGACCGCATATCGTACGTCTTCCTGTCCGGCCGTACTCGACCCCGCCCTGACGAATACGCCTTCCACCGCGGAATCCCGCCGGATCAGGGCAGCTATTTCGTCCGTCGCCGCCCTTGTTTCGTGCAAAGCCGCCCCAGGGGGCAGCTCCACCGAGAGGGTCAACCTCCCGGTGTCCTCTTCCGGCAAAAAAGCGGTCGGCAGGGAGGTCAGAGCGTATAGAGCCAATGCGAAAGCCGCAAATGCGGATCCGACTGTCATCCATCGCCACCGCAGGCTGACCTTCAGCAGTCCCTCATAGGCCGACACCAGGCGCCCTCTCCGAATGTGCGACGGAGGAGCGTTGGTCATGATGTATGCAGCCATGATCGGGGTGATCAATCGGGCCACCAGAAGTGAAAAGAACACCGCTATCGCAACGGTCAGCCCGAATTCTCGAAAGTACAGCCCGACCACGCCGCTCATGAAGCCCACGGGTGTGAAGACAGCCATGATCGTTGCGGATATGGCTATGACAGCAAGCCCTATTTCGTCAGAGGCGTCCAACGCAGCCCGGTAGGCGGATTTGCCCATGTCGCGGTGACGCACCACGTTTTCGATTTCAACGATCGCATCGTCCACGAGAATTCCTGTCACCAGGGTGATCGCAAGCAAACTGAGAATGTTGAGGGAAAAGCCCAGGAGATCGATGGCAAAAAAGGTCGGGATGATCGAAAGCGGAAGCGCGATTGCCGCCACGACCGTGGCCCGCCAGTCGCGCAGGAATAGAAATACGACGACGATTGACAATGCCGCGCCCTCATAGAGGGTATGCATGGCCGAGTTGTAGTTGCCCGCCGTGTAGGACATATTGTCGTCGACCAGCTTGAAGCGGATCGACGACTGTTCGAGATGTAGCTTCTCCAGTGCGACGGCCACTTCCTCCGCAACAGCTAGCTCGCTCGAACCCTTTGAGCGATAGACCGCGAAACCTACAACGTCCTCCTGATCCAAAGTCGCAAAGGCGCGGGCCTCCGTGATCGTATCCTGGACGCTGCCGACATCTTCCAGTTTCACACTGGCGTCGTCCGACAGGAGGATGCGCGACCCACCCAGTTCTGCAATCGTCTGCGCCGCTGCAGCGGTCGTCAGCGTCCGTTCTCTGCCATTCAGGTTGCTGCGGCCCCCGGAACGATCCAATTGGCTTGCGATGAGGCTTTCGTTAACGGCATTCGCCGTCAGGGAGAGCGCCTGCAATCGCGAAGGATCGAGTTCGACATGGATTTCCCTGTCAGCACCTCCGACACGATCAATGCGGCCAACGCCCTTCAGACCCTGCAACTGCCGGGCAACAACATCGTCGACGAACCACGAAAGCTCAGCAACGGTCATGTCCTGGCTTGTCACGGCATAAGTCACCACCGCCTGCGCTTCTTCCTCAGCCCGTTCGATGACAGGCTCATCTATTCCATCGGGAAGATCGCTGCGGATTTTCGCAACCGCGTCGCGGACGTCACCCATGGCGCGGTCTGGCGAAATCACGCCCAACTCAAATTCGACAGCGGTAACAGAACGGCCTTGAGTGACCGTCGACTTGATCTCTTCCACGCCTGCAAGAGACGCTACCGCGTCTTCAACAAGACGAGTGACTTCAGTCTCCAACTCGCTCGGCGCGCCGCCGGGTTGGTCGATAGTCACATTCACCGCCGGCTCGTCGATGGTCGGGAAGTAAGTAACGGGCAGCCGTGAAAAGCTGTAAAGACCCGCGGTGACAAGGAGTAGGAATAGGAGGATCGAAGGAAGCGGGTTGCGAATAGCCCAGGCCGATATGTTCATTGAAGTCGAGCTCCGAGCCGATTTGGCGTAGATGTGGAGGCGTCGGCATGCGTTGCCGGTGTCGCGGCCAATACGGGCCTCACCCGCTCCTGTGCCTTCAGGAAGGCACCTGATTTCAGGACGACCTCCTCTCCCTCCCGGATGCCGTCGACGATTTCCACGAAGCCGCCTTGCTGTAATCCGATGTGGACCGGGCGGATATCCACGAGCCCGTCTGAAACGACGTAAACGTTGTGGCCGGCCGCCGTGCTTTTGACGGCCGTTCCCGGGAGGAGAACATTCTGCCGGTCTTCGACACTGACGTTACCCCGCGCAAAGACGCCTGGGATAAGTCCGGCCTTGTCTGCAAGTTCGATCCGCACCGTCCCGCTTCTTGTCTTGGGATCGAGTTGCGCGGCATTCAACCGGACGGTTCCCGCGATGGCTCGGTCGCGTCCTGGCAAGGTAATTTCGGCGCTCATGCCTTCGCGCAGCCGAACGAAGCTTGTCTCCGTCACCTGCGCCACGAACTCGATATCATCATCGTCAGCAATGACAAAAAGAGGGTCGGCGGAGCTCGATGTCATCCCCCCAACACGCGCTTTCCGGCTCAAGATCCGACCCGAGCTGGGGGCCCGCAGGGTGCTTCTCTGAACAGTCAGTTCGATTTCCCGCCGCTCGCTGGCGATCAACTGTTGATCTGCGTTGGCGAGCTCCAACGATTGGCGCGCCAGTCGCAATTCCGCGACGGCTCGGGCGTGAGCGTTCAAGTCTTCCTCGAGGACATTGTCGGCGATCGCTCCTTTTGGCTGTAGCGAGCGGCTGCGTTCCAGCTTCTTGCGCGCTTCGGCCTCGGTGACCATCGCCACATCTATCTTGCTGCTTTCAACCGCCACGGCAGCACGCGCGCGAAGGAGGCTCACCGCATTCTTGTCCAGCAACATCAGTGCTTCGGTCGTGTCCAGGAGCGCGAGCGCCTGGCCCCGTTCAACATATTGCCCGGCCTCTACCAGAATCTGCCTGACCTCCTTGCCGACGACGGCGGGATAGACCTCGATTTCTTCCCGCGCCGCGAGCGAACCAACCACCTCGATCCTTTCCGTCAACGCGCCTCGCTTGGCGACGATCGTCGTCACCGGCATTTGAGCGTCTGCGGACGCTGCGGTCGAAAACACGCATGCGAGCATCGCTGCTTTACCGAAAAGCGCGCAGCAGCGTCGAAGCGTGGATGATACGGTCGATAACGCGATCATTGAGTGGACCTTTTAACTGGGCCGGCGAGCGCCCTGGCTTGTTTGGTCACACGATAGCGATGGGGAGGAGCCGCACTGTGTAGTCGCATTAAGAAATGTTGCGGCCCGCTCGTGCCTCGGATCCTCAAGAGGCGCGGCCCACTAAACTCGGCGGCTGGAAGTAGGACTAAAGACCGGCCCGCTGCGGGGCTAAAGTCTGAATCGCGGTGGCGGCCACAGTTTGGTCGGATTTTGCCTGAACTTTTCGGGCTGCAAAAATAGGTTTTCGGGGTTCCAAACAAAGCACGGCGGCAAAATACAAGCGAAGCGGGAGTTATCACAAGTTCTGCTCAACTGGGGGCTCCATGCTTCATGCACGCGACCGACAATTGGATGGTCTTAGAACTCTTGCCATCTCAATGGTTCTATACGCGCATTTTTTCGCGGCCGATGGGTCGCATTGGGGCCATATCGGCGTACGCCTGTTCTTCGTTCTCAGCGGCTTCCTGATAACGCGAGTTTTGCTGGAAGCGCGCTCTACCGCCCAGTACGAACCAGGCACCGCGATAGGATCGTTCTATATTCGCCGGGCGCTGCGCATATTTCCGCCGTACTTTGCGGTGCTGAGCTTCGTCTGGCTGGTCAACCTCGAGCAGGCGCGCGGCAGCATCAAATGGCATGCCCTTTACCTCTCGAATTTCTGGTATGCGCTTCGCGATGAATGGACGCCCTGGGTGCTTTGCCACACCTGGAGCCTGAGCATCGAAGAGCAGTTCTATGTCGTGTGGCCGCTCGTCATCCTGCTCGCCCCGCGTCGCTGGCTTGAGCCGATCTGCATGGCTCTCATCGCGTGCTCCCTCGCCTATCGGTTCTATTGGCCGTTCACGGGGACGCCTTCGCTCGCGCGGGATCTTCTTCCCCCGGCGTCAATGGACGCGCTGGTGGCCGGTGCGCTCCTTGCTCTCCATCGAACGCGATCTCAGACATTGCCGCGCTGGATGCGGCTAAGCTCGGCGCCGTTGCTCGTTGTAACAGCCATTTTGATGTGGCTGAAACCGCTCTCACTGCCACCGACGCTCGCATGGACGAATTGGATTGGGTTGGAAGTTCTTCCTCTTATACCGCTCACGGCCCTAGTCGGATACTGTTCGTCGGGCCTGCGGGGAACTCCCGGCCGTCTATTGGAATCCGCTCCGATTAACGCTGTCGGACGTGTCAGCTACGGGGTCTACCTGTTCCATCCGATCGTCCTGTCCTTCGTCGTAGGCGCACAACCCTGGATTCCGTTCAACGTCTCGGAACAGGGTTTCGGTCGCCTCATCTTAGGAACCACCGGAACATTGGTATTGGCCGCGATCTCGTGGCTGGCGTTCGAAAAACCACTCAACCAGCTCAAGCGCTATTTCCCATACGTCCCCCAAAGAAGGCTTCAACCGACGTATGACGCGCCGTCTGCCGCAGCCATTTCGAAGGCTGGGCAAGTACAGGAACTTCAAATTGCCACGCCATTGCGAGTCGAACGATGTCCTCCCCGCTGATCTCCGTCGTATTGCCCGTTTACAACGGCGAACCTTATCTCGCTGCGGCGGTCGAGAGCATTCTGCGCCAGGACTACAAGCGCTTTGAGATCGTCGCCATCGACGACGGCTCGAACGATCTCTCGCTGGATATTCTGCGCCGATATCAGAAGCTTGATGATCGCGTCCGCATCGTCTCACGGGAGAACCGTGGACTGATCGCGACCTTGAACGAGGGCATCGCCCTGGCTAGAGGTGACCTGGTCGCCCGAATGGACGCGGACGATATCTCCTATCCAACCCGCTTTTCCCGTCAAATCGCGCTCTTTGAGCAGCAACCTCAGCTTGCGATCTGCGGAACGGAAGTCGATCGGCTTCTCGGCAACCGCGTCGTGCGCAGCACGCCAAATCCCATTTATCAGTCAGGAGACTGGCATATACTGTCGCTGTTCTTCACGATCTTCCTGCATTCGACAGTGATATACAATCGTAGGATCATCCCGGAGGATATGCTGGTTTATGACGCAAGCTATGTCCATGCGGAGGACTTCGATCTCTTCAGGCGCATTACACGCGCGTTTCCGGCGGCGATGATCGACGAGAGCCTGATCGCCTATCGTATCCACAGCGACAGCGTTACCAACAAGCACAGGCGCCAAATGCGCCGAACCCACCTGAAGATCGTCGCCGAGAACCTCGAACGCGAGGCTCTTAACGACGATCCCGGCGCTCTTCTTGCTATCGGCGCGGCCGTTACGCCGGAAACGGTGCGCCGAGCCGCCGATTGCATGCTCGCGATCGAAGAAAAGGTCGCCGAGCAAGTGGGTGCCAGCGCCAGCAGTTACGCAGAGGGCGCCTTGTGCTTCTTCTATTTCCTCTACCAATTCATTGCTGATGAGCAACGTCCGGAGTTGACCCACGCATTTCTTATGCGAACGGGAAAATGGGACGTCATCCGGCGGCGGGAGCGTTATGGCCTTCGAGCCGCCGTCGCTGCGCCCTGGTTGAGCCGCATGTCGGAAGAGGCGATCCGGCGGCTCGATGGGGTGGCACGGTACTATCAATCGGTGCCGGCCAAGACGGTGTTGCCGCTTCGAGGGCTCGCCTGATGTCCAGAGAGCACCCCCCCTTGTCCCCCGATGGAGGGCACCCCATCGATGCAAGCTTTATCGTCTGCACCCGCAACAGGGCTGCCGCGCTCGAGGCATGTATCAGCTCGATCGAAACCGCCTGCCAAGCCTGTTCCCTCAACTGCGAGCTGGTGGTGGTCGACAATGGATCCACCGACGATACAGCCACGCGTTTATCCCGCATCGCGGCGAAATCCGCTGTTCCCGTCAGATGGATGGTGGAGCCGCGGCCTGGCCTTGCAGCCGCGCGCAATACGGGAATGGAACGGGCGCGAGGCAGGCTTCTGATCTTTGTCGATGATGACTGCGTCGTCGACGGTTCCTACCTCCAGGATCTGAACCGGCATTATTCGGCAGGCGAGCGATGCATCGTCCGGGGCGGCCGCGTCGATCTCGGCAGCCCGCACGACCTGCCTTTTACAATCAAGCG
The DNA here is from genome assembly GCF_056406795.1 of Neorhizobium sp. P1_A6. Classification (NCBI taxonomy): domain Bacteria; kingdom Pseudomonadati; phylum Pseudomonadota; class Alphaproteobacteria; order Hyphomicrobiales; family Rhizobiaceae; genus Neorhizobium; species Neorhizobium sp. P1_A6. Next base: position 744,447 of record NZ_JBFTZM010000001.1, on the reverse strand, counting down.
GTCGCGGTTCCGGGCCCGCTTCACCCCGGATGTCCATCCGGGCGGGTTCGTGCTCGGCTGCAACATGACCATGCATCGAGAAGCGGCGGACCGCATCGGGCGCTTTGACGAGCGGTTCGGGGCCGGCGGCCCGCTGCGCTCCGCAGAAGACACGGATTACCTTGTCCGTGCCTATCAGCTCGGCATTCCAATCGAATATGTTCCGGACATGACGGTCCAGCATTTTCACGGGCGGACCACACGCGATGCAATCGAACAACTTCACCGGGATTACAGCCTTGGAAACGGCGGCCTTTGCATCAAGCATGCGTTCAAGGCTCCCTGGCTGCTTCGTCATTTCTGCTGGACGACCCGATCGGCCTGGCGGGAGCTGTTCGGCGGCTACCGTTTCGATCCGGAAATTTCCCTATCCCACCTGACGATCGTGGCCATGAACCTGGTCGGAGCAGCCAAGTTTGCCTTGCTTGCTATTCGGTGGCTCAAACAGGCGGATCCCGGTACGACCAGTCATCTGCCCCGTCCGCAACGGGGAACGCCGCCATGCTAGATGTCCTCACATCGAGTTCTCACCTCCTGCGCAACGCTCTGGGGAAAAACACCGGTCTGTTGGCTATCGTCGTCATCCTGGGACTGAGCAGCGCCGTTCTCGAAGGCACCGGCATTGGTCTTGTCATTCCGATGCTCAGCATCATTGCCGGTGAAAATGATGCTTCGGGAATGGCCGGCCTTTCCGCCGTTTTTCAGCGGGTGGGAACCGGATTGGACGATCAGACCCGGCTGATCGTCATCGCGGCCGCCATTCTCGGATTGATCACCGTGAAGAACGTGCTGGCTTTTGCCAACGCGGTGCTTGCCAATTTCATATATGGCAAGGCCGGCCATTCGATCCGGAACCGTCTCGCCGACCAGCTTTTGACGATCGGCTACCCGTTCTTCCTGCAGCAAAGCCCGGGGCGGCTGCTGAACATTATCTCCAACGAATCCTGGCGGGCCTCGGATGCTGTCCAGACCGTCCTTGCAGCGATCGTGAATGCGTCAGCGGCCATTATCCTGCTCGCATTTTTGCTGCTTCTTTCGTGGCAGATGTCGCTGTGTGTCACACTTGGGCTTGTCCTGATCCAGGCCATCCATGCTTTGCTATCGGCAGGCCTGAAGGGCCCGAGCCGCAACGTCACGTCGTTCAACAGTGAGCTTGCCGCGAGGATGCTTCACCTCGTTCACGCCGGGCGCCTCATCCGCGCATTCGGACAGGAACGGCGTGAAGGAACGATCTTCGACGCGGCTTCGAATGCCGTGCGAAAGGCGGGTTTCGTTCTTAACAGCCGCCAGGCAGCCCTCCCCCCGCTAACCGAAGTCCTGCATTCCGCCCTCTTTCTGGGTGTGGTTGTCAGCGCATGGCGGATTGGGGTCGGTTTCCCGGTCATCGTGGCTTTCGTCGTCCTGCTTTATAGGCTGCAACCGCATGTCCGCGCGCTGCAGATGGCCTGGAGCCAGATTCAGGGATGGAGTGGAGCGCTGGAAGAAGTCGGATGGCTGCTGGATTCCTCCGACAAACCGGCGGCTCCCCAGGGAAGTCGTCCGATCCAGGGGCTCCGCCGGCAGATCAAGTTCGACCAGGTGACCTTCAGGTATCCGGGCTCCAGCACACGACCCGTGGTCCTGCGTTCGGTAAGCTTTGATATTCGCCAGGGCCGCTCGACGGCAATTATCGGACGGTCCGGCGCCGGCAAGAGCACGATCGTCAATCTCCTGTGCCGGTTTGTCGAGCCGGATCAGGGCAATATTCTTGTCGACGGCATTCCACTCGACCAAATCGATCCCGCTGCGTGGCGCCGACAGATTGCGCTTGCCAGCCAGGATCTTGAACTGGTGGATGGCACCATTTTCGAGAACATCGTCTACGGCCACGAGACCTCCCTTCTCGCGGCGGAAAACGCGGCCAGACTTGCCGAGGCGCATGAATTTATCGAGAAGCTGCCTGACGCATATGAAACTGTCGTCGGCTACCGGGGAGCGAGCCTGTCTGCCGGTCAACGACAGCGGATCGCCCTGGCAAGAGCTCTGGTCCGCGATCCGGAAATTCTGATCCTCGACGAGGCCACGAATGCCATGGACGGCTTGTCCGAGGCATCGATCGTGGAGACGTTGAAATTAAGAGCCGGGCGCCGCACCACGATCGTTGTCAGCCATCATCACAGCACCATTTCCTTCTGCGACGAGGTTGTCATTCTCGGTGCCGGCCGCGTCCGCAATCAGACCCCTTTTGCCGAAGTGGCAACCTTGAGCATGGAACAGCTTTACGAACATGAGACGTCGCATGGCAGCCCATCGTGAGGATCCCGTTCAAAACCCCCGAAGTTTCTGCGTTCTCACAATCAACTGCCAATCGACGCTGCCCCTGATGATCCGACGATCCAGGTGTGTCCGCAGCGGCTTCGCTCCGACGCATCCGGACATCTGAACGAAGGCCACCGTTCGTTTTGGAGGACAAACCTTTAGTCCGCGCACGGATTTCTCATCACAGGCAGCCTCCAAGCTCATCCTCGATATGGACCCGGATGATCTCGTCGAAATTTTTCTCCGCGGTAAAGCCGAGGGCGGTGGCGCGTTTTGCCTCGAAACCGGGCGCCCAGCCCGCAACCATTTTCATGATCATCTCGTCCGGTACCCGACGAATGAGGTTTACCGCTCTTTCGCCCCCCACCCGGCGGAGCGCATCGATCTGCTCGCCGACGGTCGCACTGACGCCCGGCATGGAAAGATTGCGATGCGGGCCGACCTGATCGAGATCCATATTCGCCGCGTGGACGAGGTATCCGACGGCCGAGCGAGGCGATGTATGCCAGTGGCGCACGTCATCCGACACGGGCAGGATCGCCTCCTGCCCGATCAGCGGCTCCCGCAGAATGTTGGAGAAGAAGCCGGATGCGGCCTTGTTCGGTTTGCCGGGCCTGATGCACACGGTCGGCAGTCGAATGCCGATGCCCTCGAAGAAACCGCGGCGGGTGTAGTCCGAAAGAAGCAGCTCTGAAATGGCCTTCTGGGTGCCATAGCTGGTGAGCGGCGTCAGGTGGAAATCATCGGGAATGGGGAATGGCAGCGGGGCACCCGCGACAGCGATGGACGACGTGAAGACGACCCGCGGCCTGTAGCCGTCCTCGCCATTTGCGAGGCGGATCGCATCGAACAGGTAGCGGGTGCCATCCAGGTTGACCCGGTAGCCCTTTTCGAAATCGAGTTCAGCCTCCGCCGAAACGATCGCGGCAAGGTGGAAGATCACGTCGGGGCGGGTCCTGATGAGTTTTTCAGCCTCGCCCGGCATCGAGAGGTCGGCGTCGCTCGTCACCACGGACCCGGAAAAACTCTGCGGGTGCTCGGGCTTCACGACGTCGACGAGGGTCAGCTTGTCGATCGGCTTGCCGAGAATGCCGCCCTCCGCAATGAGACGCGCCGTCAGTTTGCGGCCTACCATCCCGGCCGCGCCTATGATCAGAATATGCATGCTTCCTCCCGTCTCGACCCGAGGCGACAACTGCCCGGATACGCCAATATTTATATTGTACGGTTGTCTGATAACCTTATATGCTTCGGTTGAAAACAGGATAGTTGTGCGCCGGGACAAGGCGCAGAGCAAATCAAACTATCCAGCCAAGGGACGGATCTTCCGAAGGAACCACCGAGAATGACGAGCCTGCAAACTGACCCGTCCGGAGAGCATCGCCTCCTCCTGCGATCGATGCTTGGCGAAGACCTTGTCTTGACGGATGCGGATGCGATGGCGCGATATTGTCGCGACTGGCACGGGGACGTCACCAGTTCGGCGGTTGCCGTCCTCAGGCCGCGGTCGACGGAAGACGTGGCCGCTTGCGTCAAAGCCTGCCGTGAGCTCGGCCTCGCGATTGTCCCGCAAGGAGGCAATACCGGCCTGGTGCTGGGCGCTATCCCGGATATGCCGGAGCGACAGGTCGTTCTCAGCCTGGAACGCATGAACCGCATCCGCAAGATCGACGCCGAGGACTTCTCCGCCGTCGTCGAGGCGGGCTGCATCCTGTGGGAACTGAAGGAGGCGATCGCCGCGCAGGGGATGTTCTTTCCGCTGGCCCTCGGTGCGCAGGGAAGCTGCCGGATCGGCGGCAATATCTCGACCAATGCCGGCGGCATCAACGTGCTCCGATACGGCATGACGCGCGAACTGGTGCTGGGCCTGGAGGTCGTCCTGCCGGACGGCACGATTTTCGACGGGCTTTCGACGCTCCGGAAAGACAATCGCGGCATAGATCTGAAGCAGCTCTTCATCGGCGCCGAGGGAACGCTCGGTATCGTCACCGCCGCATCGATCAAGCTGACGCCCTATCCGGATCAGGTTGCGACCGCCCTTGTCGGTCTCGCCTCACTGGAGGATGCGATCACCCTCTATCGCCGTGCCCGGCGCGACTGCAGCGACCTGATGTCCGCTTTCGAATTCATGCCGCCACTCGCCTTCACGCTCGCCCGGGAGGCCATTCCGGATCTGCCGATCCCGATGGCCGCCGATTATCCCTGCTATGTCCTCATGGAAGTATCCGGCTCGGGCCTCGTCGATATCGACAACCTGATGCAGCGCTTCCTTGAAGGGGTCATGGAAGATGGCATCGTCGTCGACGGCGCGATTGCCTCGTCACAGGCGCAGGCGAGAAACCTTTGGCTGATTCGTGAAGGAATGAACGAGGGTCAGGCGAAACGTGGAGTTCATATGCGCAGCGACGTTTCGGTTCCGCTCTCCAACGTACCTTCCTTTGTCGCCGAGGCCGAAAAGGCGATCCACGAAGCGCTGCCCGATTGCGTCTGTGTCTCCTACGGTCATGTCGGAGATGGAAATGTTCATCTCAACGTCCTGCCGTCCGTGGAACTGCCCCATCAGCAGCGGCTCGAAAGGATCTATCAGTCGAAAACGATCCTGAACCAGGTGCTTGACCGTTTCCACGGCAGCCTCAGCGCCGAACATGGCATCGGCCGGCTCAAGCGGGCGGATTTCGATGCACGCCTCCCCGAAACCAAGCGCCGACTGCTGACGGCTATCAAGAATGCCATCGATCCTGACATGGTGATGAACCCGGGCTGCCAGTTGAATTTTACCGGGAAGTCGTAGAAGAGCGTCATAAGGGGAGAGCCGGCGCCGTGGTAATGGACTTCAGCCAGATCAGACGAAACGAACACCTGCCCGCCCGGATCGCGTCGCAGATCGGACGCGAGATCAGCGACGGCCGGATAATGGCCGGCGAAAAATTGCCCACCGAACATATTCTGGCAAAGACCTTTGGCGTCAGCCGGTCTGTCGTGCGCGAGGCGATCGCGCAGCTTCGCAATGAGGGCCTGGTCGAGACCCGGCAGGGTGTCGGAGCGTTTGCCACCGATATCGAGCACCGCCATTCGATTCGCATCGAACAGGGCAATCTCGCCCACCGAGCCAGTTTTCAAAGCCTGTTTCAGCTGAGGCTGCCACTGGAGATCGAAGCTGCCGGTCTCGCCGCGGTCAATCACACGGACGAAGACCTTGTGAGGCTCGACGAAGCGCTCGAGCAGATGACGGGCGGAGAGAAGTGGACCGAAAAAGGCATCCTCGCCGACCTCGCCTTTCATCGCCAGATCGCGGCTTCCACGCATAACGAATACTTCCTGCTATTCATCGGTTTCATCGCGGAGCGAATTCATCTTGCCATCAATACGGCTCGGGAGGCAGCCGTATTGACGGAAATCGTCGAGGTGACGATCGCCGAACATGTCGCGATCCGCGACGCCCTCGCCAGCCGCGATCCGGTCTGTGCCCGGGAAGCGATGCGCCATCATCTCCACGGCGCGGCAAGCCGCCTCGACCTTCAATTGGAGGTTTATTGGGGTGTCGGCCGGGGCTCAAGTTAGATCGATCCAGCGATTTCCTGAAACAGGCCAAGGGCCGCTGGACAGCGGGTAAAACTGTCTTTAGAGATACCGCAGGTGGAGGGTTGTCAGACATCCTGACAATTGAGGGAGCGCTGGAGAGGTCTTTGCGATGGAGGAGAGGCTGATCGCATATCAAATAGGAAACCGCATCGTGACGTCCAGCCTGCCGCTTGAGCCGCTGGTCGATGAAGCGGATCATCGGGGCAAATGCCCGGAGCGGAACTTGAGGTTGTCGACGGTGACGAAGACGCTCGCCCGGCGCGGGCGTTTGTAGGAATTCGGGAGGGGAATATGCAAAAGGCAATCGATCTATTTTTTAAGGCATTGGAAGTCCTATTGATCCTGCTGCTTTCAGCAATGGCGATCATGGTGTTTGCCAATGTGGTTCTTCGCTACGCCTTCAATTCCGGCATGTCCGTCTCCGAGGAATTGTCCCGCTACTTCTTCGTCTGGCTGAGCTTCGTCGGCGCAGTCGTCGCCTTTCGCGAACATGGTCACCTCGGCGTCGAAAGTGTCGTGGCGCTTTTCGGCCGCAAGGGCCGGCTCGTCTGCATGATCCTGTCTAACCTCGTCATCCTCGCTTGCTCGATGATCTTTTTCTGGGGGACTTGGCAGCAGTTCGAGATCAACGCCAGCATGAGCGCGCCGGTGACCGGGATTTCGATGATCTGGGTCTACGGCATCGGCCTGTTTACCGGCGCCGGCTTGTCGCTAATCGCGCTGGAGCGGCTGTTCCGCTATGTCACCGGCCGGGCGACGGCCGACGAGATCAGCATCTTTGCCGGTGAAAACCTGACGATCGAGCAGATGGCGGAGCGTACCTGATGACACTTATCGTATTCATCGTATCGCTTCTCGGAGCCATGGCGATTGGCGTGCCCGTCGCGTTCTCACTGATGTTCTGCGGCGTCGTGCTCATGTGGTACATGGACATGTTCAACACCCAGATCATCGCCCAGAACATGATCGCCGGTGTCGACACCTTTACCCTGCTTGCCATTCCATTCTTCATCCTGGCCGGTGAGCTGATGAACTCCGGCGGCCTGTCGCGCCGCATCATCGATTTCGCGATTGCCTGTGTCGGCCATATCCGCGGCGGCCTCGGCATTGTCGCGATCATGGCAGCCGTCATCATGGCCAGCATTTCGGGCTCGGCCGCTGCCGATACGGCAGCCCTTGCCGCCATCCTTATCCCGATGATGGCGAAGGCTGGGTACAACGTGCCCCGTTCCGGCGGTCTTATAGCGGCGGGCGGCATTATCGCGCCGATCATTCCGCCGTCCATGGCCTTCATCGTATTCGGCGTCGCGGCCAACGTGTCGATTACCCAACTTTTCCTCGCCGGCATCTTTCCCGGCATCCTGATGGGCGTCGCGCTGGTCATCGCTTGGCTGATCACCGTGCGCCGGGACAAGGTCCAGCCGCTACCGAAAGCGCCGATGAGCGAGCGGCTGCATGTGACCGGCAGGGCCGCCTGGGCGCTTGGCATGCCGGTCATCATTCTTGGCGGCATCAAGGCCGGCATCATGACGCCGACCGAAGCTGCGGTGGTTGCCGCCGCCTATGCGCTCTTCGTCGGCATGGTCATCTATCGCGAGCTCAAACCGAGCGAACTGCCGCACGTCATCCTGCAGGCTGCCAAGACCACATCGGTCATCATGTTCCTGGTGGCTTCGGCACTGGTGTCCTCGTGGCTGATCACCGCCGCCAATATTCCGTCCGAGATCGTCGGTTATATCGAGCCGCTGATCGACCGTCCGATGCTGCTGATGTTCGCCATCATGATCCTAGTGCTGGTCGTCGGCACGGCGCTCGATCTGACACCAACCATCCTGATCCTGACGCCGGTCCTTATGCCGATCGTCAAGCAGGCGGGAATTGATCCAGTTTATTTCGGCGTGCTTTTCATCATGAACAACTCCATCGGCCTCATCACTCCGCCGGTCGGCGTCGTATTGAACGTGGTCAGCGGCGTAGCGCGCATTCCGCTTGGCAAGGTGACGGCCGGGGTCTGGCCGTTCCTGATTGCCGAAACCATCGTTCTGTTTCTTCTGGTCCTGTTTCCAGACCTCGTGCTCGTGCCTGCACGCTGGCTCCATTAAACCTGTCTCAAGCTCATCCATGGGAGGATAATATGAGAAAACTGTTACTGACGACCACCGCCCTTGCCATCGCCTGCGCGTCGGCCGTACCGGCCTTTGCCGAATTCAAGGCGCGCAACATCCGCGTCTCGAACGGCATCAATGCCGACCATCCGGTTGGAAACGGCATCAATGCGATGCAGAAATGCCTGGACGAGAAGTCTGGCGGCAAGATGAAGTTGACCGCCTTCTGGGGCGGCGCACTCGGCGGCGACCTGCAGGCCACCCAGGCGCTGCGTTCCGGCGTCCAGGAAGCCGTGGTGACGTCGTCGTCGCCGCTGGTCGGCATCGTCCCCGCCCTCGGCGTTTTCGATCTGCCCTTCCTCTTCGGCAACGCCCAGGAAGCCTACAAGGTCCTCGACGGCAAGTTCGGCGACATGATGAACCAGAAGCTCGACGCTGCCGGCCTCGTCAACCTCGCCTATTGGGAAAACGGCTTCCGCAACCTGTCGAACTCGGTTCGCCCCGTCACCAAGTGGGAAGACTTCTCGGGGATGAAGGTTCGCGTCATGCAGAACAACATCTTCCTCGATACCTTCCAGAACCTCGGCGCCAACGCCACCCCGATGGCTTTCGGCGAAGTCTTCTCGGCTCTCGAAACCAAGGCGATCGACGCGCAGGAAAATCCCTACGTGACGATCGACACGTCGAAGTTCTTCGAAGTGCAGAAATATGTCACGGAGACGAACCACGCCTACACTCCATTCCTCTTCCTGTTCTCCAAGGCGATATTCAACACCTATGCGCCGGACGAGCAGGCGGCCTTGCGCGCCTGCGCAGTCGTCGGACGCGACGTGGAGCGCCAGGTGATCGGCGATTTGAACAAGAAGTCGCTCGAGAAGATCAAGGCGGCCGGCCTGCAGGTCAACACGCTGTCGCCGGAAGAGCAGCAGCGCATCCGCGAAAAGTCCGCGGTCGTCTATGAGAAGCACAAGGCCGAAATCGGCGCCGAGGTGGTCGACAACATTGTCGCCGAGCTCAAGGAAGTCCGCAAGAAGTAAGCCGAAGGCTTCGCGCGACAGCGACCATTTGGGGAAGCCCGCGAGCAATCGCGGGCTTTCTCTATTCGGGAATGGCGGGAAGCACGCTCTGCCGCTTCTTGAGCATCTGTTCGCGGATGAAGATGAAGAGGCCGGAAGCGACGATCAGGGCCGCCCCGACCATCATGCCGAGCCGCGGCATATCGCCGAAAAACATCCAGCCGAAGATCACCGCCCAGAGCAGCAGCGTATATTGAAGCGGCGCGACGGTCGCAGCATCGGAGATCTTGAGGGCGCGGTTGACCAGCATATGCGCCGCCATGGCGACGATGCCGAGCAGTCCGAGCAGAAGAAGGTCGCGGTTCGACGCGATCGGCGACCAGTTCATCGGCGCGAAGGCGAGGCCGGCGATGCCGGCGCCCACGACCTGGAAAAACACCAGCGCACTATCCGGCGTACCGCGCAGGAAACGGCCGGAAATCAGCATGAAGGCAAACGCGGCGCTGCCGACGATCGAAATGACCGCCGGCATGCTGAACATGGCGCTCGAAGGTTCGAGCGTGATGATGACGCCGACGAAGCCGACGGCAATCGCCGTCCAGCGTCGCCAGCCGACTTTCTCGCCAAGCAGAAAGGGCGAGCAGGCCGCGACATAGATCGGCGCCGCCAGCCAATAGGTCATGACGTCGGCGAGCGGCAGATACATGACCGCATAATAGAAGCAGAACACTTCAGCCGTCGAAAACGCCACGCGGAAGAACTGCATGCCGGGCCGTTCGACGGTCAGCAGATTGCCGAAACCCGCCTTCCAGACCATCGGCACCAGGATGATCAGTGCCGCAAGGCTGCGGATCAGGACAACCTGACCGAGCCCATAATTCGCGACGAGCCATTTGCCCATGGCGTCGTTCAAGGCGAACATCAACATGCCGAGAAGCATCAGCATCGGGCCGGTCATGCTCGCGGTTCTGAGCATGGTCGCCGAGGATATCGTCATTTCAGTAGCACCTTAGAAAATGGAGGCGTCGGACATCCGCCGGCTGACGGTGAAGGCGCGATCGAGCTCAGGGTTGAGCTCCAGCCCAAGACCCGGACCTGGCGGAACAGTAATCATGCCGTTCTTCACCTCCGGCAGCGCCGTCACCAGATCGCGATACCACGTCCTGTAGAACGCGCGCACGCTTTCCTGCACCAGTGCATTCGGCGCGTTGAGAGACAGATGGGTGGACGCGCAGAGAACGACCGGGCCGGTGCAGTCGTGCGGCGCGACCGGCAGATGCCAGGCTTCCGCCATGGACGCGATCTTGCGGGCTTCCGAAAGGCCGCCGCACCAGGAAATGTCGAGCATGACGATGCCGGCGACGCCGGTTTCCAGGTAATCGCGAAAACCCCAGCGGGTCGCGAGCGTCTCCGAGGCTGAGATCGGCGCCGGCGATACTTCCGCATAACGCTTGAGGCTCGACAGGCTGTCCATCTTGATCGGATCTTCATGCCAGAAGGTCTGGTAAGGGGTCAGGGCCTTGGCGATCTGCATGGCCGGCAGGAGCTGCCACATGGAATGGAACTCGACCATGATATCCATCCTGTCGCCAACGGCCTTGCGGATCTTCTCGAAAGGCTGAAGCGCAAGCTTCAGGTCCGGCATCGAGATATACTGGCCCTTCGTCCTTTCCGCAGCCGCGTCGAACGGCCAAATCTTCATCGCCGTGATGCCCTCCTCGAGCAGCGACAAGGCCAGTTCGTCGGCACGATGCAGAAAGCCGTTCAAATCGTCGTAAGCTGTGCCGCCGGTCAGACCGTAGTTGGCGGTCGCCTGGCCGGTGGCCTTCTTGATATATTCCGTGCCGGCGCAGGTATTGTAGGTGCGGATTTCCCTACGGCTGAAGCCTCCGAGCAGTTGGGCGATCGGCTGGTCCGTGACTTTTCCGAAAATGTCCCAGAGGGCGATATCGAACGCCGAATTGCCCCGCACTTCCGCGCCTGAGGATCGAAACCCGATATAACCGACCAGTTCCTGCGCCAGGAGGTCGATCTGGAGCGGGTCGCGGCCGATGACCCTTGGAGCGACATATTCGTGGATGTAGCTCTCCACGGTCTCGGCGCCGAAAAAGGTTTCGCCGAGGCCGGTAATTCCCTCGTCGGTGTGGACAAGGACCCACAACAGGTTCGCACGCTCTGCGACGCGCACAGTTTCAAGCTTGGTGATTTTCATGTTTCCTCCCTTGGCGAAATTCAACCACAGGCCGCGGTCTTTGGTAAGGCAGGATTTGCATTTTCCCGCCCGCAGAACACCACGACCTGGGCTGGGCAAAATCAGCCTATTGCGCCGTTGACAAAATGTCGACAAAGTGATGACATATTCTTATCAAGGCAAGGGTGAGGCAGGTGACGGAAAAACCGAAAGAAATTCGGGGCCGCCATACATGGGAGAGCAGGCAGATGACGGTGAGCGTGGCTGCCGACAGCTGCCGTGCCAAACGTCATGAGCATCTTATGGATCCCGCCGTCGACGCCCTCATTCGAGCGGCCTGCGCCGCCACTATCCGGCAGGAGCTCCCCGAGTGACGCCAACCGCCCCCACCCCGCTTCTGACCGTGGATGACCTTTCGGTCGAGCTCGGCGCCGCGCGCGTCATCGAAAACCTCAGCTTTTCCGTTTCAGCCGGCCAGACCGTCGCGATCGTCGGCGAGTCCGGTTCGGGCAAGTCGGTGACCTCGCTGTCGATCATGCGGCTTGCCGATATGCTCGGCGCCAACTACCCGACCGGCCGCATCCTGTTCCAGACATCAGGCGGCGAGATCGATCTCCTGAAGCTCGACCAGAAGAAGATGCGCAGCATTCGCGGCAAGGAGATCTCGATGATCTTCCAGGAGCCGATGACCTCGCTCAACCCGGTCTTCACGATCGGCGATCAGGTGGCCGAAATCCTGAAACTGCACGAAGGCAAGTCGAACAGCGCAGCACTTGCCGAGGCGAAGCGGCTTCTCGACATGGTGCGGCTGCCTGATGCGGCGGAACTGCTGACCCGTTATCCGCACCAGCTTTCCGGCGGCATGCGCCAGCGGGTGATGATCGCCATGGCGCTCGCCTGCCGGCCACGACTGCTGATCGCCGACGAGCCGACCACCGCGCTCGACGTCACCATCCAGGCGCAGATCCTCAATATCCTGCGCGACCTGCAGAAAGAACTTGGTGCCGCCGTCATCTTCATCACCCATGACATGGGCGTTGTCGCCGAGATGGCAGACGACGTGGTGGTGATGTGGAAGGGCAAGGCGGTGGAGAAGGGCAAGGCACTCGACATTTTCGAGAAGCCCGTCAATGCCTACACCCGCACGCTGCTTGCGGCGGTGCCGAAGCTCGGCAGCATGACCGGCGAGGAATTCCCCAAGCGCCTGCCGCTGACCGTGCTCGAAGATGGCGAACCGAAGCTTTCAGGCGTCGAACGCATCCAGGATACGGCCCGCTACGATGCCGACCCTCTGCTCTCGGTGCGCGATCTCGTGGTTCGTTTCGACATCAAGAAGGGGCTGCTCGGCAAGGTCACCCACCGCGTCCACGCTGTGGAAAAGGTCTCCTTCGACATCCATCCGGGCGAGACGCTGGCGCTGGTCGGCGAATCCGGATCGGGCAAGTCGACGATCGGCCGCACCATCCAGCAGCTTCAGAAGGCAACGGCGGGCAATATCACCTTCTCGGGCAAACCATTGTCAGCGATGAGCATGGCCGAGCGCCACAACCTGCGCCGGGACGTACAATATATCTTCCAGGATCCGTTCGCCTCGCTCGATCCGCGCAAGACGGTCGGCTTCTCGATCGCCGAGCCGATCCGCACCCACGGCCTTCTCGACAGCGAGAAGGAGATCGCAAAGACCGTCGATGCCCTGCTCGAAAGGGTCGGCCTCACCTCCGCACACGCCCGCCGTTATCCGCACGAGTTCTCCGGCGGCCAGCGCCAGCGCGTCTGTATCGCCCGCGCGCTCGCCTCGAAACCGAAGCTGATCATTGCCGATGAGGCACTGTCCGCACTCGATGTCTCGATCCAGGCGCAGATCATCAACCTGTTCATGGACCTGCAGGAAGAGCGCGGCCTCGCCTATCTCTTCATCAGCCACGACATGGCCGTGGTCGAAAAGATGAGCCATCGGGTGGCAGTGCTTTATCTTGGCCAGATCATGGAATTCGGCAATCGCCGCCAGATCTTCGAAACGCCGACGCATGACTATACGCGGCGGCTTCTTTCGGCAGTGCCGGTCGCCGATCCGCGCCGGCGCAAGCCGTTGGCGATGATCGAGGGAGACATTCCGAGCCCGATCAGGGCTGTCGGCAACGAACCGGTGCTTCTCGCCCGGGAGGAAATCGCGCCAGGCCATTACGTGGCGCGCGGTGCATGACGATTTGACATTCGGTTTTTCAACAGGAGCAAAAACGATGATAAAAATGCAGAGGGGTTTGCGGACGGCATTCGTGGCGATGGCGCTCGCAGGCACGGCGTTCGCGCCGGTCTCGGCGCTCGCCGCCGGCAAGCTGACCGTGTCTTCGCCGCAGGATCCGGGCAGCTGGGATCCGATCGACACATTCCTGGTCAACTGGGCCTCGGTCGCGACCAACATCTTCGACGGCCTCACCTATCGCGGCCCCGACCTGAAGCTCGTCCCGGGCCTTGCGACCTCCTGGGAAGTGCTCGACAATGGTATGCGCATCCGCTTCAAGCTGCGTGAAGGCGTCAAATTCCACAATGGCGAGGCCTTCGACGCCAATGCCGTGAAATTCACCTTCGACCGCCTGCTCGGCCCGGAAGGCGCCAAGGGGCCGCAGCAGTCCAACTACAATTCGATCGGCAGCGTCGACGTTATCAATGCCACCACGATCGACATGAAGCTGAAGGTGGCCGATCCGGTTATCCTGACGAAGCTCGCCGGTTACGGCGCGATGATCGTGCCGCCGAAATACATCGCCGAAAAGGGCGATGCCTATTTCAACGCCCATCCAGTCGGCACCGGTGCCTTCAAGTTCGTCTCCTACGAGCCGAAGGTGAACATCGTGCTTTCCGCCAACCCGGACTATTTCGGCGGCGCGCCGAAAATCTCGGATCTGGAATATAAGTTCATCTCCGAGCCGGCGACAGCCGTTGCCGAACTCCAGGCCGGCCGTGTCGATCTGGTTATCCCGCCGACCATTCCGATCGGCATGATCCCGACCATCCAGGGCAATGCCAAGCTCGCCGTGGTCACTTCGCCCGGCCCGACGGTCTATGCACTGCGCTTCAACACCCGCGACGGCATCACCAAGGATCCGAAGGTTCGCCAGGCGCTGATCATGGGCGTCGATCGCGACGCGATCATCAAGTCGATCCTCGGCGGCCAGGCACAGCCGATCGCAAGCTTCCAGGGGCCGCTGTCCTTCGGCTTCGACAAGGCCATGAAGCCGCTGCCCTACGATCCGGCCAGGGCACAGGCGCTCCTCAAGGAAGCCGGCGTCGCGCCGGGCGCATCCCTGCAGATCGACCTTCGCGGCAACGAGGCGACCTTCATCGAAGTCGCCCAGGCGATCTCCGCCTATCTGCAGACGATCGGCATCACCGCGACGATCAAGCCCTATGAGACCAACGTTCTCTTGAACGACATCATCCCCGGCGGCAAGACCGGTGCGATGTTCCAGCAGTCCTGGGGCGGCTGGACGCTCGACTACGACAACACGGCCGTCGCGATGTACCACACCGGCGAAAAGTGGAACCCCTACGACAGCGACCCGAAGATGGACGAACTGCTCGCCAAGCAGCGCACCATCACCAATGTCGCCGAGCGCGAGAAGGTTCTGCAGGAAATCGCCCATTACGCAGCAGACCGAGCGCTGGAAATGCCGCTCTACAACTTGAACGCCATCTTCGGCATCAACAAGCGCGTGAAGAACTTTACGCCGGTGCCGGACAGCCGTTTGAAGTTCACCGACGTCACCGTCGACTAAGACTTCGCGGAGCCGCCGCCTTCGAGTGGAGGCGGCGGCTCCGACAAGAAAACGAGGAACGAGAGATTGGCCGTATTCCTGGTAAAACGCCTTTTGCAGGCGATTTTCGTCGTGATTGCCGTGACGCTGACGGTCGCTTTCGCGATCCGCCTCACCGGTGACCCGGCGCTGATGCTGACGCAAGGCGCCGGCAGCGTCACCGAGGCCGATCTCGTGCGCATCCGCGAGGGTCTCGGCCTCAACGAACCGTTCTTCGTTCAATACCTGAATTTCCTGAAGGGCATCTTCACGCTCGATTTCGGCAAGAGTTTTCTGGGCGGCACGCCGGTATCGCTGCTGATCGGCAAGGCGCTGCCGGCGACGCTGGCGCTCGCTTTCACCTCGCTGATCGTCTCGATCGTGATTTCCATTCCGCTCGGTATCAAGGCCGCCACCGCCCGCGGCAAATGGGCCGACCAGATGATCCGCATCCTGTCGCTCGTCGGCCTGTCGTTTCCAAATTTCTGGCTGGCAACGATGCTCGTCCTGCTGTTCGCGATCGCGCTGCCGCTGTTGCCGCCAAGCGGCATGGACGGATTTGAAAGCTTCATCCTGCCGGCCGTCACCATGGGCATCATCCTGACGGCGACCAATGTCCGCCTGGTGCGCACCACCATGCTGGAGACGCTGCGCTCGCAATATATCATGGTCGCCCGCGCCAAGGGCCTCAGCGAAAACGCTGTGCTTTACAAACATGCGCTGAGAAACTGCGCCATTCCGCTGATCACCTATTTCGGCCTGCAGTTCGGCGGCCTGTTGGGCGGCATCGTCGTCGTCGAGCGCGTCTTCAACTGGCCGGGCCTCGGCACGCTCGCCTTCGATGCCGTCGGCGCCCGCGACTATCCGGTGCTACAGGCGGTCATCACCGTCCTGTCGCTGATGATCATCGGCATCAACCTTCTGGTCGACATCGCCTACGGCCTCGTCGATCCCCGCATCCGGACGGAGTGAGAGCTATGGCCTCGCGCACTGCTTCCTCGAATTTCCTGAAACTCGAATTCGTCCTCGGCGCCCTGCTGGTCGGCGTCATCGGTCTTGCCGTCATCTTCTCCGGCGTGATCTTTCCCGGCGGCGCCGAAAAGATCGACCTGATGTCGCGCCTCGTTCCGCCGTTCGTGAGGCCTGCGCATGTCTTCGGCACCGATCCGCTCGGGCGCGACGTCCTCGCCCGTGTCATGGCCGGCGGCAAGATCTCGCTGCTGGTCGGCTTCGTGTCGGTTGCCGGCGGCGTCACCGTCGGCGTATTCATGGGCCTGATCGCCGGTTATTACCGCGGCGTCTGGGACATGCTGGTCATGCGTTTTGCCGACATCCAGCTGGCGCTCCCCTTCATCCTGCTCGCCATCACCTTCATCGCCATCGTCGGCGGCGGGCTGACCAACACCATCATCCTGCTGATCGTCTCGCAATGGGTGCAATATGCCCGCCTGGTGCGCGGTTCGGTGCTGACGCTGCGCGAGCGCGAATTCATCCTTTCGGCCCGCGCGATCGGGGTCAAGGACTGGCGCATCATCGTCCAGCACCTGCTGCCCAACCTGATCGGTCCCGTCATCGTGCTGATGACGCTCAACGTCGCGACCAACATCCTGCTCGAATCGAGCCTCACCTTCCTCGGCCTCGGCATCGACCCGACCATCCCGAGCTGGGGCGGCATGCTCGCCGAGGGCCGCACCTATCTGCAGACCGCCTGGTGGGTCAGCGTCTTCCCGGGCCTTGCCATCCTCCTCACCGTCCTTGGCCTCAACCTCCTCGGCGACTGGCTGCGCGACAGTCTCGATCCCACAGGCAGAACCTCCGCATGACACTGATCCACGAACAGCAGGTCGAGCGCACGCTCGATGCCCTCGTCGCACGTTTTTCCGGCACCAAGGGCACGAAGATCGAAGCCTGGGTTTTCGACGACGAGAAGAGCCGCAGGCAGGCCGAAGCGAAGCTCGCCGCCACCGGCGTCGAGGCGAAGTTCCGCAGCGCCTATAAGCCCCTGCTGCATTTCCTCCTCGAAGAGGTCGATCTCGACAACCTCTCTGCCCTGCATATTGTTTATCCGGTTCACACGGCCTGCCCGAAAAACCGTTTCCTGCTCGAGGCCTATCCTCTGGCCGGTCTTGTAAACGAAGCGCGGCTGACCTTCGAAGCGGGGGTAGAAGATGCCTTTTACGCTTTGACGCTGACCGCAAAGGACGGCAGCATCGAAACCCATAAAGTTTTCGCACCGAACCGGCTCCACACGGATTTCATCGGCGAAACATTGCTGTCGCCGACCGGCTGGTTAAGCCTCGATGGCGGAACCGGCGAACGGTTGGAGACCGACTACGAACTCCTGTTCGTCTCGGCCGTGGAAGCTGTCGCGGCCCATGAGTGGGGGACGAAGGAGCCTTATTTCGACGAGCTCAACATCGCCGTCACCCTGCCGGCCGAAGACCGGCGTTTGGCCGTCGGCGAGGAGGTCGTCAGTCTGCACGAGGCGCTGCACGAGGATTTCTATTTCTCGCTTCTCGAAGTCTTCCAGAAGAAAGCCGGCCGGCCGATCGGTGACCGTGGCCTGCAGCCGGGCCAGATCATCCCGGAAATCCGCGACGGTGAGACCCTCTCCGTCCGCGTCGAAACGCGGCCGCTGTGGGCTTCCGAGGCGGTGACCGAGCTGCAGCGTCTCGCTTCAGCCGTGTCGCCGGTCTCCGTGGCCCAGATCCGCAAGGAACTCGCGGCAATCGATGGCGTCGCCTTCGAAGCCCGCTCGCGGAGTGGCCGTGCCGTGGAAGCCCGCTATCACGCCGGCGCTGACAAGCCGGTCATCATCAGCGGTGGCCAGCATGCAAACGAGACGACCGGCATCGTCGGCGCACTGCGCGCGGCGCAGACGCTTCACTCACGGCCAAATTCGCATTTCGTCATATCCCCGCTCGAAAATCCCGACGGTTACCAGGTGCATTGGCGCCTTCGCACTGACAACCCGCTGCACATGCATCATGCGGCGCGCTACACCGCGCTCGGCGACGATCTCGAATACCGCTCCGGCAAGGAGCTCTTCGAAAAGGCGATCCGCATCGAAGCAGAAAGGCTGAGCGGCGCCAAGCTGCACGTCAACCTGCACGGCTATCCCTCGCATGAATGGACGCGGCCGCTTTCCGGCTACGTGCCGCGCACCTTCGCCATGTGGACGGTGCCGAAGGGCTTCTTCCTGATCATGCGCCATCACGCCGAATGGACGGAACAGGCGGAAATCCTGATCGACCGCGTCAGCCGCCACCTCGCCGCCATACCCGGCCTCGTCGCCTATAACGCCGCACAGATCAGGCTTTTCGAAACCCATGCCGGCGAAACCGGCTTCCGCATCATCAACGGCTTCCCCTGCCTGATCTCGATCGACGATCGCCACACGGTTCCACTGACACTGATCACCGAATATCCGGACGAAACCATCTACGGCCCAGCCTTCATCCAGGGCCACACGGCGCAGATGGAGACCGTGCTTGCCGCCTATGATGCGATCCAGGCGATCGAGGAACCGGCCGCGAGCTCGCAACCTTTGGCATAATTATTTCCGGCAGAGACCCGGCACGCATTTTCTCTTGCTTATCCGGCAAGAGGTGTTAAACGTTTAACGGTAAAACGTTTAACAGTGAGGCTGCGGTGTCCCGCAAACGTGCAACGCTCAAGGAAGTCGCCGAACGTGCAGGCGTTTCGATCGCCACCGTGTCGAACGTCTTCAGCGGCCGCAAGCCGGTGAACGACGATCTGCGGGAGAAGGTCGAGCAGGCTGCCAAGGACCTTTCCTTCCAGATCGACCGTGCGGCCTCGCAGCTGAAATCCGGCAAAGCCCGGGTGGTCGGCGTCCTCGTGCCGGATCTGGACGACACGTTCTTCACCTCGCTCATCTCGCGCATCGAGGTGATGGCATTGAAGGACGGTTACGACGTCATCGTCGCGAGCTCGCGAGACGACCGGCAACTGGAGGAATCCAGGCTGCAGACGCTGCTCGGCTGGCGGCCTTCGGGCATCATCGCGGTGCCCTGCTCCGATACGATACCGGCAGCACTTGCCCGCGAAGTTGGGCATCTGCCGACTGTGCTCGTCGACCGTGTGATCCCGCAGTCGGCCACCGCCGATACGGTGACGATCGACAATTTCGAGGCGGGAGAAATCGCCGGCCGTTATCTCGTCGAGATGGGGCATACTGATATCGTGCTCGCTGCATCGCATCTCGATATCGCGCCGATTCGCGAGCGTGTCCGCGGCGCCACGTCGATCATGCGCGAGATGATCGGCCGCGAGCCCGTTGCGATCGCGCTCGGCTCCAATGCCGAACGGGGCGCCGAGATTTTTGCGCATTGGCTCGAACGCCATCCGCTGCCTTCGGCGGTCTTTGCCCTGACCAACGTCACCACGCTTGCGGTGCTCACCGCGCTCGCCAGGCAGCGGATCGACATTCCCGACCAGGTCTCGATCATCGGCTTCGACGACTACACATGGATGAGCGCCCGCAAGACGGCGCTCACCGCGATCCGCCAGCCGGTCGACGAGATCGCGCACCTTGCCTGGGAACGGCTGCAGAAGCGCATGCGGGGCGATGCCTCGGCGCCGTCGCCGAGCATTCTCAACACCAGCCTTCAGGTCCGGGATTCGACCCGCCGCCTCGTGTCACCGCTCGTGGAGGGGCTTCTGAAAGTGGTGGAGGAACAGGCGGCCGATACGCCGGACAAGGTCAAGGAGCGACCGAACCGCATTCACTAGGCGTCGGGCAAGAACGCCAGCCAAAGACTACGCTCGCATGGGAGGAGCATTTTGCGTTTGAACAAGATCACCGAGGTCGTGCCATTCCTGGCGCCGGTACAGATACTGATCCTCAGTGTCATCGTCATACCGTCGTTTTATGTCGTTTGGCTCAGCCTGCATGCCTCCAGTTTCGGGCAGTCCGCGACCTTCGTGGGCCTTCAGAACTATATCAAGGTGCTGACCGATCCGGCCTTCCTGCTGGCGCTCGGCAACACCGTCCTCATCGTCATCTTCGCAGTCCATCTGGAACTGGCGCTCGGGCTTGGAATGGCGCTGCTGTTTGCAAGCGGCCTGCCGTGCCGGCGCGTTCTCCTTGTTGCGGTCCTGGCGCCCTATGCCGTCAGCGAAGTCATCGCCGTCGCCATGTGGCGTTTCCTGTTCGATCCAGATGTCGGCCCGGTCACGGCCATGCTGACATGGCTCGGGCTGCCGATGCTCGACTGGTCCTTCGAGCCCTCGCATGCGCTGATCATGATCGGCCTGCTGACCATCTGGCTGCACCTGCCCTTCACCTTCATCATTCTTTATGCGGCGCGCCTGGCGATCCCGAAGGATCTCTACGAGGCGGCCCGCATCGACGGCGCCAAGCCTTTCGATGCCTTCCGCCGCGTGACGATACCGCTGCTCGGTCCGGCGATCGTGGTGGCGCTGCTGTTCCGCTACATCTTCGCCTTCCGCATCTTCTCGGAAGTCTGGCTGATGACCCAGGGCGGGCCTGCCCGCTCGACGGAAGTGGTCGCGGTCTATCTCTATCAGGAGGCGTTCAGCTTCAACGCCTTCGGCACGGCGGCCGCCACCGCCTGGATCATGGTGCTCGCGTCGCTGCTCCTGGCGACCGGTTATGTCTTCCTCCTTCGCAAGCAGGTGGCCGGCAATGCGCACTGACAAGCTCGCCATCGGCCTTGGAAAAACGCTCGCGGTCGCGGTCATCCTCGCCTGGTCGCTGTTTCCGATCGCCTTCATCGTCATGTCATCGTTCAAGCCCGGCCAGGACATTTTCGCGGTACCGCCGAAATTCGTCTTTTCGCCGACCGTGCAGCACTATGTCGAGCTCTGGAACGGCTGGGGCGTGTTCTTCACCGGGCTCCTGAACAGCACCATCATCACCGCCGGTGCGACCATCATCGCGATCACCACCAGCACGGCGGCGGGTTACGTCTATTCGCGCTACAGCAGCCGGATGCTGGATGCGAGCGTGATGTTCCTGATCATCGTGCGCCTCATTCCGCCGATCGTGGTGACGCTGCCGCTGTTTCCGATCATCAACGCGATCGGCCTCAACGACACGCATATCGTGCTGATGGTGCTTTACGCGACCTTCTTCGTGTCGCTCGGCACGGTGCTGATGCGCACCTTCATCGACCAGATTCCGCGTGAACTCGACGAAGCGGCCCAGATCGATGGCGCCAAGCGGCTGACGATCTTAAGGCGCGTCATCGTGCCGCTCGCGGCACCCGGCATTCTCGCGGTCGCCGTCTTCGTGGTGGTCTTTGCCTGGAACGAGTTCCTGTTCGCCTTCATCTTCACCGCGACCAAGGCCAAGACCGCGCCGCTGGTGATCTCCGAAATGATCGGATCGATCGACGGCGTCGATTGGGGCGTGTTGTTTGCGGCGTCCACCGTCCAGCTCATACCGGTTCTGCTCTTCGTCATCTTCATGAACCGCTATCTCGTGGCCGGCCTCACCGCCGGCGCGACCAAGGGTTAGTCACTCGGGTTATTCAACTGTCTGCAAGGGAGGGAAATCATGTCAGACAAATCGCTTACCAACATCACAAGGCGCGGCTTTTTAGGAACCGCGATGGGAGGAGCGGCGATGCTCGCCGCTGGGCCGTCGTTTGCGGCGGGCAAGACGCTTAACGTCCTGAGCCACAAGGTGCACCAGACGGTGCTCGGCACCGGCGACGGTGATCTGCTCAAGGACTGGCGCGCGGCCAACGATGCCGACGTCGTCTGGACGACGTTTGATTCCAATCCGCTCCAGGACCGCCTGTTCCGCGAGGCGAGCCTCAGCTCGACCGATTTCAACGTCGGTTACATCGTCGACAACCGCCCGACCAAGCAGATCGCCGCGATGTTCGAGCCGCTCGATGCCTATCTCAAGAAGGATGCCATCGAGGACTTCGGCGATATCGCACCGGGCCTCGTGCAGGGCATGACCGTCGACGGCAGACTGATCGGCATTCCGGTCCGCCATGCGACCCAGGGCCTCTTCTACAACGAAGCACTTCTCGAAGAGCAGGGCATTACCGCGCCGCCGACAACACTCGAAGAACTGGTGGAGCAGGCCCAGAAGCTCACCTTCACCTCCAAGGCCGGCACGCCGGTCGCCGGCATGGTGCTGGCAAGCGATCTCGCCGTCTTCCCGGTCATGTTTGCCCGCGCCTTCGGCGGAGATTTCATCAACGCCAAGTTCGAACTGCTGCCGAATCCCGAGGCCATGGAAAAGGGCCTGACCGTCCTTCGCAAGATGTTCGAGGGCGGCGCTCTGCCGCGCAGCTACGCGACCACCAAGAACGACGACCAGGTGACCTGGCTGCAGCAGGGCCGCGCCGCCTTTACCGTGCTGCCCTTTGCCCGGTTTGCTCAGCTCAACAACAAGGAACAGAGCAAGTTTCCCGGCAAGATCAAGGCGATCGAATTCCCGATCTCCGCAGGATTGAAGGGCAAGATGCCGATGTCCTCGATCGTCGAGGCCTGGGGCATGGTCATCCCCGCGAACTCCAAGGACAAGGACCTGTCCTGGAAGTTCATCAGGGAAGTCTCCAGCAAGCGCGCAACGCTCGGCATGGCCAAGAATGGCAATGGCCCGGTTCGCGTCTCCACCTATGCGGACCAATCCTTCGCGGCGAGCAGTCCGGTTGCCGCCGTCGAGGCGGCGGTGCTGAAGAACGCTCGCGGCGCCTTCCCGCCCTTCCCCGAAGCGGCACGTGCCCAGTCGATCTTCCTGGAGGAAGTCCAGCTCGCCGTCCTCGGCCGCAAGGAGGTCAAGGAAGCCGTGGCCTCGATCGCCACGCGGGTGAAGCCCCTGCTTCAGGCCTGAACATTTGTGAAGACCGTCCGGGCGCCAGCCGCCCGGACGTCGGATATCGCCGAAACCGGCATGAACGATGCGGGACCCTGAAGGTCCATCCACGAAAGAGACAAGGACAATGTTGAACACCACCAGTCGATCGATCCAGGAGCCCGCCCGGGCAACCCCCATCATGGCGGAATATGATGTGCTCGTTATCGGCGGCGGACCGGCCGGCCTGACGTCTGCGCTCGCCGCCGCGGAAGACGGGCTTCGGGTGGGACTTGTCGAAAGCCGCAGCTTCGTCGGCGGCAACATGACCATCGGCCTTCCGGTCCTCGGTTTCCTCGGCCAGAAGGGCAACCAGATCATCGAAGGCCTGCCACAGAAATTCATCGATCGCCTCAAGGCCCGCGACGGCGCCAGCGAACACCGCCCCTGCCCGCTCCACATGGGCATCACGCTCGTGGAACCGGAAGCGGTGAAGACCGTGGCGCTCGAAATGCTGACGGAAGCGGGCGTCGAGGTGTTGTTCTACACGTTCTGCGCCGGCGTCGTGATGGATGGAGACATGATCCGCGGCGTCATCACCGAGAGCAAGAGCGGCCGCGGCGCGATCCTCGGCAAGGTCGTCATCGACTGCACGGGTGACGCGGACGTCGCCCATCGCGCCGGCGTCCCCTGCGAGAAGGGCAACGAAAACGGCGGCATGCAGCCGCCGACGCTGATGTTCTGCATCGCCGGCGTCGATACCGAAAAGCTGCGCCTCAGCATCGCCAACCAGCCGCCACAGGCACGCACCTATCTCACCGACTTCATCCCGGCGGAATATTTCGGTCAGAACAACCAGTTCATCGTGGTTGGCCTGCGTGAGCTGATCATCAAGGCGGAGGCCGAGATGGGCCTGAAGATCGCCAATGAACGCACGATCATCATCACCGGCCTGAAGGCCGGCGAAGTCTGGATCAACATGACCCGCGTCAAGGGCGTCGATGGGACGGATGCGTCCAGCCTCACGATGGGCGAAATCGAGGCCCGCGGCCAGATCGACGACATCGTCACCTACCTGATCAACTACGTCCCCGGTTTCGAGAAGGCTTATTTCACCAAGACGGCGCCTTTCCTCGGCATCCGCGAAACACGCCGGATCATCGGCGAATATGTGATGAACCAGGAGGACGTGCTCGGCTGCCGCCATTTCGACGACTCGATCGCGGTGGCGAGCTACCCGATCGACATCCACCGCCCTGCCGACGACGGCTGCACGCTGATCTGGTGCGGCGACTGCTACGACATCCCCTATCGATCGCTGATCCCGACCAAGGTCAGCAACCTGATCGTCGCCGGCCGGGCGATTTCCACCACCCATGAGGCGATGGGCGCGATCCGCGTCATGGCAACCTGCATGGCAATGGGCGAAGCGGCAGGGCGGGCGGCAAAGATTTCGGTGCGCAGCAACCGCGCGCCGGCCAATATCGACGTCAGGGAGCTTCGCCGCCAGCTGATCGCCAAGGGCGCCTATCTGCGCGTCAAGGACAGTGCCGAGCGCGCAAGGGAACTGGAAGACGCCTGACCGCGAACCGGCCAGCCCGGCGGTGCACACTGCTGGGCCGGAATGTTCTGAACCGTTTGTTTTGCCCGCAGGCCGACCGTGGGCAACGGGTGCGGTCCGGCGGTTTGTCCGCCGGTGCCGTGCTCGAAGATTTCAAGGAAAGTGAGGAAGCATGGCAAGTTTGCGTCTGGCCGGGCTCAAGAAGAGTTTTGGCGCGGTGGATATCATCAAGGGCGTCAACCTCGAGATCAAGGACGGCGAATTCGTGGTGTTTGTCGGGCCTTCCGGCTGCGGCAAGTCCACGCTGCTGCGGATGATCGCGGGTCTCGAAGACATATCCGGCGGCGAGCTTTATATCGGCGACCGGCTCTGCAACGAGGTCCAGCCGCGCGAGCGCGGGATCGCCATGGTATTCCAGTCCTATGCGCTTTATCCGCATATGACCGTCTACGACAACATGGGCTTCGGGCTTTCCCTGAACAAGACGCCGAAACCCGAGCTCGATGCGCGGGTGCGCGAGGCGGCCCGTATCCTGAAGATGGAGCATCTGCTGGAGCGCAAGCCGAGCCAGCTTTCCGGCGGCCAGCGCCAGCGCGTCGCCATCGGCCGGGCGATCGTGCGCAAGCCCGGTGTCTTCCTGTTCGACGAACCGCTTTCCAACCTCGACGCAGCGCTTCGTGTGGATATGCGCATGGAGCTTGCCAAGCTGCACCGCGATCTGGGGGCGACGATGATCTACGTCACCCACGACCAGATCGAGGCAATGACGCTTGCCGACAAGATCGTCGTGCTCGACGGCGGCCTGGTGCAGCAGGTCGGCTCGCCGATGGAACTCTACAAGAACCCGGCAAACAAGTTCGTCGCGGGTTTCATCGGCGCGCCGAAGATGAATTTCCTGCCCGTGAAGGTGCAGTCCGTCGCCGGCGATACCGCAACCGTCGCCTCCGATACGATGTCCCCGATCCCGGTCAAGGGAAGAGGCTTTTCGATCGGCGATCAGGCCTGGCTCGGCATCAGGCCGCAATTCCTGAAACCTGGCCCGCCGGCAGACGGCGAAGGAGCTCTTCGCGGGCGTATTGCGCTGG
This sequence comes from Neorhizobium sp. P1_A6, assembly GCF_056406795.1. Taxonomy (NCBI): domain Bacteria; kingdom Pseudomonadati; phylum Pseudomonadota; class Alphaproteobacteria; order Hyphomicrobiales; family Rhizobiaceae; genus Neorhizobium; species Neorhizobium sp. P1_A6. Next base: position 718,978 of record NZ_JBFTZM010000001.1, on the reverse strand, counting down.
TCGAGCGTCTGGGAACCGAGACGATCATCGCGGTCGATACCGCCGAACACGAGAGAGTGGTCGCTGCAATCCCGGTGGATGTGGAACTGGCGTTCGGGGATGCCGCCGAGTTTCAGTTCAACCCGCAGGCTGCGCATCTGTTTCATTGATCGGGGCACAAACCGGGCCGGGCCACTGCAATCGCCTCCAACGCGGCTCCCAAACTGATTGTCATAATATTGAAGCAAGGAACGACATGAGACAGGATCTTTCCGGAAAGGTGGCCGCAGTGACCGGTGCGGCGTCGGGCATCGGCCTCGAATGCGCCCGAGCCCTGTTGGCCGAAGGCGTCAGCGTCGCACTTGTCGACAGGGCGGGCGATACGCTCGATAAGCTATGCTCTGAACTGGGGCCGAACGCCTTTCCGCTGGCGATCGATCTGACCGATCCAGCAAGCGTCGCAACGATGATGCCGCGCATCCTCGACCGGTTCGGCAAGCTCGATATCTTCCACGCCAATGCCGGCGCCTATATCGGCGGAGAGGTGGTCGAGGGCGACCCGGATGCCTGGGACCGCATGCTCAATCTCAACATCAATGCCGCCTTCCGTTCCGTCCAGGCCGTGCTGCCGCATATGGTCGAGCGCAAGACCGGCGACATCATCATGACCAGCTCGATTGCCGGCCTGGTGCCGGTCGTCTGGGAGCCGATCTACACCGCCTCCAAACATGCGGTGCAGGCGTTCGTTCACACCGTGCGGCGCCAGGTCGCCAGACACGGCATCCGCGTCGGCGCGGTCGCACCCGGGCCTGTCATCACCGCATTGATCAGCGATTGGCCCCAGGCGAAACTCGATGAGGCGATCGCGGCGGGAGGTTTGATGGAGGCGACGGAAGTCGCCGAAGCCGTGATGTTCATGCTCTCGAGACCCCGCAACATCACTATTCGCGATCTCGTCATTTTGCCTCTCAGCACGGATCTCTAGTCATGACCCGCTTCTTTATCGGCATCGATGTGGGAACAGGCAGCGCGCGGGCCGGCGTGTTCGATGAAGCCGGCGCCCTGCTGGCATCCGCCAAACGCCCAATCACCATCTGGCACGAGCCCGGCAATATCGTCGAGCAATCCGGGGAGCAGATATGGCAGGCGGTCTGCGAGAGCGTCCGGGAGGCCGTCGGTTCCGGCGGTATCCGGCTGTCGGCGATTGCGGGAATAGGCGTCGACGCGACCTGCTCGCTGGTTGTCGTCAATGCTGACGGGAAGCCGGTCTCGGTCAGCCGCTCGGGAGAGGCCGACCGCAACGTCATCGTCTGGATGGATCATCGCGCCGCCGGCGAGGCGGCCGAGATCAACGGCGGAGAGCACGGAGTCCTGCGTTATGTCGGGGGCAAAATTTCGCCGGAGATGGAAACGCCGAAGCTTCTCTGGCTGAAGCGCAACCTGCCACGATCGTTTGCCGATGCCGGACATTTCTTCGATCTCGCCGACTATCTGACCTTTCGCGCGACGGGATCGCTCAGCCGGTCGGCCTGCACGGTCACCTGCAAATGGACCTATCTCGCCCATGAGCAGCGCTGGGATGCCTCATATTTCAGGGCGATCGGCCTTGGAGAACTGGCCGATGAGGGTTTCAAGCGGATCGGGACCGACATCGTCGATCCGGGAACGCCGCTTGCGGGCGGGCTGACGGAACAGGCCGCTGCCGATCTCGGCCTGATGCCGGGAACCCCTGTCGGTGCCGGCCTGATCGACGCCCATGCGGGCGGCATCGGCACGCTCGGCGGTCAAGATCCAGAAGGCCGCGCAGACGTTCGAAACAGGCTCGCCTATATTTTCGGGACATCCGCCTGTTCCATGGCCTCCAGCGACAATCCCGTGTTTGTCGATGGTGTATGGGGGCCGTATTATTCCTCGATGGTCCCCGGACTGTGGCTGACCGAAGGTGGACAGTCGGCAGCCGGCGCTGCCATCGATCACTTGGTCACGATGCACCCGGCATCCACTGAAGCGCGCTCCAGGGCCGAAGCCGATGGGATCTCGCTCGTAAGCTGGCTCGACCGCGAAGCGACGAGACTGCGTCCAAATCTCGCCCAGGCCGTTGAACTTGCCGGCACCATCCACGTCCTGCCCGAATTCATGGGCAACCGGTCGCCGCATGCGGACCCCGATGCGCGGGCCGTCATCGCGGGGCTCGGGCTGGAAACCGATACTGCCAGCCTGATCTCGCTGTTTGTCGCCGGGCTCTGCGGCATCGGCTACGGCCTCAGGCAGTTGCTGGACAAGCTGTCACAGAGCGGCATGGCCTTCGACCTGATCATCGCCAGCGGCGGTGCCGCGCAAAGTCACCTCGTGCGTCAGATTCTGGCGGACACCACAAATCTGCCGGTGGCTGTCGCCGATACGGAGGAACCGGTTCTGCTCGGCAGCGCGATGCTTGGAGCCGCTGCCGCGGGCCGATACGGATCGCTGCAGGAAGCCATGAGGGCGATGTCGCGTCTCTCGACGCTCTACAGCCCCGCCGGAGGCACGATCCGTCAAATGCACGATCACCGATACCGCACTTTTGGTCGGCTTCAGGAGGTGGAAAGGCAGATACGGTCAGATCGCAGAACGCTATCGTCTTGAGAGATCTGGACTGAGGGCTCGCTTCCCGCCCTCCATGAGATGGGTAGTACGGTCGCGCCGCCTAGTTCTCTCCGCCCGGCGTGAAGCGGGCGACCAGCGCGTGCCGGTCGCCCGGATAGGTGAAGCGCACGAATGTTACCGGACCGGTGCTGCCCCAGGTCCGCCGTTCGATGACCAGACAGGCTGCGTTCCTGGAAATGTCGAGCCTCTTTGCGACCTCCGCGCCGGCCGACTGGGCATAGATCCGATGTTCCGCCGTGCTCCACGGGATCTGACTGATGAGCCAGGTCCCCGGCGCCGACTTCGAAAAATCCTCGCTTTCCGCTTCGGGCACGGTCGTCAGGTTGATCAGCCGCTCCTCAAGGCAAAACGGACGTTCGCCGGCATGGTGAAGGCAGACGAGATCGAGGACCGGCGCCGTTTCCGAAAGCTCCAGGTGCTGCCGGTCCAAGGGAGTGGCCTCGCGTCGAACCTGCTTTTCCAGCCGGTAGGAATAGGCAAGCTTGAGGGAGCGGACCTCCGCCTCGATACTATGGATTTCGAGCACTGCGGCCTGGGTCACCGGTTGCGAAACGAAGCTGCCGGATTTCTTGCGCCGCTCGATCAGCCCGGCCCTTGCCAGATGCGTCAGCACCTTGTTGGCGGTCATCCGCGAGCAGCCGTATTGTACGGCAAGGTCGACCTCGAAAGGCAGGCGATACCCGGGAGGCCATTCGCCGGAGACGATCCGTCCCTCTATGTCGCTCAAAATGCGATGATGGAGGGTGGCTTCCTTGCCATTCGTCATGCTGTCAGCAATTCCTGCATTACCGTCCTGAACCGGCGGCCGATCGCATCCCGCCGGACATGCCGCCCGCCTTCGACCTGCTTGCGGCCAAGCGCCCAGACACAATCCACGGCAATGCCACCCGCAAATATCCAATGGTCGAGAATCTGATCGGCGGCAAGATAGGGAACGTCATTGACATCAAGCGAGACGATATCGGCGTAATTGCCCGGAGCCAAGCCGGCGGCGGCGTGGAGCGCCATTCCGCCACCCGAAAGCGCTGTCTCGAACAGCCGCCGTCCTGTCGAAGCTTCCGGTTTTGCCAGGACGTTGCGCCTCTTCAGCCCGAGGCGCTGGGAATATTCGAGCTGACGCAACTCCTGCGCCACGGAAATCAGTAGGTTCGAATCCGAGCCGATGCCGAAGCGGCCCTTCTGCGCGACAAAGTCTTCGCCGGGAAAGATGCCGTCGCCGAGATTGGCTTCGGTGATCGGGCAAAGCCCGGCGATCGCGCCGCTGTCCGCCATGCGGCGGGTTTCATCCTCTGTCATATGCGTCGCGTGGATGAGACACCAGCGTTCGGTCACCGGCATGTTTGCGAGCAGCCAATCGACGGGCCGTGCACCGGACCAGGCAAGGCAGTCCTCGACCTCCTTCACCTGTTCGGCGACATGGATATGCACAGGCCCGTCGCCCGCCATCGGCACGACCTGCCTGAGCTCCTGCGGGGTCACTGCTCGCAGGCTATGGGGCACGACGCCGAGTTCCGCGCCGGGTATGGCCGCAGTCAGATGACGGCAGCCGTCCATGGTCTTGGCAAAATCGTCGATCGAGTGGATGAAACGGCGCTGGCCCTCGATCGGCGCCGCGCCGCCGAAGCCCGAATGGGCATAAAAAACCGGCAGGAGGGTCAGGCCGATTCCCGCCTCCGCACTCGCCGCGCCGATGCGCTCGGCCATCTCGGCGATATTGGCGTAGTGGCCGCCATCCCTGTCGTGGTGGAGATAGTGGAATTCGCCAACCCGCGAAAAGCCGGCTTCCAGCATTTCCATATAGAGCTGTGAGGCAACGGCCTCGACCTGTTCCGGCGTGATCGACAGTGCGAACTTGTACATCAGCGTCCGCCAACTCCAGAAACTGTCGTCGCCGGGACCGCGAACTTCCGTAAGGCCCGCCATGGCGCGCTGGAAGGCATGGCTGTGCAGGTTCGGCATCGCAGGCACGACAACCTTGTGACACTCGTCTTCCGCCGTCGCCTCGATGCCGACCTCCACTCCCGCAAGTCGGTCCGCCTCGATCGTCAACCTTACATTCTGCTGCCATCCATCCGGCAGGAGAGCCAATTGCGCATGAAGCGTGGCCATGGACGCCCTTCCCTTTTCCTCGCGGAGACCAAAATTCTTCTTGTCACTCGGATTATTATGTATATACATGTTCTTCCATAAGGAAAGGCGAAAAGCTTATGGATGGGGAAGATTCTTCAAAATCTGCAGCAGGCTCCGCATCGCTTTGGCACAATGCGCGGATCGCCACTTTTGCTCCCTCGGCATCCGGCCTCGGCATTATCGAAGCCGGCGCGATCGCCGTGCGCGACGGGCGGATAGCTTTCGTCGGCGCAATGGCCGACCTGCCTGCCGAATTTGAGAAATCCGAACACAAAACCGATTGCGGCGGGCGGTGGATCACCCCGGCCCTGATCGACTGTCACACCCATCTGGTATTCGGCGGCGACCGCGCGATGGAATTCGAAATGCGCCTGGCGGGATCGACCTACGAGGAGATCGCACGAGCCGGCGGCGGCATCATCTCCTCGGTGAAGGCAACCAATGCACTTTCGGAAGACGAACTCCTTGAGCAAGCGCTCCGCAGGCTGGACACGCTTCTGGCCGAGGGCCTCTGCACGGTCGAGATCAAATCCGGCTATGCGCTGAACATCGAGGGCGAGCTGAAAATGCTGCGGGTTGCCCGCAGGCTTGCCGAAGTCCGACCGGTGCGGATCGTCACCAGCTGGCTTGCCGCGCATGCGATACCGCCGGAGTACAAGGGCCGCAACGGCGATTACATCACCGACGTGGTTCTGCCTGGCCTTGAGGCTGCGCATTCGCAAGGGCTCGTCGATGCGGTCGACGGTTTCTGCGAAGGCATCGCTTTCTCGCCGGCCGAAATCAGCCGGGTTTTCGACAAGGCGAAATCACTTGGCCTTCCCGTCAAGCTGCACGCGGAACAGCTGTCCGATCTCGGCGGCGCGCGCCTCGCCGCCTCCTATGGCGCGCTGTCGGCCGACCATCTGGAATATCTTTCCGCGGCGGATGCCGGGGCGATGGCGCAGGCAGGTACGGTCGCCGTGCTGCTGCCGGGCGCCTTCTATACGCTTCGCGAAAAGCAGGCACCGCCCGTCCAGGCGCTGCGCGACGCCGGCACCCGTATCGCGCTGGCGACCGACAGCAATCCCGGCACCTCGCCGCTGACCTCGCTGCTGATGACCATGAACATGGGCGCGACGCTGTTCGGTCTGACGGTCGAGGAATGCCTTGCCGGCGTCACGCGGGAAGCCGCCCGCGCCCTCGGTCTCCAGGCTGAAACAGGCACGCTCGAAGCTGGGAAATCCGCCGACTTCGCGATCTGGGATATCGAACGGCCGGCGGAGCTTGTCTATCGCATCGGCTTCAATCCGCTGACGGCACGCATCTTCAAGGGCGAGAGGGTTTCCGCATGAGCATCGTTCTGACACCCGGCTCGGTGAGCCTTCGCGAGCTTCAGGACATCTACTGGAACGGCACGCCGGTTCGGATCGATCCTTTGTTCGACGCGGGGATAGAGAAGGCTGCGGCGCGGATCGCCCGGATTGCGGCCGGCAACGAGCCGGTATACGGCATCAATACCGGCTTCGGAAAACTGGCCTCGATCAAGATCGACAGCGCCGATGTCGCGACGCTCCAGCGCAATCTGATCCTGTCGCATTGCTGCGGCGTCGGCGCTCCGCTTGCCGAGAATATCGTCCGCCTGATCATGGCGCTGAAACTCATTTCGCTCGGCCGCGGCGCATCCGGTGTCCGGCTCGAACTGGTGCGCCTGATCGAAGCGATGCTGGAAAAGGGCGTGATCCCCCTCATCCCGGAAAAAGGCTCGGTCGGCGCGTCCGGCGATCTCGCGCCGCTCGCACACATGGCGGCCGTGATGATGGGCGAAGGCGAGGCCTTCTATCGAGGCACTTTGCTGCCCGCCGCCGAGGCTCTCGCGAAGGCCGGATTGAAACCTGTCGTGCTTGCCGCCAAGGAAGGCCTTGCCCTGATCAACGGCACCCAGACCTCCACGGCCCTGGCACTGGTCGGCCTGTTCCGCGCCCACCGTGCCGCCCAGACAGCACTGGTGACCGGCGCGATGTCGACGGATGCCGCCATGGGTTCTTCGGCCCCGTTCCATCCGGATATCCACACGCTTCGCGGCCATAAGGGCCAGATCGATGCGGCCGCGGCACTGCGCGCCCTGCTGTCGGGCTCGGTCATCCGCGAAAGCCATCTGCAGGGCGACGAACGGGTGCAGGATCCCTATTGCATCCGCTGCCAGCCGCAGGTAGACGGCGCCTGCCTCGATCTGCTGCGCTCAGTGGCCCGCACGCTCGAGATTGAAGCCAATGCGGTGACCGACAATCCGCTGGTGCTTTCGGATGACACCGTCGTTTCCGGCGGCAATTTCCACGCCGAACCGGTGGCCTTTGCTGCCGATCAGATCGCGCTTGCCGTCTGCGAAATTGGTGCGATCTCCCAGCGCCGCATTGCGCTTTTGGTTGACCCGGCCCTCTCCTACGGACTGCCGGCGTTTCTTGCGAAAAAGCCGGGGCTCAATTCCGGGCTGATGATCGCGGAAGTCACGTCCGCCGCCCTGATGTCGGAAAACAAGCAGATGTCGCATCCGGCCTCGGTCGATTCGACGCCGACCTCCGCCAATCAGGAAGACCACGTTTCGATGGCCTGTCATGGCGCGCGCCGGCTTCTGCAGATGACCGACAATCTCGCGACCATCATCGGCATCGAGGCGCTGACGGCGGCGCAGGGCGTGGAACTGCGCAAGCCGCTGACGACCAGTCCCGAACTTCGGAAGGTGATCGCCACCATCCGCTCCGTCGTTCCGAGCCTGGAAGAGGATCGCTACATGGCAAACGACCTCAAGGCGGCGACAGATCTCGTCGCTTCAGGCGCGCTCGCCGCGTCCGTTTCAGCGGATATCCTGCCGGTCCTGGAGGCGTGAAATGGCTGTCTTTGAAGTGAGACAAGGCACTTCTCCCATCATTCTCGGCTTTCCACACACGGGAACCGACGTGCCCCCGGCTATCTGGGACCGGCTGGACGACAACGGTCGCCTGCTTGCCGATACGGACTGGCATATCCATCAGCTCTATGATGGCCTTCTGGCGGATGCGACGACGGTGCGCGCCACGTTCCACCGCTATGTGATCGACGCCAACCGCGATCCGCAAGGCGCCAGCCTCTATCCCGGCCAGAACACCACTGGCCTGATTCCGGAGACGGATTTCGACGGCAAGAGCATCTGGAAACAGGGCGCCGCGCCGACCGAGGCCGACACCACTGAGCGGCTGCGCGATTTCCATGCGCCCTATCACGCGGCGCTTGCAGCCGAAATCGAACGGGTCAAATCCATCCACGGCATTGCGGTGCTCTACGATTGTCACTCGATCCGCTCACACATTCCGTTCCTGTTCGAAGGCACCCTGCCTGACTTCAACATCGGCACGGACATGGGCCGAACCTGCGCCCCGGCAATCGAACAGGCGGCGCTCGATGTGGCAACTGCGGCTTCGGGCTACACGAGCATTCTGAACGGTCGCTTCAACGGCGGCTGGACGACACGGTTTTACGGCAGGCCGGAAACCGGCGTCGATGCCATTCAGATGGAACTTGCCCAGTCCACTCATCTCGCAGCGGAGGCCCTGCCCTTTGCCTATGATCCGGCCAAGGCAGAGCGGCTGCGTGTCCATCTCAAGGATATCCTGACGCGGATCGAGCGGATCGCCCTCGGCCTCGCGTCGCAGAAAAACAACAACCGATAAAGGGAACGTTCCGATGACCAATCCCCGCCACAATATCCGCGAAATCCGCGCCCCGCGCGGCAACCAGCTCAACGCCAAAAGCTGGATGACGGAAGCGCCTCTGCGCATGCTGATGAACAATCTCGATCCGGACGTGGCGGAAAACCCCAACGAACTGGTGGTTTATGGCGGCATCGGACGCGCCGCTCGCACCTGGGACGATTTCGACCGGATCGTTGCAACGCTGAAGACGCTGACGGAGGAAGAAACGCTTCTGGTGCAGTCCGGCAAGCCGGTCGGCGTGTTCCGCACCCACAAGGACGCCCCACGCGTGCTGATCGCCAACTCGAACCTCGTGCCCCATTGGGCGACCTGGGACCATTTCAACGAGCTCGATAAGAAGGGGCTGGCCATGTATGGCCAGATGACCGCCGGTTCGTGGATCTATATCGGCACCCAGGGCATCGTGCAGGGGACCTACGAGACATTCGTGGAAGCCGGACGCCAGCATTATGGCGGCAACCTCAAAGGAAAATGGATCCTGACCGGCGGTCTCGGCGGCATGGGTGGCGCCCAGCCGCTTGCCGCCGTCATGGCCGGCGCCTGCTGCCTGGCCGTCGAGTGCAATCCCGACAGTATCGATTTTCGGCTGCGCACCCGCTATGTCGACGCGAAAGCGGAAACGCTCGACGAGGCCATGGAGATGATCACCCGCTGGACGGCAGCCGGCGAGGCAAAATCCGTCGGCCTGCTCGGCAATGCGGCGGAAATCCTCCCCGAGATGGTCCGTCGCGGCATTCGTCCGGACATGGTCACCGATCAGACCTCCGCCCATGACCCGATCAACGGCTACCTGCCGAAGGGCTGGAAGATCGCCGAATGGAAAGCGAAACGCGAGACCGATCCGAAGGCGGTGGAAAAAGCCGCCCGCGCGTCGATGCGCGAACATGTGGAGGCGATGATTGCCTTCTGGAACGCCGGCATCCCGACGCTCGACTACGGCAACAACATCCGCCAGGTCGCCAAGGACGAGGGGCTGGAAAACGCCTTCGCTTTCCCCGGCTTCGTGCCGGCCTATATCCGTCCGCTGTTCTGCCGCGGCATCGGCCCGTTCCGCTGGGCCGCGCTTTCGGGCGATCCGGAAGACATCTACCGCACCGATGCCAAGGTGAAGGAACTGCTGCCGGACAACGCGCATCTCCACAACTGGCTCGACATGGCGCGCGAACGGATTTCCTTCCAGGGCCTGCCGGCGCGCATCTGCTGGGTGGGCCTCGGCGTGCGCCACAAGCTCGGCCTCGCCTTCAACGAGATGGTCCGCAACGGTGAGCTGAAAGCGCCGATCGTGATCGGCCGCGACCACCTGGACTCCGGATCGGTCGCCTCTCCCAATCGCGAGACGGAAGCGATGAAGGACGGCTCGGATGCGGTATCCGACTGGCCCCTCTTGAATGCGCTTTTGAACACGGCGTCCGGTGCCACCTGGGTGTCACTGCATCACGGCGGCGGTGTCGGCATGGGCTATTCGCAGCATTCCGGCATGGTCATCTGCTGCGACGGCAGCGAGGACGCCGACCGCCGCATCGAACGCGTGCTCTGGAACGACCCCGCCACCGGCGTCATGCGCCATGCGGATGCCGGTTACGAGATCGCCGTTGATTGCGCCAGGGAAAATGGCCTTCGCCTGCCGGGTATTCTCGGAAACTGAGTCCCATGAAAATCCTGCGCGCATCCGACTACCAGCGAATGCCGTGGAAGAACGGAGGCGGCGAGACAGTGGAGATCGCCGTCTTTCCCGCCGGCGCATCGATCGAGGATTTCGACTGGCGCATCAGCATGGCAACCGTCGCCTCCGACGGACCGTTCTCGATCTTTGCGGACGTGGACCGAACCCTGTCGATCCTCTCCGGCGCCGGCATGGAGCTGACGATCGATGGCGGCGAGCCCCTGATCTTCGATCTCGATTCCGAGCCTTTCCCATTTCCGGCCGACAAACCGGCTTCGGCAAGGCTTGCGAACGGCATCGTAACCGACCTCAACGTGATGACACGGCGCGGCCGGTTTTCCCACCGCGTCATCCGGCAGCCGACACCCGTCTCGCTGCCGCCATCCGCCTCCTTGCGGTTCGTTCTTGCGACAGGAAAACACACGCTCGCGTTCGGGTCGGAGAAAGCTGACCTCCATCCCTTCGATTGCCTGGCCCATGAGGCCGACGCGGCCAGCGACCTCGTTATCTCAGGAGGACTTGACGTTCTCCTGATAGAACTGGGCCCTGAAGTCGGAGATGAGTGATTTACGTTTGACTGAGCCAAGCCTCGTCAGCGCGTCAGCGGATAGATCAACTGGCCATCCTCCTCACCTCGGGGAAATGCACCCTCGCGGCTGCGCTTTTCGGACTGCTGATAACCCTGCGGGCTGATGCCGATATAGCGCTTGAACATACGGGAGAAATAATAGGCGTCCGCATAGCCGGAAAGCTCGGCGGCGCGCTTCACCGTGCAGCCGCCTGCCATCAGGCCCATCGCCCGCTCCATCCGCTTGAATTCCTGGAACTTGTCGGGCGTCCAGCCGACCCGCTTCCTGAACTCCCGCTTGAAATAGTCCGGATTATAGGGCGCCGAATTGATCGTTCTTTCGACGATCTCCTCGCCCAGCGGATCGGCGGCGATCTGGCTGGCGGCCACCATGACCGAAAAGGACAGCGCATCCGGATTGTTGACATTGCCGACCGACTGCTCCCTCCAGCCGATATGGGCCTGCTCGATAAATTCGATCAACAGGAACATGAAAAGATGGTGCTGGAGGAGCGTCGTCGAATAGGGCGGCGCGTTGTCGTGGTAATAACGCGTCAGCGGCTCCATCATCTCCCACCGGGCGAGCGTGACGGCATGTTTCAGGTTCATCTGAGCGATCAGGTCGAGCCGGCCGAAGAGGTCGAGGGTAAAATGCTGGGCGATGCCGGTATAGGCCTCCATCGAGGTCGAATGGCCGGAAAACCAGGTATCCGCAGGCAGCAGCATCGCCCTGCCCGGCGCCATGTCGATCGTCTCGCCTTCGACCTCGTAACGCGCCGAACCCGTCAGGCAAATGATCAGGTCGTGCACGCTGTTCGATTTGTCGACGCCCCAGGTATACGAGTGCTGCATCCTTATGGTTGAACGTGTCAGCGTCAACGCCATCGCATTCATCGGAATGGCAGACAGAATGCTACCTTCGATTTTCTCCATCCTTTTCCCCGAATTCGTCGATTTGATCTGACTGGCAAAGTGAGAATATCAGCCTGGGAGCTGAGAACTCAACACGCCTGAGACATTAATGGGAGGAAATGGCGCTTCAATTGCGGAAGCCTGATGGATCAGGCGTGTCCGCAGACGGAAGGGCCAGAGGTCGCGATGCACAATATAGCAAGTGTCTCTTCGTTCAACGTCGCCTCTATCGGCGGCGGTTCGCTCAACTGCGCGACGAAATCCATGGACGACTTTGCCTGTGACGGAACCGTCACCGCGCATGCCGGCCGGATGCTGCGCCTGCCGGAAGCACCGGCCGGACTGGGGCAGCCGGCATGAGCGGCGACAACAAGTTTCTGGGGCTGTTCTACCTGTCGCCCTTCATCATCGGACTGCTGGTGTTCACGGCGCTCCCCTTCCTCGCGTCGCTTTATCTGAGCTTCACCAACTACAACCTGATGAACGAGCCGGTCTTCACCGGCCTGCAGAACTATATAAGGCTGTTCACCAACGACCGGACGTTCCGCAAATCCCTCTGGGTGACGCTGGTTTACGTGTTCACGACGGTGCCGCTGAAGCTCGTCTTCGCGCTGTTCATGGCCGTGATCCTCAATTACAAGCTGAAGTTCATCAACGTATTCCGGACGGCCTATTACGTGCCGTCGATCCTCGGCGGCTCGATCGCCATCGCCGTCCTGTGGCGCTACATCTTCGCCGATGTCGGCCTCGTCAACATGGGCCTGCAGCTCATCGGTTTCGAGCCGGTCAACTGGTTCGGCGATCCGACCAATGCGCTGTTCACGATCACGCTGCTGCGCCTGTGGCAGTTCGGCTCGGCCATGGTGATCTTCCTCGCGGCCCTCCAGAGCATCGACAAGACGCTCTACGAGGCCGCCTCGATCGACGGCGCCGGCAAATGGACGAGCTTCGTCTACATCACCCTGCCGCTGATCACGCCTGTGATCTTCTTCAACCTGATCATGCAGATGGTCCAGGCCTTCCAGGAGTTCAACGGCCCCTACATCATCACCCAAGGGGGACCTTTGAAATCCACCTATCTCCTGCCGATCTATATCTATGACGAGGCCTTCAAGCGCTTCGACATGGGGTATGCCTCGGCGATCGCCTGGGTCCTGTTCCTGATCATCATGGCCCTCACCCTCATCGCCTTCTGGTCTTCGCGCCACTGGGTCTATTACGCCGGCGACAAGAGGAGCTGACCATGACCGATCACATCCTCTCCCAGAACTCCGCAGCCGCCCGCGACGTCGACGTCGTCCGCAGCCGCGAAACGCGCCGCCACCGCTTCAATGCCGTGCTGCGTTACGCCCTGCTGACCGTGGTCGGGTTGCTTATGCTCTATCCGCTGATCTGGCTGATCGGCGCCTCGTTCAAGACCAATTCGGAGATCTTCTCCAACCCCGGCTTCTGGCCGGAACACCCGACGCTCGACGGTTATATCAGGGGCTGGAAGACCTCGACGCCCTATTCCTTCGGCACGTTCTTCATCAACACGCTGTGGATCGTTATCCCGAAGGTGATCGGCACGGCGATATCCTGCACGGCGGTCGCCTACGGCTTCGCCCGCTTCGATTTCCCGTTCAAGAAAGTGCTGTTTTCCGCGCTGATCGCGACGCTGCTTTTGCCGAACGTCGTCACCCGCATTCCGCAATACCTGATCTTCCGCGATCTCGGCTGGCTCGACAGCTATCTGCCGCTCTGGGTGCCTTCCGCGCTGGCGGGCGATGCCTTCTTCGTCTTCATGCTGGTGCAGTTCCTGCGCGCCATCCCGCGCGACATGGAAGAGGCTGCCCGCGTCGACGGCGCCACCACCTGGCAGACGCTGATCTTTATCGTCGTGCCGCTTCTGATGCCGGCGCTGATCTCGGTATGTCTGTTCCAGTTCATGTGGACGATGAACGACTTCCTCGGGCCGCTGATCTACATCTCTTCTGTCGAAAAATACCCGATCTCGCTGGCGCTGAAACTGTCGATCGACACGACCGAAGCCTTCGAATGGAACCGGGTTCTGGCGATGTCGGTGCTGTCGCTGGCACCGGCGCTCGCGGTCTTCTTCCTCGCCCAGAAATATTTCATCGACGGCATCTCCTCCGGCGGGATCAAAGGATAGTCACATGGCGCGTCTTCAGCTGAGAAACCTCGAAAAAGACTATGGTACCTTCCGCGCGGTGCATGGCATCAATCTCGATGTCGAAGACGGCGAGTTCATGGTGCTCGTCGGTCCCTCCGGCTGCGCCAAGTCCACCACGCTCCGGATGATCGCCGGGCTGGAACGGGTGACCGGCGGCGAGATCCGCATCGGCGGCGAACTGGTCAACGACAAGACGCCGGGCGACCGCGGCATATCCATGGTCTTCCAGAACTACGCGCTCTATCCGCATATGAAGGTGCGCAAGAACCTCTCCTTCAGCATGCGGCTGAAGCGCCGCCCAAGCGCCGAGATCGAACAGGCCACCAGCCATGTCTCCAATCTTCTCGAGATCGACCCCCTGCTCGACCGGCTGCCAAAACAGCTTTCCGGCGGCCAGGCGCAGCGCGTCGCGGTCGGCCGGGCGCTGATCAAGAAACCGCAGGTCTTCCTGTTCGACGAACCGCTCTCCAATCTCGATGCCAAGCTGCGCGCCTCGATGCGGGTTCGCATCACCGACCTGCACAAGCGGCTGAAGGCGGAAAACCAGCAAGCGACCGTCATCTACGTCACCCATGACCAGACCGAGGCCATGACCATGGGCGACCGCATCTGCGTCATGAAGGACGGGCACATCATGCAGGTCGCCGACCCGGTGACGCTCTACAGCCGCCCCGCCAACACCTTTGTCGCCGGCTTCATCGGCAGCCCGGAGATGAATTTCCTCGACGGCACGTTCGAGGGCGACAACAGCGTGCGAGCGGCAGACCAGGTGATCACGCTCGGCGACGAGTTCACCAAACGGATTTCCGGACGCAGCGAACACGTCACGCTCGGCATCCGCCCGCAGCATCTGCGCATCGCCGCAGCTGAAACGCCCGGCACCATCAAGGGCAAGCTTACCCATATCGAGTTCATGGGCCACGAAGTCTACCTCTATGTCGACATCGGCCCGAAACGCCTCATCGCCGTCGTGCCGTCCGCGTCCTACGACCGCGGCGCGCTTCGCGACGACTGGGTCTGGCTCTCGGCCGATCCGAAGGGCGTCCATCTGTTCGACCGCCAGTCCGGGGAAAACATCAGCCTGGCGATTTGAAAACTGCATCGTTCCAACTTGGGAGGAGCCAAAATGAGAACCATGATCATGACGGCGGCTTTGTTTGCCGCCACCAGCCTTTCGACCGCATTCGCTTCGGATCTGCGCATGTCCTGGTGGGGCAGCGACGACCGCCATATCGCAACCCAGGAGGCCCTGAAACTTTGCGGCGCCAAGTTCGGCCACACGATCGCGCCCGAGTTCACCGGCTTCCAGGGGCACCAGGAAAAGATCGCCACCCAGCTCGCCGGTCGCACCGAGGCCGACATCATGCAGGTGAACTGGCCCTGGCTGCCGCTGTTCACCAAGAACGGCGACGGCTTTGCCGATTTGAACCAGTACAAGGACATCATCGACCTCAGCCAGTGGTCGAAGTCGGACCTCGACAGCGGCACCGTCAAGGGCAAGCTGAACGGCATTTCCGTCTCCACCACCGGCCGGGTCTTCATGTTCAACAAGACCACCTATGACAAGGCCGGCATCCCGATCCCGAAGACCTGGGAAGAGCTGATCGCCGCAGCCCCGAAGATGAAGGAAAAGCTCGGCAAGGAGTTTTATCCCTTTGAAGGTGCCGCCCTCGACGCCCGTCTGATGGTGATCCTGCGCACCACCCAGAAGACCGGCAAGGACCTGATCGACCCGGCCACCAACAAGGTCGCCTGGAGCGAAGCCGAACTCGTCGAAGGATTGGAATTCTACAAGACCCTGGTCGACAAGGGCGTCATCGAGAGCTGGAAACAGGTCGCCGCCGGCGGCAACACGCCGCTGCATGAAAACCAGAAATGGGCCAAGGGCCAGATCGCCGGCACTTATCAGTGGGACAGCACCTACGGCAAGATCGCAACGCCGATGGAAAAAGGCCAGGAACTGGTTCCCGTCAAGCTCCTGACCATCGAGGGCGCCAAGACCGACGGCGTCTATCGCAAGCCCTCCATGTTGTTTTCGATCTCCAGAAACAGCAAGGACCCGAAGGGCGCGGCCCAGGTGCTCAATTGCCTGCTCAACGATCCGGCAGCGGTCAAGATCATGGGCACCACACGCGGCATTCCGTCCAGCAAGATAGCGCTCGATACGCTGACCAAGGAAGGCAAGATCAAGCCGGTGCAGATCGAAGCCTACAAGCGGGTGATGGAGCCGACCAGCCCCGGCGTCTCGCCGCTCAACGAGCATCCGCGCGTCACCGAAGTCTTCGACACCAATTTCGAAGCCTTCGCCTATGGCCAGCAATCCTCCAAGGATGCCGCAACCGAGATCATCGCCGGCATCAACCAAGCGCTGACGGGGATCTGAGGACGTGACGGACGTCGCCATCGAACTCCTGATCACCGGCCCCCGAAGCGCGACCTTCCGCGTCGATGCCGAAAGGCATCTCCACACGCGCGAGGAAGCGCTTGCCTGGCAGGTTCGGAGGCTCGATGGCGCGTTGGTGGCCGAGGGGACGACGTCGAAGGTCGTCTTCACCGTCGCCTCCCTTGAGCCGGGCGCCGCCTATTGCCTGCATACAGGCGAAGCCCGGCTCGAATTTATCACACGGCAGGAAACGGCCCTGATCGACATCCGCGATTTCGGCGCCTCGACTGAAGCACGAGACAACACGCCGGCGGTCCAGCGGGCCATCGCGGTGCTCGCTCCCGGCGGCACGCTGAGAATACCGGCCGGGCGCTGGCTGAGCGGTCCGATCTTCCTCAAGAGCGACATGACCCTGCTCGTCGAGGACGGCGCGGAGCTCGCGGCAATCGCCAGCAGGCAAGACTTTCCGATCCTGCCGGCGCGCCATGCGGATGGCCGCATTCTCGGAACCTGGGAAGGCGTGGCGGAGGTCTGTTACGCCAGCCTGATCAACGCGATCGACTGCCGTGACGTGCATCTCGCCGGCATCGGCATTATCGACGGCGGCGGTGATCGCGGCGACTGGTGGTCATGGCCGAAGGAGACCCGCCAGGGCGCCCGGCGCCCCCGTACCGTCTTCCTTTCGGCCTGCGAAAACGTCACGCTGTCCGGCCTCACCATCCGCAATTCGCCGTCCTGGACGGTCCATCCGGTCCTCTGCAAGGGACTTGTCGCGGCGGACCTGACGATCAAGAACGATCCCGATTCTCCGAATACCGACGGGTTCAACCCCGAAAGCAGCTCCGATATCGATCTTGTCGGCCTGCACATCTCGGTCGGCGACGACTGCATCGCGCTGAAGGCCGGCAAACGCAGCCCGCTCGGCGGTCCCGACCGCCCGACCAAGCATGTGCGGATCGAGAACTGCCTGATGGAGCGCGGCCATGGCGCGGTCGTCATCGGCAGCGAGATGAGCGCGGGCATCAGCGACATCACCATCCGAAACTGCCACTTCAGGGGCACCGACCGCGGACTGCGCATCAAGACGCGGCGGGGGCGTGGCGGCACGGTCGCCAACATCCGGCTCACCGACAGCCTGATGGAGGACGTGGCGACCCCGGTCGCCGTCAATTCCTTCTACTTCTGCGATGCCGACGGCCGGTCCGATTACGTCCAGTCTCGGTCGCCGCTGCCGGTCTCCACGGAAACACCGAGCATCAGCTCGATCACCGTGAAGAACGTCACCGTTTCGGGCGCGCGAACGGCCGCCGCCGTCTTCTACGGACTGCCGGAGGCGGCAATCCGCGATATTGCATTCGAAAACTACACCGTCTCCTTCGCGCCGGATGCCGAGGCCGAAGTGCCAGAAATGGCCTCTCTCCTCCTGCCGCTCCGGCATGCCGGGATCGTCGCGGAAAACGCCGTTTTCAGCCGCCTCGCGCGACTTTCTCCGGTTTCCATTCATCCAGCTCAAGACTGAAATCCGATGCTTCAGGACTATTTCGAGACTTACGCCCGCGATTACCAATATTACAAAGGCGGCGCCTGGTGTTACGAGGACGGCTGCCTCTATCGCGGCCTGATCGCGCTTTACGAGGCGACCGGCGAGCGCCCATGGCTGGATCATCTCATCCGGCTGGTGAGCGGCCAGATCGATGCGCAGGGCCGGCTTGTCGGCTACGAGATCGACGAGTTCAACATCGACAACATCCTGCCCGGCCGGGCCCTTGTCTTTCTCCATCGGCTGACGGGAGAACCCCGTTGGCTCGACGCCGCCGCCCCGCTGGCGCGGCAGCTCGAAACGCATCCGCGCACCGGCAGCAACGTCTATTGGCACAAGCTGCGTTACCCGCATCAGATCTGGCTGGACGGGCTTTACATGGCGCTGCCCTTCAAGGTCGAATATGCCCGCGCGGCTTCCGATCCCCAGATGGTCGAGGAGGCGCTTCGGCAGTTCACCACGGCACTGGACCTCACCCATGACCGGCAGGCGGGTCTTTATCGCCACGGTTACGACGAGGCCCGGCAACAGGCTTGGGCGGATGCGAAAAGCGGCCTTTCACCGGCCCATTGGGCAAGATCGATCGGCTGGCTGGCGATGGCCTTCATCGACATCATCGAAAACCTCCCCGTCGGCACATCCAGACGGGAGCTGACCGACCGCGCCGCGGCGCTGGCATCCCGGATCATCGCTCTTCGCACCGCGGATCACCGCTGGTTGCAGGTCATCGACCGGCCGGACGAGGCGCAGAACTATCCCGAAAGCTCGGCCACGGCGATGTTCTCCTATTTCCTCCAGAAGCTCGCGCGGCTTGGCGGCCCGGCCGGTGTTTCAGAGGCCGGTCGGGCGAGCCTGCAATCGCTCGTCGCACAGGAACTGCGGCAGGATGCGGATGGAAGGCGAAGGCTCCATAACATCTGTTGCGTCGCAGGTCTCGGGGGTTTCAACGGCCGCTATCGCGACGGCACCGTCGGCTATTACCTCTCTGAAGAAATTCGTGCCGACGATATCAAGGGTGTCGGACCGATGATGATGGCCTATGCGGAAACCCTGCTGGACACGCAATCGATGATGTCTCAGTCTGCGCAGCCGGGGGGCCGGGTCGAGCTCACCGCTGCCCTCAAGCGATAGCAGCGCTCGCGCTGAGAAACAGGAGAAAACAGACCATGACGATCGATGTCCGAACGCGCCATGCCGTTCACTACAGTCAGTCGGAGCGCATGACGAGTGCGGAGCTGCGCGAAAATTTCGTGATCGAAGATCTCTTCGTCGCGGGGACATTGCAGGCTGTCTATACCCACTACGACCGCATGCTGGTGGCTGGTGTCACGCCGACACAGACAAGCCTCGGCGTCGGCAGCGAGCTGGCGAAACTTGTCGGCGCGGATTCCTTGTTGGAACGTCGCGAGCTTGGCCTCATCAATATCGGCGGATCGGGCCGCGTCATCGCCGATGGCAGGGCTTACGCGCTCCAGCCGATGGACGGGCTCTATCTCGGCATGGGAACGAAGGAGATCCTCTTCGAGAGCGACAACCCGTTTGCGCCTGCGAAATTCTATATCAACAGCGCGCCGGCGCACGCCACCTTTCCTTCGCGGTTCGTCGGCAGCGCAGATGCGATCGAGAACAATCTCGGCGACAGCGCCACATCGAACAAGCGCAAGCTCTACCAGTACCTGCATCCGAAAGTGCTGCCGACCTGTCAGCTGCTGATGGGACTGACCCGGCTGGAGACCGGCAGCGTCTGGAACACCATGCCGGCGCATCTGCATGACAGGCGGATGGAGGCCTATCTTTATTTCGAGATCCCAGAAAACGCCTTCGTCGTTCACCTGATGGGCCGTCCGGCGGCGACAAACCATCTGATCATCCGCAACGAACAGGCCGTGCTCTCGCCGCCCTGGTCGATCCATTGCGGTGCCGGCACCGGCGCCTACGCCTTCATCTGGAGCATGGCCGGTGACAACCAGTCCTTCACCGACATGGACATGGTGGATATGAAGAGCCTCAAATAGGCCCTCGAAATCGATCCGCCAGCGGAGCGCCGATCTGCTCCGTCAGACGGACACGATGCGTGGCTCCTGCCGAGGCACCGCACGATCGCGTGGATGCCCCGGGTCCCTGCATGGCCCGGTGGAGCGGCGCTCGATGATCCTCGATGCGACCTGGACCCTGCGGGCGGGGGTTCCCGGCTGGCGGGGGTTCTCGATCCGCTCGAGCAGCAGCCGCAGGCCGACAGCTCCGCATTCCTGGCCTTCCATGCGCACCGTCGTCAGCGCCGGCGAGATCTGCTTTGCCGGCGAAAAATCGCCAAAACCGACCACCGAGACATCATCGGGAATGCGATAGCCCTGGCCCAGGAGCTCGGAAACGACGGTAAGCGCCAGGCCGTCATGCGCGCAGAAGAAGGCGGTGGGCCGCGCGCCTTTTTCCTTCAGTGCGCGATAGGTTTCGGCAAAACCATTCTCCTCCTCGAACTGCAGGACGTGCAACGTGACATCCGGGTGACGTTCGGCGATTTCGCGGGCGCCATAAAAGCGCTCGCGGCGGCCGCGATAGCCGGGTGTGCCATGGACATAGGCAATGGAACGGTGACCGAGGTCCACCAGGTATTGGATCACCGCCTGTCCTGCCTCGTGGTCGGTGCCGGAGACCTGATCGGCATCCTCCAGCGGATCGACCCAGCCGAACCGGATGATCGGAGTGCCGGTCGCCATGGCGGCGCGGATCGCCTCGCGGTCGTGCGGTCCGACCAGCAACAGCCCGGCGCAGGTGCGGGCCAGTTCTTCAAGCTGGCCCTGGCTGTGGGTCCATAACATCCTGAGAGCCATGCCGAGCCTGTGCGCCTCTGCCTGGACGCCGTTCTGGATCTGCATGTGCAGCTCGCTATTGACCGGATCGAGGTCGTGAAACACCACCGCGATATCGCCCAGCGCGGTCTGGCTCGCGGGTTTGCTATAGCCGAGACGCAGGGCTGTTTCGCGGATCCGCTCGCGAGTTTCCTCGCTGACGCCGCTCTTGCCCGATAACGATCTGGATACCGCATATTTCGAAAGGCCGACCTCGCGCGCGATGGTCTGTAAGGTAACCCGCCCCCTGCTCTTCATTGCCCATCCCCCTGCAGCTACCGTGTGGCTACACTGCTGCACTGCAAAACGCAATTTTGCCAAACAACGCTACATAACACTTTACCTAACAGTATTCGAATGCAAACTTTTCGTTATCCACGCCCAAGGGAAATAATAGGTGACGGCGGGGACTGTGTGGAGGAGACACTCATGATCAAGCTGAAACGTCGCGCGTTTCTGGCCGGGACTTCGGCCGTTTTGATTTTGCCGGCCCTGCCGGCCTTAGCCGTCGACTACAAGGAAGCGAGCCTCCTGAAGGACAAGGTCGCCAGCGGCGCCCTGCCCCCTGTCAAGGACCGCCTGCCCGGCAACCCGCTTGTCATCAAACCGGTCGAAAGCGTCGGGAAATACGGAGGCGACTGGAAGCTGGCGCTGGTCGGCGGCGGTTCGCTCTCCATGCTGTTCCGCTACCAGGCCTATGAACCGCTGCTGCGTTATACGCCGGACTGGTCCGGCGTGACGCTGAATGTCGCGGAAGCCTTCGAAGGCAACGCGGACTCGACCGTCTACACCATCCGGCTGCGCAAGGGCATGAAATGGTCGGACGGGCATCCCTACACCACGGCCGACGTCAAGTTCTGGTATGACACGGTGCTCACCGACAAGCGCGTCGCCGTCACCAGCCAGGGCCACTGGAAAACCGCTGGCAAGCCCGCCAAGCTGGAAGTAGTCGACGAGCAGACCTTCAAGGTCATCTTCGAAAAACCTAACGGTATGTTCCCGTTGCAGGTCGCATGGTCCAACCTGGACCACACCACCCGCTGCCCCAAGCACTATCTCGAACAGTTCCATATCGACTACAATCCGAAGGCGGATGAGCTGGCCAAACAGCGCGGTTTCCAGAGCTGGATCGCCGCATTCCAGTCTGCCTCCGGCTTCCAGGACGACAACGCCTTCTTCCTCAATTCCTCGAAGAAGCCCTGCCTCAACGCCTGGATGTTCACGATCGCGCCGGGCGAAAACACCGAACGAGTGGTGGCCGAACGCAATCCCTACTATTGGAAGGTCGATACCGAGGGCAACCAGCTGCCTTATATGGACCGCATCGTCTACCAGATGGTCGCCGATCCGCAGGTACTGCTGTTGAAATGCATGCAGGGCGAAATCGACCTGATGGACCAGTATATCGCCACCCCCAACAACAAGTCGGTTCTCTACGACGCGCGCAAGCAGGGCGGCTATGACTTCTACACTCTGACCTCCACCGAGGCCAACGTGATGAACTTCATCTTCAACCTGAACCACAATGATGAGACGAAGCGAAAGCTCTTCCGCAACAAGAAGTTCCGCGCGGCCCTGTCGACGGCGCTCGACCGCCAGACCCTGATCGACGCGGTGCTGGTCGGCCAGGGCGCCCCCGCCCAGCCATCGATCAAGGAAGGCGACCCGCTCTATAATGAGGTGCTTGCCAAGCAGTTCACCGAGTACAGCGTCGACAAGGCCAATGCCATGCTCGACGAGCTGATCCCCAAGCGCGACAGCCAGAATTTCCGTCTCGACGAGAAAGGCCGGCGGCTGACGATCATCTTCGAGATCGACCAGGCACGCCCGATCTTCCTCGATCTCTTCCAGCTGGTCATCCCGATGTTCCAGGCGGTCGGCATCGATGCGCAGATGCGCACCATGGACCGTTCCCTCTGGGAAACCCGCGTTCGCCAGGGCCGCGACTTCGATGCCACCGCGCACCAGTTCGGCGCCAATGGCGGCGTCGCGGCGATGCTCGATCCGCGCTACTACGTGCCGACCGACAGCAACGCGATGTATGCCCCGGCCTGGCAGCTCTGGTATCTCGATCCGAAGAACGCCAATGCCGAGGAGCCGCCGGAAGACACCAAGAAGCAGCTTGCGCTCTACGACAAGCTGAAGGCGACCTCGGATCAGGCAGGCCAGCGCGAGATCATGAAACAGCTCCTGCAGGGAGCCGCGGAAACCTTCTACGTGTTCGGCATTTCGCAGCCGCCGGACGGCTACGGCATCGTCAAGAACAACATGAAGAACATCACTAAGACCATGCCGAATTCGTTCGGCTGGCCGACCCCTGCCCCGACCATGCCGGAGCAGTTCTACAAGGTCTGACGGCCTCGCACATTCCGATGTTTTCCGGGCGCCGGCCTGAACCGACCGGCGCCGAGGGCACCCCTTATCCGATGATTGGACGCTATCATGCTTGAGGCGAGACGACAGAACACCGATACCTTGCGGACCCCGGACTGGTTCCGGACCGCGACGCGCTGGACCCAATTGACCTTCGTCGAGGACGATCCGGACAAATACGACCCCGCCTTCTGGATCGACGTCTTCAAGCGCACAAAATCGAATGCCGTCTGCCTTAGCGCCGGCGGTTACATCGCCTACTATCCAAGCAAGGTTCCGTATCACTACGTCAGCCAGTATCTGGGCGACAAGGACATCTTCGGCGCGCTCGTCGATGCGGCCCGCAAGCTCGACATGCATGTCATGGCCCGTGTCGACCCGCATGCCATCCATGACGATGCCGCCAAGGCCCACCCGGAATGGGTGATGATCAATGCCGACGGCAGCCCACGCCGCCACTGGGCCTATCCGGATGTCTGGGTCGCCAATGCCTATGGCGACTACAATTCCGTCTTCATGCCGGAGGTGGTGAAGGAGATCGTCCGCGAATACGATATCGATGCGATCTTCGCCAATCGCTGGCAGGGCCACGGTGTCGACTACAGCGATGACAGCGCCCGCCGTTTCAAGGACATGTCCGGCTACGCCCTGCCCAAGAAGGCGGATGCCGAAGACCCGGCCTGGCAGGCCTGGCTGCAATGGCGCCGCCGGGTGCTGACCGATATGATCGCCCAGTGGGACGACGCGGTCAAAGCCATCCGACCGCATGCGAGCTTCATCCCCAACATGAGCGGCGCGTCGCTGATGGAGTTCGACCTCTCCGTCATCACCAAACATTGCCCCTTCCTCGTCGTCGACCACCAGGGCCGCAAGGGACTGGAGCTCGGCTGGTCGGCCGGCCGCAACGGCAAGCGCATCCGCGCGACCTTCGCCGATCGCCCCGTCGTGCTGATCACCTCGATCGGTCCGGAGGAGGAATACCGCTGGAAGGATGCGGTGACCTCCGGCGAGGAAATGCAGCTGTGGATCAACAACGGCACGGCCCATGGGCTTTTCGCCTGGTTCACGAAATTTAACGGCGTGGTGCCCGACAAGCGCTGGGTGGAGCCGGTCGCCGAGGCTTTCGTGCTGCAATCGGCCGTCGAGCCGGTGCTTGAAAGCATGACGCCGACCGCGGAAATCGCCGTGATCGACCCGTCGACGACCTTGCGCCACTGGGCGCCGGAAGAACGCCACGCGGCGGAGAAACACGATCTCGGCGTCTATCACGCGCTGGTCGAGGCACGCCTGCCCTTCGAACTCCTGTCCGATCAGGTGCTCACCAGGGACAATCTCGACCGCTTCAAGGTGATCATCCTCGCCAACGCCTCCTGCCTTTCGGACGCGCAGAACGAGGCGATCCGCGCCTATGTAGCGCGCGGCGGCAGCGTCGTTGCCTCCTACGAGACCTCGCTTCGCGACGAATTCGGCAAGACCCGGCCCGAATTCGGCCTGTCGGACGTGCTCGGCGCCAAATTCGTCTCCGGCCCACGCGGCATCGTCAAGAACACCTATGTGGCGCTGTCCGGCGACCACCCGGTCAACAAGGGTTTTGATGGCGCCGAGCGGATCATGGGCGGCACAAGGCTGATCCATGTCGAGCCGGCTGCGGGCGCTCAGACACCCTTCCTCTACGTGCCCGATTTCCCGGACCTGCCGATGGAGGAAGTCTATCCGCGTAGAGACCCGGAAGGGGCGGCCGTCGTCGCCCGCGAAACCGGCAGGGGTGGCCGCACGGTCTATATTCCCTGGAATATCGGCGAAATTTTCTGGGAAGTGTTTGCCGTCGATCACGGTCGCCTGCTTGCCAACGCCGTCCACTGGGCGCTCGGCAAGGCCCCGTGCGTCACCGTCAAAGGCCCGGGCGTCATTGACCTGGCACTCAGGGAAAACACCGAGGGTATCGCCCTCAGCCTCTTCAACCTCACCAACCCGATGATGATGAAAGGCCCGATACGCGAGAATTACCCTCTGGCGGCTCAGACCGTTTCGGTGGAAGTTCCAGAAGGCAAGTCGGTGGCGAAAGCCTGGCTGGTGGTTGCGGACCGGGCGGCAAGTTTCAGCGTGAAGGATGGACGCGCGGAGGTGGACGTGCCGGGAATAGAGCGGCTGGAGGTACTGCATCTCACCTGGAAATAGGGTGAGAGACTAAATTGAGGAGCGTTGCCGGCCTGGAGGGGCCGGTAGCGGATGGAGATCCGAAGGTGGCGCCTGCGCGGCGTCTTCAACGGGAGGAGAACTATTCCGATGCTTGGCTACATCTTCAAGCGCGTGCTCTACATGATCCCGACCCTGTTCGGCATGTCGCTGATATCGTTCCTGATCATCCAGCTGCCGCCGGGTGACTACCTGACGTCGATGATCGCCACGATGAGCGACAGCGGCCAGGCGGTCGATCCGGCCCAGATCGAGCGGCTGAAGGAAATCTACGGCTTCGACGACCCCTTCTACATCCAGTATCTCAAATGGATCTGGGGCATCGTCAGCCGCGGCGACTTCGGTTATTCGTTCGAGTGGAACCAGCCCGTCTCCGGCCTGATCTGGGGCCGGATGGGTTCGACGCTGGTCATCTCGCTTCTGAGCCTGCTGTTCGTCTGGATCGTCGCACTGCCGATCGGCATCTATTCCGCCGTTCGCCGCCACTCGATCAGCGACCACGTCTTCACCTTCTTCGGCTTCATCGGGCTTGCCGTGCCGAACTTCATCCTGGCGCTGGTGCTGATGTATTTCGCCTACCGCTATCTCGGCCAGAGCGTCGGCGGCCTCAACTCTCCTGAATTTGCCGAGGCCCCCTGGAGCCTTGCCAAGGTCGGCGATTTCCTCGCCCATCTGTGGATCCCGATCATCATCATCGGCGCCTCAGGGACGGCGGCGCTGATCCGCGTCCTGCGCGCCAACCTGACCGACGAGCTTCACAAGCCCTATGTGATCACCGCCCGCGCCAAGGGCCTGCCGGAATACAAGGTCATCCTCAAATATCCGGTGCGCATCGCCCTCAATCCGTTCGTCTCGGCGATCGGCTGGGTGCTACCGCATCTGGTCTCCGGCGTGACGATCACCGCCATCGTGCTCAACCTGCCGACCGCCGGCCCGCTGCTGTTCCGGGCTCTGGTGTCGCAGGACATGTATCTCGCCGGCAGTTTCATCCTGCTTTTGAGTGCCCTCACCCTTGTCGGCATGCTGCTATCGGATCTGCTGCTGGCGCTGCTCGATCCGCGCATCCGGTTCAATTGAGGGAGGTGGCATGAGCACGCACGAGACATTCGGAACCTATTCCGGCCCCGTCCACACCGTCGCCGACGGCCCTTCGATCAGTCCGCTGAAAGCCGGCAAGACCGTTTCGACCGCAACCGTCGGCCCCTGGAAGCTGATCGCCGGCAAGCTGGTCCGCCAGAAGGTGGCGATGTTTGCCGGCGTCGTCATCCTGATGCTTTATCTGATCGGTCTGTTTGCCGAATTCCTGGCGCCCAGCCTGCCCTCGACCTCTCGGCCGCAATATACCTATGCGCCGCCGCAGGGCCTGAGCTTTTTCGTCACCAAGCCGGACGGCAGTTCGGAGTTCAATTTCCATGTGAAGGGCTACAAGGTCGAGATCGAAAAGGTGGCGCTGCGGCGCACCTTCGTGGTCGACGACACCAAGGTCGTGCCGGTTGGCCTGTTCGTCAAAGGCCCGCGCTACGAACTCTGGGGCCTGATCCCGATGGATCGCCACCTGATCGGCCCGATCAATCCGAACGATCCGATGTATCTGCTCGGCGCCGACCGCCTCGGGCGCGACGTGTTCTCGCGGCTGGTCTACGGTACGCGCATTTCCATGTCGATCGGCCTCGTCGGCGTCGTCATGTCGCTTGTGCTGGGCGTCGTGCTCGGCTCGATATCGGGCTTTTACGGCGGCTGGGTCGATACGGTGATCCAGCGCATGATCGAGGTGGTCAGCGCCATGCCGACCATCCCATTATGGCTCGGTCTCGCAGCGGCGATCCCGCTCACATGGTCGCCGGTCAACGTCTATTTCGTCATCACCATCATCGTGTCGCTGCTCGGCTGGACCAGTCTTGCGCGCGAGGTGCGCGGCCGTTTCCTCGCCCTTCGCAGCGAAGACTTCGTCACTGCCGCCATGCTCGACGGATCGAGCGAAAAGCGGCTGATCTTCCGCCATATCCTGCCGTCCCTGACCAGCCATATCTTGGCCGTCGTGACGCTTGCCGTGCCGACGATGATCGTTGCCGAAACCTCGCTCTCCTTCCTCGGCATCGGCCTCAAACCGCCCGTCGTCAGCTGGGGCGTGCTGCTGCAGGACGCCCAGAACATCCGCACGGTGGCGACCGCGCCATGGCTGCTGATCTGGCCTTCGCTTGCGGTGATCGTCGCCGTGCTGTCCTTCAATTTCTTCGGCGACGGCCTGCGCGATGCCGCCGACCCCTATGACAATTGAGGAGGAACCCATGACCGATCCTGCTGAAAACACCGTCCTCTCCGTCGAAAACCTGTCGATCGATTTCCGGTTGAGAACACATATCCTGCATGCTGTCGAGAATGTCAGCTTCGAGCTGAAGCGCGGCCAGACGCTTTGCCTCGTCGGCGAGAGCGGCTCGGGCAAAAGCGTCACTGCCCGCTCGCTGCTGCAGATCGTCGACCGTCCCGGCAGCATCGTCGGCGGGCGCATCCTTTTGCGAAACGCCGGCGCGGTCACCGACATCGCCAGGCTCGATCCGGATGGCCAGGCCATGCGCGCCATTCGGGGCCGGAGGATCGGCCTAATCTTCCAGGAACCGATGAGTTCGCTGTCGCCGGTCCATACGATCGGCTCGCAGATCACCGAAGCCGTTCGCCTGCACAGCGATCTCGATAAACGCGCCGCGCGGGCGAAAACGGTCGAACTGCTGCGCCAGGTGGAAATCCCCAATCCCGACCAGATGGCCGACCGCTACACGTTCGAATTTTCCGGCGGCATGCGCCAGCGGGCGATGATCGCCATGGCGCTTGCCGGCAATCCCGACATCCTGATCGCCGACGAGCCGACCACGGCGCTGGACGTCACGACCCAGGCCGAAATCCTCGACCTGATCAAGCGGCTGCAGGTGGAACGCGGCATGGCGATGCTGCTCATCACCCACGACATGGGCATTGTCGCCGAAGTGGCGGATGACGTCGCCGTCATGCGCTTCGGCCATATCGTCGAGCGCGGTCCGGTCGACGCGATCTACCATGAGGCCCAGCACCCCTATACGCGCCAGCTTCTCGCCTCGACGGTGAAGCTGACCCGCCATGTCGACGGCAGGGTGCCGGCGGCGGCCTCATCGCCGCCGCTGCGGCCGATCCTTTCGGTCCGCAATCTCGGCAAGACCTTCGGCTGGCACGGCAAGACCAGTTCGTTGCGCGCCGTCGACGACGCCAATTTCGATCTCTATCCCGGTGAAAACCTCGGCATCGTCGGCGAAAGCGGCTCGGGCAAGACGACGCTCGGCCGGCTGATCCTGCGCACCGTCGAGCCGACGACAGGCAGCGTCGTCTACCACAACAAGGATGGCAGCGAGGTCGAGGTCACCCGCCTGACCAAGAAGGAGCTGCGCGGCTTCCACCGGGAGGTCCGCCTCGTCTTCCAGGATCCGTTCGCCTCGCTCAACCCGCGCATGACGGTCAAGGAAGTGATCGGTGACCCGCTGATCATCAACGGTCTCGCCAAGGGCAAGGCGCTCGAGGAACGCGTCGCCGAACTGATGCGCCTCGTCGGGCTCGATCCGATGGGCATGGAACGTTATCCGCATGCCTTTTCCGGCGGCCAGCGGCAACGCATCGGCATTGCCCGGGCGCTGGCGCTCGATCCGCGCATCATCATCGCCGACGAGGCGACGTCAGCGCTCGACGTATCGATCCGCAGCCAGATCCTCGACCTGCTGCTCGATATCCGCCAGCGGCTGAACCTCAGCTTCATCTTCATCTCGCACGACATTTCGGTGGTGCGCTATTTCTGCGATCGTGTCGCCGTCATGCATCGCGGCAAGATCGTCGAACTCGGCGAGGCCGAGCAGATCTGCACGGCGCCACAGGAGGCCTATACCAAGAGCCTGATTTCCGCCGTTCCCAATCCCGACCCCCGCGACAAGCGCATGCTGCACCGGCACCGCTTCGTCGCACCCGTTCTCTAAAGGACAGCGCCAGTGCCGAAATTCTCCGCCAATCTCTCCTTCCTCTACCAGGACCTGCCCTTCCTCGATCGCTTCGCGGCCGCCGCGAAGGACGGTTTCGGCGGGCTCGAATATCTCGGCCCCTATGCCGAGCCGAAAGAGAAGGTCGTCGATGCATTGAAGGCGGGCGGCCTCGTCCAGGCGCTCTTCAACGTGCCTTCGGGCGACTGGGCCGGAGGCGAGCGCGGCATTGCCTGCCTGCCGGATCGCATCCAGGAATTCCGCGACGGCGTCGCCCTTGCACTGGATTATGCCAAGGCGCTCGACTGCAAACAGGTCAACGTCATCTCCGGCCTCGTGGCCAAGGGCGCCGATGTCTATGCCCTGGAAAAGGTGCTGGTCGACAACCTGAAATACGCTGCGCCGCGCTGCGCCGATGCCGGCGTCAGGCTGCTGATCGAGCCGATCAACCTGCGCGACATTCCAGGATTCTTCCTGTCGACGACCGATCATGCCGAACGCATCCTCGACAAGGTCGGCTCCGACAATCTCTACATCCAGTACGATTTCTACCATATGCAGGTCATGCAGGGCGATCTCATCCCGACCTTCACCCGCCTCAAGGACAGGATCGCCCACGTGCAGATCGCCGACAATCCCGGCCGCAACGAGCCGGGCACCGGCGAGATCAACTACGATTTCATACTCCGCGAACTCGACCGCCTCGGTTACGACGGCTGGGTCGGCTGCGAATACAGGCCGAAGGCCGGCACCAGCGAAGGCCTTGGGTGGATCAAGCCCCATCTTTCTGGAGGGCCCCGCTAAGATCAACGCTTTTCCCAACTAATCGGACGTCATCTCTGCCGCTTCCATACCGGAGCTTTTCTCCGGAGGGCGGAGCCGTGTCCGCATGTCGATGAAGAAGGACAGGACCATGCTCAGAAACGATATCCAATTCCCCTACGGCGCCGTCTATTTCCGCAAGTCCAATCCGCCCCGCGAAGACTGGGAGCGAGATTACAAGACGGCAGGCGAGGACGGCCTCAACATCTTCCGCCACTGGTTCATGTGGAGCGCGATCGAAACCGCGCCCGGCGTCTACGACTGGGAGGAATACGACCGGCAGATGGACCTCGCGGCCCAGAACGGCATCAAGACGGTCATCGCCGAACTGATCCACGCCGTGCCCGACTGGGCGGTGCGCAAATATGCCGATGCGCTGCAGGTCAATGCCGACGGCACCAGGCTCGGCTCCTATATGGGCGTGTCGGCGGCGACCGGCGGCTTTTCCAACAATGGCGGCGGTGCCGGCGCACTGACGCTCAACTGCCCGGAAGTGAAGGAAGCGGCCGGCAAGTTTCTGACCGCACTCGCCACCCGCTACAAGGACCATCCGGCGATCTACGGCTACGACGTCTGGAACGAGTGCAACTATTCCGCCGATGTCGATTACAGCAGCTACGCCAAATCGGCTTTCAGGAAGTGGCTGGAGAAGAAATACGGCACGCTGAAAGTGCTGGCCAAGGCCTGGCACCGCTACAGCTATGCCGAATGGGAGGATGTCGAGCCGCCGGTCCATATGGCGCCCTATCCGGAGTGCATCGACTGGCTGCAGTTCAAGCGCGACAATTTCTACGATCAGATGCAATGGCGCATCGACACCATCCGCGCCGTCGATCCGAAGAACACCATCGCTGCCCACGGCATTTCCGGCGCCATCCCCAACATGGCGGCGAACGGCTGCGACGACTGGCTGGCCGCATCCAAGGTCGAGATCTACGGCTTTACCTGGATCCAGGCCCGCAAGGGATCTGAAGCCTGGAAGAACTGGTACGGCGTTGACATCAACCGCGCCGCCGCCCGCGGCAAACCTTTCTGGCATGCCGAGCGCCAGGGTGGACCGCTCTGGCTGCAGCCGCAGGTGATCGGTCGCGACAAGGACGACGGCCGCGTCGCCGAGCCCGAGGATATCCGCCTGTGGAGCATGACCTCGTTTGCGGGCGGCGCCCGCGGCGTGCTGAACCTGCGCTGGCGGCCGCTGCTCGACGGCCCGCTCTTCGGTGCGTTCGGCGCCTATGGCATGGACGGCGCCCGCACACCGCGCTCGAAACTGCAGAGCGACATGGCGAAATGGGCAAACGACCCGGCGCAGGCCGCTCTCTGGGAGGCAAAACCGGTGCGCGGCGAAATCGGCATCCTCGTCGTTCCCGAGACGCAGGAATGGGATTACCTCTTGAACTACGACCCCAAGGAGAAGCCCTATCCGGAAGCGATGTGGGGCGCCTATCGCGCCTTCCTCGAAAACGGCGTCCAGCCAGACTGGGTCCATATCGACGATATCGACGCCTATGATCGGCTCTATTTCCCCTATCCGATCATGTTCACGACCGAGCAGGCAAAACGCCTCGCCACCTGGGTGGAAAACGGCGGTACGCTGATCGCTGAAGCCTGCCCCGGTTATTTCGGCGACCGCGGCCATGTCGGGCAGGTGCAGCCGAACATGGGCCTCGACAAGGTTTTTGGCGCCCGCGAGGACCAGGTCGAGTTCATGCCGGATATCGGCGACCGCATCCACTTCAAGCTGGATGGAGCGGCGGTCGACGGCGGCGGTTTCCTGCAATCCTATGTACTGGCCGGCGGCACCGCGCGCGGCAATTTTGACGACGGGCGTCTTGCCGTTGTCGAGCACACTTATGGCAAGGGTCGCACGCTGCTGATCGGCACCAATCCGTCGGTCGCCTATTACAAGTCGCAGGGCAAGGCGAACGGCGCCTTTTTCGCCGAATTGCTGCGCTGGAGCGGCTGCACGCCGCATGCGGCCCTGTCGAACAAGGCGCTGTTCGCGCGTATCCACACGAGCGAAAAAGGCAGCTTCCTCTGGCTCGTCAACCCGACCCGCTCGGCGCAGGTGACCGAGGTGAAGCTCGCCGAAGGCCACGGCCGGCTCGCTGCCGGCAAGGCCGTCTGGCCGGTCGGAAACGCCCATGACGGCGGCAAGATCGAGGTGCCGGCCCGCGACGTGCTGATCCTGCCGCTCGACTGATACCAATTTGCCGCCCTCAGGCACGGTTCCTGGGGGCGGCATGATTCCGGCCACTCCCCTCCAGCGTCATAGACGTGCCCAAACGCTTGCGGTAATGGCAAAGGCAGGAAGATCGTCGGAGAAAAGAATGCCTGAGCGGGATGCCATCGTCGTCGGCGCGGGGTTTACGGGCCTGAGCGCCGCGCTGGAGCTTGTCGAGGCAGGGTTCGACGTGCTGCTGCTCGAGGCCCGCGACCGGGTCGGCGGCAAGGTCGAGTCCGAGACGCTGCCGGACGGCACCCGGATCGACACCGGCGGGCAATTCTTCTGCCGCGACATGAGCGAGCTGATGGCCCTCATCGCGGAAAACGGAAAGACCCCGGTCATGACGCACTATGATGGCGAGGCCATCTATCGGCCGCCGGTCCCGCCGCAGCAGGGTTTCGCGCGCTGGCAGGGGGTCGATGCGCTTCGCGACCGGATGATCGCCACCGATCCGGACGATCCGGAACTCGCGAAACTGACGGTGGCCGATTGGGTGGACCGGCAGGACGACGTGCCGGCTGACGTGCGGAAAAGTTTCCTGCGGCTGATCAAGGGCCTCTGGTGCCGCGCACCGGAGGAGGTCGCCTTCACCTGGCTCGCCTCTAACGACCGGCGCATCACCAATACCTATTCGGAAATGGAAATGTTCCTGCCCGGCACGCTGCACGCGCTGGCCGATCACCTGGCGGCCAGGCTCGGCGACCGGCTACGCCTCGGCACGCCGGCGACCGGGATAGAATATTCCGATACCGGGGTCACCGTCACCGCCGGCGACGAGCGGTTCTTCGCGAAACACATCATCCTGGCGCTGCCGCCGGTGATGATCCGCCGATTGCCGTTTTCGCCCGCTCTTCCCGACCGGCTGCGGAAGGCGCTTTCCGCCTGGGCGCCAGGCCTTTCGATCAAGCTGCAGGTCAGCTACGACAAGCCGTTCTGGCGCGAGCGGGGGCTTTCCGGCGCCGTCATGTGGCACGAACCCCAGGGCCTCTATGCCTGCGATGCCAGCCACGACGATTATGCCGGCCTCATCGTCTTCGTCGGCGGGCCGGAAGCGCAGCAATGGCATGGGCGGCCCCGTGAGGACCTCACCGCATTCATCCGCGAGCAGCTAAGCGCAGCCTTCGGCCCCGAAGGCGGCAATCCGCGCGACATCCATGTCCGCGACTGGGTCGACGATCCCTGGAGCGGCGGTGCCTATAGCGACGTCGTCGTCGATCTCGATGCCCGATATGCGGAGGACATCATCAACGAAGGCGTGCCCCCTGTCCATTTCGCGTCGTCGGAACTCTCCCCGTCCTATCCGGGCTATGTCGACGGCGCGATCGTCGCCGGCAGGCTGGCCGCAGCGCGGATCATCGCCACGACTGAGGCTTCGACTCGATAAAACCGCACCAAATCCGTTCTGCCACCTTGTGGGCTTTCCTGTCGACAATACGTGTGCAATTGTCCTGCCGCATTGGCTTGCGACGCAGAACGGTTAAATGATGGCGACGAACGAACCTGCAGAAACGGATATCCCCCGCCCGCGTGGCTCCGGGACGCAGAGCGTTTATACGATCCTGCGCGGGGAAATTCTCGCCATGACCTTGGCCCCCGGCAGTCCGCTCGACGAGGTCCGGTTGTCGGAGCGTTTCGGCATGTCGCGCACCCCGATCCGCGAAGCATTGTTGCGGCTTTCCGCCGATGGCCTCGTCACCACGCTGCCGAACCGCAACACCATCGTCGCGACGATCGATTTCGCCTCGCTGCCTCCCTATTTCGATGCCCTGACGCTGATGTACCGCGTCACCACCCGCGGTGCCGCCATGCGCGCGACGCCGCAGGCGATGGGCGAGATCCGCATGCGGCAGGCGGAGTTCGCCGCAGCGGTTGCCGCCCACGACGCCTTCGCGATGATCGAGGCGAACCGGGAATTCCACGTGGCGATCGCTGAACTCGCCGGCAACACCTATTACACCACCTTCTTCGCCCGGCTGCTCGACGAGGGCCGCCGCATCCTGCGCCTCTATTATCGTACCTTCGACGATCGGCTGCCGCGCCAATATGTCGACGAACACGAGGAGATGATCGCCGCGATCGAAGCGCGCGACATCGAGCGGTCCGACAGGCTCGCCATCAAGCATGCGGAACAGATCGTCCGGCAGATCCAGGATTATATCGCCCGCGATCTCGGCCATCCGATCGATCTCGCCGTCTCCTGACCTCACTTTCCGCATTCCCTTCACAGGACACCAATCATGAATTCCTCTTCGGTCGACGCCGTCGTCATCGGCTCGGGCATAATCGGCGCGATGTCGGCGCATTACCTGCTGGAAGACGGCCGCTCGGTGCTGATCATCGAGCGCGGGGAGGTGGCCCGGGGTGCGAGCAGCGGCAATGCCGGCATTCTCGCCTTTCCGGAAATCATCCCGATCGCCGCACCCGGCATGATGTGGAAGGCGCCGAAATGGCTGCTCGATCCGCTCGGTCCCCTCAGCCTGCCGCCGTCCTATGCACTCAACATGGTGCCGTGGCTGTGGCAACTGTGGCGGGCCAGCGCTCGGCCTGCCTATGAGCGCACGGTCGGCGTACAGGCAAGGATGATGCCGATGGCGCGCAGCGAAATGCTGCAAACGGTCGAACGCACCGGCCTTCGGGCGATGGTCAAACAGACGGGCACGCTCGACCTCTACGACAGCGAGGCGAGCCTCAATGCCGCGGCTGACGACTGGCAGGCGAAACGCAAGGCGGGTTTTGAATTCCAGAAAGTCGGCCGCAATGAGATCGATGCCCTGCAGCCGGGCCTTGCGCCGCAGTTCCGGCACGGCATCTTCACCCCTTCCGGCCTGCAGGTCTCCGACCCGCTGGAATTCACCCAGGCTCTCTTCAGCAACGCCATGTCCCGTGGCGCATCGCTGAGGATCGGTGAAGTCATCCGCATCGAGCCGATAAACGATGGCGCCAGGGTCATCCTGGCGGATGGCGCCATCTTCGACGCGAAGACCGTCGTACTGGCCGGCGGCGCCTGGTCGAAGAAGATCGTAACCGGCCTCGGCGATCATGCGCCGCTCGAAACCGAGCGCGGCTATAATACGACGCTGCCGCAAGGGGCCTTCCCGCTGCATCGCCAACTTTATTTCAACGACCACGGCTTCGTGGTGACGCCGCTTTCCTCCGGCATCCGCGTCGGAGGCGCGGTCGAGCTCGGCGGGCTAAAGCTGGCGCCGAACTACAAGCGCTCGGAGGCGATGCTGAAAAAGGCAAAAAGCTTCCTGCCCGACCTGAAGACCGATGGCGGCCGCCAGTGGATGGGTTTTCGTCCCTCCATGCCGGATTGCCTACCGGTGATCGGCCCATCGAGCGCAACGCCTGCAATCATCTACGCCTTCGGCCACGGGCATCTCGGCCTCACCCAGTCGGCCGCGACCGGCCGGCTGGTCGCCGATATCGCCGCCCGCCGGAAGCCTGCCCTCGATATCGAACCCTATAGCATCAGCCGGTTTCGCTGACATTGACGACGGCGGAATGCAGGTCGGCTGCAGGTGCCAAATATCGCTGTCGACAAACTGACTACAGCGCGATATAACCCGAGCGACATCGAAAGGAAGCGGACATGGCCTGGTCTCACCCCGTCCCCAAGATTACCGACGACGAACGGCGGCAGCGCCTTGTACGGCTGCAGGCGTCGCTGGACGACAAGGGGCTGGGCGGCATCCTGCTCGGCGCCAGCGAGAGCCTGCGTTATTTCACCGGCCTCGTCTGGCACCAGAGCGAACGGCTGCTCGGCGCGCTGGTGACGCCGAAATCGGTCACCTATATCGTGCCGGGGTTCGAACGGAGCCGTGTCGAGAGCTTGTCCCACCTGCCGGGCGAGATCGTCGCCTGGCAGGAGGATGAGGCGAGCGCCGCACTGGTCGCCTCGCTTCTGCCTGCCAATGTGAAACTGGCGCTCGACGACGCGCTGCCGCTGTTCGTCTACCACCAACTCGCCGCCGTTTTCGGCACGGAGCGGCTTGTCGATGGCAGCCGGCTGATCCGTGATCTCAGGCTCCGGAAGTCGAAAGCCGAGATCGATCTCATCCAGCATGCGATGAACCTGACGCTGGAAGTGCATCGCCGCGCCCATGCCTTCATCAAGCCCGGCATGCTTGCCTCGGACGTGGTGCGTCATATCGACGAACAGCATCGTGCGCTTGGGGCAACAAGCGGTTCGAGCTTCTGCATCGTCTCCTTCGGGGTCGCAACCTCCCTTCCCCACGGCGCCGACGGCGAGCAGGCCTATGCGCCCGGCGACGTGGTGCTGGTCGATACCGGCTGCCGGCTCGACGGCTATCATTCGGATCTCACCCGTACCTATGTGCTGGAAGAGCCGGCTCCGGAATTCGCTAGGGCCTGGGCGATCGAGCGCGAAGCGGAACAGGCCGTCTTCGAGGCCGCCCGCCTCGGCGCCACCTGCGGCAGCCTCGACGATGCGGCCCGCAAGGTTCTCGCCAAGCATGGGCTTGGTCCAGACTATGTCCTTCCCGGCCTGCCGCATCGCGCCGGCCACGGGCTCGGGCTGGAAATCCACGAAGAGCCTTATATCGTGCGCGGCAATGCGACCGTACTCGAACCGGGCATGTGTTTCTCCAACGAACCGATGATCGTTTTCCCGGACCGTTTCGGGATCCGCCTCGAAGACCATATCCACATGACCGAAACCGGGCCGCAATGGTTCACCCTGCCGTCGAAAGGCCCGGCCGAGCCCTTCGCGTGACAGATATCGGCGCGACCGCGCATATTATCACCCATCAACCAGAGGAGTGCATTTCATGACCACAGGCTGGAGCGGCGTTTTCCCCGCAGTGACGACGCAATTCAACGAAGACTTCTCGATCGACCTCAAGGCGACCCAAGGGGTGCAGGACGCGCTCGTCAATGACGGCGTCAACGGCCTGATCGTCATGGGCACATGCGGCGAGAACAACTCGCTGGACCCGGAAGAAAAGCGCACGATCCTCAAGGCCGCCGTCGAAGTGGTGAACGGCCGCGTGCCGGTCGTGACCGGCGTCTCCGAATTCGACACCCGCCGCGCCGTCGCCTATGCCCGCGACGCCGAAAAGCTCGGCGCCGATGGCCTGATGCTGCTGCCGGCCATGGTCTATGTGCCGAAGCCGGAAGAACTGGTCGCCCATTTCAAGGCGGTCGCCGCGGCCACCTCGCTGCCGATCATGCTCTACAACAATCCGCCGGCCTATCGCGTCAACATCGGCGCCGACGTGCTGCGTCAGCTCGAGGATGTGCCGAACATCAAGGCCGTCAAGGAAAGCGCGCCGGATCCACGCCGCTTCACCGACCTGATCAACACCTTCGGCGACCGCTTCGATATCTTCGCCGGCCTCGACGACGTGGCGCTCGAAGGCCTGATGCTCGGCGCCAAGGGTTGGGTCTCCGGCCTCACCAGCGCCTTTCCGCAGGAATCCGTTGCGCTCGTTGCCGCCGCCAACCGCGGCGACTGGGT
Source organism: Neorhizobium sp. P1_A6 (assembly GCF_056406795.1). Classification (NCBI taxonomy): domain Bacteria; kingdom Pseudomonadati; phylum Pseudomonadota; class Alphaproteobacteria; order Hyphomicrobiales; family Rhizobiaceae; genus Neorhizobium; species Neorhizobium sp. P1_A6. The sequence goes on along the minus strand of NZ_JBFTZM010000001.1, from coordinate 681,324 downwards.
CGAAGCCCGCGCCATCTATCGCTGGTTCATGCCGTTGCTGCATCTCGATGCCGAGCACGACCTCGTCCAGTCGATCAAGCTCGCCGAGCAGATCATGGGCCGTGGTTCTGAGCGCGTCCGCATGCCGCGCATGACACTCACCGGCGCTCGCCGCGCCGAGGTTACGGCAATGGTCGAAAAGGCTGCTGCGACGCGGCCGACACTGAACAAGAAGGCGCCCTGAGAGCGGGACGGGTCCCGCAATATGCGCATACAAAAAAGCCGGGCTCGCGCCCGGCTTTATTCGTTTCTCTTTTAGCGCTGCCCGGGCTCGCCGCTCTGGTCCAGGACCCGGCTGAGGCTGAGCGCTGCGATCGTGCAGATCGCGCCGGAGATCAGATATCCGCCGATGAAGATGATGCCGAAACTGCTGGCGAGGCCGAGGGCCACCAGCGGTGCGAAGCCGGCACCGATCAGCCACGCGAGGTCGGAGGTGAGTGCCGCACCGGTATAGCGGTAATATTGCCCGAAGCGCGAGGAGACGGCGCCGGAGGCCTGGCCGAACGAGAGGCCGAGGATCCCGAAGCCGATGATGATGAAGGCATCCTGCCCCTTGCCGCCGGCATCGAGCAGGAAGGGTGCCGAGAACGAGAAGATCGCGATGATCACCGCGCCGATCATCAGCTGGCTGCGGCGGCCAATGCGGTCGGCGATCAGGCCGGACAGGATGATGCCGACGATGCCGACGGCAGCACCGATCACCTGCACGAACAGGAATTCCGCCGCCGACTGCCCGCCATAAAGCGTCACCCAGCTCAGCGGGAAGATCGTTACCAGGTGGAACATGGCGAAGCTGGCCAGCGGCACAAACGCGCCGAGCACGACGTCATGGGCATGCTTGCTCAGCATTTCGAAGATCGGTCGGGCCTGCAGCTCGTTGGCTTCGAGCGCCGAGCCGAATTCCTTGCTGGCGACGATGCGCAGGCGGGCAAACAGCGCCACGACGTTGATCGCAAACGCCACGAAGAACGGATAACGCCAACCCCAGGCGATGAAATCCGCTTCCGAGAGATTGGCGACGAAATAACCGAACAGGATGCTCGCCAGCGCAAAACCGATCGGTGCGCCGAGCTGCGGGATCATCGCATACCAGCCGCGCCGGTTGGGCGGCGCATTGAGGTTCAGGAGCGAGGCGAGCCCGTCCCAGGCGCCGCCAAGCGCAAAACCCTGCCCCATGCGGAACAGCGCCAGCAAGGCAACGGCCCAGTAGCCGATCGTATCGTAGCCGGGCAGGAAGGCGATCGAAGCCGTCGATCCGCCGAGCAGGAACAGCGCGATCGTCAGCTTGGTGCCGCGCCCATAATTGCGGTCGATCCACATGAACACGAACGACCCGACTGGCCGCGCCATGAAGGCGAGCGGGAAGATCGCGAACGACATCAGGGTCGCGGCGACCGGGGTCGGCGCAAACGGGAAGATCAGCTTCGGAAAAACGAGGACGGAGCCCAGCCCGTAGACGAAGAAGTCGAAGAATTCCGACATGCGACCGATGATCACACCAAGCGCAATGCTGCCCGGCGAGATCGGCCCGTCGTCATGAATGCGGCGGGCGTCCCTTTCGAGGCCGGACGATGTCGGGCCTGTTGACGCGGGATTGACGACCGTGGTCATGAATTCCTCCTGGCGATAGTTCGCCTCGTCCTCGAAATGTTGATCAACATGCCGTCGAGATCAAGGAACGAGACTAAAAAAACCTGACATATGCGACGGACCGCACCGTCTTCTCATCCACACCCTCTGGTCGCCCCCTCAGGCTGTCCTAGATTTCCGATTGGCGAATGCGGAAACAGAGCGTGCAGGTTGGTGCAGCAAAACGGCTCGGAAGACCATGCGGTTTTTTGCTGCACTGCGACAGATTGCTGCACTGCGACGAACGACCTCATTCCAGCCCATGCAGGAACCTGACTATTCCGAACTAGACAAAACACAAATTCGAGCCCGAGATGACCCCTCAGTTGAAAATCGTCGCACGGTTGTTCGCTCTCTTCACCCTTTTAGGGCTTTCCGGATGTAACCTGGTCGTGATGTCGCCTTCCGGCGATATTGCCCGACAGCAGGCAAACCTGATCATCGTCGCCACGGTGCTGATGCTGATCATCATCGTGCCGGTGATCTTCCTCACGCTGTTCTTCGCCTGGCGTTATCGCGGCTCGAACACCAATGCGCCCTATGATCCCGAATGGCACCATTCGACGCGGCTCGAAGTCATCATCTGGTCGGCACCGCTCGCCATCATCATCGCGCTCGGCGCCGTCACCTGGATGAGCACCCATAAGCTCGACCCCTACCGGCCGCTCGACCGGATCGATGCCCAGCGCGCCGTGCCCGCCGAGGTGAAGCCTATCACCGTGGAAGTCGTGGCGCTCGACTGGAAATGGCTGTTCTTCTATCCGGACTATGGCATCGCCACCGTCAACGAGATGGCGGCCCCCGTCGACGTGCCGATCAACTTCAAGATCACCGCCTCCTCGGTGATGAACTCCTTCTATGTGCCGGCGCTGGCCGGGATGATCTATGCCATGCCGGGCATGGAGACGAAGCTGCATGCCGTCATCAACAGGGCGGGCCAATACGAGGGCCTTTCGTCGAACTATAGCGGCGACGGTTTTTCGCACATGCGCTTCAAGTTCCATGGCGTCGACCAGGCGGGCTTCGACCAGTGGATCGCCCGCGTCAAGCAGAACGGCACCGCACTCAATCGCGACGCCTACCTGAAGCTCGAAAAGCCGAGCGCCAAGGAGCCGGTGCGCTATTACGCCAATGTCGAGGACGGGCTCTACAGGGCCGTGCTCAACATGTGCGCCATACCCGGCAAGATGTGCATGGATGAGATGATGCATGTCGACATGATGGGCGGCGGCGGGACCGAGAGCCAGGAAAACCGGGCGCGTCTGGAGCATGACAATCGCCATGCCTTGGGAGAAAGGCTTGGCGCCACCGTGCCGGCCAGCGGCGAACCCTCCCGCATGCCGGAACCGAGACAAAGCGTGGACCAGCCGCAGTCGACCAACCACGATATGCACAACATGCAAGATATGCCGGGAGGCAGCACCGCGCCCGACGGCAACCAGGGCGGTCCGGCGCCGGCTCAACTCAACAACAATACTCCGGCGCAGCCTGCAACTCAGCCCTGAGACTGCATTTCAAGAGATTTTGGACAGACCCATGTTCGGCAACAGCACTCTGACGGAATTCCTTTTCGGGCGGCTTACCCTCGAAGCCATTCCCTATCACGAGCCCATTCTCGTCGCGACCTTCATCGTCGTCGCGCTCGGCGGTCTCGCCGTTTTAGGGGTTATCACCAAATATCGGCTCTGGGGTTATCTCTGGAACGAGTGGTTCACCAGCGTCGACCACAAGAAGATCGGCGTCATGTACGTGGTTCTGGCGATCATCATGCTGCTGCGCGGCTTTGCCGATGCGATCATGATGCGCATCCAGCAGGCGATCGCGTTCAACGGATCGGAGGGCTATCTGCCGCCGCACCACTACGACCAGATCTTCACCGCCCACGGCGTCATCATGATCTTCTTTATGGCCATGCCCTTCGTGACAGGCCTGATGAACTATGTCGTGCCGCTGCAGATCGGCGCGCGCGACGTCTCTTTCCCGTTCCTCAACAACTTCTCGTTCTGGATGACGACGGCCGGCGCGATCATCATCATGATGTCTCTGTTCGTCGGAGAATTCGCTCGCACCGGCTGGCTCGCCTATCCGCCGCTCTCAGGTGCGGATTACAGTCCGGGCGTCGGCGTCGATTATTACATCTGGGGCCTGCAGGTGGCCGGCATCGGCACCACGCTTTCCGGCATCAACCTGATCGCCACGATCGTCAAGATGCGCGCGCCGGGCATGACCTTCATGAAGATGCCGATCTTCACCTGGACCTCGCTCTGCACCAACGTGCTGATCGTCGCGTCCTTCCCGATCCTTACCGCCACCCTCGTTCTGCTGTCGCTCGACCGTTATGCCGGCACGAACTTCTTCACCAACGATCTCGGCGGCAACCCGATGATGTACATCAACCTCATCTGGATCTGGGGCCATCCGGAGGTCTACATCCTCGTCCTGCCGGCCTTCGGCATCTTTTCCGAAGTGGTCGCCACCTTCTGCGGCAAGCGGCTCTTCGGTTACGCATCGATGGTCTACGCCACCTGCGTCATCATGATCCTTTCCTATATCGTCTGGCTGCACCATTTCTTCACGATGGGGTCCGGCGCCTCGGTCAACGCCTTCTTCGGCATCACCACGATGATCATCTCGATCCCGACGGGGGCCAAGATGTTCAACTGGCTGTTCACCATGTATCGCGGCCGCATCCGCTACGAACTGCCGATGATGTGGACGGTCGGCTTCATGGTGACATTCGTCATCGGCGGCATGACCGGTGTCATGCTGGCAGTGCCGCCGGCCGATTTCGTGCTCCACAATTCGCTGTTCCTGATCGCACATTTCCACAACGTCATCATCGGCGGCGTGGTGTTCGGGCTGATGGCGGGCGTCGTCTACTGGTGGCCAAAGGCCTTCGGCTACAAGCTGGATGTCTTCTGGGGCAAGATGAGCTTCTGGTTCTGGTTCATCGGCTTCTACGTCGCCTTCATGCCGCTCTACGTGCTCGGCCTGATGGGCGTCACACGCCGTGTCAACCAGTTCGAGGATCCGTCGCTGCAGATCTGGTTCGTGATCGCCGCCTTCGGCGCTGTACTGATCGCCTGCGGCATCGGTTCCTTCATCATCCAGCTGGTCGTCAGCTACCTGAAGCGCGACCAGCTGCGCGAGACCTCCGGCGATCCCTGGGACGGCCGCACGCTCGAATGGTCGACTTCCTCGCCGCCGCCGGACTACAACTTCGCCTTCACGCCCGTCGTGCACGACCATGACAGCTGGTACGACATGAAGAGCCGCGGCTATGAGCGCCCGCTCGGCGGCTTCAAGCCGATCCACATGCCGAAGAATACCGGCACGGGCGTCATCCTCGCCGCAATCAGCGTCGTCTTCGCCTTCGCGATGATCTGGTATATCTGGTGGCTGGCAATCGTCGCCTTCGTCGCCATGATCGCCGTCGCGATCGGCCATACCTTCAACTACGATCGGGATTTCCACATTCCAGCCGATACCGTGACCGCAACAGAGGACGCGCGCTCGAAGCTGCTCGCGGAACGGACCTGAGACCATGAGCCAGACGCAAGTTCAGACCCACGGCCCCTCGGGCAATCGCGAAACCCACAAGCCGCAATTCTATGTCACCGAAGATCACCACCCGGAAGGCAGCACCATGCTGGGCTTCTGGCTCTACCTGATGAGCGACTGCCTCATCTTCGCCGTTCTCTTTGCCACCCACGGTGTGCTCGGCCGAAATTATGCGGCAGGCCCCTCGCCCGCCGACCTGTTCGACCTGCCGATCGTCGCCCTCAACACCGCTATGCTGCTGTTCTCGTCGATCACCTACGGTTTTGCGATGCTGCAGATGGAACGCGGCGCCAAGACCGAGACGCTGTTCTGGCTCGGCGTGACCGGCGTGTTCGGCGCGATCTTCCTCGGCCTCGAACTTTACGAGTTCAACCACCTGATCCATGAGGGCGCCGGCCCCACCCGCTCGGCCTTCCTCTCCTCCTTCTTCACGCTGGTCGGCACCCACGGGCTGCACGTCACCTTCGGCATCGTCTGGCTGATCACGCTGATGGTGCAGGTCGGCAGACACGGACTGATCGAGGCAAACAAGCGCCGCCTGATGTGCCTGTCGATGTTCTGGCACTTTCTCGACGTCGTCTGGATCGGCGTCTTTTCCTTCGTCTATCTCATGGGAGTCCTCGGATGAGCTCGCACGGCCAAGCCCCGCACGCCCCCGCGCACGAAAGTGCCTCAGAGGCCCATCATGGCCACAGCAACGGCCATCAGGCTGGCCACGGCACGCTGAAAGGCTACCTGATCGGCTTTAGCCTGTCGGTCATCCTGACCGCCATCCCGTTCTGGCTGGTGATGAGCGGCGCCATCGACAGCAAGCTGTTCACCGCCTTTCTCGTCATGGGGCTCGGCGTCATCCAGATCGTCGTGCACATGGTCTATTTCCTGCACATGAACCCGCGCTCCGAAGGCGGATGGACGATGATGGCGCTGCTCTTCACGCTTGTCCTGGTCGGTATCACGCTTGCCGGATCGCTCTGGGTCATGCACCATCTCAACACCAACATGATGCCGATGTCGCCGGAGATGATGAAAAACATGCCATGACCCCTCGGGGGCAAGCTGGGAAGGGATAGACGCGTGGCTCTCGACCATCCTTTGACCGGAGAAACAGCGGATGCGGCACCGGCTCGTTCCAGGTTCGTCTTTGCCGCCGCGATGCTGTTCCTGACCGTCGTCTTCCTCGGGCTCGGCACCTGGCAGGTGCAGCGGCTCTTCTGGAAGCTCGACCTGATCGCCCGCGTCGATGCCCGGGTCACGGCAACCCCAGTGCCTGCGCCCTCATCGCCAGCCTGGCCCACCATCAACGCCGAAGACGACGAGTATCGGCGCGTCACGGCGACTGGCACTTTCCGCCATGACGCGGAAACGCTGGTCCAGGCGGTCACCGATCTCGGTCCCGGCTTCTGGATCCTGACACCCCTGGAACAGGAGGACGGGACCACCGTCCTCATCAATCGCGGCTTCGTGCCCGCCAACCGCCGTGACCCGGCTTTGCGGCCGGATGGGCAGCTCGCAGGTCCTGTGAAGATCACCGGCCTCATCCGCATCAGCGAGCCGGAGGGCGCCTTCCTGCGCTCCAACGATCCCGCGAACGGCCGCTGGCACTCCCGCGACGTGGCCGCGATTGCCGCCGCCAACGGCCTCGAAAGGGTCGCACCCTATTTCATCGATGCGGACGCGACGCCGATCCCCGGCGGCCTGCCCGTCGGCGGACTGACGGTGATCCGCTTCCGCAACAGCCACCTCGTTTATGCCGTGACCTGGTATCTGCTGGCGGTGATGAGCGCGGCGGCCGCCTATGCGATCCAGCGCCGGCGGCTCGCCTGAAACTTGAGGCGTGGATTTCCACGGAATACCAGGTCCGCAACCTGTTCATCGCGCGCCGAATTTCTCATACTCGATAAACGGCATTTGCCAGCGCCGCGGGCGGGCCGGTTAAGAGCGGATTGATATTATGCGCCAGTTTTTCAACTCGAAATACAAGATCATTTTCACGGCCGCGCTGTTCGTCCTGACATCGATCTTCATGTCGATCTCCGCGACCGGGCATGTCAGTGGCAACTATATCGCGATTGTTCTGGTGGGATTCCTGTTCACGATCCTGTCGCTCTATTCGGCAGTCAGGTCGCGACACGCGGAATACCTGATCATCGGCAGCCTGTTGTTGTCGCTTTCGACACTGGTCGGGATCACCGAATTGCTGACCAAGAAGATCTCCAACATGCAGTACGGGGTTTATTTTTTCGCCTTCCTCGGCTGCGTCGGCTTGCTTTCGCTCGGCCTGATAGCACGGTATCTCACCAGCGAGGGATGGAGCGTCAGCTCCGAAAAGACGCGCGAGGCCCTCTCGGTCTGCGCCACGATCCTGGGATTTGTGCTGGCGATCGCCTCGGCCTTCGTGCCGACCTGAAAAGCCCGGCGGTAAATCAGCATTGAAAAGCTGCCCGGACGCAGCTGAGCCACGTCCGGGCGATTTTTTATCGATCAGACAAGATCGAAGCGGTCGGCGTTCATGACCTTGGTCCAGGCCGCCACGAAATCCCTGACGAACTTCGCCTTGGCATCGGACTGGGCATAGACTTCCGCGATCGCACGAAGCTGCGAATGCGAGCCGAAGATCAGGTCGACGCGGGTGCCGGTCCACTTGGGCGCCTTCGTCTTGCGGTCATGACCTTCGTAAACACCATCCTTGCCGGCAACGGGCGACCATTCGGTGCCCATGTCGAGCAGGTTGACGAAGAAGTCGTTCGTCAGCGTTTCCGGTTGGGACGTGAAGACGCCGTGTTCAGGCTGGCCGGCCTTCAGTACGCGCAGGCCGCCGAGAAGAACGGTCATTTCCGGTGCCGTCAGCGTCAGAAGCTGAGCGCGGTCCAGCAAGGCCTCTTCAGCCTTCATGAACTGCGTCTTGCCGCTGTTGACATAGTTGCGGAAGGCGTCTGCGCGGGGTTCCAGCGCGGCAAAGGAAGCCGCGTCGGTCTGCGCCTCGGAGGCATCCATACGGCCCGGCGTGAAGGGCACGATGATGTCCTGGCCGCCGGCCTTGGCGGCCTTTTCGACGCCGGCTGCACCAGCAAGCACGATCAGGTCGGCCAGCGAGATCTTCTTGCCCCCTGCCTGGGCAGCGTTGAAGTCCTTCTGGATGCCTTCGAGGATGCCCAGGACCTTGGCGAGCTGCGCAGGCTGGTTGGCTTCCCAGTCCTTCTGCGGCGCAAGCCGGATCCGCGAGCCGTTGGCACCGCCGCGCTTGTCGGAACCGCGGAAGGTCGAGGCGGAAGCCCAGGCGGTGGAAACCAGTTCCTGCACCGTCAGGCCGGTCGCCAGAACCTTTGCCTTCAGGTCGGCGACGTCCTTGTCGTCGACGAGCGGGTGGTCGACGGCCGGGATCACATCCTGCCAGATCAGGTCTTCGGCCGGAACTTCCGGGCCGAGATAACGAACCTTCGGCCCCATGTCGCGATGGGTCAGCTTGAACCAGGCGCGGGCAAAGGCATCGGCGAATTCGGCCGGGTTTTCCAGGAACCGACGCGAGATCTTCTCGTAGATCGGGTCGAAGCGTAGTGCCAGGTCGCTGGTCAGCATAGTCGGCAGCTGCTTCTTCGACGGGTCGAAGGCGTCCGGAATGGAAGCTTCAGCGTTCTTGGCCACCCACTGCTTGGCGCCGGCCGGGCTGGTGGTCAGCTCCCATTCGAAGCCGAACAGGTTTTCGAAGAAGTAGTTGCTCCACTGGGTCGGTGTCTGCGTCCAGGTCACTTCGAGGCCGCTGCCGATCGCATCGCGCCCAACCCCGGTGTTGAACTTGCTCGACCAGCCGAGACCCTGGGCTTCGAGCTCGCCGCCTTCCGGGTCGACACCGACAAACGACGGATCGCCGGCGCCATGGGTCTTGCCGAACGTGTGGCCGCCGGCGATCAGCGCCACGGTCTCTTCGTCGTTCATCGCCATGCGGGCGAAGGTTTCGCGGATGTCGCGCGCCGAAGCGAGCGGATCGGGTGTGCCGTTCGGGCCTTCCGGGTTGACGTAGATGAGGCCCATCTGCACGGCGCCGAGCGGTTCTGCGAGCTGACGTTCGCCGCTATAGCGCTCATCCCCGAGCCAGGTTCCTTCCGGACCCCAGTAGAGCTCTTCCGGCTCCCAGACGTCGGCGCGCCCGCCGGCAAAACCGAACGTCTTGAAGCCCATCGATTCGAGCGCGACATTGCCGGTGAGGATCATCAGATCCGCCCAGGAGATCTTGTTGCCGTATTTCTGTTTGATCGGCCAGAGCAGGCGACGGGCCTTGTCGAGGTTGACGTTGTCCGGCCAGCTGTTGAGCGGCGCGAAACGCTGCTGCCCCTGGCCTGCGCCGCCGCGGCCGTCGGTGATGCGGTAGGTGCCGGCGCTGTGCCAGGCCATGCGGATGAACAGGCCGCCGTAGTGACCGAAATCGGCTGGCCACCATTCCTGCGAATCCGTCATCAGGGCCTGAAGGTCTTTCTTCAGGGCGTCGAGATCGAGCGTCTTGAACTCTTCGGCGTAATTGAACGCCTCACCCATCGGGTCGGAGCGGACGGAGTGCCCGTGAAGAATCTGGACGTTCAGCTGGTTGGGCCACCACTCGCGGTTCGATCGACCGCGAGGCGTATGCGCGACCGGACATTTGCCGGCGTTTTCGCTAGATTTCGCATCCATGACTATCTCCTTGATTTCTTTAATTATCTGTCGTGCAAAAGAGGCTGTTTCTGCCGAACCGTCCGGTCCGGCTGCGCTGTTTCAGACTGTCGTCCCACCTTTCGAGCAAGGATCATGGTCACGCGCACCCTCCCTTGGATCCTTCTTATCGGAAGCGCCTCATAAATTTAAGTTGGATTTACTGATCGCCGCGATAAGTTGAGGTTATGAAGAACGTCACACTGAAACAGCTCCGTTATTTTGAAGCCCTGGCGCGGGACGGCCGCTTCCGCCGCGCCGCCGATGCCTGCGCGATTTCCCAGCCGGCTTTGTCGATGCAGATCAAGGAACTCGAACAGGAATTGGGCGGCGATCTCTTCGAGCGGAATGCGCGCGAAGTGAAACTGACCGCCTTCGGTCAGACATTTGCGCTGCGGGTTCGCGATATCCTGCGGGCGGTGGACGAACTGGCGGATCTCGCCCGCGCGTCGCGCGATCCGTTCCTGGCGCGCCTGCGCATCGGCATCATCCCGACGATCGCGCCCTATCTGCTGCCGGCGATCATCAACGACCTGAACAGGACGTTCGACGGGATCGAATTGCAGGTGCGCGAGACGCAGACGGCAAAACTGGTTCAGGAACTGGCGCAGGGCGAGCTGGATCTGGCAATCGTCGCCCTGCCCGTATCGGAACCGTTCCTGACCGAGCTCAAACTGTTCGACGAGGAGTTCGTGCTGGTCCGGCGACGTGAGGACGAGGACAAGCCCGTCCCCGAACGCGAGGCGTTGCGCGAAATGCGCCTGCTTCTGCTGGAGGAAGGCCACTGTTTTCGCGACCAAGCCTTATCGTTCTGCAAGATTGGATCGACCCGCGCCCGGGAAGTGATGGAAGGCAGCTCTTTGTCCACCCTGGTCCAGATGGTCAGCGCCGGCATCGGCATCACCCTGATCCCGGAAATGGCGGTGCCTTTGGAAACGCGCTCGGCGCAGGTTTCGATCTCCCGCTTCCAGACGCCCCGGCCGGCCCGCACCATCGGAATGATCTGGCGCCATTCGACGCCTCTCGTCACCCAACTCCTGCAGATTTCCGAGGTAGTGCGCCGCTCAGCCGATACGGTGCGCGAACAGTATGCGATGCGACGTTGAGACGTCGATCTGCCAGCGAAGCTGCGCCGCCTCTCCAACCAGCGGCGGCGTTTTGTCGGCACGTCGGCACCGATCCTGGTCGAGACGAAGGCCAATTCCCGCCGGTCGCTCGATTTCGTCCACGACCAGTTCGCCTGCGGCAGACGGTTCCGGGTCCTCAATGTCGTTGACGACGTGAGGCGCGAATGCCTTGCTCATGGTTTCGTTGCTGACTACGCATTGTCAAAACGCGAGTTGGACCTTCATCGATCGCGTCCGGTCACCGGCCGCCTCGAATGCCTTGACGGCATCTTCGAGGGGATAGGTTCCGGTGAGCAGTGGCTTCAGATCAACGCGCCGCTTGCCGATGAGGTCAACGGCAAGCCCGAATTCCTCGTGGAAGCGGAAAGTGCCCTTCATCTCGATCTCCTTGGCCACCACCATGTTCTGCGGGATCGACACGTCGCCGCCGAGCCCGAGCTGGACGAGGATGCCGCGCGGCTTCAACACCTCCAGCCCCGAACGCAATGCGCTCTGATTGCCAGACGCCTCGAACTGGACGTCGAAGTATCCCTTATTGGCAGCGTAGGCGGATAGGAGCTCCGGATCGCGGGCGACGTTGATGACCCGGTCGGCACCAACCTGGAGCGCCGTTTCGAGTACGGGGTTCATTACGTCGGTGGCTATGATCTCACGGGCTCCATGGGCGCGTGCCGCGATGATCGCCAGCGCACCGATCGGACCGCAGCCTGTGACGAGAACCCGCTTGTCGGCGAGCCCGCCTGCGCGGACGACGGCGTGGAGCGCCACAGCGAAAGGTTCGGCCATCGCGGCTTCGTGGATGGAGACGCCATCGGCGACCTTGTGGCATTGCCACTGTTCGGCAACCAGCCGCTGGCGGAACGCGCCCTGGATATGCGGCATCGGCATGGCGGAGCCGTAGAAGCGCATGTTCAGGCAATGGTTCTGCTGCCCCTTCAGGCAATAGTCGCAGGCATTGCAGGGCCGGCTCGGCGACACCGCCACCCGGTCTCCGACGACGAGGCTGGAGACGCCTTCTCCCAGCGCCTTGATCGTACCCGCAACTTCGTGGCCGAGGATCATCGGCTCGCGGACACGCACTGTGCCGAAGCCGCCATGATTGTAGTAATGCAGGTCGGAACCGCAGATGCCGCCCGCCTCGATGGCGACCTCCACCTGTCCTTGCCCGAGCGCCTCGACCTCCCGTTCCTCTATACGCAGATCCTTGGCGGCATGAATGACGACGGCTTTCATGGGCTTGTCCTCAGAGAACGGGGGTTGGCAGGGCGGCACCGGCAAAGTGGGCGGCGAGATTGTCGCGCACCAACTTGCCCATCGCCTTGCGGGTTTCGATCGTGCCGGACGCATGATGCGGCTGGACGAGAACATTGGAGAGTTTCAGGAAACGCGGGTTCAGTTTCGGCTCGCCTTCGAACACATCGAGTGCCGCAGATCCGAGCGCTCCGCTTTCGAGTGCGCCGAGCAGCGCTTCCTCGTCGATATTGGAGGCCCGCGAGATGTTGATCAGCATGCCTTCCGGGCCAAGCGCCGCGATCACGCTCTTCGAAACGATATGACGCGTGGCAGCCGACGCGGCGAGAGTGACGAACAGGAAGTCCGAGTGCCGGGCAAGTTCGACCGGATCGGCGATGAAAGTCATCCCGTCGGAATAGGGCTTTTCCGATACGTCGCTATAGGCAATGTCCATGTCGAAGCCCTTGAGGCGCTTGGCGACCTCGAAGCCGATGCGACCGAGGCCGAGAACTCCGGCCTTGCGGCCCCAGACCCGGCGCTTCAGCGGATAGAGACCCTTTGCCCCCCAGCTTCCGTCCCGGACCCAGGCCTCGGCGCCGATCATGCCGCGCGACTGGACGAGCATCATCGCCACGCCGAGATCGGCCACGTCATTGGTCAGCACGTCCGGCGTATTGGTCACGCGGATGCCGCGAGCGCGGGCAGCATCCAGATTGACCGCATCGTAACCGACGCCGTAGACGGAGATGACTTCGAGCTTCGGCAATGCGGCGATAAGATCGGCGGAAGCACCAAGCTCGCCGCGCGTGGCGATGGCGCGGATACCGGCGGCATGTTCACTCATGAAGGCATCACGATCGGACGCCTCGTACAGCTTGCGCACGTTGTACTGCGCCTCCAGTTCGACGAGATCCCATTCCGGATATGGGCCGATCAGAAGAATGTCGGGCTTGCTCATGGTTCCTCCAGGTTTCAGTTCGAGCGCCTCTGGCGGGCCGCCAGCAGCGTCATTGCCATCGAGACGATGGATTCAAGCGACTGGTTGATGTCGACGGTCACGACGTCGGGCTCTGCGGTCGGAAGATCGAGCGTCGCACTTGCCGCAGCCGGACACGCCCATCACGACGATCGGCCCGAAGCCTCCTGCTTCAGAGGCTGGTGGTGATGCCGCCGTCGACATAGAGCGTGTGTCCGTTGACGAAGGAGGAGGCCCTGCTTGACAGGAAAACGGCCGCACCGACCAGTTCTTCGACATCGCCCCATCGGCCCGCAGGGGTCCGCTTCTCCAGCCAGGATGAGAACTCCTGGCTGTCGACCAGTGCCTGGTTCAACGGCGTCTTGAAGTAACCCGGCGCGAGCGCATTGATCTGCAGGCCGTGCTTGGCCCAGTCGGTGCACATGCCGCGCGTCAGGTTCTTCACCGCCCCTTTCGTCGCCGTATAGGGCGCGATGCCCGGGCGCGCGAGTTCGCTCTGCACCGAGGCGATGTTGATGATCTTGCCACGACCGCGGCCGATCATGTGCTTGGCCACCGCCTGGCCAACGTAGAAGACACTGGAGATATTGGTCTTCAGCAATTGCTCCCAGCGATCGATGGGGAAATCTTCGAGCGGGCTGCGGAACTGCATCCCGGCATTATTGACGAGGATGTCGATCGCACCGATTTCGGCCTCGATCGTATCGACCCCGCGCTTCACCGCTTCGGCGTCCGTAACGTCGAAGTCAGAGGCCGAAACCGTCGCACCAGTTTCCTTGAGCTGTCCTGCAGCGGTCTCGAGCCTGGCCCTGTCACGACCGTTCAGAACGATGGAAGCTCCGTGTTCCGCAAGGCCCCTGGCAAGCGCAAGTCCGATACCCTGCGACGATCCCGTTACCAGGGCTCGCAAACCGGTCAGATCGAACAGGGAATAGCTCATCGGATACCTCGTTCCTTGAACAGGAAAAATTGCTGCGACATCTGGAGCGCCTACTCAGATATCGACGACAAGTCCCTTGGCTTTCAACACCGGTTCCAGCTTACTGACCTCGATGACCGACTTTCCCTGTTTGTAGGCTTCGATATAGCCGGCTTCCGCATCTTCGCGGGCCTGCGACAGACGCGCTACCTCCTGCGCCTCGGCGCGGCGCACGACAACGAGGCCATCGGCATCGCCGACGATGATATCGCCCGGATTGATGATCTCTCCGCCGACGATAACCGGATCGTTGACGGCGGCGATGGTTTCCTTGACGGTGCCCTTGATGCAGACGCTGAGCGAAAAGACCGGGAAGCCAAGCTCCCGCAGTTGCAACGTGTCACGGACGCCGGTATCCGTCACCAGGCCGCCAATGCCCTTTGCAAGGCAGGCATTGGCAAGAACATCGCCGAATGAGCCGGCCTCTTCAAACTCGCCCGCAGACACGACGATGATATCGCCCGGTTTGGCGTAGTTGATGGCAAGCTGCAACATGATGTTGTCGCGCGGCGCACATTTGACAGTAAAGGCCGGGCCGCACAGCTTCATGCGATAGTCGACCGGCTTGAGGCGCGAGGAAAGCGCCCCCCTGCGCCCCTGCGCTTCATGGATCGTGGCCGGCGAGAATTTGGCGACCGCCTCGATGTCGGCCTTGCTTGGCCGTTCTGCGATGTCTTTGATATGGATCATGGAAACCTCGTATGGCAAGACCGGCGACGGGCACGTCCCGCCGCCTGCAGCCTTCGTTGATTTGCGATTGAGTTCAGGCAGAGCCGAGCGGGAGGCGATTACGGGATTGGGTCGAACTTCAGTTCGGAAAGCGGCACCACCTTGTCGGTGCGGGTCATCTTGTATTCGGTGTCCTGGCCAAGCCACTTGTCCCAGATCTTGTTGAGATCGCCGGACGTGTCGAGCTTGCGCAGGATTTCGTTGACCTTGGCGGTCAGGGCGGGATTGTCCTTGGCCATGCCGATACCGATTGGCTGGAAGAGCATCGGCTCGTCGATCATCCGCATCGGCTTGCCCTTTGTCTTGGATTCGTTCACCAGCTTGGTCGTGGTCATGGTGTTGGCGACCATGCCGCGTGCCTTGCCCTGCTGGACGGCGAGATAGGCGGAGCCGGTGTCCTGGAAGGTCAGCGGATCGGACTTGTTGAGCTTGATCGACATTTCCGATGTCGAACCCTTGGTGGAGGCGACGCGCTGGCCCTCGTAATCGGACTTCTTCTTGCCGGCATCGTCGACTGGAACGATCAGCATTTCCTTGGCGAGATAATAGGGATCGCTGAACTGGATCTGCTCGGCGCGGCCCTGGGTATAGGCAAGATTGGCAACCGTGATGTCGACGCGGCCAAGCTTGACTTCCGGCACGCGGGCTTCGACCGAAACCGGCTTCACTTCAGCCTTGACGCCGAGTTCCTTGGCGATGGCATTGCAGAGATCGACGTCGAACCCGACCATCTCGCGCGTCTTCACATCCGGAGCGGCGAATGGCGGAACGTCGGCGAACGTAGCGCAGCGCAACGTCTTGCTGGCCAGGATCGTATCGAGTTGGTCCGCGACCGCCGGCGAAGCGGCACCGGCCGCTGCCAATGCGATGGTTAGTGTCAGGCATTTCCAGTTCATTGCTGTTCTCCTTGTTATGATGTCTTGATTGGTCAATGGCGCAGATCGGACAGGAACCGCTGGGCTCGGGGATGACGAGGGTTCTGGAAGAAATCCGTGGGCGGCGCCATTTCAAGGATCTCGCCCGCATCGATGAACCAGATGCGGTCTGCGACATCGCGGGCAAAGCCCATCTCGTGGGTGACGCAGAGCATGGTCATACCGTCGGCAGCCAGGCTCTTCATGACACTCAGCACCTCGCCCACCATTTCCGGGTCGAGCGCGCTGGTCGGCTCGTCGAACAGCATGACCGGTGGTTCCATGGCAAGTGCCCGGGCAATCGCCACGCGCTGCTGCTGCCCGCCGGATAGCTGGCCTGGATAGGAATTCGCCTTGTCGGCAAGCCCGACACGATCGAGTAGCTTGATGGCTTTCTCGCGAGCGACGTCCGCAGAAACGCCCTTCACCCGGATCGGCGACATGGAGACGTTCTCGACCGCCGAGAGATGCGGAAACAGATTGAAGCTCTGAAACACAAACCCGATCCTGCTGCGCAGCCGGTTCAGTTCGCGTCCGCGCATCGGGGCATGAATATTCTGGCCCTCGAAGTTGATCGATCCGCTGTTGATTTCCTCCAGCCGGTTGACGGTGCGGATCAGCGTGGACTTGCCGGAACCGGATGGTCCGCAGATCACGACGACTTCGCCGCGGCCGACCTCGGCGTTGATGTTGCGCAGGACCGGATAATCGCCGTAGCTCTTGCAGACATCCGAAAGGCGGATGGCCTGGCCATCCTGCAGCGGGGAAACTGGCATCGTCATGGCTGCTCCACAAGTGTTTTGAGGGGGACGGCCTCGGTGGCCAGGCGAGCGTTGCGGCGCGGACCTGCGCGGCGGCGTGCAATGCGCCGCTCGAGGCTGTTGGCCACATAGGTCAGGCTCCAGCAGAGCACGTAGTAGACGGTAGCCAGGATGATGAAGACCTGGAAGGGCTGGGTGAACAGCTGGTTGTTCACCTGGCTTGCCGCGAAGGTCAGGTCCGGCACGTTGATCACGTAACCGAGCGTCGTGTCCTTGATCGTCGAGACGAATGTCGAGATCATGCTCGGGATCATGTTGTAGAGCGCCTGCGGCAGGATCACGAAGCGCATTGCGCTGAGATGGCTGTGGCCGAGCGCCCTTGCCGCATCCATCTGCCCCTGGCCCAGCGAGACGATGCCAGCCCGCACCACTTCGCTCAGGAACGCCCCCTCGTAGACGACCAGCGTTACGAGCATGATCAGGAAGCTTGGTACGTCGGCACCGGTCCAGAGCGGAACCAGGAAATAGCACCACAGAATGAGCATCAGCAGCGGCACGCCCCGGGTGACGTAGACGAGGCCGGTCACCGGCCATCTCAACGCCCGCCATTTTGAAAGGCGTGCCAGGGCGAGCAGAATGCTGACCGGAAAGGCAAGCAGGATCGCCAGCAGGGAGAGGATGATCGTATTGGCAAGCCCGCCTAGCGGTCCGTTGGGATACTGCCCGATCAGCAAGAGGAGCCAATAGTCATGGATGATGGTGATGATGTCCTGGATCATATGCGCGCTCTCCGAGCCGGATCAGCGCGCATCGACAGATAAGCACCGGCCCCCATGATGATGAGCGAGAAGAACAGGTAGAGGACCGTGCCGACCAGGTAGATTTCGAAAGTGCGGAAGCTGAGGTTTTCAATCTCCTTGACCGCGTGCGTCAGTTCCGAAGCGCCGACGACGATCGCCAGGCTGCTGTTCTTGAACAGGGAAACGCTGTGATTGATCAGCGGCGGCAAGGCATTGCGCACGCCCTGGGGCATGACCACGAAGCGCAGGGCCGAGATATAGCCGTGACCGAGGGCCTTGGCGGCTTCCATCTGGCCCGGGCTGACGGAGCGCAAGCCGGACCGCAGGTCTTCGCTGAAATAGGCTGCCTGGCACAGTCCAAGGCCGATAATGGCGAAGATCGCCTCCGCATTGTGATCCGTCAGCCAATTCGCCAGGCCCTGCGGCAGCAGCGTGAATATCCCGAAATACCACAGCATCAGCTGCACCAGGGTCGGCACGTTGCGATGGTAGGAGATGTAGGCCTTGACGATGGGCTCGCCGATCCTGACCGGCGACATGCGGAACGCCAGCAGCAGGATCGCAAGCGTCATCGCCAGCAGCCACGAACCGACATAGATGGCGAAGGTCGTCTCGATGCCGTGCAGCAGCATCGCGCGATAGTCGGAATTGGTCAGGATCGCGGATAGATCAAAGCCGGTCACCGCTTCGCGCCTTCAGCTTCGTAGACGGCTGCGGAGGTTTCGGGCCTGGCAGTCTGCAGCCCGCCCATCACCTGCAATGTCGGGGTGATTTCTATATGGCCGATATTGACGGCAACCGGTGCGGCGATCGCAAAGGCGATCGCGTCGGCGATGTCGGATGCCTGCGGCAGCTCGAACCCGTCGATGAAACGTTCGCGTACGCTCGGATCGTTGCCGTGCACGTGGTTGAAAATATCCGTCGCGACACGCCCCGGGCAGATTTCCGTCACGCGGACGCGTTTGCCGAATGCGTCGATCCTGAGCTGATTGGACAGCATGGCGACGCCGGACTTGACCGCATGATAGATGGAATTGCCGCCGAAATTGTAGTTGCCGGCGATCGAGGAAATGTTGACGACATGGCCGCGGTCACGCTCGACCATGCCGGGAACGATCAGGCGGCAGATATGCAGGACCGCGCGCAGATTGACGTCGACCAGCAGATCGATGTCTTCGGCATCCGCCTGCAGAAACTTCTTCGGCCGGTCGACGCCGGCATTGTTGATCAGAATGTCGAACTGGACGCTGCCGGCAAGTTCAGCGATCGCGGCACGGTCGGTGACGTCGATGACATGCGCGATACAGCCCGTACGCTCGGCGAGTTCATTGAGGGCATCAGCACTACGAGCGATCGCATGCACTTCGATATTCTCGGCGCGGAGACGCTCGACGACGGCAGCGCCGATGCCGGACGATGCGCCGGTGACCAGTGCGGTCCTGTAATCGGAGAATGACATTCTGATCCCCTTGTTGTTGGCGTGGACAGTATCGAAGCTTTAACGGCTTGCCTAAGACCGATTATTTCTGGAGTAATAAGCAAGTTTTATGGAGCTTGCCGGATGGCAAGCGCCCAGCCCCAAGGCCTTGAATTCCTTATGCGGAGTAGGCGGCCATCCTTCAGAGCCGCATTGCCAAAGGCGGGCATGTCTGCAAAACATAGGCCTGCGGAACAGAGCATCACCCGACCCCATGGATATTAGGCGCCTCAAATCCTTCATCGTCATTGTCGACAGCGGCAGTATCACCCGCGCCGCCGATATCCTTCACCTCGCACAGCCGGCGCTCAGCCAGCAGCTTGCGGCGCTCGAGGAGCATTTCGGCCAGAAACTGCTGATCCGCAGCCAGCAGGGCGTCAGTATGACCGATGCGGGACATGCGGTGTACAGGCACGCGCAGATCATCCTGCGGCAGATGGAGCAGGCGCAGGCTGATGCCGCAGCCGCCGGCAATTCACTGGCGGGCAGGGTCTCGGTGGGCCTCGTGCCGTTCAGCAGTGCCGCGACGCTCTCGGTCGATCTCTTGGCGGAAACGCGCAAGCGGCATCCGGGCATTCTGCTTCACCTGACCGAAAGCGTCGGCCAGACCTATAGCCAGATGATCATGAACGGGCGGCTGGAAATGGCGCTGATCCATGGTATCGGGCCGATCAAGGGCGTTCGCTTCGAACCGATCCTGAGCGAGGAATTTTATCTCGTCGCGCATCGCAACTTCGCGATCGAGGCGGATTCGAAACCCGTGCCGCTCGGCGCCCTGGATGGAATGCCGATGCTGCTGCCACCGGCCTATAATTTCGTGCGCCGCGCCATCGATACCGCTTTCACCCGCAGCAGGATCAATCTCAAGGTCGTGGCGGAAGTGGAAATCGTGCGCACCCTCGCCCGCGCGGTCGGAAATGGGCTCGGGGCGACGATCATGCCGAAGGCCATTGCCGATCGCATCGTTTCCGAGTCGAGCGAACCGCTCGTCTGCCGGGTCGTATCGCCCCGGATAGAGGAAACGCTTTCGCTCTGCACGTCCGACCAGAACTCGTTGTCGGAACCGGCATTTGCCGTCCGGGACATTCTTGTCGAACTGACCGAGCGGTTGAAACTCTGAGCAAGCTATTTCCGAGCCGGAAGTCGGCACTTCATCTCAGTGCATCGATTTGCAGAACTCGGCAATGCGCGCGCAACCCTCGTTCAGCATCTCCATGCTGGTCGCATAGGAAATGCGGAAATGCGGGCTCATGCCATAGGCCGCACCCTGGACGGTCGCGACATGGTGTTCCTCTATCAGGCCCATGACGAAATCGACGTCGGTCTCGATCTTCCGCCCGCCCTTCGTGGTCTTGCCGATCAGGCCCGACATGTTGGGGTAGAGGTAGAATGCCCCTTCCGGCTTGTGGCAGCGCAGGCCTTCGATTTCCGAGAGCCTTCCGACGACGAAGTCGCGCCGTTCCCGGTAGATCGCCGCACGCTCCTTAAGCAGATCCTGCGGGCCGTCGAGGGCAGCGATGGCCGCGGCCTGCGTGACCGTCGTGATGCCGCCGGCGTTCTGGGAGTTGACCTTGCTGATCGCCGCGACCAGTTCCTTCGAACCGCTGGCGCAGAAGCCTAGCCGCCAGCCGGTCATGGCATAGGCTTTCGAGACGCCGTTCATCGTCAGGACGCGGTCGTAGAGCCTGGGTTCGACCTCGGCGATGGTGCAGAATTCGAAATCGTCATAGACCAGATGCTCATAGATGTCATCGGTCAGGATCCAGACATTCGGGTGCCGCAGCATGACCTGCGCGATCGCCGCCATCTCGGCCCGCGAGCAGGCAGCGCCCGTGGGGTTGTTCGGGAAATTCAGGATGAGCCATTTGGTGCGTGGCGTGATCGCCGCGTCCAGATCCTCCGGGCGCAGTTTGAACCCGGTCTGCTCGAAGCAGGGAACCGCGACGGGTGTTCCACCGGCGAAATGGACGATATCCGCGTAGCTCACCCAGGAAGGGGTCGGAATGACCACCTCGTCGCCCGGATTCAGGGTCGCGAGCATGGCGTTGAAAATGGTCTGCTTGCCGCCAGCCGACGCAACGATCTGGCTGGCGTCATAGACGAGATTGTTGTCCCGCTTGAACTTCCTGGCGATCGCGGCCTTCAGCTCCGACGTACCATCGATCGGCGGATATTTCGTATCGCCACCCAGTCCTGCAACGTGAGCGGCCTCGATCGCGTGGGCCGGTGTGGGGAAATCCGGTTCCCCGGAGGAAAGGCTGACGACCTTGATGCCCTTGGAGGCCAGTTCCCGGGCGCGCTGGGTCATGGCGGCGGACGCCGGTATGGAAACGTTCTTCAGGCGGTCGGCGATGGACGGCATTGACTTGGTCTCTCGGTGAAACGGAAATTTTGATGGCAGGCATCCGGTCAGGACGCGAGTTCGGCCGCAGGCGCGAGCGTCGCGCCGGAAGCTTCGATTTCGCTGCGGACGATCCGGGCAAGCTCAAGCGAGCCAGGCGTATCGCTGTGCACGAGAATGGAGCGAGCCGGCATGGCGATGATCGTCCCGTCGATCGCTTCGACGGTCGCATCGGTCAGAAACCGGCGCACCCTTGCACGAACCGCCTCCTCCTCCTTGACCAGCGCACCCGGCAACCCGCGGGCGACGAGCTTGCCGCCGGCGTCATAGGCGCGGTCGGCCAGGAAAAGTGCCAGCGTCTTCAGCCTGGCGCGCTTCGCGGCCCTCTCGATTTCGCTGTCCGGCGTCACGAACACCACGAGGTTCGGATCGACGCTCGAAATGGCATTCATCAGCAGGTCCGCCAGCGCGGTATCCCGATTGGCCATGTTGCCCATGGCCGCGTGAAAGCTGAAATGGCCGACGGTCATATTCTCGGCCTTGGCGATCGCGGTCAGGGCGCCGAGCTGGTACAGCATCTGCTGGCGCAATTCGTCCGGCTGGTAAGGCATTTCGCGCCGGCCGAAACCGGCCCGGTCCGGCAGGCCCGGATGTGCGCCGATACCGACGCCGTTCTGCTTGGCGAGGCGCACCATGCGCGCCATCGTGTCCGGATCCCCGCCGTGAAAACCACAGGCAATATTGGCCGACGATACGACCTGCATCATCGCCTCGTCGTCGCACAGGCGATAGGGGCCGAAGCCTTCGCCCATGTCGGAATTCAGATCAATCTTCATCGCGTCCTCCATCTGATCGCGAATGGCGTCAGGTCATCGCCTTCAAGGCGCGCTTGACCATTTGTGATGTCCGCTCGATGTCCTCGACATATCGGGAGACTATCTGTTCGACCGCGCGGGCCTCGGCATGTGTCGAGCGCATGAACCGCAGCCGGCTGCCGGCACGCGCCTGCCCAAGCCGCCACAGATCGGCTTCGATCACGCCGGCGATCTTCGGATAACCGCCCGCCGTATTGGCGTCGCTCATCTGGATGATGGGCTCCCCGCCCGGCGGTACCTGGACCACGCCGGGCACCACGCCATGCGAGCGCATTTCGACCGTCTTCACCGGCTTGATCGGTGCACCGGAAAGACGGTAGCCCGTGCGGTCGCTGCGCGATGAAATCCTCCAGACCTGGCTCCAGAAAGCCTCGCCGTCATCGGCGAAAAGCTCATGTTCTCCGGCGGGAATGGCGCGGATGAGCAGCGTGCCGTCACCCGCTACGGGGAACGCGTCGCGCAACGCGGTCGCCGGCGCCACCGCGGCGATACCGCCTGCCGGAAGCGGAAGAGGTTGGGGAAGGGCACAGACCTCGATCCGGTCTCCCTTCATGAGCGGCCGGCCGGCATTGCCGCCGAACCCACCACGCAGCGCCGTGCTTCGCGAGCCCATGAGAACGGGAACGTCTATCCCGCCCCCGAGCACGATATAGGCGCGCGCAAGCTTCGGCGGCTGTTTCAGCTCGAGGATCTCCCCGGCCTCGGCCCGATACGCGCACCACGGCAGCAATTCCCGGCCATCGAGCAGCGGCTGACCATCAATGCCCGTGACGGCAAACGCGGTAGGAACCTTGAAACGCAGCTTGAAAGGAAACATCTGTATCTCGATGGCAGCCGCATCCTGCGGGTTGCCGACGAGGATGTTGCCGATCCTGACCGCGAGCGGATCCATGGCGCCGCCGGCGGACACGCCAATATCGCGATAGCCGGGGCGGCCGAGATCCTGCACCGTATTGAAGGGACCGGTTTCGACGATTTCGATCATAGCTCGATCCTGTCCGGCACGAAGCGCACCGTGTCGCCCGGCGCCATGAGGGCCGGCGTGGAAGACGTCGGGTCGAACATCTGCAGATCGGCATAGCCGATGGAATTCCACCCGTTCGGGCCGGTCAGCATCGCGACGCCCGTCTGCATTCCGCCGATCGTCACGCAGCCCTTTTCCATCTTGAGCGACGGAACCGTCTTGCGGGGCATGTAGATACGGGCATCGAGGCCATGCAGGTAACCGAAACCGGGAGCGCTTCCGAGCGCAAAGACCCGATAGGTCGCATCGTGATGGAGGCGCACCACCTCCCGGTCGCTCAGACCGGAAAAGTCACAGACCGCCGCAAGATCAGTCGCATAGGCACCACCGTAGTGGACGGAGATCTCGATCGTCTTGCCGGAGAGATCGAGGCTGGGGACGCTGTCCCAGGCCTCCAGAAGCCGGCCGACGATGAACTCCGGATCCTCGGGCGTTGCCGTGACGATCGCCAGCAGGTTTGTCATGCCCGGTATTACCTCCGCGACATCCGCCCAATCCCTGACCACATGGGATAGCGCCCAGATGAAACGCTGTGCCGGCAGATCGAATTCACCCGCCGCTTCGAGCAGGAAGGAGCGCCCTCCAATGAAGGAAACGCGCGCCCTGCCTTTCGTCGCCGTGACGGGCTGGTGCGAGGACGCAAGGGGCTTTGACGTGACGATCATGGCTGGGGCTCGATTTCAAAGAGGGGATCGCCAAATCCGACCAGTGCGCCGGGCTCCGCCAGCCGCCGCGCCAACAAGCCGGATCGGCCAGCCGGAACGGGAAGCAGCACCGATCCGATGCGGATAAAGCCGACGACATCCTTGTCGGAAACCCTGCGCGGCAGTGTCTCGGTTTCCTCGGAAACCGAAGGATGGATGGCGCAGAAGCATCCCGCAATCGGCGCCTTGACGGTCACCGCTTTGGCCTGGTTCGCCCCGATGCCGCCTGTCAAACGGATGTGCGGCCCCTCGCCCTTCGAGACGACGAGGCGAAGTTGCCCAACCGGACCGGAAATCTCGAGGCCGTCGACGCCGGCCGCCGTCAGCGCTTCCGTCAGCGCAGCGATCATTGCCGGATCACTGAAATCGATCGTGCTCATGCGGCTCTCCGCTGCTTGAGCCATTTCTCCAGGTAGTGGATGTCCGTTTCGCCCCGAGCAAAGGCTTCGTCCTCGAAGAGCGCCCGCAGGAGTTGCAGGTTGGTGGAAATCCCCTCCACCCTCGTACCGGCAAGCGCCTCGCGCATCCTTGCCATTGCCTCGGCCCGCGTCGGAGCGTGCACGATCAGCTTGGCGATGAGGGAATCGTAATAGGGAGAGACCCGATAGCCGGCGTGAATATGGGTGTCCACCCGCACGCCCGGCCCTTCGGGAAGCGCAAGCTCGGTGATGGTTCCTGCCGACGGCAGGAAGCTCTCCGGAGCTTCGGCATTGATGCGGCACTCGAACGAATGGCCGCTGCAGCGGATATCGTCCTGCCGCAACTCGAGTGGAATACCCTGGGCGGCGTTGATCTGCGCATGGACGATATCGATGCCGCTGGTCATTTCCGTGACCG
This sequence comes from Neorhizobium sp. P1_A6, assembly GCF_056406795.1. NCBI lineage: Bacteria > Pseudomonadati > Pseudomonadota > Alphaproteobacteria > Hyphomicrobiales > Rhizobiaceae > Neorhizobium > Neorhizobium sp. P1_A6. The sequence continues at coordinate 656,635 of NZ_JBFTZM010000001.1, read as the reverse complement.
GATGCTCGACCTGAAGGCGCGTGTTCATCTCGATGAAATAGAACTCGCCGTCTTCATAGAGGAACTCGAACGTTCCGACGCCGCGATAGCCGATCTGCCGGCAGGCCGCCACGCAGGCCATTCCCACCGGTCCGATCAGATCGGGCGAGATGCCGGGCGCCGGGGCCTCCTCGACCACCTTCTGGTGGCGCCGCTGCATCGAGCAATCCCGGTGCCCCAGCCAGATGGCATTGCCGTGGACGTCGCACAGGACCTGGATTTCGATATGCCGGGGATGCTGAAGGAATTTCTCCATGTAGAGCGCGGGAGAACCGAAGGCCTGACGCGCTTCCTCGCGGGTCAGCGCGATTGCCTCGTGCAGTGCGCCGGCCTCGGACACGACGCGCATGCCGCGGCCGCCGCCGCCGCCGGCAGCCTTGATGATGACGGGATAACCGATTTCTTGCGCAGTTCGTTCGACGGTCGCAGGCTCGTCGAGCAGCGCCGTCTGGGGACCGGGAACGCAGGGAACGCCCGCAGCGATCATCGCCCGCTTTGCCGATATCTTGTCGCCCATCGTCGAGATCGACGAAGCATCCGGCCCGATGAACACAAGACCGGCCTTTTCGACGGCCTCCGAGAAGGCCGCGCTTTCCGACAGGAAACCGTAGCCGGGATGAATTGCGCCGGCACCGGTCAGCTCTGCCGCGAGGATGATGGCATCTTTGTTCAGATAACTTTTCGCGGCATTCGCCGGGCCGATACACAGAACGCTGTCGGCCGTCTTGCCAAAAGGCGCCTGCCGGTCGGCCTCCGAGCAGATCGTTACGGCTTTCAGACCAAGCTCGCGGCAGGCGCGCTGAATGCGAAGGGCGATCTCTCCCCGGTTGGCAATCAGGACGGTATCGAAGCGGCGATTGGCCGAGGCGGTGTTTTTGGGAAGTTCGCCCATCACGCGATCTCCGCGAGCACGTCGCCGACTTCAACTTCCACACCATCGATCTCGGTCAGCCGCTCAACGCGACCCGCAAGCGGCGCCGCGACCGTATTGAAAACCTTCATGGCCTCGATGATGAAAAGCGTCTGCCCCTCTTCCACGAGATCGCCGATCCTGACGAACGGCTCCTGTCCGGGAGCGGATGCCCGATGCAATATGCCAAAGACCGGTGCCTTCAGCTGAAAAGCCTGTTTTGCCGAGGCCGCAGGCGACGAGCCGGAAACAGGCTTCGCTGCCGCACCTACGGTTTCGTCCGGATCCGAAACCGGAACATCGATTTCCGCATGGCCCGCATTACGGAAGATCCGGACCGTGACGTCCTTTTCCGTGACCGACAACTCGGTCACATTCGATCGTCCGACAAAATCGATCAGCGTCTTTATTTTCGACAGGTCCATCAGTGTGCTCGGCATTTCGGAATGCCGATCGCAATCCACGGAAACCGGATCGGGATCAGCTGGCCATTGCGTAACATGCCGATCGCGAGATGGGGTCAGAAGAAGTTTCAATGACCGTCAACCGGAGGCCTCGCACGCGTCAACGAAACCAGCCGGGTGCGTGCCGAGAGAAGGCGACGTCATTGCCGGGCAATTTGCCCGGCGAGCCTGAAAGGACTTGCAACAGCGGCGCCCGCCGCATCGAAGACCAATACGCCAACGTCTCCGCTCGTTCGCGCACGCGCCTCCGCCTTGACCAGCTCGCCACCAAACCGGGCAAGCGCGGCATAGCGATCATGTGATCACTACGCGGAACTCGTCGTGCCGATCCTCGTCACGGGGCAGGCTCTGATCGACGAAGGTGTCCGTCAGGGTGAGTTTCGGGACGGACCTGCCGCGGTTGCACGCGTCATACTTGCGCCTGCGTTGGCCTTGATTGTCGAAACACTGATCCACGACGGTCGTCTCGATCTTGAAACGCCGAGATATATCGAGGCCCATCTTGATCTTGTCTTGCACGGTCTCGCGGCCGCCAGGACCTGATCAGGCGAAAGGGTGTGTGGTCGATCCGGAAATCGGCCCTCCATCGGAAGACGTCTCTTCTCGAAGTCAGAGAACAGCGGATGCGTTACGTAGCCGCCAGTGGAAACTATGCGACGGTCGAAAACTTTCCGTTGTCGCCCCTCTGTCCGCCCGGAGGCCCCTCTTCGCCGATGAAGCTAAGGTATGCGTGATGCAACTTTTCCACTCCTTTGGAGAGTTGATCGACGGACATCGACGCATAGCCAAAGATATATCCTGCTCGTTCATCGCTCGGCGATGAGAACAGGCGGGCGATGGGATAGATTCCAATGTCGTGGCTTTGGGCAATATCCGCGAAGCGCGCCTCTTGTCGGCAGGAGATGGTGTTGAACCAGACGACCACGTGAAGTCCCGCAGTCGTGCCGACGATCTCGATATGGTCCACAAAAGCGCTGGCCATCGACGCTAAAAATACGGCGCGTCGCTCGGCGTTAAGCCTCCGCATTTTGCGGACATGCCGCTCGTAAGCGCCGGTCTCGATCAGCGCGGCGAGAGCCTCCTGCTCGAACGTGGATGTGTGCCGATCGGCAATCCGCTTGCATTCGATGAAGGCTTCGACGAGTGGATGCGGAAGTATGATGTATCCGAGCCGGAGCGTCGGCGACAGGGTTTTTGAGACCGTTCCGACATAGATGACGCGCCCTCGCCCAGAAAGATAGAGGGGCGGGATGGGGCTGACATCGTACCGATACTCGCTGTCGTAGTCATCCTCGATGACATAAGCGCTCGCCGACATGGACCACTCCATCAAGGCTTGGCGACGCGCAGCAGGTAAAACTCCTCCCAGAGGAAATTGGTGGCTCGGCGTCACATAGGCCACCGCGATGTCGCTGACCTCGGGAAGCCTGTTGGTGTCTATGCCATGAGCGCCACAAGGCACGGCAACGATGTTTCCTCCGACGGCGAGCATGACGTTCTTGGCCATGGCATAGCACGGGTCTTCGACCACGACCCCGTCTCCGGGATTGACGAGGACCCGAGCGCAGAGGTCCAGCGCCTGCTGCGATCCGTTCACAACGATGATCTGGCCGAGATCGCAGCTGATGCCCCTTGAGCGCCAGACATAGCCCTGCAACGCCTCCCGCAAGGATCGGCTTCCGGCTGGATCATCGTATCCCAATCTGTCGCGATGCCTGAGGAAAGCGGTATTCAGCGCTTTTCGCCACGGGGCCTTTGGAAAGTCCTCTGCCGCAATATCGCCGTAGCGGAAATCGAATTTGAGCGGCGGCCTTCCGGCGGTGCTGTTCGGCGGCAGAGCCATCGCTCGAGTTGCATAGGCGGAAAGCCGGCGGGCGAGGATAGCCGAACGGTCGGGCGGAGCCACCTGGCTCACCCGCCCTGCCGAAGCGACACACGCTTTCCGTCCCTGCTGCACCCGGACATACCCCTCCGAAACAAGCTGGTCGAATGCGGCGGTCACCGTCGTCCTCGAAACACCCAGTTCTTCCGCAAGCGAGCGGCTTGAAGGCAGAGCGTCACCGACACCATAGACGCCAGCCTCGATCTGCTTGAGCAGGGAATGATAGATACGGCGCGTCGCTCCAGTCCTGCGAGACCCTTCTGCGTACTGGACCAATGAAAATCTCCAAAACTGGCAGTTTAGTTTGTGCCAATGAACTGCAATAGGTCGCTTGCAGTCAAGACGATCGTCACCGGTAGCAATTGCATCTTTCGATGCTGGATAGATTTAAGGGACTTCAAGGAATGAATTCCGACCTGCATCAGTTGCTCATAGTCTATGCAGCATATGTCATCGCCGCTGGTAGCCCCGGCCCGAGCAACATGCGCATTATGGGCGTGGCCATGGCTCGCGGCAGAGGTGCTGCGCTCGTGCTCGCCTCCGGCGTCGTCAGCGGCTCGATCTTCTGGGGTCTGATGGCCTCGACGGGCATCTCCGCCTTGCTGGCGAGGTATGCCCAAGCCCTGATCGTTCTCCAGATTTTCGGGGGCTTGTATCTGCTGTTCCTCGCCTTCAAGGCCGGACGTTCGGCGCTGACGTCGAACGAGAAGCTGGCGGCACGCATGTCGGCGGATGACGTTGCTCTTTCTCGGGCTGCTCTCTACCGGCGGGGGCTCCTGATGCATTTGGCGAACCCGAAATCCGTGCTGGCATGGATCGCGCTGGTTACGCTGGGCATCGGCCCGAGTTCCTCGTGGGAAAGCATCGCTGCCATATTGGGTGGCTGCGCCGTCTTGAGCGTCGTGATCTTCTGTGGCTACGCCGTTGTCTTCTCCACAGCGCCGATGGTGGCTCTGTACCGCCGCTGCCGCCGTTGGATCGAAAGCCTGCTGTCGCTGTTCTTTGCGTTCGCGGGGCTGCGCATGCTGCTCTCCCGTATTTAGTTTGGAAAGGTTAGATAATGAATATGTTCAATGGCCTGTCTGCGTTTCCCCTGACCCCGACCGATGCTGAGGGGCGCATTGACGCCGAGGCGCTGGCCCGCTTTCTCGAGCGTATCCATCACGCGGGAGCAGATTCCATCGGGTTGCTCGGCAGCACGGGCGGCTATGCATACCTCACGAAGGAAGAGCGCAAGCGTGCCGTCGCGGTTGCTGTTGAATGTATTGGCGGCAAGACTCCTCTTGTGGTGGGTGTAGGAGCATTGCGCACCGACGACGCTCAGGCTTTGGCGCGCGATGCCAAAGCCGCTGGCGCCGACGGTCTGCTCCTGGCGCCCATGTCATACGTTCCCCTGAACGAGGACGAAGTCTTTCAGCACTTCGTCGCTGTGGCCGAGGCGGGCGAATTGCCTTTGTGCATCTACAACAATCCGAGCACCACACGCTTCACATTCAGCGATACGTTGATCGCCCGGTTGTCGGCGGTGTCCAACGTGGTCGCCGTGAAAATGCCCTTGGCGGCCGGTGGCGATTACGCCGGGGAACTCGCACGCCTGCGACAGGTCACTCCTGACAGGTTCACGATCGGATATAGCGGAGATTGGGGGGCGGCCGATGCCTTGCTTGCCGGATGTGACACCTGGTACAGCGTTGCGGCAGGCCTGCTGCCGGGCCCGGCGCTTGCGTTGACGCGGGCCGCGCGCGCCGGCGATACTGTCGAGACCGCGCGGTTGAACAAAGCTCTCGAACCCCTCTGGGCCTTGTTCAAACGCTACGGCAGCTTCCGCGTTATGTTCGTCATTGCGAACCTTCTGGGTCTGGCGCATGTCCAGCCGCCGCGTCCGATTTTGCCATTGCCCAAGGACGCCGGAGATGACGTCAGGCTGGCATTGGAGATGATCGAAGGCGCGAGCCGGCAGAGGCTTTAGCGCCCCGGGCGCAGTTGGACATCTTCCGTTTATCTACCGCCTTTACTCAGCCGAGGTTCCGAGCCGCAAGAAGGCACGGTCACGGCTCTCGACCTTGCACCTGAAAAGGTACGGCGAGCAGAAGGAAGATGGGCAAGGTGAATGCCGGCTCTGCCGGCGGGCAGCTTGAAGGGAACGGCGCTTAGTTCGGAGACACTCAGGAGGAGCCGTCGAATATCCTTCGGCAGATGGCCAGCATATGCCGGTTGTAATCCTGGTTGCGCATGGCGTTTTCAAAAATCCGACGCATGATCGGGTGCTCCCGATACTTGAGCAATGTATTCTCCCAATCGACAATCAGGTCTTCCCGATCCTTCTGCGACATGCCGAGATCGATGGCCTGGTTATGGGCAATAAAGACCATGCGCGAAACCTGCCCAAACAGTCGTTTCATGAAAATAAAGGCTGCCAGATCCTCGTCCTTCCAGGAAGGGTCGATCTCGGGCGCATAAGACTGCCTGATAACTGCTGGCGGAGCATTGATGAGCGTTTCCATAGCGCGGTCGAACTGACCTTCTGCCTGCAGGATAAAGTTGACGGCGGCGGTGTCGGATTGTTTTTTTGCCTGCCGGCGAACTAGTCGAAACTGCCGAATGGCAAGAAGTATAGCGATGGGCGTTGAGATGCTTGCGAGCGCCTGCGCCACCATCAACACGGTCTGAAGCGAAAATTGCATGTGATCCTCCAGGAACGGCTTGCGCTTACCACGAAGCTTATGGAGGGACAACGATGGCGGCTCGTCCGACCACCTCGGAGGCGGACGTAGACATCGGCGCGGACCAACGTCCAGCCTGCCTTAAGCTCCTGAAGGAATAGAACTGGCGACCACGGCCAAAGAGCCGTCTAAATCGTAGGACCCATTGAATATAGCCGCTCAGTTTGAGACTGCCGGCTAATGGCTTTTCCATGAGCAATGCGACGTCCGACAAAACCTAGCCGTACTGCGGGCTGGGCCGGCGATGGCGCCAGGCTAGCCTCCAAAACGTTTTGGTTGACTCCCAAAACGTTTTGGAGGATGTTTATTTCAATTCGGGAGGAAGATCTTGGCAAATCTGAAACAGCTGGCACATTCGCTCGGACTGTCGATTACCACTGTGTCCCGGGCACTTGATGGCTATTCCGACGTGTCCGCGGCCACCCGCGAGCGGGTTCGCGAGGCGGCAGAGGCCGCAGGTTATCGGCCGAATGCGTCTGCTCGTCGGTTGCGCAAGCAGCGCGCGGAACTGGTCGCCGTGACGCTGCCGAGTGATCCTGGCCACGTCGGCCCCCCTCATTTCCTCGACATGCTGTCAGGCTGCGCCGAACATCTCGCCGCGGCCGGTCTCAATCTCGTCATCGCGCCTGTGCCACGGGGTGTCAGCGAACTTGAGATATGCCAGCGCTTCGTCGACGGGCGCCGCGTCGACGCCATGTTGCTGGTCCGCACCAAACGCAAGGACGAGCGCGTCGAATACCTCCAGTCGCGGGGCATTCCCTTCGTCACCAACGGCCGCACCGAAAGCTCGATCCCTCATCCGTTCATCGACGGCGATGGTTTTGCCGGGTTCCGCGCCGCAACGCTGCGCTTCCATGCGGCCGGGCATCGGCGCATCGGCCATATCGCTGGGCCGCAGGAATATTACTTCGCGCATGTCCGTCGCCGCGGCTGGCAGGCGGCGATGGAGGAATGTGGGCTTGCGACCGATCTCTGCGCCGAAGGAGCGCCGCTCGAACAGGGCGGTTATCTCGCAGCGCTGGAACTTCTACGCCAGCCGTCGCGTCCGACGGCCCTTGTCTGCGCCACCGACGAAATGGCGATCGGCGCGTTGCGGGCACTGCGCGAGGTCGACGGCGGCAACCAGATCAGCATCGTCGGGCATGACGACCTGTCGATGGGCGCCTTCACCAGCCCGCCGCTCTCGACCATGCGCATGACCGGCGAGAACCTCGGCGCGACCTTCGCCTCGTTGCTCCTGCGCGCCATCGCCGGAGAGCCCGCCGAAGACCTTCAGGAGCTTCACGCGATCGAATTTGTCGACCGCGACAGCCACCGCCGCCCACCGGTGGCCGCATAGACAGCCGTGCATTTCAAGACGAACAAAATGAAGGAGGAGAAGATGAAACATATCGTGTCACTTACAATTCTGGCTTCGACGGTGGTGGCGTTTGCCTCGCCGGTGCTTGCCCAGACGGTTTTCGTATCCACCCAGCTTCGCCCGATCGAGGAGGCGACCGTGGTCCGGCAGGACCTTTTGAAGGATGCCGGCAAGGTCGATTACGTGGTCGAGGAGCCGCCGCAGTTTGCGGTGCGCATGCAGGCAGAAGCGCAGGCCGGCAAGCACACCGTCAGCCTCGTCGGCGCGCTGCATGGCGAGCTTTCGCCGCTCGCCGACAAGGGCCAGCTGGAACCGCTCGACGAGCTTGCCAAGAAGCTTGCCGCCGGCGGCATGCCGCAATCGGTCCTTGATCTCGGCAAGCTCGGCAAGCCCACGCAGCAGTATATTCCGTGGATGCAGGCGACCTATGTCATGGCCGCCAAGAAAGAAGCCCTGCAATACCTGCCAAAGGGCGCGGATATCAACGCGCTGACCTACGACCAGCTGATCGAGTGGGGCAAGAACATGCAAGCTGCCACCGGCCAGCCGCAGATCGGTTTCCCGGCCGGTCCGAAGGGCCTGATGGCGCGTTATTTCCAGGGCTATTTCTATCCGTCCTTCACCGGCGGCGTAGTGCGCACCTTCAAGAATGCAGATGCTGCTGCCGGCTGGGAGAAGCTGAAGGCGCTCTGGGCCTATGTCACCCCGAACTCGACCAATTACGATTTCATGCAGGAGCCGCTGGCCTCGGGCGAAGTCATGGTCGCATGGGACCATGTCGCCCGACTGAAGAACGCCATTTCAGCGGCGCCGGATGACTATGTCGTCTTCCCGGCACCGGCCGGCCCCAAGGGCCGCGGCTACATGCCGGTTCTGGCCGGGCTTGCGATCCCGAAGGGCGCACCCGACACGGCAGGGGCCACGAAGGTCATCGAAACGCTGACGACAGAGAAGACCCAGCTGCTGACGGCTTCGAAGGTTGGCTTCTTCCCGACCCTCAACGTCCAGCTGCCGCCCGACCTCGACAAGGGCGTGGCGCTTCTCGCCGGTGCGGTCACCAAGACGCAAGGCTCCAAGGATGCCGTGATCTCGCTTCTCCCGGTCGGTCTCGGCGACAAGGGCGGCGAATTCAACAAGGTCTACATGGACGCCTTCCAGCGCATCGTGCTGCAGAACGAGCCCGTCGCCGACGTGCTCGCCAAGCAGGGCGCCACCATGGCCAAACTGATGACCGACGCCAAGGCGCCTTGCTGGGCCCCGGACGCCAAGAGCGACGGCGCCTGCCCGGTTCAATAAGGCACCATCCGACAAGCCTCCCAAGGCTGATGGCATCCGGGCGCGAATGCCCGGATGCCAAATCCAAAGGAGCGGGAGCAGCGGACCAAGGTGCCTGCATTCCATCGCGATGCGGGTGGCGGAGAGAGGAACAATTCGATGTATGATCAATTCTCAAAGCCCCCTTGCGAGGGCAATCGATGACCCAGAACCGACCCTGGATCCCCTATCTGCTGATCCTGCCGTCAGTCGCCTTTCTGGCGCTGCTCTTTGTCGTGCCGCTGGTGCAGACGATCTGGCTGGCTCTCTCGGACAATGGCGCAGCGTCGCTGGCAAATGCCGAGCGCATGGTGACCGACATCAATTTCACCCGCTCGGTCAGGAACACCTTTCTTCTGACGATCGTCGTCGTGCCGGTGCAGATCGCCATCGCGCTCGCCATGGGCACGATGGTCGCCAAGGTCGGCCGCGGCCGCGAGACCATTCTCTGGATCTGGACCATCCCGCTTGGCATTTCCGACCTCGCTGCCGGCCTTGTCTGGCTGTCGATCCTGCAGAATACGGGCTATTTCAACTCGCTCCTCTTCAGCCTCGGCGTGATCGGCCGGCAGGCAAGCTGGCTGTCCTACCAGACGCCGGTCGCGCTTTTCATCGCCATCGCAGTTGCGGAAATCTGGCGCGGCACGGCGATCGTCATGGTCATCATCGTCGCCGGCCTCAACCAGGTGCCGAAGGAATTCAAGGAAGCCGCCGAGATCTTTGGCGCGGGCCCATGGACGCGCTTCTGGCGTATCACCCTGCCGCTGATCCGGCCGGCTCTGCAATCGGCGCTGATCCTGCGCACCGTGCTCGCCTTCGAGGTGTTCGCGGTTGTCTACGCGCTCGGCGGGCGCAATTTCCCGGTCCTCGTCGGCGAGGCCTATAACTGGCAGAACCAGAACCAGAATTACAGCGTCGCGGCGGTCTACGCGGTGCTGATCATGATCATCTCGCTTGCCGCGACGCTGATCTATCTGAAGGCCCTGAAAGTCGATCCGGAGCGCCTGCCATGAGTACGGAAACCATGAGCGGGACGGAAACGGCTTCCCGTCCCGCAAGCTTCGCCTCCTCCCGCCGCTGGCTCCTGTGGAGCGGCATTGCGGCGCTCTGCGCCTGGGTTCTGGTGCCGATCTATCTGGTGGCGTTGGGGGCACTCGGCGGTCGCCAGGGTGTCTATATCTGGCCGAAGACGGGCCTGCCGACCGGGATTTCGCTCGAACCGTTCATTCTGTTCCTAAAGACCGAAGGCGTCGTCCAGTCTTTTCTCAACTCGCTGGGGGCAGCCGGCATCACGGTGGCGCTTTCCATCCTGCTGGGCGCGCCGGCCGGCTATGCACTGGCCCGCTACGATTTCCGGGGCAAGGACAGCTACCGGCTTCTGGTCCTGCTGACCCGCGCCTTCCCCTTGGCGATCCTGGCGCTGCCGCTCACCGTCTCCTTCATCCGGCTCGGGCTCTATGACACGATCATCGGCGTCGGCCTGATCCACACGGTCCTGGCTCTGCCCTTTGCGGCGCTCGTGACCCAAGGCATATTCCTTGGCGTTCCGAAGGAACTCGAGGAGGCCGCCTGGGTGTTCGGCTGCACCCGCGTCCAGGCCTTTTTCAAGGTGGTCGCGCCGCTGGCTTTGCCCGGCATCGTCGCCACGGCAGTGTTCGCCTTCGTCATCTCCTGGAACGAGGTGTTCGCCGCCTCGGTACTGACGGTGCGCAACCGCACGCTCACGGCCTATCTGCTGACGGTGCTGTCGGAAAGCCCGATGCATTACCGCTTTGCCGGCGGGCTTATGCTCATTCTCCCTTCCGTTGTCTTCATCTTCGCGGTCAGGCGTTACCTCTTCGCGATCTGGGGCATTTCCTCCAAATAACGGGACCATCGACATGGCCAATATTGTCATTGACCGCATCCGCAAGAGTTTCGGCGCTTTTCAGGCGCTGAAGGAGGTCTCGCTGACGATCAACGATGGCGAGTTCGTCTCGCTGCTCGGGCCATCGGGCTGCGGCAAGACCACGCTCCTGCGCATCATCGCCGGTCTCGAAACCTCGACCTCGGGCGATGTCCGCATCGGCGACCGGTCGATCATCGGGCTGGCGCCCAAGGATCGCGGGCTGGCGATGGTCTTCCAGAACTATGCGGTCTTCCCGCATATGACGGTCTACGAAAACGTCGCCTTCGGCCTGCGCATGCAGAAGGCGGACGACGCGCGGGTGAAGGCGCAGGTGGAGAAGGCGGCCGGCCTGCTGCATATCGAGCCGTATCTCGACCGTTATCCGAACAAGCTTTCGGGCGGCCAGCGCCAGCGCGTGGCGGTCGCCCGCGCGCTGGCCGTCGAGCCGAAGGTGCTGCTGATGGACGAGCCGCTCTCCAATCTCGACGCATTGCTGCGGCTCGAAATGCGCACCGAACTGAAAACCGTGCTGCAATCAGCGGGTACGACGACGATCTATGTCACCCACGACCAGACCGAGGCGATGGGCCTGTCGGATCGTATCGCGGTCATGCACAACGGCGTCGTCGAGCAGGTCGGTCATCCGGTCGAGATCTACAATCATCCGGCCACGCGGTTCGTCGGCGGCTTCATCGGCAATCCTCCGATGAACTTCATCAAGGTGCCGGTCTCGAACGGCCGGGTGGCGGCGGGTGCTGAACAGCTCGCGGTGCCGGAAGATGTCGGCAATGAAATCGTGCTTGGGCTGCGTGGCGAAGCGGTCGAACTGGCGCCGCTGCCGCAGGGGATCGAGATGAAGGTGCGGGTCGCCGAGCCGATGGGTTCGCACCTCTTGCTGACCGGCTCGATCCACGACCAGCCGGTGCGCGTCATCCTGCCGGCGTCCGAAACCGTGAGGAGCGGCGACACGATCGGCCTGAAGCTCGACCGCAAGCGCATCACCTGGCTTTCGCCCGAAAGCGGCAAGTCGTTTCCAGCCGTTTCGGCCTGAGCATACCGGAGTACCCGACATGAACGTGCATATCACCGAGGCGAAGCGCATCCTCGTCGCCAACGACCGCGGCGGCTATACGGTGCCGACCGACCGGCTCTACCCGTTCCAGTGGAACTGGGATTCCGCCTTCGTCGCCATGGGTTTCGCGCTTTATGATACCGATCGTGCCTATCGCGAACTGGAGCGGCTGATCGAGGGCCAGTGGGCGGACGGCATGATCCCGCATATCGTCTTCCACCAGCCGAGCGACACCTATTTCCCGGGTCCGAACGTCTGGCGCACCCGTCACACGATCCCGACTTCCGGCATCACCCAGCCGCCGGTCTTTGCGATCGCGCTGCGCAAGGTGTTCGAGGCGGCCGGCAGCGGCGCCGAGGCGCGCACCCTGCCCCTCTACGAGGCGGCGCTGAAATGGCATCGCTGGTGGTATTCCGCCCGCGATCCGGAAGGCACCGGCCTGGTCGCTTTGCTGCACCCCTGGGAAAGCGGCAGCGACAACTCGCCGGCCTGGGACATCGCGCTCGCGCGCGTGCCGACCACCACCGACACGCCGGTCGTGCGCAAGGATACCGGCCATGTGAACGCCTCGATGCGCCCGCGCGACGAGGACTATAACCGCTTCATACACCTGGTCGACACCTATGCCGCCTGCGGCTGGGATCCCGCAAGGCAATGGGAAAAGGCACCGTTCAAGGTCGCCGAGATCCAGACCACCGCTATCCTGCTGAAGGCCGGCGAGGACCTCGAACATCTCGCCCGCGAATTCGGCCGGATGGAGGACGCCGCCGAGATCGCCGCCTTCAACGACCTCACCCGCAAGGCGATACTCGCGCAGTGGCGCCCGGCCCTGTCACGCTTCGTGTCCCGCGACCTGATCTCCGGCGAGGATGTCGAAGCCGCGACACAGGCCGGGTTCATCCCTCTCCTATCGCTCGATCTGGACAAGAGTATCGCCGACGCGCTGGTCGACGAGATGAAAGCCTGGTCGAAGGGCCTCAAGGTCGCCTTTCCGACTACCAAGCCGGGCATCGCAGGCTGGGAACCGAAACGCTACTGGCGCGGCCCGGCCTGGGCGATCATCAACTGGCTGCTGATCGACGGCTTCAGGCGCAACGGTCATCCGGAAGCGGCGGAAGAGCTGCGCAGATCGACGGTCGAGGCGATCGAGGCGGAAGGTTTTGCCGAATATTTCGACCCGGTAACGGGCGAAGGCTGCGGCGGCCTCGGCTTTTCCTGGACGGCCGCCGCTTATATGTGGCTTACGTGGACCTAAGATCAGCGGAAAACCGCAGATTGCCACATAGTCGAACGACTCGAGTGCTTGTTGCCTGACATGCGCACGAGGCAAGATAAAAAATCCAGTGCCCGTCTGATGCCAGGAAACGCCCGATGGAATGGGAGTCACGCAACGCCGGAACTCGACACCAGCAGGCGGCAGGCTTTTTCCACAGAATACCGTGATCCGTTTGGAGCAAAAGCGTTTCCGTTTTTTCAGCCTCTTACGTCCGGATGCATAGAAACCTCTCTATAAATTTAAAGCAATATTAAGGGCCGCGCCGATCGTTGGGTCGACAGTGTTTGCCCGGCATAGCCATAATCCCCGATCGTGAGTGCCTTTTATCTCGAGTGAGACATGGCTCCCGCTCAGCAGTCGATTTCAGCCAGTAGCGGAGTTTTACATGTTCATTCGTGTACTCGATTGCATCAGCACCGATCATAACCCGACGCTTGTCGTCCTGGCGATTGTTGTCGCGCTCTTTTCGGGCTTTGCACTGTTCACGATCCTCGATCATGCCAGAGCCCGACATGGACGTATGAAGACCGTTTGGGCATTTGTGGCTGCTTTCGCGGCGGGTGGCGGAATTTGGTCGACGCACTTCATCGCCATGCTGGGTTTTCAACCTGCTGCGTTTGTCAGCTACGATGTAGGTCTCACGACAATGTCGGCCTTTTTTGCAATTGCCTTTGCTTCAGCTGCAACACCCCTGTTACTGTCGCCTGGTCTTGTCAACGCTCTCGCGGGCGGTCTTCTTCTCAGCGCCGCAATTGGCACCATGCACTTCATCGGCATGAAGGCTTTGCTATTTGCCGGCACTCTCGAGTGGCATTTGCCTCTCGTTGCGCTTTCGCTCTGCGCGGGCAGCTTACTGGTGATCGCGGCGACATTCGCTGGACGTCGACGTGCCTCGGTCGGGTCTCGCCTTGCCGCGGGAACCTTATTCGGTGCAGCTATCTGCACACTGCATTTCACCGCGATGAGTGCCGCCCTTCTTAAGACAGACCCGTCTCTTCGAGTTGCGGATGGGAACCTGTCGGAATTTCTCCTCGGGCTCTCCGTTGCCGCGGTCACAACATTGATCGTGGTCTTCAGTCTGGTGACGGTTATGTTTGATCGACGTGCTCACGACGCGACCGTCGATGCCCAACAGATGCGATCAATTCTTGAGGCCGCACAGATCGGCATCCTTGTTTGTCAGGATGATGAGGTCATCTCGGCAAACAAGGCATTCGAGCGGCTCGTGGGCTGTGAAGGGTCGAGTATCGAAGGTCGTGCCGTTGCCGACTTTTTTGAACTCCCGGCAGGCGCCGATCGTCACGCACCTCGCCTTTACGAGACCGAAGGGCAACTAAGGACGGCAAATGGGGTGCGGGTGGACGTTGCGCTCAACACAACACCGATCCTGTCGGGAGACACGTTGCGACATCTCGTCGAAGTTCGCGATATTGGCGATCATAAACGCGCTCGTGATCGCTTGGACTACCTCGCCAACCATGACGAGTTGACGGGACTTCCAAATCGCAGGCTGTTAAATGCCGAGCTGCGAAAAGAGGCGCTGTCCAATCAGGAGTTTGGGCTACTCTGGGTCGATCTCGATCGTTTCAAGGAGATTAATGACACATATGGGCATGCGATCGGAGATGCTCTTCTCCACGCGGTGGCGCAACGCTTCCGCTTGGTTCTGGACGAGCGGCATTTGCTTGCGCGTGTCGGTGGAGATGAGTTTGTCGTTCTGTTCAGGCACTCATCAAGACAACGCGATCCCGCCAGCGCGGCTGAAAGCCTGTTGAAGGCAATGGTCAATCCGGTTGTCGTCGACGGCCAAATGCTGGAGGTCGGGATTTCTATCGGTCTGGCAAGATACCCCGATGACGCGAAGTCGACAGACGCTTTGATGCGCCGAGCCGATCTTGCTCTTTATGAGGCAAAAAAGACCGGCCGCAGCCGCTACGCCGCCGCGTCGTGAGCCTTGCGCTGTCGGTCAGGCGGCGATACCGCCATGGCTCCTTCGCGGTTGCGCATCCACGGCCACCACTATGGCCGGTCGGCGATCAGATCGTCTCCTCTGGCAGTGTGATCGGGGCTCTCCTGATTGACGAAATATAGTTCTTTAGGACCGTCTGGACGGTATCTTCTGCCGTCTGTCCAGGTATCGCCCATTGCGCGAAATGACCATCGATGTACATCCGGGCAAGCCCGTACACGAGCGCCCTTGCGGCAATTTGTGTTTCCATGATGTCGTTTGACTGAAGCAAATTTCGCCGCCTGGCCTCCAGCATCGCTGCTTCGACAAGCAGACGCACGGCGTCGTTGTCCCGGCGTAGAGATTCAGAATTTTCCCAATCAATCAGGCTCCGCGTCGAGATGATCTGGAAGTGTGTCGGGTTTCGAATCGCCCATCGCAGATAGGCCACTCCCACCGCTGCAAACCGATCAACCGGATCGTCAGTGATAACAGCCTCCACCGCGCTGACGATCTCCAGCCTAAAACGCGCCATCGCCTGCTCAGCAACAGCTGTCATCAAAGCGGTCTTGTTGCTGAAGTGCCGGAAAGGGGCACCTGGGGAAACGCCAGCCCGTTTTACAAATGAATGTAAGCAGTGATTACCGACGGGAACTGGAACACCTTGCGATCCTCGCAACTCTCTACTTTCCCGGATGGAGGAAACATCATGCTCGCGAAAAACGCCCCTGCTTTATCGCCTACGCCATCCGGCAACGTCGCAGCCTCCAGCTCCAGCACAAGGTTCCGGCCATTTTCGGCGATGCCCGGCGCTTCAGGCGGTATCCTTTACCGTGTCGCAGCTGTCTGTGGAGTAGGAAGTGCAATCATACTGCTGATCAATGCGGCCAAGCGTAGCGGACTGATCGCGACCTCCAATCTCACCCAAATTCTCGCACCCCTTGCCGAAATTCTGGCGCTTGGACTGATCGTCGGTTTGTTTCTATCCGCCGGCCGCCGTACCGGCCTGTTTGGGTTGATTGCCTTCGTTCTCAACTTCGCGGCCCTTGCGAGCCTGGAAGGGGTGGAAGTCGTCATCAATCTGGTATTTTCCAAACTTCCAATGGCAACCATTGTTGAGCTTCAGGCGGGACCGCTCGGGCTAGTCCTCGTGGCGAGTTCATTGCTGTTTCTCTTCGGGACGTGCGCGTTTGTAATCTCGCTTGTGATCGCAAAGGACGTACCCCGGATTCCACTTGCGCTCTATTTCCTAAGTGCGATGCCGATTGCCCTTCGCGCTTTCATACCGGAACTAGCGCTTGACCTCGGCCTGGCAGGCCTGGCAGCCGCGTTGATTTGTCTTTCGACGTGGCTATGGACGCGCGCAAGCACATTCGCCCAGCCGGCCTACGAAGTGTAGCCTCTGTGCGCTCACGCCGAAGCGATTGGCTTATGAGTGTGGCACGGCGCTGCGTTTATCGCCCTGGCGATCGGCGCGCTGTTCTCCTCCATCCTGCCGACCTTCCCCGCGAAAGCGTGCTCGTCGCCCTCCGGACATGCTTTCGCGACCGCCTTCCTCAAATGCGTCAATTCCTTCCATTGCGTTGCATCTGCTTCAAGCCTACGTAGGGGCAATGAAGACAATCATCAGCCACAACGTGCAGAGGCCATAATGGGTTGGCTGATCGGCGGCGCGATAGTTTTGATAACTTTCTTGTTTTCGCGCAGAGCTGGCGCCGTTGTGGTCGCTTCGCTCGCCGTTGCCTGGGTCGGACTTTGGCTCGTCACGGATCGTAAAAGCGAGCAGGAGCCCTCGAACCAATCCGTCTCCATCAATGCGAAACCTGATCCCCAGTTGTGTCCAAATCCGGCCATGCCGATCTCGGTCCGGATTACCAATCATGCGGACACGGCCCTTCAGACTGTCTCATTCAGCCTAGTTGCCAAACAACGCAAATCAATCGTTTACAGGGCGTCCCATACGAGTGATGAAGTCATCGCGCCGGGAGAGACCTTCTCGACGTGCTATGGACTAAACCCTCTTTCCTTTGCGATCCGCACTGTCCGTTATGAGCCGCGAGAACTGGATTGGGTGGGCGAAACTTCCCTAACCCGGTTTGCGAGCTCGTAAGGCGCGCTGCACATCCGTGCACGACCTTCGACATTGGTCCCGCCGGTCTTCGCGCTGCCTGACCGGCCAGTTCTGACTATTGACCGCCAGGAGAAACACGCGATGCCGCTGACAGTCTACAAGTTCGAGGTCATCGAAGGTCAGGAGTGGATATTCCCGGCCGATGATGACGACTATGAGACCTTCTCTGCGATGGATGGTCGCGTCATTCAGGATTGGATCGCTCCTGTCATGAAACTGGACACGGCGGATCGGACCTATTCCGATTTCCCCTGGCTAGGCGAGCACGCGCCGATCCTGAAAAGACCCGCAGTCGACGCACTGGCGCCGGTTCTCGTCGAGCATGGGCAGCTTCTGCCCATGAAGGGGGAAGAGGTTTGGCTTTTCAACACGACGACGGTCCTCGACGCCCTCGATCATGAACAGTCACGCATCGCCTATTTCGACAACGGAGACATTCTCGATATCGAGCGTCATATCTTCAGGAGGGAGAAAATTGGAGCCGCACAGCTCTTCAAACTGCCGATGCGGGCTTCGGCTGTCTATGTCACCGACAGTTTCGTGGAACAGGTCGGCAGCGCTGGACTTCGCGGTGTCTCGTTCATCCGCGTGTGGACGTCAGCAGAGAAATGAGCGGGGCGCGCCAGGCTGGCTGAGCCCATAAATCTGCCGTTCGAGATTCGACATATCCAATCTCCTGTATCTTGAATAATGAGCTCTGATCAGGGTACTTCTTTCAGGGGCCAAACTTCAACGACGCCGTGTGCAATCGCGCACGGTACGTGGGAAACCTTCTCTATGGCGTCGGCCAGGTCGGTGGCCTCGATGACGGCAAATCCCGCAATCGGCAGGGCTGACGACATGAACGGTCCATCGCGGGTTTCCACCCCGCGCGCCTCCGGATTGCGGACCTGCACCGGTGTGCCGGCGATCCCGATCACGGCGCCCTCGGACCGCAGTTTTGCGTCCTGGGCATGCGCGGCGTCTTTGACGGGTCCGGGCGTGCGATCGTAGCCAGCCGGGTCGCCATATCCGATTGTGATAAACTTCGACATGGTCTTGTCTCCTTTCCTTTCCGTGGTATGCGGCGGGCCGGCCACAACGGCGTCAGGGGCGGCTACAGACCGTCTGATCCGGCCAATAGCCAGGCGCCTATCCGGCGTCCTCGAGTGGCAGGGCGTACGCTATGATCTTCTGATCGGTCAGACCGGGACTGAACCCGAGAACATTCGACGCCGTCACGTCGTGCGAAGGGCACCTGCGAAAACCAAGGCCCTCATACAGTTTGCACGCAGCCCTCATGAACTCGGCAGTGTGCAGCGTGAGAGCACGTGCCCCATCTTGTTGGGCGCGTCCTATACACCACAAACAAAGTGCCCGACCGTAGCCATATCCTTGAGCGGAAGGCGCGACGGCCAATGTTCGAAGCCCTGCAACACTGGAAGGCCACCCCATTCCCTCGCGCGAGGCCTCTGCGTAATAAGTGACCGTTCCCACGAGGCACCCTTGCGTCTCGAGCACCGCAATATCCGCCTGCCCCCATCGGCTCGTGAAGTCGCGCGAGTCTCTCAAATAGGGATCGAAGATGTGGGCGGGCAAAACTCCGCGATATTGCGCGAAAGCGTCGGTGACGAGAGCGGCCGTGGCGCCAAGTTCCCGAGGCTCCGCAAGGCGAACCCTATATTCAGTGTCGATCATTCCGTGTCCTCGTCCAAGGTGAAGGAAAAAGACTGCTTCCCTCAAGGCTCGCGGCGCTCAACCTTTGGCGATCTCCCATAGTCCGGAGCAAAGCCGGCCAGGCTTGCATAATCGCGCACGACCTATGATGAGAAGATAGCGCGCCAACGTCCGGCGCTCCGATCTGCATTGCAGCCATCGCCAAGGTATCGAGCGAGTCTTGTGGCGGGAATGACAAAAAGATTGCATTTTCTGCCAATGCCTGGCGTTACCGTCATTGTCTCTTCAATATGATGATCAGCCTGATAACCCGCCCCATGGCATTCTGCTCTTCATCAGATAGCGGCAACGCCGGTCGCGAGGGAGCTAAGGCAGTCATGCCTGGGACAGCATACGCCGCAGGATCTCCGCAGCGTCGGATAGGCAAGCACGGCTCGCCAGGCGCTCGATCGCCACCACGCAGGAGCACGCGAAAAATTCGCCGGGAAGCCGCCACCGCCATGATCGCGATCGCTTCGCTTGGAAAAGCCTCGTTCAATTCAGCGATCGCCTCGCAGGTCAGCAGCGAGACGGGGCGATTGCCAACGAGGAAGAACAGCTTGGTCGTCTCCAGTGAAGGCCATTATAAGTGACGCCCCAAGAGCGTCAATAAATATATTGACATTTCGTGACCGATTGTATAGCTTTTTATTGACGAAATGATTTAATCCGTCAACATACGAGTCTCCAATGGGCGTGAAGCAAACCGTACGTCGGCAGTATCAGGCGATTGTAGATACGGCGCATGGAAACGATATCGAGAGACCCGCTGAAGGCTGGATCCGAACGGTGCGCAGAGCTTTGGGCATGTCGGGCGTGCAACTCGCCAAGAAAATGGGCGTCACGCGCTCGCGCATCGCGCAGGCCGAAAAAGCCGAGCTTGATGGCGGTGTGACCTTGAAGTCCATGGAGGCGATCGCAGAAGCGATGGGTTGCCGCTTCGTCTACGCCTTTGTCCCACCTCAGACGGTCGAAAATGTCATTATCGCCCAGGCCAGGAAAAAAGCACAAGCGATCGTCGGTAGGGCCGCAAAGCATATGGCGTTGGAAGACCAAACTGTTTCGCACAGCCTGACCCAGCAGGAAGTCGCGCGCCTGATGAATGAGCTGATGTACCAGATGCCCTCCGATTTCTGGGAGGATAAGTGACCTTTGAGTTCGAATATCCCGATGGTGCGACCCCTCTCGACCCAAACGAAATCGGCGGGCTGAAATTTAAGCATCTTAAAACGCAGAGTGAGCTGGACGAGCTCGAACAGGCGAACATCGCTTCTGGACTGCGCTGGATTTCTCGTATGCGCCGAAAAGATATTCTGACCGATGACTTTGCAATCGAGCTTCATCGGCGCCTTTTTGGCGATGTTTGGGATTGGGCGGGCGCATTTCGCAAAACGGGGAAAAACATTGGTATCGATCCCATGCAGATAGGAGTCCAACTGCGGGGGCTCATGGATGATGCCCGGTATTGGGCTGATAACAACACGTACTCTGCGATCGAGGTGGCTGTCCGGCTACATCATAAGCTGGTATTCATTCATCCGTTTCCGAACGGTAATGGCCGGCATGCGCGCATCATGGCGGATGTCGTTCTTGAAAAGATATATGGAGCCGAACCTATCGATTGGACGTCGGGCTCCAATCTTCAAAAGATGAGCGAGAGACGCGCCGCCTATATCGCGGCGCTGAAAGCGGCAGATAGTTACGATTTGGAACCGCTGCTGGCTTTTGTGGCGCCCGGGGTCTCTTGACTTCCTGCGACGCATTTCACGTCGACGCCAAGGCGGTCGCCGGGCGATGACAGGCTTCCTGGTGATGCCGTGCACGACATCTCCAACTGTCTCGACGGAATATTCCAATCCCACGATGAACTCCTCGATCAAAACATCCCGGGCCGTTCCCTCGCCGCCGCTCGACAGCAGATGGGCCACCTGCTCTCCAACATCTCCACCGTCCAGACAAAGACGCACGCGGGTGCTTCCACTTCCGACCACCGGCTTGACGATCAGCGGAAAGCCGATCCGGATCGCTGCTTCGACAGCGGACGGGACATTGTGGACCAGTTCATAAGCCGGGGCGAGTAATCCGGCATTCTTGAGCGTTCCCCGCTGGCTCTGCTGGTGGCTAGTTCCTGATCACCTATGTCCCGGACCTGGTGCTTTGGCTCCCGCGTTTAGCCGGCGCGATGCGATGACGATAGGAAAAGCCGGCTTGACGTCGCCTTCTTCTTATTGTCCATTTGCTCAACGAAATTAAGGCCATTCGTGATTTCAGCATTCTCTGAACGACGAACACCGCCTCAGCGCCGTCGTCAGCGCAGGTAGAAAATGCAGCTTCCGATCAAGGCCATTCTGGTTTTTCACGCCGCAGCTCGTGCCGGCAGCATTTCACGCGCAGCCGCAGAGCTGAGCGTGACGCCATCGGCGGTCAGCCAGCAGATCCAGTTGCTGGAGGTTCAACTTGGCGTCTCCCTGCTTGCCAAAGCCGGCCGAGGCGTCGTGTTGACGGAGGCTGGCGAACGTTATTTCTCGATGATCTCCGAGCAGATCGAGCGCATCGAGGAAGCAACCGGCACGATCCAAGGGTTTCGCTCGGTCACGACGCTGACTGTTCGCGCTACCCCCACGTTGTCCAACAAGTGGCTGCTGCCACGGCTCGGCAAGCTGCTCGACCAGCACCCCGATCTCGAAGTTCGCCTTGACGGCACCAATGAGCCTACCGATTTTAACCAGGAACTGGTGGACATTGAACTCCGCCACGGCAATGGACGCTGGCCGGGACTGTTCGTGGAAGGTATCGCCGACGAACAGTTCATGCCGGTCTGCTCGCCCGGTTATGCCGCGGCAGGCAGCCTCCAGCCGCGGGACCTGCTCGATCACCGCCTGATCCATTCGGTCAAGTCGCAGGCGCAATGGACGACCTGGTTTCAGCTGACCGAGGTTGCGCCACAGGAGCGCTGGTCACGGATTCTCTTTGACCGCAGCCATATGGCGATCGACGCCGCGATACGCGGCATGGGCATTGCCCTGGAGAGCACGCTGATGATGGGCGACGAATTGAAGAGCGGGCGGCTGGTCTGCCCGGTCGCAGCGCCACCGGAAATCCGCATTGTCACGCAATGGATCGTCTGCCCGCGGGACCATCTGCGTCAGAAGAAAGTGCGGATCTTTCTTGATTGGCTGCGCGCCGAGCGGGATGTCTGGCAGGCTGCCCAGCGCGACGCGGTCTCCTGACGGCAGATCCCGTGAGGGCCGAGGACCGCCACGGGATCGCTCGTATTTCGCTGCCGCTTCAGTAGAGGCCCAGCAGCCGGATGGGCGTCAGCGTCAGCTGCGGAAACAGCACCAGTGCGAGAATGGCCCCGACCAGGATGGACATTGGCGCAAGCGAGCCCTTGATCACATCCTCGATCGACATCTTCGCCACTTGCGCCACGGCAAACAGGCAAACCCCGACCGGCGGCGTCACCAAACCGAGCGTCAGGGTGATGACCATGACGATCAGGAAGTGAATCGGATCGACCCCGAGGGAGACGGCAGACGGCATCAGCACCGGGATCAGGATGAACATGGCGGCGATGGCATCCATGAACATGCCGACGACGATCAGGAACAGGAAGATCAGGACGAGAACCATGGTCGGACCGGTGCTGATCGCGGCCAGGAACGTCGCCACCTGCGCCGGCAGACCGTCGAAAGTGAAGACCCAGGCGGCCAATTTGGCGGTGGCGGCAATGAAGAGGATCGTGCCCGAGGTCCGTGCCGTTTCGATGAAGATCGTGGGCAGTTCACGCGGCGAAATTGTGCGGTAAAGGATGACCGATAGACACAGGGTATAGAGCACGGCGATACCGGCTGCTTCCGTTGGCGTGAAATAGCCATCGACGATACCGATCAGCAGAATGACGGGCGTCAGCATCGGCAGGATGGCCGCGATGCCCGTCGTCACCACCAGGCGCATGTTGAACGGCTTGGACGGGTTGTAGCCGTACCTTACCGCGTAAAAATGGTTGAACACCATGAACATCAGCGCGATAAACAGGCCGGGTATGAGGCCCGCGACCAGCAGCGTGCCGATGGAGGCATTGGCGATCGATCCCGCAATGACAATCAGGATTGACGGCGGAATGATCGACGAAAGGGTGGAGGTACAGAGCGTCATCCCCACGGCATAACCCTTGGGAAATCCATGGCGCTCCATCGCCTTGATCTCGATTGCGCCGATGGAAGCAATATCGGCAACAGACGACCCGGACACGCCACCGAAAATGACGGACGATGCCACGTTCACATGGCCGAGTCCGCCCGGCAGCCAGCCGACGATAGCTTCAGCAAAGTCGAAGAGCTTTTCGGCAACGTGGCCGCGCTCCATCAGCACCCCGACCAGAATGAACAGCGGCACCGCGACCAGCAGGAACGAATTCATCGCCGAGAACATGCTCTGCGCCAGAAGATCGATCGGGGTCGAGGTAAAGAACACGATGGCCAGCACGCTGGCGAGGCCTAGAGCAACGGCAAGCGGAACGCCAAACGCACTCATCACCAGGAAAAGGACAAGAAGAACGAGGCTCATGGCTGCTTCTCCGGCTTGGGCAATACAGTTTCGGCGAGAGTGATCTCCGGCATGCCCTGGGCGGGATCGGAAATTTCAATGAGGTCGCGGCGTGTCCGTAAGGATTCGAAGATGGCAAGTACCGCCAAGACGGAACTAAGAGGCATGATGAGGCCGATCACCCACATGGGCACGATCAGCGTGGCTGTGGTTTCGTTCATCATGAACTGCTGCTTGACCAGATGATAACCGGTCCATCCGGTCAGGACGAAGAAGATGACCGACGTCGTCACATAGATCGGCACCGAGAGCCGCTGGATCGCGCGCGGCAGCATCGCCAGAAAGACAACCACGCGCGCAGTCTCCACCGTGCGAAAGCCCGCCGCCAGTCCCAGGAAGATCATCCACACAAAAAGATAACGCGTAGCCTCCTCGGTCCACGAGACCGGAACGCCGAGAAGACGGCTTGCGACCTGGAGCAGGACAACCACCAGCACGCCGAACACGGCAATGCCGGCGACGACATCGGTCATGCCCTTGATGATCTTGTTTAAGAGAGAGCTGTTTTTAACCATGGCTTATTCTCCTGTCCGGACCGGTGCAGGACCGGTCCGGCTTGGGACGAAGGATCAGTTCTTTCCGACGAAGGCGATGGTCTTGTCGAAGAAGGCCTGGTCTTTCACCAGTCCGGCAAAGACCGGGTAAAGGCCCTTCGAGATCGCGACGAACGCCTTTTGCTGCTCGGGCGTCAGGCGGTTGATTTCCATACCGTGCTTCTGCAACTCCGCGATGGTGGTTTCCGCCGTCGCGGCGTCGTTTGCGACCTTCCAGGCCTCCGCTTCCTTGCCCGCCTCCGCGAGCGCCTTCTTATGCGCGTCGCTCAGTCCCTCGAATTTCGCCGGATTGATGCCCAGCACCCAGCCGTCACCCATGTGATTGGTGATCGACGCATATTTCTGCACCTCGTAGAACTTGGCGCTGAGCGGCACGTTGATCGGGTTTTCCTGGCCGTCGACGACCTTCAGCTGCAGGGCGTTGTAAACCTCCGCGAAGGCAAGGGGCGTCGGCGCAGCACCCATCTTCTTGAAGAATTCGACCCAGAGCGGATTGTTCGGCACGCGGAACTTCAGCCCCGACAGATCCTGGGGCTTCGTGATCGCAAGCTTGGAATTGGTCATCTGGCGGAACGGACGCGGCCAGAGATTGATGCCCTTGATGCCGATCTTTTCGAGATCAGTGATCAGCTCCTGGCCCGGCGCGCCCGAGAGGTAGCTGCGCAGCTGCGCCTCGTTGTCGAAGACGTAGGGGATGGAGATCGCCGAGAACTTCGGATTGAAGTTGGCATAGAGCGATGTCGCGAGCAGCAGCATATCGAGCGAACCGCCGGCCAGCTGCTTTACGGCGCCGGAGGGATCGCCGCCATAGAGCGTGCCGTTCGGGAAGACCTTGACGGTCAGTTGGCCATTGGTCTTGGCGGCCACGAGTTCAGCGAATTTGTTGGCTGCAACGGTGATTTCGGAATTGTCTGGATCAGGCGTCGATAAGGTCAGCGTCGCTGCCTGGACGATCGAGGCGGTCAGCATGGTAGCGGCGGCCAACAGGCTGCGAAGTGCGAAGTGTTTCATTTTCATTCCTCCCTTTTGATAGTCTCAACTGGATGTCAGGCGGACTAGCCTCCGCCCCGGTTCATGCGTTGCAATTGAAGAATGACGCCGCTGTGATCGAGATCGCCGTCACCATCATCCACCATGGCTTGAAAAAGCCGATCAACCTCCTCGCTGACCGGTAGCGTCAATCCAAGGCTGCGCGCAAAGGCCAGCGCCGTCGATGTGTCCTTCACCTGATATTTCGCGGGCCCACCGGGCTGGAAATTGCCTTCCACCATGCGCAGGCCGTGCTGGCGGAACACCGTGGAGTCGGCGAACCCGCCGAGCAGAGCCTCGCGCACCCTGGCCGGATCGGCACCGCCCCGCTTGGCGAGCGTCAGCGCTTCGGCCACCGCGCAAATGGTCGAGGCGACGATCAACTGATTGGCAAGCTTGGTCAGCGCGCCGCTGCCCGCCGGGCCGACATGGGTCACCCGCCCGAGAGGAGCGAAGACCGGATGCAGCCGATCGACGACTGCGGCATCCCCGCCAGCCATGATCGCAAGCGTTCCTTCCCTGGCACCCTT
The DNA here is from genome assembly GCF_056406795.1 of Neorhizobium sp. P1_A6. Taxonomy (NCBI): domain Bacteria; kingdom Pseudomonadati; phylum Pseudomonadota; class Alphaproteobacteria; order Hyphomicrobiales; family Rhizobiaceae; genus Neorhizobium; species Neorhizobium sp. P1_A6. The sequence goes on along the minus strand of NZ_JBFTZM010000001.1, from coordinate 631,212 downwards.
CTCGCCACCTGAAACCGGCGCATCGACACAAGCCACACCGTGATCGGCGGCCACCTTGGCCAGGGCCACGGCGGTCTCCACCGGAATGGAGCTCATGACGGCCAGGATCGCTCCCGGCCGCATGGCGGAGATCACGCCATGTTCGCCCATCAGCACCGTTTCGCAGACGGGACCGGAACTCAGCATGCAGATCACCACGTCGGCGTCCGCTGCGGCGGCGACGGCATCCGATGCCGTGACCACGCCGCGGCCGCTCAGCGCCGCCGCCTTTTCCGGCGTCCGGTTCCAGCCCGAAACCGCAAAACCTGCCTCGGCCAGACGCCCGGCCATGGGGCCTCCCATGATGCCGGTGCCGATGACGGCAATGCGCTGTATGCTCTCGGTCATTTGTCCTTCTCCCGCCATCACGGATAGTCCCGGCGTGAAAAGCGGACCGGCCGCTCCTCGACGATCAGCGGCGGGAAAGCCTGCCGGAAACGCTCGAGATGCGGCGTTTCCAGATGAGCGTCGAAGGCGGCCCTGCTATCATAGACCTCGTAGAACACCACGGTATCTTCCGATCCTTCAGGGCAGATCACGTCGAACTGCCGGCAACCAGGCTCATCTGCGGCAGAGTGCCTGGCGTCATCCCGCGCAGCTTCCAGGAAAGCCCGCATCTTGCCGGGCTTCACCTGGAATTCCGCGATCACGACAAAGGCTGGCGCGCTCATCTGGTCACCCGTGCTCACGCTGCCGCGCTCTTGGCCGGGCGGAAGCTGCCTTCCATTTCCTGGCGCAGCTTCACCACGTCGAGGTCATTGACGATCTCGACGTCGTCGAACGAGACGATCTGATCCTTCTTGATCGGCCGCTTGAGCTTGACGTTATGGGCAAGACCGATCGGCAGGGCCTTGAGATCAAGGCTGCGGGTTGCCGGAATGGCATTGGCCCAGACGGCATAACCGCCCTCGCCATCCAGCATTTCGCCGGGCTGCATGTCCTTCTTGGCGGTCGCGACCGCATCGCCGCGGAATTCCTTGGAGCAACCGGTCGGCTCCTTGCGCAGCACGGCGGACAGGACGCTGATCGAGGTCTCCAGGCCGATGATGTGGAACGGACGCCACATCGAGGCATACCAGCCCGAGGGATCGGTCAGCAGGCCATATTGCTTGAAGCAGGACCGGGCATATTCGTTATGCGCCTTGAAGGTGACGAACACGCCGTAGCGGATGTTATTGAACACCTCGCGGCCGTCCGGCTCCTGGCTGGCGGCAATGTCGACCAGACCCGAACGCGCCATGCGGCCACCGTCGGATGCCGGGCGGAAAACGCGAGCGAGGTCGTGGAGGCCAGCGGGCGGGAAGGCCAGGCCATCATCCGGGCAATCCAGGCCGGTGCCATTGGCGACAGCAGCCATTTCGATCGCGGCCTTGGTGCCGTCGGTAAAGGAATTGTAGAGCTTCGGGTTGAGGTTGTCCGCCGCGACCTGTTCCTCCGTCCAGCCGAAGAGGCCCCAGACCGTATCCGGGGTGGAATAACGGTAGCGCGGCTCGAAATTCATGCCCTTGCCGGCGGCGGTAATCTCAAAGCCGGTGGCGCGTGCCCAGTCGACCAGTTCGCAGATCAGCGCCGGCTGATCGCCGTAGGCCATGGAATAAATGAGCCCCTTGGCGCGAGCCTTCTCGGCCAGGATCGGGCCGACCATGACGTCGGCCTCGACATTGACCATCACCACATGCTTGTTGTGCTCGATCGCGCCCAGCGCATGGCGGGTGCCGGCAATCGGATGGCCTGTCGCCTCGATGATGCATTCGATCTCGCCGCATTCGAACAGTGCCTTGACATCGTCGGTGATGAAGGTCGTGCCGTTCTTGACGGCATCGCCGGCGCTGGTCGCGCTGTAGCGCTCCTTGGCCCAGCCAACCCGCTGCATGGATTCCTTCGCCTTTCCGACATCGAGATCGGCCACGGCAACCATGTGCAGGCCGGCAATGCGCTGGGCCTGGGCGAGCACCATCGACCCGAACTTGCCGGCACCGATCAGGCCGACCCTGACCGGACGTCCATCGGCGGCACGAAGCGAAAGCAGTGAATACAGATTCATTTCAACATCCTCGGCTGGGGAATATCTTTTGCACAGAGCCCGGCCGGAGACCCGATCGATAACAACCGCTCCCGGATTGCGGGGCATGGCTGCCCCTCCGGCGAATGCGGTTCCAGCGATGATAAAGCCTCCTCCCGGAGAACGCGGCAACCTGCCTGCGCCCCTCTCAGCCGCCTCCCACAAACGGCTTGTACCCAGACAGTAGGAGTGAAAAGCGGTTAGCTCAATTTAGAAGATTGGGAATATGCGTTAGATTTTCTAAGCATTCCTAGCTCAGGTCGCGTACCAGCTGACCAACACCGGCGGCCATGTGTTTCTTGGGATTACCGGCGCAAAGCGTCGCTTGAAGCAGTGGGCGATCATCGAGCCGTACGACAGGCAAGCTTGAACGGTGCCGGAGGCTTTTACCTGCTAACCTTACCCAAGACGGTCCGCTTCAGGGGTGCCAACCAGTTTTGCCGCGTCCATGTTCGCCTTTCGAAGCGCGTCGTTCATCGTTTTGCCAGACGCGATTTCCGCCGCAAGGACGCCGATAAATTCGTCTCCCGCCCCATGCGTGCTTTCAACGTTCACCCTCACAGCCGCAATGACGATCTCCTTTCCATCGCGGTTCGCGTAGGCGACACCCGAACCTCCAGCGGTGACGACAACCTCGGGAAAGAGCCGCACAAGTTTCCGTGCGGCCTCAAGGGCGCCGTCGAGTGTTTCAACGACCGGGACGCCGGCCAGCATTTCGGCCTCGATGGCATTGACGACGATGATATCGATGAGGGGTTGCAGCTCGTTCGACAGAACGCGTGCCGGGGCTGCATTGATCAACACGCACCCGCCTGCCTGCTTGACGGCCCTTGCCGCCGCAACGTTGGCGGCATCGGGAATCTCATTTTGCAGAACGAGAATTGTTGTCCGGCTGAGCAGATCGCGAGCCGCCAGGACATCATGGTCGCCAAGCGTCAGGTTGCTGCCCGACACGATAACCGCACCATAGTCGCCCTCGTCGTCGAAAATAGCGACACTCATGCCGGTCGATTGCGAGACGTCGCGCCGAACGAATGTGTGATCGACATTCCGACGGTCGAGATTCGAGATGAGAAATCGCCCGAAGTCGTCATCGGCGACGGCCCCGATCATGGAGGTCGCAATCCCTGTACGCGCAGCCGAAACCGCCTGATTGCCACCCTTGCCGCCGCTTTTCGGATGCCAGGACGTCCCCGTTATTGTCTCGCCCTTGCGGGGCCGAGCCGGGCCGAAAACGGCGATATCGTAGTGAAGGCTGCCGAAAACGGTGACAACGGGCGAAGGTGTCATAGAAGTCGATCTTTTCGTTTGGACGTTACGGCGGACATGGTGCGTTCAAGATTGCGTTCGGCTGCCTGATAGTCACGTTGGGCGACGGCGACGAAGATGGCATCGAGAATATTGAGCTGGGCGATGCGTGCCGCAGCATTTTCGCCCATCAGCGGCGACCCTTGTGCGGTAGAACACAGAACCACATCGGCGGACTGGGCGAGCGCCGAAGAACCGTAATTGGTGATGGCAATGGTGCGCGCGCCGTTCCTGCGCGCGAGCTGGATCGCCTCGATCACCGCGATCGTGTTGCCGGAATGGGAAAAGCCGATGGCGATATCGCCCTCCGCCAGCAGCGAGGCCGACATCAGCATCATGTGCGAATCGTCGAACACGCTGGCGCGCACGCCGATCCGCAGGAACTTGTGGGCCACGTCGCGGGCAATCTGCGCCGAGCCGCCGACGCCGTAGAAATCCCGCGTTGCTGCCTTGTGGATCAGATCCGCCGCCCGGTCGAATGCTGCCATGTCGAGAATGGCAAGCGTTTCCTCGAGCGCGTGGATCGAAGTTCGAAACACCTTCTGGACGATTTCGAGCGAGGTATCGTCCACGGACAGTTCCTGGTGCATCTCCGCCGTCGGCTGCCGGTTGTACTGGCTAACGGCAGAGCGGAAGTCGCGAAAGCCGGAGAAGCCGAGCTTCTTGGTTATCTTGACCACCATGGCTTCGGAAACGCCGGCGTTCTCCGCGATCTGCTTGAGCGACGTCTCGTCGCTGAAATCCCGCATGGCGAAAACGGTATCGACGACCTTTGCTTCGAGCGGCGTCAAGAGCGGCATCATCATGCGGATGCGTGGTCCCACGGCCTTCATGTCGAAGCTTTCACCGTTCATCCCCGTCCCCTTGTCGCGCGATCGATTATCATTGCGGCGAGGATTATAAGGCCGGTGGCGAGCAGTTGATAGAAGGCTTGGACATTCATCAGGGTCAAACCGTTGCGCATCGCCCCAAGGATGATCGCGCCGAGTATCGTGCCGAGAATGCTTCCCTTGCCGCCCATCAGGGAAGCGCCGCCGATGGCCGCAGCCGCAATTGCGTCGAGTTCCCATAGATTGCCGAGGATAGGCTCGGCAGCTCCCAGGCGCCCGATCAGGATCAGCGAAGCCAGCGCTGCCAGCCCGCCCGAAATGACATAGGCCGTGATCTTGGTGCGCGCAATCGGAACGCCGGCCACGTAGGCTGCCTCTTCATTGCCACCGACAGCCATCAGATATTCGCCGATCGGTGTCTTCTTGAGCAGGATCCAGGCGGCAATCGCCACGACAGCGACGATAATGACCGGCGTCGGAACGCCGAAGAGATTGCCGTTGAAGAGCGAGCGGAAGCCCGAGGGAATGCCGAGGACGGGATTGCCGCCGGTATAGATGAGCGCGATGGCCCGGTAGGTACTGAGCGTGCCGAGCGTGACGATGAACGGCTGCAGGCCGACATAGGCGACGAGCGCGCCGTTGATGAAGCCGCAGACGATGCCCACGCCGAGACCCGCGAGGATCGCCAGGGGTATCGGCGTGCCGGCGAGCAGCAGGGTCGCGGTGATGACGGCGGAGATCGCGGCCATCGGGCCGACCGACAGATCGATGCCTCCCGAAATGATCACCAGCGTCATCCCAAGCGCCAGGCACGCATTGATGCTCGACTGCTGAAGAATGTTGACGAGGTTTCGCTCGGACAGGAATCCCGGGACGAGTGCGGCGAATACCGCCATGATGACGATGAGGCCGATCAGCGTTCCCGCGTCGCGCAGCGAAAACGAGAAGCGGCGGAAGGCCGATGTTGACTCTACGGCGTTCGACGAACTGGTCATTGTATGTCCTATCTGGTTCACGCGGTCTGGGCGGCACGTGTGTCCGCCGCACCGGCATTCGCCCCCGGAATGGCGTGCGCAACGATCGCGCTTTCTGTCAGCTGGTCGCGCGGAATACCGGCAGCGACCCGACCTTCCCGCATGACCAGCACGCGATCGGAGAGCCGGATAATCTCAGGCAATTCCGAGGACACGACGATGATCGAATGGCCTTCGCGGGCGAGATCCTCGATCAGGTGATAGATCTCGGACTTGGCGCCGACATCGATGCCGCGGGTGGGCTCGTCGAACAGCAGGATCTGCGATTTGGCCGCCAGCCATCGGGCGATGATCGCCTTCTGCTGGTTGCCTCCGCTGAATAGCCGGATCGGCCGATCCAGTTGGAACGGTCTCAGGTTGACGCGCTTCAACAAATCCTGCGCGGTCGCACGAAGCTTGCCCGTGCTGATCATGCCGCCCGCGGAAAAGCTGGAGAGCGAAGCGAGCGCCACATTGGTGCTCACGGGACGCAGAGGAATGATCCCTTCCCGCTTGCGTTCTTCCGGCACAAGACCGATGCCGGCTGCAATCGCCTCGCGTGGCGTGGCGAAGCGCACTGCCTTGCCGTCGATGGCGATCGATCCGGCGCTCAGGCGGTCGACGCCGGCCAAAAGCCGCAGCAGTTCCGTTCGGCCTGAGCCCACGAGCCCGGCAATGCCGAGCACTTCGCCCTTGAGTAGCGTGAAGGACACATCGCGGATCTTCGTTGCCGACGAGAGGTTCTTCGCCTCGAGCTTGACCGTATCGGTCACGAAGGAATTGTGTTCCTCCTGCATCAATTGACGACCGACCATCATCGCGATGACGTCCTTTTCCGACGCAGTCTTCAGATCGACCTTGCCGACTAGCTTGCCGTCGCGCATGACGCTGGCGCGTTGGCAGATGCGGAAAACCTCGTCCATCTTGTGGGAGACATAGATGATTGAGACACCTCTCGCCGAGAGGCTGGCGATCACCTCCGCCAGGCGGTCGAACTCGGTCGGCGTCAAGCTGGAGGTCGGCTCGTCCATGGCGACGACCCTCGCGTTGTCCAGCAGCGCACGGCCGATCTCGACAATCTGGCGCTGCGCCACCTTAAGGGAGGAGATTGGAGCGGCAGGATCGATACTCCTGTCGATCATCGATAGCGCTTCAGCGGCGCGCGCCTCCTGCTGGCGGCGTGAGACGAACAGGCCCCCCATGCGGGTCAGCGAGTGACCGAGGAACATATTCTGGGCGACACTCAGATGCGGCACCTGCTGCAGTTCCTGGTGAATCATGGCGATGCCGGCTCCGCGGGCATCCATCGGCTTCTTGAAGGCAACGCCCTGGCCATCGATCAAGACCGTTCCCGAGGTCGGGCGAAACACCCCGGAGAGTATCCGCAGAAGGGTGGATTTGCCGGCGCCGTTTTCACCAAGGAGCCCGTGGATTTCGCCGGGTGCAACGTCGAACGACACGTCGGTGAGGGCGTTCACACCGGGAAAGCTCTTGGAGATCGTCTCGAATCTCAGTCGGGGGATCATCATTCCACCTCGCTCACTAAACCCGGATGCCGGCCTTGACGGCCGGCATCCATTCGACGTTCGTTACTTGGCCGCCTTGGCATCTTCCATCAGCACCGCGCGGACATCGACGTTCGCACCCTGGTAGCGGCTGAGATTGTCGGCGGTGATGAGGGCCTGCGGCGTGGCGACGACGCGGGGCAGCTTCTGGCCGGCGACAAGGCGCAGCGCGGTTTCGAGCGCGACTTCGCCTGTCAAGACCGGAAAGCTGTCGACGGTGCCGGTCAGTTCACCTGCCTTGATCGAGGAATAGGCATCGGAAATTCCGTCGGTGCCGAATACTGCGACCTTGCCGGCAAGGCCGGCGGCCTTGACGGCTTCCACGATGCCGAGCGCCATGCCGTCGTTGTTGGCATAGAAGCCGACGAGATCTGGATGCTGGTTGAGAATGTTGGTAGCGGCATCGTAGGACGTCTGACGGTCCCAGTTTCCGGGAACGCTGGCGACGACCTTGAACTTGCCGCCTTCGCTGATGGTCGACTTGAAGCCGTCGGTGCGCTGGACGGCAGCGTAGACACCGGCCTGACCTTCGACAATCGCCACCTTGCCGCCCTGGGGACGGTTTTTAATGAACCACTTGGCGACGCGGACGCCATTGTCGCGCTGGACGTTACCGACATAGTGCTCGGCCTGGGGGATGACCGCGTCGTTGACGTTGACGACCGGAATCTTGGCGGCCTTGGCCTGTTCGATCACCGGCTGCAGGTTGGCGTCCGTCTGCGGCGAGACCAGCAGGACGTTATAGCCTTGCGTGATCATACCTTCGGCGATCGTCAGTTGGCCGAGCTGGTCGCCCTCGCTCTGGGCAGCTTGATAGACGACGGGCACGTGGACCTTCTTGCCGAGGGACACATAGCCTTCGCCGAGCGACCGCCAGTATTCGTTGGTCAGGGTCTTTGAGACGGCTCCGGCCTTCGTGCCCTCGGGCAGTTTGGGAAATGGGCCGAGCTTGGCTTCAAGCTCCGACCAGTCCATGCGATTCTTTTCGGTATCGGAATTCAGCGGCGCGAGATCCTGCGCGACGGCTGCGCTGAACAGGAAGCTGGCGGCGACGCCGGCAGCAAGGGTCGTCTTCATAAAGATCTTCATCGGTTCCTCCCGGATGGTGTCGATCGGCACGCCTTCGGCGTGCCTTGGGTTCAAGGTTCTTAAGGTTTCAAGAATTTCAGCGTTCGGGCGGCTCAGCCGAGCATCAGCTCCTGGACAACGGCCTGCGCAGATACGGCATCCTGTCGGTCAATCGCCCCGGAAAGGCGGTTGTCCTGCTCGAGGCGATCCACCACCGTCAGCATCCGCTTGACGGTCTGGATGTTTACCTCGCATTCGTGGACCGGATCGAGACCGGTCATATCGGGAAACGTGTCGAAATAGATCGCGCCGTCATAGCCGTCCTTACGGATCTGACGCAGAAGCTCGATCGTCTGCTGGGCATGCACCGCGCCGACCATCAGGCCGTCGTCGCGCTTGGCATAGCCGTCGTTGAGATGAACGCCGAGAAGCCGACTGTATCGGGCGATGAGAGCGGCGGCAAAGGCCGGCTGCTCATCGGCATAGAGCACGTGGGCGAAATCCAGCGTCACGCCCAGATTGGGCATATCGACGTCCTTGATCGCAAGAAGCGTGGTCGCGCAATCGGGCATCAGGCTGTAGGAGCGTGGCTCGTTCGGTTTGTATTCGATGCTGATGCGGCAGTCGGGATCATGGGCGCAAACTTCACGAATTCCATCTACTTCGTGTTGCCACAACATATGATAGTTCGCCTGAAAGGCATAATCGAAACCATCCTGCCCGAGCCAGAGCGTCATCAAGTTGCTGCCGGCGGCGCGAGCCGCGTCGATGCCTTTCTTCGTCAAGTCGATCGCCTCGCGGCGAACCGCCGGATCGGGGTTGGTGAAGGCGCCAATTTTGAAAGCCGGATTGGTATAATAACGCATGGCGAAGCCGTTGATCGCCAGGCCGAGATCGCCGATCATACCTGCCAGAAGCGACGGATCGTCGGCAACATGGTCGGGGTAGTTGAGATCGAGATCCGTCAGGCCATCGACCTTGGCGGCGCGCGTCGCCATCTGCATCATTGTCGGCTTGCCCGAAAGATCAGGCCATTCGGCCTTCGGCTTCGAGGCAAAGGAATTCAGTCGGGTGGCAAATCTCGGTTCTGGCACGGGTCTGGCTCACTTCAATCACTACAATTACAACTTCACAAGATTATTATTATTTGTAAAGTTATAATTGTTGTGCGGCGCACCAATTCGTATGACGGACGCTCCAGAGACCTGTTTTCGGCCTTTTCCCGTGATGTACGAACGCACGCGTAGGCGGCCAGCCGGGATCGGCAGCCATGGCTGGACGAACCTCGAAACCGGCCCCGAAAAGTTTCAGTCGGCTGCGCCGGCAGGACTTCGGCGTCAGCCCGCCATCACCGCCTCGATCTCGGCAAGCGTGGGCATTGCGGGGGCCGTCCCGCGTCTTGTGACGGCGATGCCGGCGGTGGCGCAGCCGAAGCGGACGGCATCGAGCGGTGCCGCGCCCCGCGCAAGCGCTGCAGCAAAACCGCCGACGAAAGCATCGCCGGCACCGGTCGTATCAATGACCGGGCCGCAGGAGACGGCGGGCACATGAGTGGATTGCCCTGCACTGTGGAACAAGACGCCCTGCCCGCCGAGCGTGATGACCGCCGTACCGACACCATGCGACAAAAGCACATCGCCCGCGCGCTTTGCATCCTCCAGGGTTTCGAGCGGAAATCCGACCAACGCTGCGGCTTCTGTCTCGTTGGGGACGATATAGTCGCAGAGCCCGTAGATCTCCGCTGGAAAGACGCCCGCGGGTGCGGGGTTGAAGATCGTGGTGACACCGGCCTGCCTTGCGATTTCGAGCGCCCGATGGGCCGCCGGTGCGGGCTGTTCTAGCTGGGTGATGAACACGGCGGATAGCTCGATGGTACCCCGCGCTGCCTCGACATCCTCGACGTCGATCGTGCCGGCCGCCCCGGCATAAACGATGATCGCGTTGTCGCCGGTACGGTCGTTGACATAGATGAAGGCAGCGCCGGTCGGATGGTCGTCCATGACGGTCAGCTTCGCCGTCACACCGGCCTGCTCGTAGGTCTTGAGCGCCAGATCACCGAATGTGTCGCGGCCGATCTTCGAGATGAAGGACACGTCGGCCCCTGCCCGCGCGGCAGCCACCGCCTGATTGGATCCCTTGCCGCCCGGCCCGACGGAAAAGCCGCTGCCGGCGATGGTCTCACCCAGGGCTGGCATGCGCGGCGCGAGATAGGCCGTGTCGGCGACGAAAATGCCGAGAATGGAAATTCCGGTTCCCATGCCGAAAACCTCACACGCCTGCAGGCGGGATGACGCCCTTGGTGAACAGGAAGCAGCCATAGAAGCGCGTTTCGCCGGTCGAGATCACGCAATAGGCCTTCTTGGCCAGATCGTAGAAAGCGAAGCGCTCGATACCGTACATGGGCGAAGGCCTGCCTTCCGCCCGGTCGATCTCCGCCTGCACCTCGCCTTGCACGGTCGGAATTTCGCCCGGCGCGCCCATGACTTCCATGCGACCGGCAGAATTCTGGAGCGGCGTGTCGAGCGGCAGCACCGAGAGAATGGCACGGATCGCGTCACGAGCCGAGAGATTGGCAATGCTGAGCGGCCGGCCGACGACCGTCTGTCGGGCGACGCTGTCGCTCGGGAAGTTGGTGTCGGAGACGACCAGCGTGTCGCCATGCCCCATGGAGCGAAGCGCGTGCAGCACGTCGGCGTTCAGCGCCGGATGAATATTCTTGAGCAAAATGTCCTCCTCAATACGATTTATTTGACGGCGCCCGCCGTCAGCCCCTTGACGATATAGCGCTCCAGAAAGATTCCGACGAGGACCAGCGGCATGATCGCGGCCGTGGCGATGGCGGCCATCGACCACCAGTTGATCCCCTGCGACCCCGTCTGGCTGGCCACCATCACCGGCAGTGTCTTGGCATTCGAACTCGTCAGCAGCGCAGCAAAGAAATATTCGTTCCAGCACAGAATGACCGAAAGGATGAAAGCTGCCACCATGCCGGGCAGCGCGATCGGCAGAACGATCCGCAGATAAGCGCCCCAGATCGAGCAGCCATCCACCAATGCCGCCTGTTCCAGCTCAACCGGAATCGTGTCGAACTGGTCGCGCATGATCCAGATCACGATTGGCAGTACCATGAGCGTATAGACGAGGATCAGACCGATCAGTGTATCGAGCAGCAGCAGGTTTTTGTAGAGAACCAGGAACGGCATGGCGAGCACGACCGGCGGCAGGATCAACTGCGACAGGAAGAAGAAGGAAATGTCCTTGTTCGCCATCCAAAGGAACTTGTAGGTGAACCGGCTGAGCCCGTAGGCCGCCAGCGACCCAATGAGCACCGCCAGGAACGAGGCCCCGGCGGACGCCACGATGCTGTTGAAAAACCGGCGGAGGAACTCATCCCGCACGGTTGATGGCGCAAGGATCGTATCCGGCGAGAGGCCGAGCGAACGCCAGCCTCTCCAATCCGGCGTGAAGTCCACGAACGGTATCAGGTGCCCCTGCGTGACGTTGACCGCTGTCTTGAACGACGTCGTGATCGTCCAGTAGATCGGAAAGAGCGAGACGAAGGCCCAGAAGACCAAAGCTGCATAGATCAGCAGGCTGGTGGTCAGGAATTGCGGGCGCCGCGACCAAAGACTTCCCGGCTTATCGGATGTTTCAGCGGTGATCGCCATGGGCTTCGCCTCAATTTTCACGTTGCATCCATCGGCTCGCCCCTTTGAGGATGAGCGCGACGAAGATGATGATGATGACGAGATAGAATTCCGCAAGCATGGTCCCGTAGCCGACATTGGAACGGTCACGATATTCCCGGAAGATGAAGCTCGACACGGTATCCGTCGCCCCGCCCGGTCCGCCGGCGGTGACGTTGATGACGATATCGGCGAGCTTCAGCTGAAAGATAATGCGCAGGATGATCGCTGTCATACTGACCGGAAGCATCAGCGGAAAGGTAATCTCCTTGAAACTCTGCCAGCCGGACGCACCGTCGACTTTTGCCGCCTCCTTGATTTCGGAAGGAAGTGCCTGAAGGCCGGCAAGCAGCAGGATCATCATGAACGGAATCGATACCCAGGCGTCCATCGCCATGATCGCGGTGCGTGCAAGCCAGGGCGTCGAGAAAAAGGCCGGGTTGTCCCAGCCGAGATGGCGCGCAAGCGTCGCGGCCGGACCGAACCGGTACTCCATCAGCGACTTGCCGATCATCCAGCTGACCGCCACCGGGCTCAGCATCAGCGGCAGGAGAAAGGCGACACGGAAGAATTTTCGGGCCTTGATCTCGGTGTTGAGCAAGAGCGCCAGCCCGAAGGCGATGGCATATTGAACGAGTACGGAGAGAACGTAGTAGACCATGTTCAGGAGCGCGTTCCAGAAATACGCGTCCGCAAATAGCGCCCGTAGATTGTCCAACCCGTTGAAGCGTCGGCCGGCCGCCGCGCTCAGATTCCAATCCGTGAAGGCGATATAAAGCCCGAAGACGGTCGGGAAAACCACCATGGCGACGGTGAAGAGGATGGCTGGAAGGACGAAAACGGCGCGCTGGCCTGCCTCTCCGCGGATCATCACCTGGCTCGCACACAAGGCCACCGCCCAGAAGATATAGGCAAACAGCAGCGATCGCCAGCTGACAAGCCCGAGCGCCGTAACCCCGCCCGCCTCGAGGATCTGAAGAACGAGGACGGCGAATAACAAGATGCTCGCGGCAACGATCAAAAACCGGCCGCGCCGGGCGGCGGTGAGCTGGACCGTCGTCCGCTCCACGGGGCTGATGGCTGGCGTAACCGTATGCGACATAGGCAAGACCCTTGGGGCAGAAGGCGAGCTGAAGCGGGCAGAGGCTCAGGCGCCACGACTCTGCGCCGCCTGAGATCATTGAGGAGACAGCCGAAACTGCCCCGCGGGTGTCAGGCCCCGAGCGAGGCCTTGTAGAGCGCGAGCTGCTTGTCGCGGCCAAGCTGATCAGTGATCTTTTCCCATGCCGCAGCAATCGCATCGGCACCGGCCTGAGCGGTCGCCCGTCCGGCGAATACTTTGGCCAGTTCGTCTTCCGCGACGCTGTAATACTGGAAGATGCCCGGAATGCGCGGCTCGATTGCAGCGTTCGGGTGGTTGTAGGAATTCGACTGCGAAGCGAGATAGCCTGAGATGAACGCCTCGTCGTAACCGGCCGACACCCATTCCTTGATGTTGAACTGGCTTTTACGATAGCACTGGAAGCCGGATGGATAGGCGGCCGTCCAGAGCGCCAGGTCCTTGCCGCCAAGATGGGCGGCCGCACTCCATGCCGCCCTCTTCTTTTTCTCGTCTCTATCGACCCGAGCCATCACATAGACGCCCCATCCGAGATAGGCCATGTTCGGCGCATGGTTCGGTCCGCTTGCGAGCTTTTCCCATTTGCCGGTCTTGGTGTTGTAGACATCATCCGATCCCGGAAGAATATCGAAGCCGATGGTCTCCCCGACGACGGAGCTGTCGCTGGTGCGCGCGCTTGCGCCCACATCCCCCCACCAGGAGACCATGGAACCGGTGCCGGCCAGAAATTGCTGGAAGGCTGTCGTGCCCGGGTCGGCATTGAGCTGGTCGCCCGCTTCCGATGGTAGGGCGTCGATGATGTCCTGGATCGCGCGGACCCATGCCGGGTTGTTGATCCGCGGCTTCATCGTATCGGTGTCGAATAGCCAGGCCTTGTCATTGGGATGCTTGGCATAGGCGGTGGCGCGGCTGCCGAGGAAGTAGAAGCCGAAACCGCCCCAAGCCTTGGGCGCGTCGAGATAGCCGACCGATTCCATGCCGCCGACGGTCTTGCCCTTGAGGAACTTGGTGACCTCCTGAACCTTCTGCCAGGTCTTTGGAACTCCCCACTCACCCTGGTGGCCTTCGTCCTTCCAGGCTTTCGCGAGGCCGGCATCGGTGAAGTAGTCGGTGCGGTAGTTGAAGTTGTGGCAATCGCCATCGACCGAGACGCGGTAGGTCTTGCCGTCCCAGGTGCCGACCGGCGCCTTGAGGTAGTCGACATAGTCGTCCATGTCGATCTGGGCCTTGACCCAGTCCGGCATCTCCGACGCCAGCCCCTTGCCGCAGACATCGCCCTCGAACGGCGCGCCCATTTCGAGCAGGTCGAAATCGACCGTACCCGTGGCGATCGCCTGCTGCAGGCGTGGACTGTAGTCGGCTTGCGCGAGGTCGATCCACGTGATCCTGGCGCCGGTATAGTCTTCCCAAGGCTTGAGGAAGCCCCGGAACAAGACGTTATGCAGGTTCTGGTTGTTCAGCCCCATGAAAGACAGCTGGACGCCAGCGAACTCGCCCTGTTTCACGCTCTTCTTCGTCGCTTCCAGGCACATCCCACCGACCTTCTGCCAATCGGCGTCGGTTGGAGACCCTTTGCCGACGCCCGGCACCTGCAGGATCTGGCTACGCAGCGACGCATCCTGCGCAAAGGCCGTTCCAGGCAAACCGAGCATGCCGCTCGTTGCAGCCACTGCACCGAGGCTTGCACTCGTCTTCAGAATGGCGCGCCGGCTGAGGCCGATCGCCATCATTCTCTCGAAATCACTGACTTTCATGTGGGTCTCCTCCCTTTGATAGAACGCCACCGTTCGTGGCTGCCGGCGCCCCCTCCTCGAAGCGCCGGCCAAACTCTCAGTCGAGCCTTAGTCCGCTCTCGGCATCGAACAGATGGACGAGGGTCGCGTTCGGCGTCATCGCGATCACGTGGTCCGAGGGTTCCTCGATGCGGTCGCGAAAAACACCGATGATCTTCTGCTGCCCGAGCTTTGCAAAGACCTGCGTTTCCGATCCGGTCGATTCCACGACCGTCACGTGGGCGCTGACCGCGCCGCCGAGCGTGAAATGCTCCGGCCGGATGCCGTAAAAAGCCGGCCGCCCGTCCGAGCCCGCAGGTGCGCGGTCGAGCGGCAGTCGAATGCCCTCATCGGCCTCGAAGAACGGCTCCGCGGCGGCGCGGATATGCCCCTTGATCAGGTTCATCGACGGGGAGCCGATGAAACCGGCAACGAAGGTGTTTGCCGGCGTATCGTAGAGCGTCCGCGGCGAACCGATCTGCTCGACGCGCCCGTCGCGCAGCACCACGATCCGGTCGGCCATGGTCATGGCCTCCACCTGATCGTGCGTCACATAGATCATGGTCGTCGCCAGCCGCCGCTGCAGTTCCTTGATCTCGGCGCGCATCTGTACGCGCAGCTTGGCGTCGAGGTTGGAGAGCGGCTCATCGAACAGGAACACCTTGGGATCGCGCACGATCGCCCTTCCCATCGCCACACGCTGGCGCTGGCCCCCGGAAAGCTGGCGAGGATAACGCGCAAGATACGGCATTAGGTCGAGTATCTCGGCAGCCTTGCGCACGCGCTCGTCAATATCCGCCCTGGTCTCGCCGCGCATCTTCAGGGCGAAACCCATGTTCTCGGCCACCGTTTTATGCGGATAGAGCGCATAGCTCTGAAATACCATGGCGATATCGCGGTCCTTCGGCGGCAGGTCGTTGACCACCTTGCCGTCGATGCGAATGTCTCCGAAAGTTATCGGCTCGAGACCGGCGACCATGCGCAGCAGTGTCGATTTTCCGCAACCGGACGGCCCCACCAGGACGACGAATTCGCCGTCGGGAATTTCGACGGAAACCCCATGGATCACCGTCAGGCTTCCATAGGCCTTTCCGACATTGACGATATTCATCGATGCCAAAAGCTGTCCTCCTCCTGCGGCGGCGCGCACTCCTCGCGCCGCTTGATCGATCTTCCTGGAGGGCGGCGACAGGTAAAGCCGTCAGCTAGACCTGTCGCCATCCGGCTTATCCTGGGAAGACCTCATCCGCCCCGTAGACTTCACATAGAGGCAAAATATTGTAAAGTCTCTCGGTCGAGATTTCTTTGGTGTCTGCCAGCGCATTGTCTCAGGGACCCAGTCGAGCCTTAAAAAGCCCTAATTCGCCTTTGTTTCGAGGGATTGCGGAGAAAAAAATTAACAGAGGACAGCGTCGTAATCACGAACATTACAGACTTGCTTTAACTGGTAAAGAATTAGCCTCATCCAAAGGGAGAATAACGAGGTGCTGAGGGGAATCGATCCGGTGTTAAATGCTGAACTGATGCATGCTTTGATGCTGATGGGGCACGGCGACCAACTGGTCTTGTGCGACATCAACCATCCCGCACAGACAATCGCCCGACATACAACCTACAGCCGTCTCATCGACGTTTCCGGCTGCGGCCTCGAGCGTCTTGCGGAAGCTGTTCTGAAACTCTTTCCTCTTGATACCTTCGTCGACGCACCGGTGAAACGGATGCAAGTTGTCGGTGACGTCGCTGGTCAGGCGCCAATCTTCGCGACAATACAGAAGGTCATAGATCAAGCTGAAGGACGACCCGTCCAAATGGAGGCATTGGAGCGTTTCACATTTCATGAAGAAGCAAAAAAATCGTTTGCGATCGTAAGAACCTCCGATCCAGGCCCCTATGGATGCTTCATTTTCAGCAAAGGCGTTATCTAGTTTTCAGCGAACGAATTGGGCGAGGCTTGCGCTCAAGCCCATCGTCTCATATAGTCATGATGGTCATTATAGTCAGGAGCGAGCAATGCGGCCATCAGCACACGATGATAGGATCTGGACGGTCGCCGGCGCCAAAGCAAAACTCTCCGAGGTCATCGAGCGAGCACAATCAGCGCCCCAGACAATCACGCGGAACGGAAAACCAAGCGTGGTTGTCGTTTCGGCGGAAGAATGGCAGCGGAAAATAGCACGCAAAGGATCACTTGCAGAATTCCTCATGGACTCGCCGCTCCGCGGTGCCGGCTTGGATCTGGATCGTGAACGCGATGAGCCACGTGACCTGCCGCTGTGAGACTGCTCATCGACACCAACGTTCTGTCTGAAGTAACAAAGCCCCGTCCCGACGCACGCGTTTTAGAGTGGCTTGGCGGACTCGACGAAGACCGCGCCTATATCAGCATCATATCAATCGCAGAAATCCGCCGAGGCGTCGCTTTGATGGACAGCGGGCGAAAACGCGACACTCTGGCGGAATGGCTTTCGCATGACCTGCCGCAGCGTTTCGAGGGGCGGGTGATTCCGGTGGAAGAGCCTGTCGCCCTATCATGGGGCGATCTCATGGCATTTGCCAAGCAGAGTGGCCGCGGACTGGCTTCAATGGACGGATTAATCGCCGCCACCGCGATAGCACACCATCTCACCCTCGCGACGCGCAACACCAAAGATTTTGAAGGTTTCGGTATTGATATGATCAATCCATGGAACGGCTAGGAAGGCCACGTCGGCGCAAAACGGGCTCCTGATCGGCGAACTGTTATCAGTGCCCGCAGCCCCCGCGTCAATCTCGCTCGAGGCTTGACGGCTTACACCGCAAGCTGACGGGACTCTGGCTCATGACGGCGAGATGGCCGCAAAATCTTTCAGCTGCAGTTAACCTGACATCAGCGCTCGGCAAGTTACCGGACTGAACCAACCGGACTGGCAATTGTAGGCGTCAAACGGCGTCAACGCGAGCCCTACGCCAAACCTCGAACCGGTCGAGGGTTTCCCTGTTCGGTGGATATACGCCAAGTGTCGATTTGCCAGACTCGATCTCCAGCTTCAGGAACTCCTCCTGCTCCTCCATTGCAACGGCTTCGTCAGCGATCTCGTTCACATATTCCCGAGGGATGACGATGACAGCCTCGGTGTCGCCGAAGATGATATCGTCGGGATAAACCGCAACACCGCCGCAGGCGATCGGCTGGTTCATATCGGAAGCGTGGTGGGCAACCAGATTGGCCGGAGCCGCAGGGCCCATGCAATAGGTCGGGAGCCCGAGCTGGCCGATATCGGCCGTATCGCGAACGCCGCCATCCAGCACAAGGCCAGCGCATCCGCGGTAGACAAGGCGCCGAGCCAGCATCGCGCCAATCCCGGCAATCTCCGCCAGCTCGCGGCAATCGAACACGAGAACGTGCCCCTCGGGCATCGTGTCGATCGCCTTGCGCTGCTGATTGGACGGATCGGAACTGTAGGTCGAGCCGTCGATGTCTTCCCGGGCGGGAATGTAGCGAACGGTGACCGCCGGGCCGATCATCGGCTTGTCGGCGGCGGCCAGCGGTCGCACGCCGCGAACCGCGGTGTTCCTGAGCCCACGTTTCAGCAGCAAGCTACTCAGGGTCGCCGAATTTGTCCGCAAAAGCTTTGCGTAAACCAATGGGTCCAAAGCCGTCATGATAACCTCCGTTTGCCCGGCTGCGAGGTCTAGCATAACGACACGATAGTTCAATAAAGAATTTTTAGTCTCTTATTTGGACATTGGATGAATGCCGTTGATAGCCATCATCACCATGGCAGCGGCGTCGAGGACCTCGCGCTTGATTGATCGAGCGCGCTCCGGCGTCGCCTCGCCGATGAACGGCACGCTGACGGTGGCGACCAGGCGACTTGCAGAATCGAATATGGGAGCGGCGAAAGCTCGCAGACCGAGATTGGATTCCTGATTGTCTTCCGCACTTCCGCTGCGGCGAATTTCAGCGAGCGCTTCCTTCAACGTCTCAGGATCGGTGATCGTATACGGCGTCCGGGCCTCCAGCCCGCCGGCGCAGTAGACCTCGATCTCGTTGTAGTCGGAATAGGCCAGAGCAAGCTTGCCGGCCGCACCGACATGCTTGCGCGAACGGCCGCCGACCTTGATGAACAGGGCGTAGTCGCCAGGGCTGGAAGCCGCAAATATCGTCATCATTTCATTAGCTTCGGGTGCCGCCAGCCTGAAGGATTCGTAGATTCTGTCAGCCGCGGCTGCCAGGATCGGCCTCGCCGCCTCGATCAGCGTCACCCTATCCGCACCGGGCGAAATACGCCGCGCAAGCTGCACGAATTTCGGCCCCAGCTCGTAGGAAGCCCCGCCATTCACCCGAGCCACAAGCCCATGTGCGGTCAGCGAATTGAGGATGCGATACACGGTCGAACGAGGCACTCCGAGCTGATCGACCAATGCGCCGAGCGAAATACCGGTCCTCGCATCGGCGACCGCCTCCAGTAGATGCGCCGTCTTTTCCACCACCGGAGACCCATGCTTTGGTTCAATCATGAACTTCAAATTCCATATGCGGATTACTTGCCTTGACTTCTTGAGATCGAACGAGCATGTTGGCGTCGCAAGTGTCATATTTGACACTACGTACTTGCAGGAGGAAGTAAAGTCATTTGAGCGCGGCTGTCCCCCGCGGACCCGGATGACTTTGAGGAAGAGATCACCGAAGCGCCGTATGCGGTTCGATTGGATTTGGAGGAGGGCTCTCATGAAGAAGATCACGGCTATCCATGCGTTGAGCGTGGGGCTTGCAATGTCGTTGGCGGCAAGCGCCGCAATTCCCGCTCGCGCGGCCCCGGACAAGCTGACGGTCGTGGTGACGGATGAGCCGAAATCGCTCGACCCCTGCGACACGGACCTCTCGGGCAATTCACGCATTCTGCACAACAACATCACCGAGGCGCTCGTCAATCTCAGCCCCAAGGATGGTTCTGTCGTCCCGAGCCTCGCCACCAGCTGGCGGCAGGTCGATAGCCTGACCTGGGAGTTCAAGCTGCGCCAAGGCGTGACCTTCCATGACGGCAAGGCGTTCGATGCCAATGCGGTCATCGCGGCTCTGAAGCGGGCCCAGGATCCGGCGCTCGCCTGCGAAGTGGGACAAGCCACGCTCAAGGGCATCAAACTCAATGCAGAAGCCGTGAACCCGACGACCCTCCTCGTAAAGACGGACGTTGTCGAGCCAATCCTCCCGAACAAACTGTCCGCCCTGGACATCGGTTCGCCGGCAACCCCAAGCGACACCAAGACGCGCAACCCAGCTGGAACCGGACCTTACAAGCTGGTCGCGTGGACGCCCGGCCAGTCGGTCGGTCTCGTGGCCTATGAAGGCTATTGGGGCGACAAGCCTGCAATTCCCAAAGCGACGATCATCTGGCGCTCCGAGTCCGCAGTGCGGGCGGCGATGGTCGACACCGGCGAAGCGCAGATCGCCTATGAAATCGCACCCCAGGACGGCACCACCGGACAGGATCATGCTTTCCCAAACGCCGAAACCTCGCTGTTGAGGATCGATGCGCAGATTGCACCCCTCAACGACAAGCGCGTTCGCGAAGCACTCAACCTTGCGATCGACAGGGATGGCCTCATCGGAACGATCTTCCACAAGGACGCTCAAAAGGCGATGCAGGTCGTGCCACCGTCGGTCTTCGGCTTCAATCCTGACATTCCCGTTTGGAACTACGATCCGGAAAAGGCGAAGTCCCTGCTTGCGGCCGCCAAGGCGGATGGTGTGCCGGTCGAAAAGGAGATCGTCATCTACGGCCGCATCGGCATCTATCCGAACTCGTCCGAAAGCCTGGAGGCTATTCAGGCCATGTTGGCGGATGCCGGTTTCAATGCTCGGCTTGAAATGCTCGAGACAAGCCCGTGGCTGAAGCGGCTGCTGAAGCCGTGGAACAAGGATCGTCCGGCCTCGATCCTGCAGACGCAGATCGACAATGCCGAGGGCGATGCCGTGTTCACGCTGCCGAACCGCTTTACCACGGATGGCAACCAGTCGACCATCATGGACGCCGGTCTCGACAAGCTGATCGCCGATGCCTCGAAGGCGACCGGTGACGAGCGCAAGAAGCTGTTCCAGCAAGCCTTCAAGTACATCGCCGTCGATACGGTCAACATCGCCCCGCTCTTTCACATGGTCACGATCGCCCGTGTCGCCAAGAACGTGAACTATACGCCTGATGTGCAGGCCGGCAACGAGATCAAGCTGAAGTCGATCAGCTACCGTTGATCTGCCCGGCCGACGGCTTGTATGTCGCTTGAGGAGAGCGGATGTCCTTCACCTATTTCCTGAAACGTGCGGCCTTCGCGGCGCTCGCGCTTGCGGCGCTGATGACATCCGCCTTCTTCCTCGTGCGGTTGACGGGCGATCCCGTCAATCTCTACCTGCCGGTCGACGCTTCGGATGCGGCGCGCGAAGCCATGCGCATCCGCCTTGGGCTCGATCGCTCGCTCCTGGCCCAGTTCTTTGATTGGGCTTGGGATATTCTCAGCCTCGATTTCGGAATGTCTCTCTGGCACAATCGCCCGGCCATGGACGTGGTGCTGGAGGCGCTGCCGAACACGCTGGCACTTGGCGCCATCGCCTTGGCTCTGGCCTTCACCGCCGCGATCGTCATGGGATCCATTGCTGCCGTGAATGCCGGTGGCTGGATCGACCGGGGCGTCAATGTCCTGTCGCAGGCAGCCGCAAGCGTGCCGGATTTCTGGCTCGGCCTGATGGGCGTGCTTCTTTTTGCCGTTACCTTCCGCATTCTGCCGACGTCAGGCTTCGGCGGCCCGATTTACTGGGTGCTGCCCGTCGCCTGCCTGTTTGCCCGACCATTCGGAACGCTGGTGCAAATCGTCCGCGGCTCGATGATTGAAGCGCTGAATGCGACATTCGTCCGCACGGCGCGGGCCAAGGGTGCGCGTGACGGACGGGTCACCTTCGTGCACGCGCTCCGCAATGCTCTCCTGCCCGCGGTCACGGTGACCGGCGACCTTGCCGCCCAGTTCGCCGGCGGTGGCGGCGTCGTCGAGGTGGTCTTCGGGTTTCCCGGCATCGGCAAACTCCTGATCGACGGCATTCTGAAACGCGACTTCGCGATCGTCCAGGCATCGATCTTTGCCGTCGCGGTCGTGATCTTCGTCATCAATATCCTGGTCGACATGCTTTATGCCTCGATCGATCCGCGCGTGAGGGTCGAATGACAGACACGTCTGCCGAATTCCTCCCGGCCCGCGAGCGCCGCAGCCGCCGCATCCTCTGGCTCCTGCGTGCGCTCGCGGGTGACCCGATGGCGGTCGCCGCGGCAATCTGGCTGCTGATCGTCGTGCTCGCCATCTTCACCGATTCCCTGTCGCTCCTCGGCGACAATCGCATTTCGCTGAAGGCGCGCAACCTGCCGCCGTTCGACTTCGGCCAGTCCTGGACCTTGTGGCTGGGTGCCGACGCACTCGGACGGCCGCTCCTCGTCCGCCTCATCCAGGCGGCTTCGACGACGATCGGCATCGCCGTGGTGACCGTGCTGACAAGCCTGATCGGCGGAACGCTGCTGGGCGTGATCGCCGGGTATTTCGGCGGCATCGTTGGAAACGTCATCATGAGGATCTGCGATATCATTCTCGGTTTCCCGACCCTGCTGGTGGCACTCTTCGGCCTCTATCTGTTCGGTCCGAGCGTCAGCAATCTGGTGATCGTGCTCGCCGTCACCCGCATGCCGGCCTATATCCGCGTCGCGAGAGCCGAAACGCTGGAGGTCCGCGAACGACTTTTCGTCGATGCGGCGCGCGTCTTCGGTGGCGGACCGACCTGGATCCTGCGCACCCATATCCTCCCCAGCGTCGCACCCACCATGCTGACGCTCGCCTCGGTCAATCTCGCCATGGTCATGTTGTTCGAATCCGGCCTGAGCTATCTCGGCCTCGGCATCCAGCCGCCTTCGGTGAGCTGGGGCCTGATGGTCGCCCAGGGCCAGGGCTATCTGTCGTCCGCCTGGTGGCTCGGCTTTTTCCCCGGCCTCGCCGTCATGCTCACCACCATGTCCTTCAACCTTCTCGCCAACTGGTTCCGGATCGTCAACGATCCGTCGCAGCACTGGCGTCTTGTGAGCCGGAGGCGCTGATGGCCCTTCTCGAAGTCGAGGACCTGCAAGTCAGTTTTGATACGGCGTCCGGCCGCATATTAGCACTCAATGGCGTCTCCTTCTCGCTGGAACGCGGTGAAGTCCTGGCCCTTCTTGGCGAAAGCGGCTCCGGCAAGTCCGTGACGGCATCTGCCATCATGGACCTCGTTCCCAATCCTCCGGGCGCGATCGACCGGGGGTCGATCCGCTTCGACGGGGCGGAACTGTTGAAGCTTTCGCGCAACGAGCGGCGAGATCTCTGCGGCAACCGGATCGCCCTCATCTTTCAGGATGCGCTTGCGGCACTCAATCCCGTCTATCCCGTCGGCTGGCAGATCGCGGAGATGTACCGCATCCACGGCCGCCACCCCGAGGGCGGCGTCGACAAAGCCGTGATCGACCTTCTGACGGCAATCGGCATTCCCGATCCGGAGCGTCGGGCGAGGCAATATCCGCACGAATTTTCCGGCGGCATGCGCCAGCGCATCATGATCGCCATGGCCGTGGCACTCGAACCGGATATCATCATCGCCGACGAGCCAACGACGGCGCTCGACGTCACGATCCAGGCGCAGGTGGTTGATCTTTTGGCCACGATCCGCAAACGCAGCGATGCCGGAATGATCTTCATCACCCACGATCTGGGTGTGGTGGCCGAACTCGCGGACCGCGTGGCCGTCATGTATGCCGGCCGGATCGTCGAGACCGCAAATGTCTTCGAACTTTTCGAGGATGCGCGACATCCCTATAGCGTCGGCCTGCTCGCCTCGCAGCCGCGCGTGGATACCGATGAGGACGAACTGGTGCCGATCCCCGGCTCGGCGCCCAATCCCGTCGCCCTTCCTTCAGGCTGCGCGTTCAGGACGCGCTGTCCGCGTGCCGAAGGGCTCTGCGCCGAGGTCGTCCCTCCCCTTGAAACCGTGGGGCCGGGCCGCCAGGCCGCCTGCCATTTCCCGGTATTGACAGCATGAACCAGCCCCTCCTCAAAGTCGAAAACCTTTCCCGGCACTTCGGCAGCGGCGCGACGCCCGTGCGCGCAGTCGATGACGTCAGCTTCGAGATCGCCCGCGGAGAGACGCTCGGCCTTGTCGGCGAAAGCGGTTGCGGCAAGACTTCCCTGGTCAGGACACTCCTGAAGCTTGGACCAGCGACCAGCGGCAGCGCCGTTCTCGATGGCGTGGAAATCACCAAAGCGAGCGGAAGGGAGCTGCATGAATTGCGCCGCAAGATGCAGGTCGTCTTCCAGGACCCATACCAGTCACTTAATCCGCGCATGCGGGTCGACCGGCTGATCTCCGAACCGTGGGCGTTGCATCCGGGCGCCATGCCAAAGGCTCGCTGGCGGGAGGAGACGGTCAAGCTGCTTGAATCCGTGGGGCTGCGTGCGGAACATGCGGACCGCTATCCTTCGGAATTTTCAGGCGGCCAGCGGCAGCGGCTTGGAATCGCACGCGCCCTGACACTCAACCCGACGCTCCTCGTCTGCGACGAACCCGTCTCGGCCCTCGACGTCTCGGTTCAGGCACAGGTCGTCAATCTGCTCGCCAGGCTGAGGCGCGAGCGCAATCTAGCGATGCTTTTCGTCGCGCACGACCTTGCCGTCGTGCGGCACGTCGCGGACCGTGTGATGGTCATGTATCTCGGCAAGATCATTGAGACCGGGCCAAAGCAATCGATCTTCGGCGCGCCGGCACATCCCTATACGCAGGCGCTGATGTCGGCCGTTCCGACGCCGGACCCAAGACTTCGTGGTCATCGCAAGCGCATCGTGCTGCAAGGTGATCTTCCAAGCCCTGCCAATCCCCCGAGCGGGTGCCGATTTCGGACGCGTTGCTGGAAGGCCACTTCGATCTGCGCGGAACAGGAGCCCGGGCTGACGGCAAGGACGGCTGCCCCGGGATTGCTGACCGCCTGCCACCATGCAGAGGCCGCCTCGAATGCCATGCCGGCGTCTTCGAGGGGATAGGTTCCGGTGCGCTGCGGCTTCAGGTCGACGCTTTTCCTTCCAATCAGGTCGCCCGCCAGGCCGAATTCATCGTGGAAGCTGATGCTCACGCCTGGCCGCCTAACCAGCCATCCCAGCGGTGCACACTCGCGCTCTCGAGCCCGGACCGTCCAGGCTAGGTTACCCGTTTAACCTGAGACAGGGCTGCCGGCGGGATTCATATTGCCGCAGCCCAACGAGGTGGTAAGCTTATCGCCAGGGAGGACGTATCATCCGCGGCGAAACCGATCACGTGAACAGGGTTGCAAAGGTTATCGCGTCCGCATCGGACGCGGCGCGGAGTCCGCTTGCTGCTTCCTGGCGACGATCAATGGAACATCACCGGCTGGATCCGGCGGCCCGCCGACCGAACGATCGGGTCGAGGAGGCGGAACTCGACCACCGACGAGCTTGCCTGGATCGCTTCATGAGGGTTGCAACAGCAAGGCTTGACCATCTCTTTGGCCTGGTGGGTGCATCAGGGTGCGGTGTTCTTCTGACCGATTGCGATGGTGTGATCCTGGATCAGCGCTGCAAGGATTCCGATCTGACAGCCTTCCGGGAATGGGGCCTATGGCCCGGCGCGGACTGGAGCGAGGCCAGCGAAGGCACCAACGGAATAGGCACCTGCCTGACCGAGAAAAGAAGCGTCACTATCCACCGCGACGAACACTTCTTCGCCCGCAATACTGGGATGAGTTGCATGGATGCTCCGGTCTTCGGTGCCGATGGCGGCATCATCGCCGCGCTCGATGTGTCATCTGCCCGGGTCGACCAGACGGAAGGATTCAATCGGCTCATTTCGGCGATGGTGGCGCAGACCGCGCGGTCCATCGAGGCCGATTACTTCCGCGCTACATTTCCAAATTCTCGCATCGTGGTGGCACATACGGACGACAGCGAGATGTCGGTGCTTTTGGCTGTGGATGCCGACGATCTTGTCGTCGGGGCAACACGGGGCGCACGTCGGGTATTCAGATTGGAGCCCACGGGTTTGCTTAAACCCCGCCCTGCGTCGGACCTCTTCGGCGAGGGAGAGGAGTGCTTGGGGTTTGACGCCGCGGAACGAGCCGCCGTGATGCGTGCCCTTGCTCGTGCCGAGGGCAACGTGTCGGAGGCCGCTCGGCGATTGGGGATCGGTCGAGCAACCCTTTACCGGCGCATGAGACGGCTGCATATCGGCGAATAGCGCGCCCACCTGTCTCAGATTTGGGACGTTTTGGACCCCTGACCCTCTCCCCCAGGCTGACCAGCCGACCTTTCTGGCGCATCTAGATGTGATCGGGTGGAGGATCCGATCACACGGAGGAGTATTTCCATGAACATCATGACCAAGCCGGCGAGCATCTATGTCTCGCCCTTCAAGGACCGCTATGACAATTTCATCGGCGGCAAGTTCGTTCCCCCAGTCCACGGCCGATATTTCGACAACATCACCCCGATCACTGGCGCAAAGGTCTGCGAAGTTGCTCGATCGGACGGGGCCGACGTTGAGCTGGCGCTGGATGCGGCCCACGATGCCAAGGAGGCCTGGGGCCGGACCTCAGCAGGCGAACGCGCCAACATCCTCTTGAAGATCGCCGACCGGTTGGAAGACAATCTCCAGCTTCTGGCGCAGGCTGAGACGTGGGACAACGGCAAGCCGATCCGCGAAACCACCGCGGCAGATATCCCGCTTTCAGTCGACCACTTCCGCTATTTCGCTTCTGTGTTGCGTGCCCAGGAAGGCACCATGTCCGAAATCGACGCCGACACGGTCGCCTATCACTATCACGAGCCGCTGGGCGTCGTCGGGCAGATCATCCCGTGGAACTTTTCAATCCTGATGGCCGCCTGGAAGCTGGCCCCCGCACTTGCCGCCGGCAACTGCATTGTACTGAAGCCTGCCGAACAGACACCAGCGGCCATCATGGTGCTGATGGAACTGATCGCCGACCTCCTGCCGGACGGCGTCCTGAACATCGTCAACGGGATGGGACCCGAGGTGGGAGGCCCACTGGCCAGATCCCCCCGCATTGCAAAGATCGCCTTCACCGGCTCCACCGAGACCGGGCGCATCATCATGCAGGCGGCAACCGAAAACCTGATCCCGGTAACCCTGGAATTGGGCGGCAAGTCCCCGAACATCTTCTTCTCCGATGTGATGGCAGAGGATGACGCGTTCCTTGACAAGGCCGTCGAAGGGTTCGTCCTATTTGCCTTCAACCAGGGCGAGGTCTGCACTTGCCCCAGTCGTGCGCTTATCCAGGAAGACATCTACGAGGCGTTCATCGCACGCTGCATCGAGCGGGTGCGCGCGATCAAACAGGGTGACCCTCGCGACATGCAGACGATGGTGGGAGCACAGGCGAGCCAGGAACAGCAGAACAAGATCCTGTCCTATCTGACGATCGGGGTGGAAGAAGGGGCAGAGGTACTGATCGGAGGGGATGCCGCGCGCCTTGATGGGGACCTTTCCAGCGGCTTTTACGTTCAACCAACGATCCTGAAGGGCCACAACAAGATGCGGGTCTTCCAGGAAGAGATCTTCGGCCCAGTGGTTTCTGTCACGACGTTCAAGAATGAGGCGGAGGCGCTGCAAATCGCTAATGACACCATATACGGCCTTGGGGCCGGCGTGTGGAGCCGCGACGCCAACCGCTGCTACCGCTTCGGTCGCTCAATCCAGGCCGGCCGCGTCTGGATCAACAATTATCACGCTTACCCGGCCCACGCCGCGTTCGGTGGATACAAGCAGTCGGGCTTTGGGCGCGAGACGCACAAGATGATGCTCGACCACTATCAGCAGACCAAGAACATGCTGGTCAGCTACAACCCAAACAAACTTGGGTTCTTCTGAGCCGAGGATTGCCAAGGGGTGGGTCTTTACGAGCCCACCCCTGACGTTTTCATCCGCTCTTTTCGCCCATGTGCCGAGCTAGCTGGATGCGGTATGCCATGCTCAGCCAATTTGCGATCAACGAGTGGGCCATAGACGTGCTGGAGGTAATCCATACCGCCTCCATCGGCACCGGCTCGGCCAACGTTGCCATCCGCCGCCCCGGCCGGCAGGTCTGGCCGACGTCATCGATCGCAAAGACGATGGCCAACTCAGCCTGGGTCGCCCCGGTTGCTATCACCTCGGTCACGAGTGTCCGGTCGACTGGGTCGAGTACGGCGACGACGTCTTCCGAAGTCATTGTGATGATCTCTCCTTTCCATGCTTTCGCCCATTTATGTGGGGCGAGAAGGCAAAATTCCATTTTTGCCTGAGGGATTCGCGGAATCTTGAAAACCTCAGCCCATTGAATTGAGAAAACCTTTTCTCACTTGACAATTTCCTTGGTAAAAGGTTTTCTCACCACAACAGGAGGACAAGAGGCTGGATACGGGGAGGAATAAGAAACGCATTACGATTCATGACGTTGCAGCAGCGGCGGCCGTCAGCATTTCGACTGCATCGAAAGCTCTGAACAACACCGGCCGCATGGGAGACGAGACACGCGAACGGGTCAAACGGGTGGCCACCGATATCGGTTTTCGTCCGAACGCCCTTGCGCGCGGCCTGCTCAGCAAGCGCAGCTTCACGATCGGGCTTCTCACCAACGACACCTACGGCCGATTCACCTTGCCGGTAATGGCTGGCGTATCGGAGGCACTGGTCGATCACGGCGTTTCGGTTTTCCTCTGCGCCATCGAAGACGACCCGGCGCTTGGGCAGATTCATGTCGAAGCAATGCTCGACAAGCAGGTGGACGGCATCATCGCCACCGGCAAGCGGATGGACAGGAGTTTGCCGGTCGATCTCTCGAACCTGTCGGTTCCGGTCGTCTATGCCTTCACCGAAGGGACGCCGAACAGCGTCATCTTCCGGTCGGACGATGCATATGGCGCAACCCTTGCGGTCGAGTGGCTGCAGTCGATCGGGCGGCGCCGGATCGTCCATGTCACCGGCCCGAAGGACTTTTTCTCGGTGCGCGAACGCGCCGATGCCTACAGCATCGCAGCGGGCGAATGCCAACAGGTTCTTTATGGCGTCTGGTCGGAAAGCTGGGGCCATGAGGCGGTCGGCCTGCTCTGGGAGCGCGCCGGCGACAAGCCGGATGCCTTGTTCTGCGGCAACGACCAGATCGCCCGCGGCACGGTGGATGCCCTGCGCGAACGCGGCATCAAGGTGCCGGAAGATGTTTCGGTGATCGGCTTCGACAATTGGGAGATTGTTGCGGCCCAGACCCGGCCACCGCTGACGACGGTGGACATGGAACTGAAGGAACTGGGGCGGCAGGCGGGATTGACCGTCCTGGCGCTCGCCGAAGGACGGTCCGTCGAGCCGGGCGTGCGGAAACTGCCATGCCGGCTGGTCGTCCGGCAATCGTGCGGGGGTGAAACCCCAAGGGAATGAACAAAGCGCCAGGGAGAATGGCGTCAAATTGGGAGGAGTATCATGATTAAGCGCTTATTGGCTGCGACCAGCGTCGTAACCCTATGCCTGGTAGCCAGCGCATCGGCGGCCGAAAAGGTCGAAATGTGGGTTCGCACCGGTGTCGGCGATGCCTTCAAGAAAACCGTAGAAGCCTATAATTCTAGCCACGAGAGCCAGGTCGCGATGACCGAGGTGCCGTTCTCGGAACTGGTACAGAAATATGCGACGGCGATTGCAGGCGGACAGGCGCCTGACGCGCTGTCGATGGACCTGATCTACAATCCCGCCTTTGCGGCGGCAGGCCAGCTCGAAGACCTGACGGACTGGGCGAAGTCCCTGCCCTATTTCAACTCGCTGTCGCCGTCCCATGTCAAGCTCGGCAGCTATCATGGTCGCATCTACGGGCTGCCATTGTCGGTCGAGACCTCGGTCTTCGCCTGGAACAAGGACCTCTACAAGAAGGCCGGTCTCAACCCGGAAAAGGCGCCGGCAAGCTGGGACGAAATCACCGCCAATGCCGAAAAAATCCGCGCCTTGGGTGACGATACCTATGGCTTCTACTTTTCCGGCGGCGGTTGCGGCGGCTGCATGATCTTCACCTTCACCCCGCTTGTCTGGGGCTCATCGGCCGACATCCTGTCAGCCGATGGCAAGGCGGCGACCCTCGATACGCCGCAAATGCGCCAGGCCATCAATATCTACCGCAACATGGTCAAGAAGGATCTCGTGCCGGCGGGCGCTGCCAGCGACAATGGGGTGAACTTCCTCTCGTTCACCAACGGCAAGATCGGCCAGCAGAGCCTTGGTGCCTTTGCCATCGGCTCGCTGGTGACCGAGCATCCGGATATCAATTTCGGCGTAACGCTGATCCCCGGCGCGACAGGCGGTACGTCGTCCTTTGCCGGCGGTGACAATTTTGTCGTCACCAAGGGGACGCCGAAGATCGCCGCCGTCAAGAAATTTCTCGAATACATCTATTCCGAGGACGGCCAGAAGATCATGGCCAAATACGGAAGCCTGCCGACACGGGGGGATATTGCCGAAAAGGTCCTGCAAGGTCTCGATCCACGCCTGCAGGTTGGCATAGACGCGATCGCGGTCGCAAAGACCCCTTACACGCTGCAATTCAACGACCTGATCAACAGCGCGAACGGCCCCTGGGCGAGCTTCACCAACGCCGCCATTTTCGGTGATGACGTCGATGGCGCCTTTGCCAATGCGCAAAGCGAAATGCAGTCGATCATCGACAGCGGCCAGTAACCTCCCAAAGGCTGCTGCGACCGGAAGGCGAAAACCCACCTTCCGGTCACCTTTCCACCGTCTCTGCGGAGCATCTGGATGACTGTTTCCGGCTCAAAGACCCTATTGCCCAGACGCCGGCGCGCCCGCAGAACCGGCTTGCGCGGTCTGGTCTACATCGCGCCGGCGATGGCACTCGTCATCACCTTCTTCATCATCCCGGTGATCTTCACCGGCTGGATGAGCCTGCACAACTGGCCGCTGATGGGTGGCACGCGCTGGATCGGGTTCAGGAACTACGTCCGCATGTTCCACGACGCCCGCTTCATGTCTGCGCTGCAGTTCACCGCCTACTATACCGTCATCGTCACCATCGCGATCTTCGCCGTCGCCTTTCCGCTGGCGATCTTCGTCGAGAAGCAGCGGCGCTTCGTCAGCGCCTACCGCACCATCATCTTCCTGCCGGTTGTCGTTGGTCTTGCCACGGCTTCGCTGCTCTGGGTGTGGCTTGCCAATGTCGACAGCGGCTTCATCGGTCCGGCGCTGAAAGCACTCGGATGGGTGGACAAGAGCCCGAACCTGCTCGCCACCTTCGACAGCGCCTTCCTCACTATTATCGTCATGGTCGTCTGGAAGATCGCCGGCTTTACAATGATCATTCTGCTCACGGGTCTTCAGGCCATTCCAGCCGAACTGACGGAGGCGGCCCGGATCGATGGCGCAAGCCGCTGGCAGCGTTTCCGGCACCTGACGCTGCCCTTGATGCGCAAAACCATCGCCCTGGCGCTGATCATCTCCGTGACCGGCTCGATCCTCGCCTTCGACCAGTTCTACATCATGACGTCGGGTGGGCCGCAGAACCGGATGATCTCGGTAGTCTACTACATCTTCAACCAATCCTTCGTGTCCTTCAATCTCGGCTATGGCGCAGCTTTGTCGATAGCACTTCTCGCCATTCTGGTTGCCATCAGCATCATCCAACTCTGGCTGCTTCGCGTCCGGGAGGAAAAACCGTGACACCTGTAAATACGACACCCGCCAAGCAGCGCCGTGTGCGCAAGGCCGTCCGATCAAACGGCGCCTATCATGCCACCGGGATCGCCATTTCGCTGTTCTTCTTGGCGCCCTTCGCCATTGCGTTTCTGGCCTCGTTTCGCCATGGCGCGGAAGCCCGCCTGCCGCCTCTGCCGCCATGGCCGACCAATGGTTTCAGCCTCGATGCCTATGGATCGCTGGACGGTTTCGGCGCCGGGATCTGGCAGCACACGATCAATTCGCTGCTGGTGTCGCTCGCAACCGTTGTGCTGACCGTAGCGGTCAGCCTACTTGCTGGTTACGGCTTCTCCCGCTACCGGTTTCCGCTAAAGAACGTGCTGTTCGTTTTGATCATTGCCACGCTGATGATCCCGTTCCAATCGATCCTGACCCCGCTGTTCATCATTCTTGCTAAGCTCGGACTGAACAATTCGCTGTTCGGGCTGACGCTTATCTACGTCACGCTGCAGCTGCCCTTCTCGGTCTTCATGATGCGAAACGCCTTCGACGCCGTGCCGAAGGAGATCGAGGAGGCAGCGCGCATCGACGGCGCGCGGGACCTGCGATTGCTGGTGCGCGTCCTGCTGCCACTGGTGCTGCCGGGCGTCGCAACGGTGGCGATCTTCGCCTTCCTCAATGCCTGGAACGAATTTCTCGCAGCCCTGATCCTCCTCGCCAGCAACGAGAAATACACCCTGCCCGTCCTGATGATGGCAGTGCGCGCCGGCCGTCTCGGCGCGGTCAACTGGGGCGCGGTACAGGCCGGCGTCGCGGTCATGACGATCCCCTGCCTGATCGTCTTCCTGCTTTTGCAACGCTATTACATGCGCGGGCTGATGGCCGGTGCGGTGAAATAATCTGAAGAAACGGATGACGCGATGAACACCATGAAAAGAGACCGCCAGTTCCGCCCGCTGCCCGTACCCAGCGTCGATATCCACGGCCTATTCGGCGATCGCCAGGAAGCGATCTGCGACACCACGGCCGAAATGCTGCTCGACCGCTGCGTCGAGGCTGGCATGCTTGATGCCATCGACACCAGCAAGCCGAGCCCCGGCATCGTCATCCCGATCCAACCCTGGGGCGGCACCACGCAGATGTTCTGGGACTCGGATCTCGGCAAGTCGATCGAGACGGTGGCCTATTCGCTCTATCGGCGGAAGAACCCGAAGCTCGAAGCCCGTGTCGACGAGATCATCGACATGTACGGAAAGATGCAGGATGAGGACGGTTACCTGAACGCCTGGTTCCAGCGCGTCCAGCCGGATCGCCGATGGACCAACCTGCGCGACCATCATGAACTCTATTGCGCCGGTCATTTGATCGAAGGAGCGGTCGCTTATTTTCAGGCAACCGGCAAGCGCAAGCTTCTCGATATCATGTGCCGTTATGCCGATTACCTGATCAAGACTTTCGGCCGTGGCGAGGGCCAACTGCGCGGCTATTGCGGCCATGAGGAAATCGAGCTGGCACTAGTGAAGCTGGCGCGTGTGACGGGACAAAAGAAATATCTCCACCTCTGCAAATTCTTCATCGACGAGCGCGGCACCGAACCGCATTATTTCACAGAGGAAGCGATCCGCGACGGCCGCGATCCCGCCAATTTCATCCAGAAAACCTATGAATACAGCCAGTCGCATCAGCCGGTGCGCGAACAGACAAAGGTCGTCGGTCATGCCGTGCGCGCCATGTATCTTTATTGCGGCATGGCCGATATCGCCACCGAATACAATGATGACAGCCTGACGGCGGCGCTCGATACGCTTTGGGACGATCTGATCACCAAGCAGATGTATCTCACCGGCGGTATCGGGCCTGCCGTCTCCAATGAAGGGTTCACCGACTATTACGACCTGCCGAACGAAAGCGCCTATGCCGAAACCTGCGCTTCCGTCGGTCTCGTCTTCTGGGCGAGCCGCATGCTCGGGCGCGGTCCGAACCGGCGCTATGCCGACATCATGGAACAGGCGCTCTACAATGGCGCCATGTCCGGCCTGTCGCTCGACGGCAAAACCTTCTTCTATGAAAACCCTCTGGAAAGCGCCGGGAAGCATCACCGCTGGATCTGGCATCCCTGCCCCTGCTGCCCACCCAATATCGCCCGTCTGCTCGCGTCAATCGGCTCGTATATGTATGCGGTGTCGGACGACGAGATCGCCGTCCATCTTTACGGCGAAAGCCAGGCCCGATTCGATATCGGTGGGGCCAAGGTGCGGCTGGCCGAAAAGACGCATTATCCCTGGGACGGCGCGATCGGATTCGATGTGACGACGGACAGGACGACACGCTTTGCGATCTCACTGCGCATCCCCGAATGGGCGGATGGCGTAACGCTGAAGGTC
The DNA here is from genome assembly GCF_056406795.1 of Neorhizobium sp. P1_A6. Classification (NCBI taxonomy): domain Bacteria; kingdom Pseudomonadati; phylum Pseudomonadota; class Alphaproteobacteria; order Hyphomicrobiales; family Rhizobiaceae; genus Neorhizobium; species Neorhizobium sp. P1_A6. The sequence continues at coordinate 597,639 of NZ_JBFTZM010000001.1, read as the reverse complement.
AATGGCGAAACGATCGATCTTGCCTCGGTCACGATCGACGGCTATGCCCGCATCGATCGGGACTGGACGAGCGGCGATCATATCGATCTCGATATTCCCTTGGCGCCGCGCGCGCTGTTTGCCAATCCGCTGGTGCGGCACGATGCCGGCCGCACGGCGCTGATGCGCGGGCCGATGGTCTATTGCGTCGAGGCGACCGACAATGGCGACGGCTTGAACGGCATCAGGCTGACAAGCGGCGTTTCGCAGGCAACGACGGCTGACTTAAAAGATCTCGGCGGCGCCGTGGCGCTCGATGTTCCCGCAAGCCGCGACAAGGCTGATTGGGGTGACGCGCTCTATCGCACCCGGCCGCCTGAGACGGAGGAAGCGATGGTACGGTTCGTACCCTATCCTTTCTGGGACAACAGGTCGCCAGGTGAAATGCTGGTCTGGGTCAGAGCGGGCGAACGCAACGATGCGTGACGAGATAGCCAGAACCGGGGTCGTGCTTACCGATATCCGCAAGAGTTTCGGCAACCTGGAGGTCATTCATGGCATCAACCTCCGGATCACCGAAGGATCCTTTGTCGTCTTCGTCGGTCCGTCCGGCTGCGGAAAATCGACGCTGCTGCGGATGATTGCCGGGCTCGAAGAGGTCACTGACGGCGAAATCGAGATCAAGGGGCGCGATGTCACCGATCTCGATCCGTCCGAGCGCGGCATCGCTATGGTGTTCCAGTCCTATGCGCTGTACCCGCATATGAGCGTGCGCGACAATCTGGCGTTCGGTCTGAAAATGGCGCGGACGCCAGAGGCGGAAATCGAAGCGCGAGTGAGGGCGGCCTCTGCGATCCTGAAAATCGATCCGCTGCTGGATCGCCGCCCCGGCCAGCTGTCCGGCGGCCAACGCCAGCGGGTGGCGATCGGCCGCGCAATCGTGCGCAAACCCGAGGTGTTTCTCTTCGACGAGCCGTTGTCCAATCTCGATGCTGAATTGCGGGTATCGATGCGTATCGAGATCGCAAGGCTGCACCGGGAACTACGCAATACGATGATCTACGTCACCCACGACCAGACGGAAGCGATGACGCTGGCCGACATGATAGTGGTCCTTCGCGACGGGCGGATAGAGCAGACCGGCAGCCCGCGTGAGGTCTACGAAAAACCGGCCAACATTTTCGTTGCCGGGTTCATCGGCTCGCCGCGCATGAACTTTCTGGAAGCGAAATGGGCGGAAGATGGATCGGTATTGCTCGGCGGCAGCCGGATTCCGGTATCACTGGACGCACAGGCATTGTCGCCGGGCGAAAAGATCACGCTGGGCATTCGCCCCGAACATCTGTTCGTGTCGACCGCCGGCGAAGCGATGCTGCAGGCCAGGGTGGATTTCTCGGAATATCTAGGCGGGACCCAATTTCTTTACTGCCAGACGGACGAAGGGCAGGCCATCATCGCAGAACACCGGTCACCGGTTCCTGTTGACGCCGGCGATACCGTCCATTTTTCGTGGGATGGCCCGCACCTGCGCTTTTTCGATAGCGCTGGGATGCGAATCGAACAAACCGCACTGACGGATACGCTGGCTCCTAATGACAATTTAACGGTTTAAGGATGCCAAAGTAAGGATTGAGGGCTGATTTTGAAGATCTGCGGTGGCGTCGCGATGCTTCGGGACAATCAATGAAAACGGATGAATAGCTTTGACCCGCGAAATGTCTGCCGGCAAGGCACCAAAAGTCTCTCGCAGGCCTCGAGAAGATTAAGAGAAAAGAAGGCCCGGCAGCGAAATCACCGGAAAGCCGACATACATCATGTCCACCCAGAAAACTGTCCACGCCGACCATATCCGGCGAGGCAGTGTCTTATGCCGATTTCCGAATGGTCACGTTCCTTCCCTTCAACGACGTCGCTCTCCTCCCGCCGTCGTGGCAACATATCGCCCTCGTCAGGGATCGCGTTGCGCGTCGGTAATCCGCTCGCGGGCGCGCACCAGATGGTAGCGCATATAGAGCGCCGCGTGCTCCCCGTTTCTCGCCCGGATCGCTTCGACGATCTGCTGGTGCTCGCGCAGCACGGCGATGCGTCGCTCGTCCGAGCCCAGTTTCGTCAGGTTGAGCGCCACGCCCATGGAGCCGCTGATCTCTCCGCGCAGGTGCTCAAAGAGCGATACGAACAGGTCGTTGCCGCTCGCGACGGCGACCTCGCGATGAAAATTGAAATCCGCCTCGCTGGGAGACTGGCCGTTCATGATTTTTTCGCGCAGCAGCTCGTTGGCTTCGTCGAGATTGTGAAGGTTCTGGCTGGAGCGACGCTCCGCCGCCAGCGACGCTGCCGCAGCCTCCAGCGCGAAACGAACCTCGAAGGACTTCAGATAACCCGCGACATTGGACGGCAGCACGAAGCGGGTAATGGCCGAGGGCGGCACGGCGCGCACGAATGTGCCGGAACCGCGCCGCGAATAGACAAGGCCATCAGCCTGCAACCGGATCAAGGCCTGGCGAACCACCGGGCGCGATACGGAGAAAGCAGAGCAGATATCGTTCTCCGCCGGCAGCCGATCGCCTTCCTTGAAGGCGCCGTTCAGAATCTGCTCCAGGATCTGGCCGTATAGTTTGTCCGCCAGCCTCTCCTTGCGCGGCGGCGTCAATTGCAGTTCCGCCATTCAACATCTCCCCCTAGCTCCCAAAACTCTCGTCCCGGCGGCCCTCCCGGCGCGCGATATGGCAGTCCCGACCATGGCGCGGGCCTGCCTATCTATCGATAGGCGCAATTTCAAAGATGTCATCAAAAATTACTTCTTTTGCGGCTTTTTTTACAAAATTTGAAATGAGAGTTGACAACTTAGGTGACCGTGTTAGCGTATTCGAAATTGTCGAAGTGCATTCGGCGTCTCAGGGAGGAGATATTCAGATGCAGCACACGGCGCGAATCGACCATCATCGCTGCCGCGGGAAACGCAGCTGAGGTCGCAAAGCCAAACTTCAACGTCATTTCTGTCGCACCCTGGGCCGTAAGCCACGAAGCTTCGGCAACAGGGAGTTTTTGCCCGCTTCAGGCATCGGTCGACAGTACATTTCTTCAAGCCCGGCACGCCAGCGCGTCGGCTCGCTCATTCATGCCTTTTCCGACAGAGGAACACTGCCGCACATCCTCGAATATTTCTACGAACAGATCAAAGGCGAGGACTCGCGACGGATCGAATTCCTGATGCTGAACACGACAAGCAGAACGAACTGAAGAGCTCGAAGATTTCAATTGGGAGGTTGAACATGATGAAACATCTTATGGCGGCGACATTTCTGGTCGCTGCAGCGCTGACGGTCCCGCAGGGCGCAGCGCTCGCCGCATCGCCGCCGAACATGCTGGTGATCGGCACGAACCTGACCGGCATCCGTACTCTGGACCCGGCGGACAACAATGCCCGCACGGTTTCGGAGCTGATTTCCAATATCTACGACAACCTCGTCCAGCTGCCGCAGAACGACCTGCAGAAGCTGCAGCCGATGCTCGCGACCAAGTGGAGCGCCTCGGCCGACGGCAAGCTGATCACCATCACGCTGCGCAGCGACGCCACGTTCCAGAGCGGCAATCCGGTGACCGCCGAAGATGCCGCCTGGTCGATCCAGCGCGTCATCAAGCGTGGTCAGGTCGGCTCGACCGATATTGCGCTCTGGGGCTTTACAGCCGACAATGTCGAAAAGCTGGTGCGCGCCAAGGATGCGCAGACGCTGGAAATCGAGCTGCCGATCCAGGTCAGCACCGATCTCGTGCTTTATTCGCTCGCCAGCTCCTCGCTTGGCATCGTCGACAAGAAGACCGTCATGTCGCATGAGGCGAACGGTGATTTCGGCGCCGCCTGGCTTGCCGCCAACTCCGCCGGCAGCGGTCCTTTCACGCTTTCGCAATGGCGTCCGAACGACATCGCCGTCTTCGAAGCCAACAAGAAATACTGGGGCGGTGTCCCGGCCATGGTCCGCGTCATCACCCGGCATATCCCCGAATCCGGTAACCTGCGCCTTCAGCTGCAGGCCGGCGACGTGGATGTCGGCCAGTATCTCGCAAGCGGCGACCTGGATGCGCTGGCGAACGACAAGAAGATGGTGATCGACAATGTTCCGGGTCTCGGTTTCTATTATATCGCGCTGAACCAGAAGGACCCTGATCTGCAGAAGCCTCTGGTCCGCGAAGCATTCCAGCATGCTTTCGACTGGAAGGCGATCTCCGGCAATATCATGCGCTATACCGGCTTCCCGTGGCAGTCCGTCGTGCCGAAGGGCATGATCGGTGCACCGACCGACACTACATCCCGTTACGACTACGACCCGGCCAAGGCCAAGGCCTTGCTGGCGCAGGCCGGTTATCCGAATGGCCTCAAGAAGGTGCTGAACCCGTCGGGTGCCGCAACATTGCCGTTCACTGAGGCCCTGCAGGCAAGCGCCCGTGCGGCCGGCTTCGACCTTAACCTGGTGCCCGGCGAGTACACACCAGCCTTCCGCGAGCGCAAATACGAAATCCTGCTCGGCAATTCCGGTGCCCGCCTGCCCGATCCGTTCGCGGTCGCCACCCAATATGCCTACAACCCGGACAATCGCGACGAGGCCCGTCTCGGCAGCTATTACCTGTGGCGCACCGCCATGCAGGTTCCAGAGCTGAACACCCTTGTCGATCAGTCGATGAAGGAACACGATACGACCAAGCGCACGGAAATATTCAAGAAGATCGATGCGATCTACAAGGGCATGAACCCGCCGCTGATCGTCTTCTTCCAGCGCACCGACCCCTATGTCATTCGCGCCAATGTCAAGGGTTATCAGGGGCATACGACCTGGTCGACCCGTTGGCACGACGTGACGAAAACCAAGGAGTAGGATTGACGTGGCCAGCGTGGACATGACGACACGAGACAACTCGCCCGTACCGACCACGACTGGTCCCGCCACCAATGGCCCGGTCGATGACATGCCGGACGATGGCATCAAGCTTGCCGTCCGTCACTTCATCGGTCGCGTCGTCGCTGTGGTGACGACGCTGCTGGGGCTGCTCTTCCTGACCTTCTCGATGGGACGCCTGCTGCCGGCCGATCCGGTTCTGGCGATCACCGGACCCGAGGTCAGCAAGGAAGTCTACGACCGGGTTTTCAAGCAACTCGGGCTCGACCAGCCCGTCTACATCCAGTTCCTCAGCTATGTGAAAAGAGTGCTGACCGGCGATCTCGGCGTCTCCGCGATCACCGGCCAGCCCATCGTCACCGATCTGCTGTCGATCTTCCCGGCGACGATCGAACTGACCCTGGTGGCGATGATCGTCGGCACTATCGTTGGCGTGCCACTCGGCATCACGGCTGCGGTTCATCGCGGCAAGCCGATCGACCATGTCGCCCGTATCGTCGGTCTTGCAGGCCATTCGATCCCGACCTTCTGGATGGGTCTGATGGCGCTCTTCATCTTCTATGCCAAGCTGCAATGGGTCGGTGCATCGGGGCGCGTCGATGTTTATTACGAAGGCATCGTCACGCCGGTGACCGGCTTCCTGCTGCTCGACTCCGCCATGGAAGCCAATTGGGACGTCTTCCAGAATGCGCTCGGCCACATCATCCTTCCCGGCTCGATCCTCGGTTATTATTCCGTCGCCTATATCAGCCGCATGTCGCGCAGCTTCATGCTGGAGCAGCTCGGCCAGGAATACATCATCACGGCGCGCGCCAAGGGGCTGGCCTCCCGCCAGGTGATCTGGCGCCATGCCTTCCGCAACATCCGCGTCCAGCTCCTGACCATCATAGCGCTGACGCTCGGCGGCCTGCTTGAAGGCGCGGTGCTGATCGAGACCGTCTTTGCCTGGCCGGGGCTCGGCCAGTATCTCACCCGCGGCTTGCAGATGAACGACATGAATGTCGTCATGGGCGCGGTTCTCACCATCGGGATCGTCTTCCTGATCATCAACATCACGTCGGATGTGCTCTACCGCATCCTCGACCCGAGAACACGGTGACAGATATGGCGATACCCGTTTCCCAATCTCGCCCCACGCCTCCCGGCATTCGCGGCTGGCTTCTCGCCCCTGAACCCAAGGGCACGCTGCATGCGTCTCTGCAGCAATTCTACCAGGGCTGGCTGAAATTCCGTGAACATCCGCTCGGCATCGTCGGCCTGGTGGTTATCCTGATCCTGATCTTCACCGCCGCCGCCGCCCCGCTTCTGACGCAATACGATCCGATCGCTCAGAACATGGCGATCCGCCTGTCGCCGCCCTCCTGGGACCACATTCTCGGAACCGACAATTTCGGTCGCGACGTCTTCGCCCGCATCATTTACGGCGCACGCACGACGCTCGACATCATCATCCTCGTGACGATCATCGTCGCACCGATCGGGCTCTTGATCGGCACCTGCTCCGGTTATTTCGGCGGCATTGTCGACGAAGTGCTGATGCGCATCACGGATATCTTCCTCTCCTTCCCCGGTCTCGTATTGGCGCTCGGCTTTGCGGCAGCTCTCGGTCCCGGCATCACCAACGCGATCATCGCGATCTCGCTGACTGCCTGGCCGCCGATCGCCCGCCTCGCCCGCGCCGAAACACTGAGCCTCAGGCAAATGGACTATATCGCCGCCGTGCGGCTGCAAGGCGCATCCTCGGCCGCCGTGATCACGCGCCATATCCTGCCGATGTGCGTTCCCTCCGTCATCGTCCGCGTGACGCTCAACATGGCCGGCATCATCCTGACGGCCGCCGGCCTCGGCTTCCTCGGCCTTGGCGCCCAGCCGCCATGGCCGGAATGGGGCGCGATGGCCGCCACCGGCCGCGAGTTCATGCTCGACAGCCCCTGGGTTATCGCCGCACCCGGCATTGCAATCGCGGTCGTCAGCCTTGCCTTCAATCTCGTCGGCGATGCCCTGCGCGACGTACTCGACCCCAGAGGTGGCGAATGACCGAACCGCTCATCGATGTCAGAAATATGGAAATCTCCTTCGCCCACGGCTTCGTGAAAGCCGTGCGCGGCGTGAGCTTCGAACTCGGCCGCGAAAAGCTCGGCATCGTCGGCGAATCCGGCTCCGGCAAATCGACCGTCGGCCGGGCCATCATGCGGCTCCTGCCGCCGACCGCAACGGTCACCGCCGACCGGATGACGTTCAAAGGCACCGATATTCTGGCCGCCAGTGAAAAGCAGATGATGGATATCCGCGGCAAGCAGATCGGCCTCATCCTGCAGGACCCGAAATATTCGCTAAACCCGGTCATGCGCGTCGGCGAGCAGATCGCCGAGACCTATCGGCTGCATTATCCGAAAGCCGGCAGGAAGGCCGCTGAGAAGAAGGTGCTGGAAATGCTGGAAGCGGTAAAGATCCGCGATCCGCAACGCGTCTTCCGGCTCTATCCGCACGAAGTTTCTGGCGGCATGGGCCAGCGCATCATGATCGCCATGATGCTGATCGCCGAGCCGGAAGTGCTGATCGCCGACGAACCCACGTCGGCGCTCGACGTGACCGTGCGGCTCGACGTTCTGGCGCTGCTCGACGAACTGATCGCCCGGCGCAACCTCGGCCTGATCTTCATCAGCCACGATCTGAACCTGATCCGTAAATTCTGCGACCGGGTGCTGATCATGTATGCGGGACGCGTCGTCGAAGTGCTGAAGGCGTCCGAACTCGACAATGCCCGGCACCCCTATACCCAAGGGCTGCTCGCCTCGCTGCCGTCCATCGAAAACCCGCCGGCACGCCTGCCGACGCTGACGCGCGATCCGTCCTGGCTGACGCAACCCACGATCGGAGTGCCGTCATGATCGACGTCGAAAACCTCACCGTCCGGTTTGGCCCGCGCACGCCGCTCGTTGTGAAGGGCATCAGCTTCACCGTCGAACGCGGGAAATCCTTCGGCCTCGTCGGCGAATCCGGCTGCGGCAAATCCACCGTGCTCCGGGCGATCTCCGGCCTCAACCGCAATTACGGCGGACGGATTTCGCTGGATGGCAAGCCGCTGGAGCCGGAACGGAGCAAAGCCTTCTTCCGCGACGTCCAGATGGTCTTCCAGGACCCCTACGGCTCGCTGCATCCGCGCAAGACAGTTCGCTCGCAGTTGATCGAACCACTGCGCAATCAGAACCTGCAGATCAAGGAAAACGCTGTTTCCGACGTGCTGAAAGCAGTCGGTCTCGATCCCGGCCTCGGCTATCGGTTCCCGCATCAGCTTTCCGGCGGCCAGCGGCAGCGCGTCGCGATCGCCCGCGCGTTGATCCTCGACCCGCCTGTTCTGCTGCTCGACGAGCCGACCTCGGCACTCGACGTTTCCGTGCAGGCGGAAATCCTCAACCTGCTCGCCGACCTGCAGAAGGAACGCGGGTTGACCTACCTGCTGGTGAGCCACGACATGGCCGTCATCGCGCATCTCTGCAGCCGCGTCGCGATCATGAACGGCGGCGAGATCGTCGAGGAAACCGGCATCGAGCAGATCCGCTCGGGCCATGTCCAGCATCCCTATTCCCAACGGCTTCTTTCCGCCAGCCGCGCTTACGGCAAGCAGGAAATGCGCCCGGTCGAGGTCATGAACTCGGCCTGATTCGAACGGGCGCCCGGCGCCTGAACGCTGGGCAAGACCGTTCCTCAATGCTTTTCCACTCACGCCTGAACCGGGAGCCTGAAGCCATGCCCAATTTTTCCGTGACACCCGAAATGCTTGCGAAATCGGTCCTCTCCGTGCCGCCCCTGGCACGCAAGGCCGACTACACGCTCGACCGCGAAGGCAACCGCCAGATTCTGGCGCATCTGGCGCAAGGCGGCGTGACGACAGCGCTTTATGGCGGCAACGCCAACCTCTACAATATCTCCGTCCGCGAATTCGCGGAGATGGTCGACATGCTGAAGGAGATCGCCCCCTCCGGCACCTGGCTTATCCCTTCGGTCGGTCCGGACTACGGCAAGTCGCTGGACCAGATCGCAGTTCTCAAGGACCACGACCTGCCGACAGCGATGGTCCTGCCCCTGAATTTCCCGGTGACTTCGGCCGGCGTCGCAACCGGCCTTCGCCGTATCGCCGACGCCTACGGGCGGCCGATCATCGCCTATGTGAAATCGCTCGACTACATTTCGGCGGCCGATCTCGCGGCCGTCGTTGCGGATGGGGCGATCTGCACGATCAAATACGCGGTCGTCCGGCAGAACCCGAAGGAAGATACCTACCTCTCCGAACTCGTCCAGAAGGTCGATCGCAAGATCATCATCTCCGGCATCGGCGAGCGGCCGGCGATCAGCCACCTGATGGATTTCGGTCTGCAGGGCTTCACGTCCGGCTCCGTCTGCGTCGCACCCGCCATGTCCACCGGTATCCTGAAAGCACTGAAGGCCGGCAACGCCGCCGAGGCGGAACGGCTGCGGGCCTTCTTCATGGGGCTGGAAGACCTGCGCGACGGCGTATCGCCGCTCCGCGTCCTGCATGAAGCGGTCGCGACCGCCGGCATTGCGGATACCGGCCCGATGCTGCCGTTCCTGGAGAATATCACCGACGCTAAGGTGCTCTCCGCCATAACGGCAACCTCGCAGAAACTGCTGGCGGCGGACCGGGCATATCAATCCGGTCAGGTCGAGAAGCAGGTTGAGCGGGCCTAGGAAGTGCATCCCTGCGCATTCAATAAACCGCCTGAGCACGCCGCCACCGACCTGGAACCGATCATCATAAGCTTGGCGGAACGGTTTCAAAGTGCCTTATCAGACCTGACCTTATGCGACCTGTACGAAGTGGCCTTCGCCGGCCTGGCTGTAGGACCGCTTCGGCGGCACGTAATCCGCAGCACGGAACGGGCTCTTGATCTCGTCGTTCGATATCCGGCGCGTCTGACGACGCGACGGATCTGCGATCGGGACCGCCGCCATCAGCCGTTTCGTGTATTCATGCTGCGGGTTTTCGAACACGGCCTGGCGCGGGCCGATCTCGACGATCTCGCCCAGATACATGACCGCGACGCGGTGACTGATCCGCTCCACCACCGCCATGTCGTGGCTGATGAACAGGTAGCCGAGACCGTATTTCTCCTGCAGGTCGAGCATCAGGTTGATCACCTGCGCCTTGACCGACACGTCCAGCGCGGACACGCTTTCGTCGGCGATGATCAGCTTCGGCTCGAGAGCAAGAGCGCGGGCAATGCAGACGCGCTGCCGCTGGCCGCCGGAGAATTCATGCGGGAAGCGGTCGGCCATCGATGCTGAAAGGCCGACGCGTTCGAGCAGTTCCGCCACCCGTTCCTTCGCTTCGGCCGCATCGGCCAGTCCATGGGTGACGATCGGCTCGGCGATCGCATTGCCGATGCGGATACGCGGATTGAGGCTTTCGAACGGATCCTGGAAGATCATCTGCGCTTCCCGCCGGATGTCCGCCAGTTGGGATTTGCCGGCCCCCAGGACGTTTTTGCCGTCGATCTCGATCGTGCCGGACTTCGCATCCGTCAGCCGGATGATCGAACGGCCGGTTGTGGACTTGCCGCAGCCGGATTCTCCGACGAGCGAAAGCGTTTCGCCCTGCCGCAACTGCAGTGAAACGCCCTCTACAGCGTGAATGCGGCCGACTGTCTTGCGCAGGAAGCCCTTCTTGATGTCGAACCGGGTCACCAGGTCGTTGACCTTCAGGATCGGCGAGGCATCGCGCCTCACCGTATCCGCCGTCGGCTCGGGGGGCTGGATATCGCCGGTCGCCATGTCGACCTGCGGGAAGCGCAGCGGCCGATCAACCCCGGTCATGGAACCGAGCTGCGGCACGGCAGAGAGAAGCGCACGCGTGTAAGGGTGCTTGGCCCCGGCGAAAATCTCGCGCGTCGTGCCGGTCTCGACAGCATCGCCGCGATACATGACCACGGTACGGTCGGAGATTTCCGCCACCACGCCCATGTCATGGGTGATGAAGAGGACGGACATGCCCTCCTCTTCCTGCAGGGCCTTGATGAGTTCGAGGATCTGCGCCTGGATGGTGACGTCCAGCGCCGTCGTCGGCTCGTCGGCGATCAATAGCTTCGGATCGCAGGCAAGCGCAATGGCGATGACGACGCGCTGCCGCATGCCACCGGAGAAGTTCATGGGATATTCGTTGAGGCGTGACCTCGCCGACGGGATACGCACCTTATCCAGGAGCCGGACGGCCTCCGCCTCGGCCTGCGCATTCGACATGCCGCGATGATGGACGAGGACTTCAGTGATCTGCTGACCGATTTTCAACACCGGATTAAGGCTGGTCATCGGCTCCTGAAAGATCATGCCGATGCGGTTGCCGCGGATGGACTGCATTTCGTCGAGTGGCAGGTCGAGCAGGTTCTTGCCCTCGAAATCGATGCGACCGGTGACGCGCGAATTGCCGGGCGACAGAAGCCGCATGATCGACATGGCCGTGACGCTCTTGCCGGAGCCGGATTCGCCGACCACGGCGACGGTCTCCTTCGCGCCTATGTCGAAGCTGACGTCGTTCACGACATTGCGCCATTCGCCGCCGACACGGAATGCAGTGTTGAGGTTTGAAATCGAAAGGATCGGATTAGTCATGTCTCAGCCTTCCCGCCGGGGATTGAGAATGTCGCGCAGGCTATCGCCGATCAGGTTGATGCCGACGATGAGCAACAGAAGGACCAGACCGGGGAAGAAGCTGATCCAGTAGTCGCCTGAGAGCAGGTATTCGAACCCGTTCGAGATCAGCAGGCCGAGCGACGGCTCGGTCACCGGCAGGCCGATGCCAAGGAAGGAAAGCGTCGCCTCCAGCATGATCGCATAGGCGACGCGCATGGTCGCGACGACGATCAGCGGCGGCAAGCAGTTCGGCAGGATGTGCCTGAAGAGGATGCGCCGGTCGGGAAGTGCCATGGACCTGGCCGCGTCCACGTAGGCGCGCTTGCGCTCCACCAATGCCGAGCCGCGGATCGTGCGGGCGTAATAGGCCCATTGGGTGACGATCAGCGCCAGGATGATCTTGTCGGCCCCTTGCCCCAGGACGGCGAGGAAGATCAGCGCGATCAGGATCGCCGGGAAGCTGAGCTGGATGTCGACGACGCGCATCAGGAACGAATCCAGCCGGCCACCGGCATAGGCGCTGACGAGACCGAGGGAGGCGCCGATCACCAATGCGATCGCCGCACTCGATATGCCGACGAGGATACTGGTCCTCAGCCCGTAAAGGACGGCGCTCAGGAGATCACGGCCCTGGTCGTCGGTGCCGATCAGGTATACCATCCCGTTCATGCTCTGCGAGCCGGGAGGCAGCCGCCCGTCGAGGATGTCAAGCTGCGACAGATCATACGGGTTCTGCGGCGCGATCAGGGGCGCAAGAACGGCAGCCAGAATGAAGACCAGCACCAGAAAGATGCCGACAAGCGCCAGCTTGTCGTGCAGGAGGGCGACAATCATCTGACGGAACGGCGAGCGCGAGCGGCGTGCCTGACCGTCGGCGTTGCCGACATGGACTGAACCGGCAGCATTGGTGTCCTGGCTCATCACGAATTCCCTTCAAGACGAACGCGCGGGTCGACGATCGAGTAGAGGATATCGACGAGGAGGTTGATGACGCTGAACATCACGACGGTGATCATCAGGTATGCGAGGATTAGCGGGCGATCGAGAACGGCGATGGCGTCGATGATGAGCTTGCCCATGCCCGGCCAGGCGAAGATCGTTTCGGTGACGACCGCGAACGCGATCAGCGAACCGAGTTCGAGCCCGATGACCGTGATCAGCGGAATGAGCGTGTTCTTCAGCACATGCACGGTGACGATCCGGCGTTCCGGCAGGCCCTTGGCGCGCGCGAAACGAACGAAATCGAGCTGCATTGTTTCGAGCACACCGGCGCGCGTGAGACGGATGATGAGGGAAATCTTGAACAGCGCCAGGTTCAGCGCCGGCAGAAGAAGATGAGACAGGCCATCCAGCGTGAAGAGGCTGATGGGAACGCCGAAAACCGGCACCGTCTCGCCTCGCCCGGAGGCCGGCAGCCACCCCAGCTGGACGCTGAACAGCATCACCATCACCAGGCCGATCCAGAAGGTCGGCAGGCTGAAGCCGAGGATCGAGAAGGTCATCACCGATTTGGAGATCAGGCTCTTCGGCTTCAGGCCCGCGTAGACGCCGAGCGGAATTCCGAAGACGAGACCGAGGACGAGCGCCACGAACGCAAGTTCAAGCGTCGCCGGCATGCGTTTGAGGATCAGCGTCAGCGCCGGCTGGTTGAAGACGAAGGAATTGCCGAGGTCACCGGACAACGCACGTGTGAGGAACAACCAATATTGCTCCCATACCGGCTTATCGAGCCCGAAGGCCTGGATGACCTGCAGGCGTTCCGTCGGCGTCGCCGTGGAGCTCAGGAGCACGTCAACCGGATTGCCGACGAGATAAAGGCCCACGAAAACCAGAACCGACATCACAAATAGCGTCAGAACCGTCTGGATCGATCGGCTTAAGAGATAACCGCTCATAGATTTCAGCCTCCCGGCGTTTTGGGACCGGGCGCGGCGCTTCCATAAAGCGAGATGCGCTCGATCAACAGATTGATGAACCCCGCCTCGTCCACGTCGGTCACCACGGTGGCGTTTGGGGTGCGGTCCATCTTGTGGTAGAAGTCGGCATAGGTATAACCCATCGTGAGCCCGGTGACCTGCGTGCCGACGGTTGCCTTGCGGCTGGTGAAAAGCTCCGGCCTGATCAGCCACGCGATCGTCGTCGCGTCGTGGATCGGCCCGCCCGGCCGTCCGAAGCGCGCTATGTCACTGCGGTCGAAGGTCGAGAAGAGATTGTAGAGCGCGCACCCCGCGGCCCCGCCGCGAGCGCTAAAGCTCCTGACGTGTTCTGCAGTGAACAGCGCCTGGAAGGTCATGTCGAGCGGCATCACCACGATCGGGACGCCGGAACGATAGACGATCTCTGCCGCGTGCGGGTCCGCAAGCACGTTGAACTCGGCCCAGGGAGTGCGATGGCCGAGCGCAGTGAAGGCGCCGCCCATCGACACGATCTGCCGTATGCCGCGCGCCACATCAGGGTGCTGGATGAGGGCAAGCGCAAGATTGGTCATCGGCCCGATGGCGCAGATGGTGATCGGCTCACCGGCTCTGGCCGCTTCGCGCGCCGATCTCACGATGAACCGTACCGCATGTTCTTCCGACGGCTCAATGCCGCTGCGTGCGACGAGGTCATCGCTGAACGCGCCGATCCTCGCATATTTTCCGAACACCTGCTCCCGGACCAGCGGTCCGGCCGCGCCCGCGTAGACGGGCACATCGGTGCGGCCTGAGACGCCGACGATCTTGCAGGCGTTCGCCACCGTATCCTGCAAAGGGACATTTCCAGCGACGATCGACAGGCCGAGCACGTCGAGCTCCGGCGATGCCAGAGCCATGAGGATGGCCGCCGCGTCATCCAAGCCAGGGTCCGCATCGATGATGACCCGTTGGCGGCTCATGCGACGGCCTTTTCGGCGTAACGCGAAAGGCGATCGAGGAAGAAGGCGATAATGCCCTCCGCATCCACCTTGGTCACGATATCCGCATTGGGTTCGAGGCCGCTCTTTCCGTACCAGTCGGCGACGGTCTGGCCCATGCAAAGTTCGCTCTCGTGCTCGACGAACACCCGGGCGCGCTCGGTCGTAAAGAGATGCGGCGCCAGAAGGTACGCGATCACCAGCGGATCATGGAGAGGCCCGCCGCGCGAACCGTAGCGGCGCACGTCGTTGCGATCCCAGAAAGCCATGAGTTCGGCAAGCGTCTGCGAAATGCGGCCGCTGACATTCGAAAACTCCGCGACGTGCTCCGGCTTCAGCATGACCTGATGCGTCGCATCGAGTGCCAGTGCGACGATCGGGATGCCGCTTGAAAACACGACATGCGCGGCATGCGGATCGGCCAGCACGTTGAATTCCGCGGTCATCGTCCGGTTGCCGGGCTCGCGATAGGCGCCACCCATCATCACGATACGCTCGATGCCCTCGGCGACCTGCGGGTTCATCCGCAGCGCCACAGCGAGATTGGTCATCGGACCGAGGCAACAGACGGTGATTGGTTTTTTTTCCAGAGCTGCGGCGGTCAAGGTGTCGATCAGAAAATCGACTGCGGACTTGGGCTCGACTGTCTTCACCGGTTCCGGCAGCACCGTATTGCCCAGCCCGGTCTTGCCATGGAACTGGCCGAAGATCGGCTCGCGCAGCATTGGCCGGAAGCAGCCGGCATAGACCGGAATATCCGACCTTCGGCCCAGTTCGCAGACCTGCAGGGCATTGCGCACCGTGCGTTCGAGCGGCTGGTTGCCGCAGACGGGCGTGATGCCGAGGATGTCGAGTTCCGGCGAAACGAAAGCAGTCAGAAGTGCGATCGTGTCGTCTATCCCCGGATCGCAATCCACGATGATCGGAATTGGAGTCATTTCGAATTTGCCCTTGAATTATCGGTGGTGTGCCGGCGCTCAGAGTGCGCCGACATCACGCAGAACCGCACCGATCTCGGCACGGGCCGCGTCTGCGAGCGGCACCTGCGGCGCCATCGGCGCGCCGACCGGAAAGCCCTGAAGCTCGAGCGCCGTCTTGATGCAGGCGGCGATCGAATATTTCGCGAAGATCTCGTTGACGCGCCAAAGCGGACGCTGCAATTCCATCGCCTTTGCCCAGTCCCCCGCCTTCGCCGCTTCGTAGAGGGCAATGCTCTGGCGCGGCACGATGCAGGCCGGACCTGCCATCCAGCCGACCCCGCCGATCATCATCACGCAGACCGGAATATGCGCGGAGGCGGCAAACACTTCCATCCGGCCGCGGGTCCGCTCGATGATGGAGAGCAAGCGCCCGGTATTGGTCGAGGCATCCTTGATGTAGCGGATGTTCTCGACATGGCTCAGACGCTCGATCACGGGGAGAGTGAGATCGGAACGCTGGAACTGCGGATTGGTGTAGAGAACGACCGGCCGCCCCCTGGCCGCCCTGGCGATCGCCGTGAAATAGGCTTCGACGCCCTCATCGCTGACCGGGAAGTAGGCCTCAAGAATAGCCAATATGCCGTCGGCTCCCGCCTCGACCATGTATTCCGTCTGAGCAACGGCATCGCTGGTCGACGTAGACGCCACGCCGGCGACAACGGGCACCCGGCCGCGATTGGCCGAGATTACGGTGTCGACGACGTGACGCCGCTGCTCTTGGGAGAGATAGGCAAATTCACCGGTGCTGCCGAGCGGCGTCAATCCATGGACGCCAGCGTCGATCAGATGATCCACGAGATCCGTCAGCACGCCTTCCATGACCGCGCCCGACTGGTCGATCGGCGAAACAAGGTAGGGAAAAACACCGCTGAAAGACATGACGGATCACCGCTTTCCGGATCAGTTCGACTTCACATAATAGGGAAGCGTGTAGGCATCCGACCGGCCTTCATAGGAAAGGCCGTTCTTCAGAGCCCAGGTGTTGGCGAGGTAAAAGACCGGGATGACACCGAGATCGGTCATGGCGATCTCGGTCGCCTTCTTCAGGAGCGCCTCACGCTTGGCATCATCGAGCGTACCACGGGCTTCGCTCAACGCCTTGTCGAACTCCGGATTGGAGTAGCGGCCGCGATTGCCCTGCCCTGCCTTCTCGCCATAGGTCTCGAGGATCGGGCCGAGCACACCTGAGGCTTCGCCGGTTTCGACGGCGGCACCGCCCATGATGAAGCTGAACTCCAGATTGGAAGCGCGGGTGAAGTAGACGCTGCCCGGCAGCGTCACGACCTCCGTTTTGATGCCGATGCGGCTGAAGAACTGGCCAATCGCCTGCGCCACCTTGGAGTCGTTCGGATAACGGTCGTTCGATGCGTGGAAGGTCAACGAGAAACCGTCTGGATAACCCGCCTTGGCCAGCATTTCCTTAGCCTTGTTCGGGTCGTAGGCATCGACCTTGATGGCCGGGTCATAACCGAAATAACCTTCCGGAACGACCTGCCCGGCCGGCACGCCTTGGCCGTCCATGATGCGGTCGACGAGCGCCTCACGGTTGATCGAGAGAGAAAGCGCGCGACGTACTTCCGGCTTCAGCAGCGGGTTCTTGCCGTCCGGACCCTTGGCGAAGGGCGATTCCTCGCGGCCCTGATCCATGTGCAGATACATGATGCGGTTGCCCGCAACGTTGACGACCTTCAGCTTGTCGGACGCCTGGAGCTTGCGCGTGTCGGCAGTCGGAATGCTCTCGATCATGTCGACATCGCCGGAAAGCATGGCGGCGACACGGGCGCTGCTGTTCTTGAACACCCGGAACGTCACCTTGTCCCAGGCAGCCTTCTCGCCCCAGTAGCCGTCGTTGCGCGCGACGACAACGTTGTCGTCCGGCGTCCAGGAGACGAACTTGAACGGACCGGTGCCGATGACGCCCTTGCCCGAGTTCATGTCTTCGGTGGTCGTCTTTTCCATCTCGGCCGGCAGGATGGCAATGCGGCTGAGGTTGTTCAGAAGGAGCGGCGTCGGACCGTCCGTCTTGATGCGCACCGTGAGCGGATCGACGGCGGTGACATCGGTGATCGCCTTCACATAGGCTGCGAACGAGCTTGGACTGTTCTTCGAGGCGAGCGGCACGCGTTTGATGCTGGCGACGACGTCGTCAGCCGTGAAGTCGCTGCCGTCGTGAAACTTGACGTTCGGCCGCAGCTTGAACTCCCAGGTCGTATCGTCGATCGTCTTCCAAGACGCGGCGAGTGCCGGCTGGATCTGCTGCTTGGCATCCTGATTGACGAGACCGTCGAAGATGTTGCGCGCCATGGCGCTGTTCGGGCCGACGACATAGAACTGCGGATCCATGGATGTGGTCGAGGCGGCCAGACCAACGGTGAGATCCTTCGCATGGGCTGCGAGCGGTGCGGCAAAAACTGACGCTGCCAGTGCGGCTGCGATCGTAAGGAATTTCATGATGGAGCTCCTCCGGGGTTTCCGAAATCCGCGCTCTCCCAGCGGATTAGAGATGGCATTAAAGCCTCGGGCCAGAAAAGAAAAATTGCATTTGGTATTCCGTTCATGTCCTAATGTTATGGGAGAGCCAAGCGCATGCGATTGAAACCACGGCAGGTCGAAGCCTTCAGAAGCGTGATGATGACGGGCGGCATTACCGCCGCCGCCGAGGCGATGAACGTCACTCAGCCTGCCGTCAGCCGCCTCATCCGCGACTTGGAGGAAATCGTTGAGATCAGGCTGTTCGAACGGGTCGGAACCCGGTTGATGCCGACAGCCGAGGCGACGCAGCTCTTCCGGGAGGTCGAGCGGCTTTATCTCGGCCTCGACCAGATCGCCCAGGCCGCCGACGATATCCGCCGGCACAAGAACATCGTGCTGAGGATCGCCAGCGTCACCTCACTGGTCCGGCCCTACCTGCATCAGGCGATCATCGATGTTGTCGGCAAACGTTTGGACATCCCACTGGTGATCGATGTCGAAAACAGCCGCCATATCTGGGACATGGTCGAGAAAAACCGCTATGATCTCGGCTTCGTCTTCAGCTCGCCGCGCATGGCCGACAAGAATGCCGTCCTGCTGCACGGTTCGCATGCGGTCGCCGCCATGGCGCCCGGCCACCGGCTGGCGTCTCGCAAGGTTATCACGCCCGCCGACCTTCTGGACGAGCGCGTCCTGATCCCGGGCCGCAATTCGCCGCTCAGGCTGGCGCTGGACCGCGCCTTTTCGAATGAAGACCATCAACCGATCAGCACGATGGAAACCTCGATGCTGAACTGCTGCTATTTCGCGGCATCGGGAATGGGTGTCGGCATCGTCGATCACACCAGCCTTCGGTCCGCCAGCGCCGACATCATCGCCATTCCGTTCGAGCCGAAGATCGAAGTCTCCTATTTCGCCATCCGTCCGTCAGGCGGGCAGCGCATTGCAGTGCTGGACGACATCGTAAGGCGGATGCAGGATATGATGTATGCTATCAACAATACCAGATGAAGTATGCTTGGGGCGGTCGATCAGTGGAAGTCGGTGCTATTGAGTGGACACGAACTCTCGACACCATATTTGTCTTCGCCACTTTCGAATTAAATCAACTGCTTGGCTTTCGAGGTGGAAGACAGCCTACTCTCCCAACGGAAGTTCAATTTCTTCGCGGTTCTTTTTCGCGCCCTCGATCAGGACGGTGCGGAGCCGCTCGGCATCTTGTGGAAGCAGCATTCCCGCCCCGGTTCGAATAGCTTCTTGCCACGCAGGCCCGCGCTCCCATGCTTCGTTGTAGACGAGCGCCAAGTCGGCAGATCGCCTTGTCTGCTGCAGAGCCTCAAGGAGCAGCGCAGCTTGACGAACGTCCTTCTCTCGCTTCGCCGGGCCCTGCCCGTCAGTGTGTCGGCGGCTAGCGACTATGAGCTTGTGGACCGCATACCGGGACGGATCGGGGACGACGACTGGGACGCCGCTTCGGTGGAGCAGCATTGTCCTGACGGGTTCCCTTATGAGGAAGTCGAGAAAGCGTAATGGATCCGCGCTGGCGCCACCAAGGGCGGGCATCTTCGCCGGCTGGTCGACGTAGTCATCCGAACCACGGTTCGACGTCAGGAATTCAACCCTGTAGCCGTCGGCATTCTGAAACGCCGACGAGGCCGCGGATCCCGATCGATGTGGAATTGGCCGGAAGCTGGCGTCGACGCCCTGCAACAGCTCAACGATCGGAGGCAGACTGTCTTCAAGCTCCTGACTGATGGCATAGTCCTGGGCGATGTCCGCATCGCCGGTCAGAATCGCAGCCATAGGAAGGCGGACGCCCAGCAGTCCTGAATAGCACTGAAAGGCCACCGTGCCGATGAGAATACCCCGGAGCCGGAAGAGACCGCCATCGGCAAGAGCCTCGACTATGTCGCCCGACATGGCGTCAGGGGCGACCATCCCGCCTTCGCGGGTCAGGGTATTTACCAAGCGCCTGCGAGCACGTAGATCGTCCTTGTCCCGCTTATGATCAGCTACGCGCTGCGCGATATCCGGATCATCAGCAGAACCGACGTAACGACGTTTCGTACCACCATGTCCATCTGGAATGTCGAAGTACCAGTATTTGCGCCCCTTGATGTTCGCCGGGGTGAACCGACCCTCCGGAGGGAAATCGGCCGTCCAAGCGGCGTCGAGCGAGCGCTGACCTAGCTCGGCGAGCATCGTCTGATACATGAGGTCGATAGACTTCATAAGCTCGACTCCGATGTTATACTGTTTTTCAAAAACAGTATAACGGTCGAGAGGATAGGTCGCAAGATAGGATGCCACGAACGGTAAGATCTTCCGAGACCGTCGCAGAACCGGGATAGCACGATCGCGATTCTGAACGTCGGCCGGTTGAGGATCAAGCACGAGAGCACGTCCGTCCATATCGGCCGCCCCGGGACATCATCGAGAAGAGGCATCAACTGGCCTTGGCTTGGGATGCGTCACGTCGCCCGAAGAGAGTTCAAAACCTTCTGGAGCCGCGCCGTGAAAAGGACAGCAACTCCGCTACACGCAGCGCAATTCTGAAAGGTCATGGGTTTTCGCCATTGAGTAAGACCTCTCTCGTGGATGCATCAAACACGGAGAAAATCATGATCGGAAACTCTTTCCCAGACTCATCGAATACAAGCGAACATCTTTTCGCGCCACCGCAAGCGTTCCGGCGCAACGTGCTGATTGCCGGTCTTTCCGCTTCGGTTCTGGCGGCAATGCCCGCCGGCGCCGCAGCCAAGAGCACCGCCTCCAAAAGCCGTCAGACCAACAAGGAAAGCAGTGACATGAACTACGTAACCACTCCCGATGGCGCCGAGATCTTCTACAAGGACTGGGGCCCAAAGACCGCTCAGCCGCTCGTCTTTCATCATGGCTGGCCGCTTTCCGCCGACGACTGGGACACCCAGATGCTTTTTTTCCTCGGCAAGGGATATCGTGTGATCGCCCACGACCGGCGGGGCCACGGCCGCTCGAGCCAGGTCAGCGACGGCCACGATATGGATCACTATGCGGCCGATTTTGCTGCAGTCGCCAAGCACCTCGATCTTCGCAACGCCATTCATATCGGGCACTCGACCGGTGGCGGCGAGGCCACGCGCTATGTCGCCAGGCACGGCCAGCCTGACGGACGCGCCGCAAAGCTGGTACTGATCGGCGCCGTGCCGCCGATCATGGTCAAGACCAAGGCAAATCCCGGCGGGCTGCCGATCGAAGTCTTCGACGGCCTGCGCTCACAACTTGCCGCAAACCGCGCCCAATTTTACCATGATCTCGCAAGCGGCCCCTTCTATGGCTTCAATCGGGAAGGTACCAAAAAGATCGAAACGATCGTCCAGAACTGGTGGCGCCAGTCGATGATGGGTGGTGCCAACGCGCAATATCTCGGCATCAGGGCGTTTTCGGAAACGGATTTCACCGAAGATCTCAAAAAGATCACCGTGTCGACGCTTGTGATGCATGGCGATGACGACCAGATCGTGCCGATCGCCGACTCCGCGCCGCTCTCGGCCCAGCTTCTAAGGGACTCCACCCTTAAGATTTATCCCAACCTGCCGCACGGAATGTGCACGACGCATGCCGAAATCGTCAACGCCGACCTGCTCGCCTTCATCGAGCGGTAGTCGGCTGGGAAGCGGCGCTATCCGCCGCCAGCGCCGCTTCCCGGTTCTTTTTATGACATTTTCAAAAGCAAGCGGACGGCGACTCCAGTTGAAAGAGTGACATTATAATTCCCGAGCTGACGCGGCCAATGCCGATGTTGGCGCCAGCAAATGCTTTGGTTGTGAACGCTATCCCTGAGCACAGGATGTTTCCTCAGATAGTCGGCGTTAAGCACGGCATTTGCTAAGGACTGTCCATTCGCCGGAACAGATCGGCATACTCCAGTGGCCAATATCGTCAGTGGTAGCTGCATTCTATCTTCCTTTCACGTTCTCGACGACGAGTTCGCTGGAGGGATTGAAGCATGGCTCCTTTCAAATTTCAGTCGCTTCCTCCTGATGTGATGGCAGATGCCAGACCGCAGGAGGGACATGTGTCACCGGACCGCGAAATGGAGCGCGTCCTGCGCACTGCCCCGGTGGAATCCTTCCGTATCGACGATCCCTTTGATACCCGGCTCGCCCGATGGAAACACAACCCGTTCCACGACGTCGTGCACCCCATGTCGGATCACGTGATCATGACCTATCTCGGCGCTATGCAGCGGCTGGAGCGCCGGTCCGGGAAGGCATATGCAACAGGTATGGGACGCCAAGGCAGCATAACCTTCATCCCGGCAGGATCGACGTCACGTTGGGATATTCACGGGCCAATGGACATCGTGCAGCTCTATCTCTCCCCGGATCTCCTTGACCGGGTTGCCCGGGAATGCCCCGGGGAAGGTCGATCGTTGGTCGAGAGTACTGCGCAGCAGGACAACGTGATGGCGACCCTGCTTACGATGGCGCATCAGTCGTCCAATGGTATCAGCAGCCTGGACGGGCTCTATCGCCAGCAGCTTGCAAGCCTGATCGCCATCCATCTCATGAAAACCCATGCCGGCGTCTGTGAGGCGTTAGAAAAAGCCTCGGGCGGCCTGGCGCCGGGGATTTTGCGGATGTCCCTCGAGCGGCTGTCGTCTGAAAAGGAGGAGGATCTTTCGCTCGGCGCGCTCGCCGAAGCGGCCAACCTTTCCCGCTTTCACTTCTGCCGCGCGTTTAAGAAAAGCACCGGCATGACACCCTACGAATGGTTGCGCCAGAGGCGGATGGAACAGGCCATGGCCATGCTGCGGGATCCCATGATGCAGATCACGGATATCGCAGGCGTGCTGGGCTATGGGACCCTCACCGCCTTCTGTGTGGCCTTCAAGCGCCATACGGGCCTGACCCCCGGCGAATGGCGGCGGGCGGCCCTATAGACCGCAATCCCTCAACATTCCGAGCAACTCTGAAATGTCTTCAGCGTCTCCTTTGCGATATTCTTTGAAAATCGACAGTCACAGTTAAGGAGAAGCAATGATCAAGAAACGTTAGTGACCCAATAGCGATTGTTCAAGTCAATGACATACCTTTCGTGAAGGCGTCTATGCTATTTATTTCCGAAGGTGATCAGACGTTACTTATGTTATCGATGTAGCGCCATGATCAGGAATGGACCCCGTCACTGGAATACGAATGTAAACCCATAAGGAGAATGACATGCTGAGAGAAGCCACTCTCTACGCTCTGTCCGGACTGCTTGTTTCGTCGGCCCTCGTTGGAACGCCGGCCGATTTCGGAAAGGAGCATCGTGAACCTTCTGGACGGTCGGCGCTCACGACCGCTGCAGTCGCTTATAACTCTGGAAAACCGGACGTAATTCGTCCTCGCACGTCTCGCGACAACCGAAAACCGGGCGACGAAGACATCAACTAACTCCGTCCCGCAGTTCATGCAATCCACCGAAACATTCCGCAGGTGAGGTCGCAACCCAGCACCTCGGACAACTCTGAAGGAGATCAACCATGACAAACATCAAGACCGCTTTCGCGCTCGTACTGATTGCCTCAGCAGGCTCTGCCGGCGTTACCTATGCAGAGGGAGATTATTACGAAGGTGCCCAGAAGAATACCGTCAGGCAACAGTCCCGCCCGCCGGTTAGCCGGGACTATACCGGTTCGGTGTCGCACACGGCTCCCGTGTACGGCCGTCTCCTGGATGAGAAGGCCATCGATAGCGGCGATTATTATGAAGGAATCCAGCGTCCAAACTGACGAAGTATATTCGTCCGAAGCAGCCAACCCGTAGGGGTTGGCTGCTTCGATCCTTTAGGCCAGCGTCATGCCGCCATCGACATGCAATTCGACACCATTGACGA
Source organism: Neorhizobium sp. P1_A6 (assembly GCF_056406795.1). NCBI lineage: Bacteria > Pseudomonadati > Pseudomonadota > Alphaproteobacteria > Hyphomicrobiales > Rhizobiaceae > Neorhizobium > Neorhizobium sp. P1_A6. Next base: position 573,913 of record NZ_JBFTZM010000001.1, on the reverse strand, counting down.
AGCTTCCCGCTGCCGAAGCAAGAAACAGGGCCGCGCGGGCGACTTCCTCCGGACGCCCCATCCGCCCAGCAGGGATAAGGGATGCCATGTAGTCCTCGAACGCCGGGCGATCGGCCTCCGAAACGCCCAGCTTGCCGAGGATGGCGGTTTCCACCGGTCCGGGGCTGAGGATATTGACGCGGATCTTCCGCGGCTTGAACTCGATCGCCCAGTTCTTCGCGAACGCGGCAACAGCCGCTTTGGAGCCGGCATAAACGATGTGATTTGGCAGGACCTTGGTGGCGGCGAGCGAGCTCGTAACGATGATGTTGCCGCCGACCCGGATCAGCGGGGCGATCCCCTGCACGCCAAGGAAAACACCGCGGGTATTGGTGGCAAAGTGCCGGTCGTAGTCCTCCAGTGTAACGGTGTCAGAGGCGGTAAGGTTGATGACGCCGGCATTAGCCACATAGATGTCCAGCCCGCCAAAGCGCGTCTTCACCACGTCCGCAAGCTTTTGATGATGCTCCGGATCGGTGACGTCGCCGACGAGGCCAAGTGCGCCATGGCCGATCTCGCCAACCGCCCGATCAACGATGTCCTGACGCCGGCCGGTGATAACGACCTGAGCGCCTTCCTCTGCGAACAGTCGGGCGGTTGCTTTGCCGATACCGCTATTGCCGCCTGTGATTACGGCGACCTTGTCTGCAAGATGCTGCATTTTGTTTATCTCCTTTTCTTTCGAGGATGAGATAAATGCTAGCGGTGCGAGCTATTAGCCCCCTGTCGGGCACATGATCTGTGCCACGGAGATGTAAATGCCGAACCTGCTGGATGAGACGTCAGGTTTGACGGCGTTCGTGAGGACCGTGGAAGCGGGATCGTTCACGGCGGCGGCGCGCGATCTCAGCACGACACCATCGGCGGTTTCGAAAAGCGTGGCACGGCTGGAGAAGAAGATCGGTACGCGGCTTTTCCTGCGCTCGACTCGAGCGCTGACCCTGACGCAGGATGGGCAGGCATTCTTTGAGCGCGTCGCTCCGCTGCTGCGCGAACTCGATGCGAGCGATGAAGCCATCCGGCCAGAAGCGGCTCCCTCCGGCAGGCTGCGGATCAGCATGCCCGGCGAGCTTGCGCCGCTGCTACTCCCCCGCCTGTTCGGCACGTTTGCGAAGGATTATCCGGACCTCCAGCTCGATATCGGGCTGACCGATCGTTTCGTCAATCTGGTTCGTGAGGACTACGATGTCGTGCTGCGCGCCGGCTCGCCAATGCAGGAGGATCTGATCGTCCGCCGCCTGGCGGATCTACCGATGGCGATCGTCGCCTCCCCGGCTCTTCTTGAATTAACCGGACGTCCAAGATCAGTGGATGACGTGGATGACCTCCCAGGTTTACCTTTTGCGCGCTACACCATGGATGGTGCCGTACAACCTGTCAGGCTTGCGGACGGCACGACGTTCATTCCAAGGGGACGGGTCGATTGCGACACGGGCTCGGCCCTGATCCAGGCTGCATTGAGCGGGCTTGGCGCGGCCTTTCTTCTGCGATGCCTGGTCGCAGACGACGTGCGAGCCGGCACGCTCGTCGATCTCGCGCCGGAAATCGCACTTCCGAAGCTCCCCCTTAATATACTGCATGCTTATGGGCGGACTGTTCCGGCACGTGTAAGACTATTTTGCGATTACATGGCCGGCGAGGCCAGAACCCTCGCCGACCTGTAACTTGGGTGGGTGATAACCAATATCCTGCCTGGTTCTTCGTCGCCGTCCCAGATGGGCGAGGTACCGTTCTGCACCGGGCCGTAAAGTATGCCCATCACTCGTCGAAGGGAGCGGCGGCAACAAGATCGACCGAGGAAGGAACCGTATAGCCCGGAACGAAACGCTCGCCGAAGTCCCGCACGAAATTGTCATAGGTGGTTTCCGGCTGCGTTTTCGCGATATGGCAGAAACACGAGGTCATTTTTCGCTTCATTCCGAGCCGCGGGAATTCGGCAACGATCGCCCGCACGTCAGATGATGGGATGAAGCTATATTTCAGACCGACCACATCAAAACAAATGCCGGCAGTACAAAGGGCCACTTCAGCCTCCTTGTAGAGCCCGATCGACGGTGTCGAATTGAGCGCAACGCTGTCCCAGATCAACTGGGCGCGCCGTCCGTTGAGCCCCGCTTCTGTCGCGAAATCTCGGGCAAGGTCGGCTGCTTCCACTTCGAAGCGGCGAGGCCCCGCAAATCGATCGTTGAGGGTTATGTCATGCAGCAGCGCGCCGATGGCAAGCACTTCGGCGTCATGGGCTATGTTCTGCAGCTCAGCGAGCTTTATCGCAAAAAGCCAGGAACGCATGACATGATTGAAGAGATAGGGCTCGTAGGCATGGTGCGCGTGCTCTATCGCGCGGTCTATGAGCCGGTTGTGAGGAACTGAAATACCGGCGACTATGCGCATTTCCATCGCAGTCATGTCATCACCTTTTCTGGGGCTTTAGCGGTAGTATTGACGATCGCGCGAAGCAGAAATCCGCTGACGCGAAATTGCCGCGAAAAAACTGCATGCGATCTTCTGAATGTCAGACCGCATGCAGTCGCCTATAGGTCGTCAGTAGTCCCAGAAAACCGGAACCCAACGGAAGGCGTCGCCGTCGATTGCGACATGCCCGACCGACGGGAACGGCATATGGGTGGCGACCAACAGTTCGCCTGTCGCCGCCAGCTCTCGCAAAAGCCGAACCCGAACGCGGGCAGCTTCCTCGGGGTCATGCTCAAAACCATTGAACCAGTCGGGGTGCTCGAAGCCGACCGCAAAGACGGCGTCGCCTGCAAACATCAGCCGGTCTTTTCCGGAAGCGACGCGGACCACGCTATGTCCGGGCGTATGGCCACCGGTGCGGGAGACGACGACGCCTGGAGCAACCTCTTGTTCCTCGTCGAAAAGGCGCAGCTGGTTGTGGTATTCCTCGGCGAACCGTTTGGCCGCCGCCCGAAGCGCATCCGGGAAACCGGGAGGCATGTTTACACGCGTGAAATCAGGCGCTTCCCAGAATTTAACCTCGGCCGCAGCAACGTGAATCCGCAGGTCGGGACGTAGCCGCTCCTTCACGCCATCGACGATCAGCCCGCCGACGTGGTCCATGTGCATATGGGTCAGCACCACGTCGGTCACCGATCCGAGATCGATGCCGGCGCTCTCCAATCGCTTGACCAGCTGGCCGGCCCGCGGGAGGTTCAATTCCGGATCCAGCCCCAGACCGGCGTCGATGAGGATGACCTGCGCGCCGCTACGCACAACAACCGCATTCAGCGCCCAGTCGAAAGCTTCCTGCGGCAGGAACATACTGTCCAGCCAGGTGGCACGTTCTGCCGCATCGGCATTGTGGCCCAACATCTTGGTCGGAAGGGGCAGCACGCCATCGCTGATTACCAACACTTCGATCTCGCCAATGTTCACCGCATAACGCGACGGAACCAGTTCTTCAGTTGCCGGCCTGCCGGAGCGTGAAGTGTTCTCGATATTCATTTTTGTCTCCTGCTGACCTATCATGGGGGGATTTGCTTCTGCCTGCGTCATAACGCGCTCCTGTTCTGCGGGATTGGAACGTGCGGGGCACGAACCATGCGACGGAGTGTATTGGCGCGCTTTTTGGCGGTCGATTGGGCCGAGGGAGAGGGAGGGCTACACCCAAGAACAGGTAGGTTCTCCCGTTCGTTTACGAGAACGAGGATTAAGTTATGGCCCGCCATTATTGAGGATGGAGACGCTGATATTTTGAGGATAGGTCCTGGACGAGCGGTGAATCGCTGGTTCATCAATACAGGCGCTCCAAGCCGATGCTTGGCCAATCGAACCGACCACGTCTGCGATGAAACAGCCGTGATCTCGTGACCAGGAAAAGCGATGGAAACTCAGGAGCGCTCAGTCTTGCCGCTTGCCTAGCGCATCACGAACGGCCGCAAGCAGAGCATGTCCGTCAAAGGGTTTTCGCAGAAAACCGCCGGCGCCACGGGCTCGGTCCTGATCGGCTATCTCATGCCGCCCGGTGATCAGGAATACGGGAAGTTGCGGGTTCTCCCGCCTGGCAAGGTCGCGAAGTTCAAACCCATCGACCCCAGGCATGCCGATATCGGTGATCAACACATCGACGCCCGCAAGCCCGCGGGCGAGCAGCAATTCTGCGGAAGAGAAGCTGCGGATCAAATATCCGGCCGACTCCAGCAATTCTTCCAGTGATGCAAGAACCCTTGGATCGTCATCGACAACCGCCACCACGGGCTTGCTCATGTTATGCTTCCTCCTGGCCGGTGCGAGTTAGTTTCCGACATATCCGACAACCCGCGATCATGAACCTGCACCTCCATCCGCCGGTAGCGTGAATATGAACTTGGTGCCTCGCGGTTCGTTCCCTTCCGCCCAAAGCTGCCCCCCATGTGCCTCGACGATCGAGCGCGAGATCGCGAGCCCCATGCCCATTCCCTGATCTTTTGTCGTGAAGAAAGGCTCGAATATCTTGTCGGGGAACTGGATGCCGCGTCCCCGGTCGCTAACCTCGATGCGAGCCATGTCGCCCATTCGATGGGCCCGAACCTGAAGGATCCTGTCTTTCGGAACGGAAGCCATGGCGTCCATGCCATTGCGCATGAGATTGACCAGGACCTGCTGGATCTGGACCCGATCGAACGGGACGAGCCTAATGCCGCTTTCGCCCTCGACATCAATGCGGATGCGGCGCCGCGATGCCTCTTCGGCAAGCAGATCGCGGGCCTCGAACACGACGCCGCCAAGCGCCACGCAATCCCTCTTGGCAGGGGTTTGCTTGAACAGGGCACGGATGCGGCCGACGACGTCGGCAGCAGAGTTCGCGCTATGGACGATACGATCCAGCGTTTTCTGCGCCCTTTCGATATTCGGCGGTTCAGCATTGAGCCAGCGCTGGCAGGCACTCGAATAGTTCATCACCGCCGACAGAGGTTGATTGACCTCGTGGGCGATGGATGCCGAAAGCTCGGCAAGGCTGGCAGCCTGGCTTGCGCGCGCAAGGTTCTCCTGGGCCAGGCGCAGTTCCTCCTGCGCACGCACTTGATCCTCGATATCGAAGCAAATGCCATTCCACTGCACGATCGTGCCCTCACCGTTGCGCATCGCCGCTGCGCGCGTTTCCACCCAGCGATACACGCCGTCGAACCGCCTCAGGCGATGCCTCTGTGCATAGGGTTCGCCGGTCGATAGCGAATGGCCATATCGTTCTTTGATGGTCGGCAGGTCATCGGGGTGGATTACGGCTTCGAGTGTGCCATCCAGCCGAGGCTTTCCTGCCTCATCCTTGTCTTCTAGATTGAATCCGAGGTATTCGCGAAGTTTTTGACTGCGATATATCGGTTTGCCATCCGGCATGGCGCAATAAATCAATGCGGGCAGCGTTTCGACGAGCTGCTGAAGATGCCGTTCGCTCACGCGCACCGCCTCCTCGGCCATCACCAGATCGTGGATGTCGGAACTCACGCCGTACCATTGGAGGATGATGCCGGTCTCGTCCCGTAAGGGTTCCGCCCGGGTCTCCGTCCAGCGATAACTGCCATCGGCACGGCGCTGACGATATCTCTGGATATACGGAGCGCCCGTGGCGAATGAATGCCGGACGGCCTGGCGCACCAATTCCCGACTATCCGGGTGTACGACGCTCAGTGAAGGCGACCCATCCGGTGCTGTGATATCCTTGAGAGTGGCGCCCGTCACTTCGGTAAAAGGTTTGTTGACATAAGTCGGCGTTCCGTCGGCCGTTGTGCTCCAGATCAGCGCGGGCACGGTGTCAATAAGTTGTTGCAGCTGCCTTTCACGCTCGCGTAGGGCCGCTTCCGTTCTTTTGTAGACGTCGATATCCAGTGTCGCACCGTACCATCCTGTGATGCGTTCCTGACTGTCGCGTGTCGGCCGGGCCGCGGCGCGATGCCAGACATAGGCTCCATTGGCGCGTAGTACCCGATATTCGACATTCCAGTGTTCACCCGTCCTCAGGGCCTGGCGCAACGACTCGCCGACCCGTTTGCGATCCTCCGGATGCGTACCTCGCTGCCAACCCTGCTCGCCGCCTTCCAGGAATGGTTTGCCCTCCAGCAGCTCGTTCAGGTCCTCGAGCGTCATCGCTATAGAGGTCTGCGCAGTCGGCGTTGCGTAGGTGAACTGCCCGGACGCGTCCATCGCCCATGCGCCGCCATAGAGGTTCTCGATGGCAAGCGCAGCCCGCACCGCTTCACCGGTCTCACCGAAAGAGCTCGCGGTCGTCCACCGCTTATCCTGCCTTGCCACCGCCGGATCCACATCGACGCTGATGCCGTATTCGGGTTCCACCCGAAACTCGACCCAGCGGTAGTTCCCATCGGCTTGAAGCTGCCGGTAGCTGCTGACCTGAGGAACGCCGTGAAAGAACGCCCGCGCAGTTGCCTGCTCCACGGTGGGCCGGTCGTGCGGGTGAACGGCGTCCATCGACAAGAACGCTTCGGGTGTGGTGTTGTTGAGCGCGCGGGCGACGCCGACAATACGGTCGCGCCGCGGCGACGGGGTATCGGTATCGATCACCGTACCATACCACCCGGTAATGGTACCGTCGTCGTTGCGTACCGGATGCCCGGTGCTGCGCGTCCAGCCCCACATACCGTCCGCACGCAGCATGCGATGTTCCACGTTGTAATGTTCGCCAGTCTGCAGGCAACGCTGCCACATGGCGGCCGCGCCTTCGTAGTCCTCCGGATGGACGACCCGGCTCCAGCCCAAAGTATTGTCGTCCAGTGGCGAGTTGAGGTCTTCCAAAGCGAGACCGAAAAAGGCGAGTGCAGCCGGCGTCACATAGATAAAATTGCCGCCGGCATCGGTTGCCCAGCCATTGCCGGTGATCCGCTCGACGACCTTTGCCGCCTGTACGGCATCAATATCGGGTGACCTTACCGATCCCCCACCACTATCCATCCCCGAAGCTCCGGCGGACTTCGACATGCCTCAACCCGATCCCATTTCATTTGAGATCGCCATGGTGCGCTTAAATCGAAACTACGCCACGGCCTCTCCACAAAAGACGGTATACGGGAGCTTGCGACAAAAACACCTGTTCCGAAGGATAGGGCGAAGATTCGCGAGGCAATTCAGCTTTCGATCGTAGCAAGTGCCAGCAGATATCCGATCCAAGCCAAGCGCGGCGCAAAGAGGCAATGCCGGGATCGCGCGGCCCGCTTTGCCCTCCATATTCAGCTGCTGAAGATCGTCCGGATCGACTTCAGAAAAGCGGTGGCAGTCCGCTCGTGTTTCTCTTCTGCAAGTCGTAGATCGCGGATGCCGCCAGGGCCCGAGGACAGCATTGCCGCGATCTCCTCGGCTATTGCCGGTCGTTCGGCGATCAGCTGCGCAAAACTCTTCTGGTCGATCTCGTAAGCAGTGACTCGCGTCAGGGCCTGCAGCGTGTAGGCCTCCTCCGTTCCCGCCAGAAGGCCGGTTCCCCCAAAGAAGTCGCCCGAGGAAAGGCGTCTTTTTTCCTGTTCGTCGTGCTGCATCGACACGACGCCGGTGCGGATGATCATCATCCAAGGTAGCGCCTGCCCCTGGGCGACGATGACGTCACCCTTGCGATATTCGCGCTCTATGCCAGACTGAGCCAATTTTTCTCTTTCGGATTGCGTCAGCCCGGAGAGGATCGGGTTCTCATCGATAACCTCCTGCAGCATCGCTTCAGGCGGTCGAGGTGTTTCTTTCAAGTAAGTTCCGTCCGCGATGGCGATCGCCGAGGGCGGCATCGCAAGGTGCAGCCCGGACGATCGGCAATGACGGTAGAATCGATCGATCACCTCGTTCTGAGCCGTTATTCTCAGCAGTGGATTGCTCACGCGGAAAAACAGACGGATTTCCAGCGCGGTGGCATCGAGGCCGCTGAACGAGACCAGTGGCGGTGGCTCGCGCATGATCGAATTGCAGCCGGCCAGAACCGTCAACATGGCCTCCTCGACAATCGAGGGTGCGTGCGTCGGGACCAGCCGTACCGTCATCTTTAGGAGATGCGTTTCGTCGGGCCGGCTGACATTGGTCAGCTTCAGCTTGGCAAGGACACTGTTCGGCAGCACGACGATATTGTTGGCGCCCGTCAGAATTTGCGTCGAACGCCAGGTGCTTGCGGTAACTCGTCCTTCCGTGCCGTCCTCAAGGAGAATCCAGTCGCCTAGCGCATAAGTATGCCCGAGATTGAGGGCGACACCGGAGAAGACGTCGCCGAGTGTATTCTGAAGGGCAAGACCAAGCGCAATGGCGATGACGCCGGACGTCGCGATCAGCGTTCCGACAGGAGCGCCGAAAACGAAAGCCAGGGCGGCGAGCGTGACGCACATATAGACGACGCCGACGACAATATCCTGCAACAGGCGGGCCTCGCGAGGCCTACCTTCCAAAACCAGATAGATACGCACGAACCCGATGACGGCCCAGGAGAGATGGAGCCACCACAACAATTGGCCGAAGACGATGAATACGGCACGCTCGTCGCCGATCCGCAGGCCTTGGGATTGACCGAGCGGAATATCTTCGAAAACGAGGACGGAGGTCATGGCCGTGAAAAAGACGATCTGCACCACGAGCCGCAGATTGGAGCGCAACGGGCCGATGAGCTTCCAAACGGCCATCCCGGTCAAACCTAGAATGATCAGCCATGCGAGCGGTTCGGCGGCGATTTCACCCAGATATGCCTGAAGCATGATGATCGTCCCGGTGTTCGGAGGTCAGTAGCCGATGCCGGCGACGTAGTTCGCCAGCATGTGTTCCTGCAACTGCTCCTGCTCGAAGAGAACCTTTAGGGCGTCGCGGATATCGAGAACGCCGAGAGGCTTTGCATCCGCGCCGAGGACCGGCATGTTCTGGATGCGGTTTTCCACCATGACCTGCCATGTCGCCTGTAGTTCATCTGCCGGGCTGCAGGAAATGATGTTGCGGCTCATCAGCGCCTCGACGCTTGCATTCGCTTCGCGGTCAGCCAGATGGCGAATAAGATCGGATTTGCTGAGTACCCCGGCTGCCTTTCCGTGTCGCTCGCTGACGACGACAAGTCCAATGCCCGGATTGGAAAGTGTTAGGGCGGCGGCCTGCAGTGTAGCGGCGACATCGATCACCATCAGGCGGGCCGATGTCATGGGATAGAGTTTTTCGATGCGCATGGTTTTCCTCCTGACGGCGCTCGCGGGCACGGCCGGGCATGTCGGTATTGATTGCAATCGGAACCGGAATGGCGCCGGCCAGAGGGCGCCATTCCGTCATTGATGTCAGGCGAGAACCGCCTTTCCCGTTCGAGCTTACTTTTCGTAGGTCGTCAGATTGGTTTCATTCGTGTCGACCACGAACACGGCAAGGAGGCGAGCACGCTCCGTCTTGCTTGCATTTTCGCTCACGGCGTGATGGTCGCCGGGAAACTCGGAAAAGTTCTCGCCGGCATGGTAGACGGTCACCGGCCCGCCATTGACCTTGCTGGTTATCGCTCCTTCCAGAACCGTCGCATAAATGAAGGCGGATTTGGGATGCGTGTGAGCGGGCGAGGTGCCGCCGGGCGCATATTCGACGAGCACGCCCTTCATGCTCTTACCGGGCACGTTGGGCAGTGGCTGGTCGTAGACCACCGTTACCTTTTCATCGCTGTGGTCATCATCCGCCGAAACCGCAGCCGCGGAGGCAAATACGAGAGCCGCCGCGCAAAGAAATATCCTGATCATCTTCGTCTCCTGGTAAATAAGGCTTGCCAACCCGAAAGACCGGTGAAGCCGGGAGGAATTTGCGAGGGAGTGGCTTACTTTTTCTGGGCGGCAGGGGACTGGAGCCAGTCCTCGAAGCGAATCGCGCCAAGGCCGGCGCCGGCATCCGGAACCAGTGTCCGGTCGTCGATCTCGACCTCGAAATAACGGGCATGCGGATCGGCGAGGATGGTACGCGGATCGTGGGTGGCCTTGAGGTAACGCCCGATGAATTCATTCATCGGTGCGCGCTCGGGGCCGGCGATCTCGATCATACCGTTCGCCGGTTCGGCTAGAGCGGCATCAGCCATGGCGTCGGCAACGTTGTCTGCTGCGATCGGCTGAAAAGCGCCCGTCGGCACGCGAACATTCGTTCCTTCGGTTGCCGACTGGGCGATGGCACCCACGAACTCGAAGAACTGGGTGGCATGGACGATTGTGTAAGGCACTCCTGAGCTGCGGATATGCTCTTCCTGACGCAGCTTGGCGCGGAAATATCCCATCGCCTGCATACGGTCCGTGCCGACGACCGACAGCGCGACATGATGACGAACGCCTGCGGCCTTTTCCGCTGCAAAGAGGTTGCGACCAGCTGCATCGAAAAATTCCATGGCGGCTTTCTCGTCGAAGGACGGCGAGTTCGCCAGGTCGATAACCACCTCGGCACCGGTCAGAGCTCCAGCAAGACCTTCTCCAGTCACTGTGTTCACACCCGAATTTGGAGATGCAGCAAGCACCTCATGTCCCTTCTTGCGAAGCCGTTCGACGGTTTTCGAACCAATGAGGCCCGTGCCTCCAATAACGACGATCTTCATGTCCTATCTCCTGGTTTCAAGTTTGATATTGAGTTGCGGGTCTGCTGCCGGCGTTATTCCGCCGAGGCTGCTTCCTCGATCAGAGAGGCTATTTCCTTGGGATGCGAAACCGTCAGGGCATGCGAACCGCCCTCGATGACGATGGTCTTCACCGCATGCGCTCGCTTCGCCATGAAGCTCATCACGGCTGGCGGGATGTTGCGATCGGCGGAACCGTAAATCGCGTAGGAAGGCAGCGTCTTCCAGGAGGCGGCGCCCGACGGTTCGGCCAATGCGGCCTGCGCGATTGGGCGCTGGGTGGCCGCCATCAGCCGCGCCGTGTCTTCGGGCACGTCGGCGGCAAACTGATCGTGGAACCGGTCCGGCCGGATGTAAAGATCTTGGCCGCCGCCCGACAGCGCAGTCGTCGTCAACGCGTCCCCCAGCGTGCTGCCGGGAAATTTTCCCGAAAGGCTCGCGCTGGATTCACCGGTCTCCGGAGCAAAGGCGGCGACGTAGACCAAGGCCTTCACATTCGGATTACCGTTGGCCGCTTCGGTGATGACCGGCCCACCGTAGGAATGACCGACCAGCACGACCGGTCCCGAAATCGAGCGGAGGACGCTTGCGACAGTCGCGGCATCGCTGGCAACGCTGCGGAGCGGATTGGCAGCGGCGATCGCCGTATAGCCGTCCTTGGCGAGCGCACCGATCACGCCGTTCCAGCTCGACGACTCGGCGAATGCGCCGTGCACCAGCACGATCGTCGGCTTGGCTCGCGGTTCCGCGGCCTGTGCGAATGCCGCAACTGCCGTGCCCACCGTTGCGGCGAGCGTCAGAGTTTTGATGATATCGCGCATCTTATGTCTCCTGTTAGAGCCTCTTCGACCGGTCAGGAGAATGCGTCACGGCGGGCCGCCAGCCTATCGAACAGAGGCATCGACCATCTAGTCCCAGAGTACAGGTAGGATAGATCGGGTGATTAGATTATCCTGCCTGAACTCAGGGCAATCGCTCCCGCAGCGAGCGAGGAGCTCATGCTTTGCCGATGATCGGCGGCTAAAGCTCGAAGACATTCCCCAGCCTTCAGGGCCCTGTGGCGAAGGAAGAGGCGTCCGGCGCTTATGCGCCAAGACTAGTCGCTTCGGGGGGCAGCTTTTGGTTGTGAGGATAGTATTGCGCAGACTCAAGCCTGCGGCGTCTCGCGAAGACTGGAGGGCAATGAATCCCAGGCGCGAATGAGTTCGCCGATGGAAATAGCCCGCATCTTGCGCATTACATTGCTGCGGTGGAGTTTAACGGTGATCTCGCTGATCCCGAGTTCGAAAGCGATCTGTTTGTTGAGGCGGCCGCGCGCAACTTCACGAAGTACCTGACGTTCGCGCGGCGTCAGCGTCGCGAACCGGCTGGAATGCTGATGGATGTTCTCCGCCTGCGCCCTCTGCTCCACGTCCCGCTGAATGCCTGCAATCACGGCGTCCAACAACGTCTGGTCGCGCACCGGTTTCGTCAGGAAATCGACGGCGCCGGCCTTCATGGCTTGCACCGTCATCGGAATGTCGCCGTATCCCGTGAGAAAGACGATGGGTTTCGTAATTCCGCGCGCCGAGAGTTGATGCTGCAAGTCAAGACCACTCGCGCCGGGCATTCGGACATCCAGCACCAGGCAGCCGGGCCGATCGGGGAGACCGGCGCTCAACAGTTCTCTGGGCGACGGGAAACAGGCGACATCGAGCCCGACAGATTCCATAAGCTCCTGAAGGGAGTTGCGAACGTCCTCGTCGTCGTCGACGACGAGGACCAGCGGATTATCTGCAACGACAGCTGAGGTTGCCATCTGATCATCTCCCGAGAAGGCAGATTATAGGTGCTACCATGCGCAGCGCGCTCGCCTTACCGCCCTGCGACCGAACGCACCCCGACGAGTGAAGGGCGCCGTTGCCGGCCAAGATAAATATATCCTTCATCAATCTGGGTCCCCTATCTGCTGGAGCGGCAGCATCTCAACTCCGCCTGGCTGCAATTGCCAGCCGCAATCCATGTCACGCGTCCCCAGCCCGTCAGGACAACGCTCTGTCTTCTGTTGCACCGCTTCGGGTCCGGCCCTTTGTTCTATCCGCAAGCCATTTGCGGACGTCGTCGGAGAATTCCGGCGGCGCCTTTCCACCGAGGTCGCCGGCAATATCGGCCAGCGTCTGGCTCGCAAGCGAATCCCGCATCGCCTTCTCCGCGCGCAGCATCACCGCGTGGATTGCGCATACGCCTTTCGTTGCCCATGACGGCGGCCGCTCCCGATATACGGCGCAGCGGCCGCGGATCTCCTGGCAGTCGAACAAGGGTTTCTTACCTTCGATCGCATCGACAACCTCCAGAACCGTGATATCTCCGGGCTGCCTTGCGAGCAGATATCCCCCGTTGATGCCCTCGGAGGCGGACACGATCCCCGCCTTTTCCAGCTTCGGAAATACCTTCGCCAGAAAACTCCGGGAAATTCCCTGAAAATCCGCCAGATCGCGGCTGCTGAGCGGCGTTCCGGGCGAACTCGCCAACCACAGGAGACAATGCAGCCCGTATTCCACACCTGCCGTCATATGCGCCATAACTCGGACTATAATTGTCTGAGTTATGGCTGGCAAGCACTAATTTGAACTGCCCAACGAAGCGCAACATTCGCTGCACGGAAATCAGCCGCCGCCGGAGACGGTAACGTCTTTCACTTCCGCTTAAGTCGTCATCGGCGTTCGGCAATCGGCAGATACAGGGTGACTTGCGTGCCGGTATTGAGTTTGCTTTCGACGGCGATATGTCCTCCCACGTCCTCGACGAACCGCTTGACCACCGGCAAGCCGAAGCCGCCAAGCCCCGTCGCTCTTGTTGTGAAGAAGGGCTCAAAGGCACGCTGCAGCGTATCCGGGCTCATGCCGAGGCCGTTGTCCACGATCTCTATCTCGACGGCCGCCGCATATCCGCCTTTTCCCGCGCTTCGCGCGGCAAGTGCGATAGTCCCTCCATCCGGCATGGCATCGCGCGCATTCGTCAGCAGGTTCATGATGGCGCCCTGCAAGTTGATCCGACTGCAGGTCAGGGGCGGCAGATTCGGCTCCACCTGCAGGTCGAGCCGGATTTCGGGCTGCCAGATGGTTTCGACCAACTCCCGAAGCTCCCTCAGGCAGCCAGCGACGCTGACGGCTTCCACCGAGGTCTCTCCCTCGCGTGCCCGGCGGAGGGTCTGCTCCACAAGCGCTCCGGCGCGTCCGAGAGACATTCTCGCACTGGCAACGATGGGCGGCAGACTCGGGTCCGCTGCCAGATGAGCGTTGCGGGAGAGGATGTTCAATGCGGATACCGCAACCTGTATGAGATTGCCCAGATCATGAACCGTGCCAGGCATGGAATCCGGCAGGCGACCCGTAGCCGCGGCACCGGCAACAGAAGGTGGAAAGCCTTTTTGGACTTGTAGGCCTATTTCGGTATGCGACATGAGATCCTCCATGGGCGCGGAACAAGCCCAAAATCGGTCAGCAATGCAGCACAACCTAAGGGATGGCAGGGTTGGGATCGATCAAGCCAAGGATGGGACATGCCCATACCGAAGGATAGGTTTCACGCGGGTGGTTTTGTCCCGCGCAGGAGGACGACGGCAAAATCAAGCATGAGCACAGTGCGAGACCCTGGGCGCGACCACATAGAAAAATGGCGAGCAAAGCATCGGATTGTCGCCTTCTATGAGGGCGGGGAGCCGTTCCTAATACTGCCCCTCCGTTGCAAATCCGAGCATAGGCAAAGGCGGTAACGGCGAATTCCACAACCTCCTCGCCCAGCGGAATGACCAGCTTTCGGCCGACGAGGACGTCTCGGATATCTGACGGATATCCGCTTTACGAAATGCGGATTCGATGAGCCTTTCGTAACCATCGGGCGAACAAGCCTCAAGCGCATTGTTGCAGGCCTTTGTTACAAGGCAGCCAATGCGCAATTGTTTGGAAAGGCGTTAAGTATTTGATCTTGGTAGGGATCAAATCGGAATGGTGCCCAGAAGAGGACTCGAACCTCCACACCCTTTCGGGTACCAGCACCTGAAGCTGGCGCGTCTACCAATTCCGCCATCTGGGCGACGGAGAGCCATGTACGGGTGTGACCTTCCCCTGTCAACTGGCTTTTTGAAGTTTCCGCGCCCGTCGCCAAAAAACCTTCACGGATCTGTCACGGGCGGTCTCAGCTGCCGCCGTCCTCGGTCGCCTTGCGGTCCACGTGGCCGAGGTCGCGGTCCGGGTCGATCATGTCGCGCACCCGCTGCTTCAACTCCTTGGGGCCAGGGAAGCCTCCGTCGCGCTTGCGCTCCCAGATGAGCGTCCCGTTCACCTGGATCTCGAAATTGCCGCCGGTGCCAGGGATCAGCGCCACCTCGCCGAGCGCATCGCCAAAGGTCTGCAAAAGCTCCTGCGCCATCCAGCCGGCCCGCAGCAGCCAGTTGCACTGGGTGCAGTAGAGAATCGTAATGCGCGGTTTTTCCATGATGTTTCGCCTTCTACCCAAGTCAATTCGGTCTCACGATATTGTCAACCGGAACGGTCAAGTTTTTGAACGCGCATATCTCGACAGAAAGGTCGCGAACGTCAATTTGGATCTCCTGCGACGACGGTCGCGTCGTTTTCAAAGAAAGAGGTCCCATGGCTCTTCAATCCACCACCCGCTCCCGGCTGATCATTCCGGCGCTCGCTCCTGTCTATACCTCCGGCCATGAGATCGTCGAGACGATCCTGCGCGTCGCAGCCGGCGCGCTGCTGGTCACCCACGGTTTCGGCAAGATCACCAACCCGTTCGGCGCGGTCGGCATGGTCGAAAGCCTCGGTTTTTATCCGGGCGTCTTCTGGTCGCCGCTGCTCTCTGCCACGGAATTCTTCGGCGGCATTCTCGTCACCATCGGCCTCTTCACCCGGCCCGCCTCCTTCGCGGCGATGATCGTGCTTCTGGTCACCGTCTATTTCCACGGCATCGCCCAGAACCAGGGTCTCGCCGGCGCCGAAAAGTCTATCCTCTGGGCAGCGATCTTCCTGTTCTTCGCTCTGCGCGGCGGCAATAGCCACTCGGTCGACGCCCGCCTCGGCCGGACGCTCTGAACTTCAGGAAAGGCTGGGCCGCTCCCGGGCTCAGCCTTTTCGCTCGAGTGCCAGCCGCACCACGGTGGCGAGATCGGCGTCGCCATATCCGAGTGCCGCGGCATTCTCGAAACTGGCGCGCGCCGCCTCGATGGCCGGTGTCGCGACACCAAGACCGCGGGCAAGATCAAGAACCACGCCCATATCCTTGAGCACGCCGGAGACTGGAAACCCGACCGCCTCGGTCTCGCCGAGGATGACCGGAAGCCGCGACCGCATGGCCGGGCTTGCAGCCGGACTGCCGGACAGGATCTCGATCATCTTGCCGCGCCCGAGCCCAGCCTTGCCGCCGAGCTCGACGGCTTCCTTCATGATCTGCCACAGCCCCATCAGCATCATGTTGTTGACGAGTTTTGCCGATGCCCCGTCGCCCAACCCGCCGACGTGATGGATACGGTTCGAAAGCATCTCGGCCAACGGCAGGAAACGCTGAAAGTCCTTTTCCGCCCCTCCGATATAAAGACCGGCCGTGCCTGCCAGGAGCATTTCCGGCCCGCCGGAAATTGGTGCGTCGAGAAGTGCCGCACCCGCCTTGCCCATCGCATCTTGATGGGAGCGCAGCGTCTCGGGGCTGACGGTGCTGGTATCGACGACCAGCTTGCCGGCCGGCGCGGCGGCGGCGAGTTCATCAAGCACGGCATGCACGGCGGCATCGTCGAGCAGGGCAAGGATGACGATATCCGAAGCGTCGAAAAGCGAAGCCAGGCCAGCTGAGGCGGCAATCCCGAGTGCCGAAGCCTTTTCTCCGGAAAGCCCGCTGCGTGTCCAGCCCGTCACCGAAAAGCCCTGCTTCTGAAGGCGCTCGGCCATGGCACTGCCCATCCGGCCGAGGCCGACGATACCAACCCGTTCTTTCGTCATGCGTTGATCCTGCTCATGTCGTTGCTGCCGGAGTTAAAGCAGAACATGCCGGTCTCGTCTTCTTCATTTTGCATTGCGGGAGGGTTGAGGAATATTTCATATTCGACATGCGTAATCTGAGGGAGCCCGGACGGAAGATGAGCGAAATATTCAAGGGCGGCTGCTTCTGCGGCAACGTGCGTTATCGCATGTATGGGCGACCGATGTTCATCCATTGCTGCCATTGCACCGACTGTCAGCAGCAGACGGGCGGCGCCTTTGCGATCAATGCCCTGATCGAGGCCGATCGGGTGGAGGTGACGAGTACGGAGCCGGTCGCGATCGCCATGAAGACCGATAGCGGTCTGCCCCACGATATCTACCGCTGCCCAGAGTGCCAGACAGCGGTCTGGAGCGATTACGGCCGGCGCAAATGGATGCTGTTCATCCGGGTCCAGACGCTCGAAAGGCGTGGCGAATTCTCACCGGACGTGCATATCTTCACCCGCTCGAAAGTCGCCTGGGTGGGCCTGCCGGAAGGCGCCAATGTGTTCGAGAACTATTACAGCTCCAAGGCGATGTGGCCGGCGGAAAGCGTCGCGCGGCGTGAGACGGCCCGGATCAAGGCCGGGGCGGAACGCTGAAACACGAGAAGGCAACGGGGGAGACGACATGGCGAGCGAACGCGAAAAGATGGCGGCCGGCGAATGGTATTGCTGCCTGGATCCGGAACTCGACACTTTGAGGAACAAGGCACGCGTTGCCGTCCATGCGCATAACACCATGCCGCCCACTGAGCGCAGCGCGATGGCGCCTGCCCTGCGGGCGCTGTTGGGCGCAGCCCCGGACGCCTTTCTGGAAGCCCCTTTCCACTGCGCCTACGGCTTCAACGTCTTTCTTGGGCAAGGCGTCTATCTGAATGCCGGCTGCACGATCCTCGATAGCGCACCGGTCAGGATCGGTCCCCGCTCGATGCTGGGACCTGGCGTACAGCTCTATTGCGCCGATCACCACCGCGACCCCACCCTGCGCGCCGAGGGCCACGAGATTGCCCGCCCGATCGACATCGGCGACGACGTCTGGATCGGCGGCAGCGCGATCATCCTCGGCGGCATTACGATCGGCGATGGGGCGATCGTCGGCGCCGGCTCGGTGGTGACGCGGGACGTGCCGCCCGGCGCCACGGTTGCGGGAAGTCCAGCCCGGTTGATCACGCCGCGCGTCTGATTTCAGAACATCGCCGCGCGTAAAGATTGGATTCAGCATTTTTTGGTAATTTTCCGTTAGCAATTCCTGTCAGGGGTTCTCGACGGCAAGGGGTGGCCGTCTTCGTTGTTTTGCGTACGGGTTATCAAATGCGTTTATCGGCTGTGCCAGCACTCCTCGTCACCTGCTTCGCCTTGGCGGGCTGCGCCTCGACATCCGGCCCGGAAGAGCTGGTGGCCGGCGTCGCGACGCAGGAGAAGACGGGCTCCGTCGACCTGCCCGCCGCCCCCGTTCCATCGGTCGGTGTCGGCAAGACCTCCCGGATCGGCGCACAGCAAACACCCCAGCGGCAGGCGCCGCCACAGCAGGATATCGCCTGGACCGGTCCGATGCCGGAGCCGCAAGCCTTCGTGCGGGAAACGACGGTCGGCATGCCGCTTCCCGCCGAGCGACCGGTCGCCATGCTGATGCCCGACAGCCCGGAGGCGGAACCCGCCCCTCGCCGCGGTCGCATGCAGATCTACAGCCGCCAGTTCCGCGATGCCAAGCCGATCAATTTCGGCAGAGTGTCGCCGAGAAGTTATGCCGTCCACGGCGTCGACGTGTCGCGCTGGCAGGGCGATATCGACTGGGCGAAGCTGAGGACGCAAGGGGCCAACTTCGCCTATATCAAGGCGACCGACGGCGGCGACCATCTCGATCCGATGTTCAAGACCAATTGGCGCGGGGCCAAGGAAGCCGGCATCAAGCGCGGCGCCTACCACTTCTTCTACTGGTGCCGCACCGCCGGCGAACAGGCCGACTGGTTCATTCGAAACGTGCCGCGCGATCCGGACGCACTGCCGCCGGTCATCGACGTCGAATGGAACGGCGAGTCGAACTGCAAGGCAAAACTTTCGCGCGCCCGGGTGCTCGACAAGATGCAGGTCTTCATGGACAAGCTGGAGCGCTATTACGGCCAGCGGCCGATCATCTACACGGCACCGGATTTCTACGAGGACAACCTGTCGGGCGAGCTTCTCAACTATCCCTTCTGGCTGCGTGCCGTCGCGCAGCATCCCTCCAAGGTCTATCCCGGCCGCAAATGGCTGTTCTGGCAATATTCCGGCTCCGGCCTGTCGCACGGCGTCGCCGGCAAGATCGACCTCAACGTCTTCCATGGCTCGGAAGAGCAGTGGCACAGCTGGATCGGGCCACGCACGACGCTGGCGCAGAACTGAGCACGACGGCAGGCGCCCCCCCTGAGCCCGGTTGACAGCTGTCAACTCATTGTTAACCACAACGGCCGAGCGCCCGTTCGAGGCTCCGGAATATCCTCGCATCCTCCGACTGCGCGACGTTGAAGCGCAGGAAACTTCCGGCATTATGGGAGAGGCTGAATGCGTTGCCCGGGGCGAGCACGATATTGTCGGCAAGGCAGGCGCGCGCCACATCCGCGGCCTCTATCCCGTTCGGAAGCCTGCACCAGAGAAACAGGCCTGCGCGCGGCTGAAGCCAGGGGGTGATGCCGAGCGTTGCCAGCCGGCCCGTCGTCGCGTCCATTGCCCGCGACAGCCGGACGCGCAGTTCTTCCAGATGTTTCCGGTAGCTGCCGTCGGTCAGCAGCAGCAAGACGAGCTCCGAGGACAACCGGCCCGCCGCGAAGCTGGTGGCGATCTTCAGGTCGACCAGACCTTCGATCCATTCCGGCCTGGCGGCGATGAAGCCGCAGCGCACCGAAGCCGACAGGGTTTTTGAAAAGCTGCCGATATGCACGACGCGGTCAAGGCCATCGAAGGCGGCAAGTCGCGGCGCCGGCTCGTGTTCCAGGTCGGCGAAGATATCATCCTCGATGATCGTCAGGCCGGCGCGGTCGGCGAGTTTCAGCAGCCGGTGCGCCACGACCGGCGAAAGCGTGGCGCCGGTCGGATTGTGGATTGCCGAATTGGTGATGTAGAGCCGCGGCTTGTGCTCCTCGATCGCGTTTCCGAAAGCCTCGACATCCGGCCCGGCCGGCGTCATCGGCACGCCGACGACTTTTGCGCGATGCGCACGCAGCAGGGCATGGAAATTGAAATAGCAGGGATCGTCGACCAGGACCGCATCGCCCGGCTCGATCAGGAAACGGCAGAGAAGGTCGATCGCCTGGGTGCCGGATTCAGTGAGGATGATCTGGTCCGGAGCGGCCGGTATGCCGTGTTCGCCCATTCGCCGGGAGAGGAGCTGCCGCAGCTGCGGCGAGCCAAGCGGCGTGCCGTAGTCCGACAGGACCCGGTCCTCGCTGCGCGACAGGCTGCGCAAAGCCCTCCGGATCGCCGCCTCCGGCATCCAGGAGGACGGCAGCCAGCCGCAGCCGGGCTTCAACAGGTCACCCTCCTCCAACGCCTGTCGTGATACCCAGAACGGATCGATCGCCCTGTCGAGCTTCGGGCCGATCTCGGAGAGCGACAGCGGCGCCAGCGGCGTCGACACGTAGAAACCCGATCCCGGTCTCGAGCGGATCAGTCCCTCGGCGGCCAGCCGCTCATAGGCCTCCACCACTGTCGAGGCGGAGACATGCATCGCCTTGGCGAAAGCCCGCACCGAGGGAAGCCGCGCGCCGGGCACCAGTCCGCGCCCGGCGATGCGACTGCGGATCTCCGCCATGACGGCGCCGATACGCTGGCCACCGCCCTTCTGATCCGCCCTTGCATCCACCGTACTGCTCCGCAAACCATAACAGTTTCTGGAAATTGTATCGCATTGTCTCTGGCGCCGCCATGGCTTCCGGCCGATAGCGGGAAAATACCCAAGGAATGTCTGCGAAGAACGTCCAAGGGAGACGTTCAAGGGCGATGCTTCGCCCAATACAGGAGACTTTCGATGAACAACACGACAAACGGCTGGATCAGCGGTTTCGTTGGCGTTCTGATCTTCAGCGGGTCGCTTCCCGCGACCCGCATTGCCGTTGCGGATTTCGATCCGCTGTTCCTGACCGTGGCCCGCGCCACGATCGCTGGGTTGCTCGCCATATGCCTGCTGCTCGCCTTTCGCGAAAGACGCCCGGCGCGCTCCGATCTCCTGCCGCTCGCCATCGTCTCGTTGGGCGTCGTCATCGGTTTCCCGCTGCTGACGGCGCTGGCGCTGAAACACATCACCTCGGCCCATTCCATCGTGTTCGTCGGCCTGCTGCCGCTGTCGACGGCGATCTTCGGGGTGCTCCGGGGCGGCGAGCGCCCGAAGGCCGTCTTCTGGTTGTTCTCCTGCCTCGGCAGCGCCATCGTCGCCGGTTTTGCGCTGTTTCAGGAAGAGGCTGCCTCCTCGGTCGGCGATCTCCTGATGCTCGGAGCGATCCTCGCCTGCGGGCTCGGTTATGCGGAAGGCGCCAGCCTGTCGCGCAAGCTCGGCGGCTGGCAGGTCATCTCCTGGGCGCTGGCGCTTTCCCTGCCTGTAATGCTGGCCCTGTCGATTGCCGTCATGCCGGTCTCCTTGCCCGATTTCGAGAG
This sequence comes from Neorhizobium sp. P1_A6, assembly GCF_056406795.1. Taxonomy (NCBI): domain Bacteria; kingdom Pseudomonadati; phylum Pseudomonadota; class Alphaproteobacteria; order Hyphomicrobiales; family Rhizobiaceae; genus Neorhizobium; species Neorhizobium sp. P1_A6. The sequence continues at coordinate 552,722 of NZ_JBFTZM010000001.1, read as the reverse complement.
CACGTCCTGGTTCGGTCTTGCCTATGTGTCGCTGTTCAGCATGCTGATCGGCTTCATCTTCTGGTATCGCGGCCTGGCGCTCGGCGGCATTGCCGGAGTGAGCCAGCTACAGCTTCTGCAACCCTTTTTCGGCCTGGTCCTGGCCGCCGCACTCCTCGGCGAAAAGGTCAATCTCGGCATGTTCGCGGCGACGCTTGCGGTGGTTGCCTGCGTGGCGGGCGCCAAGAGATTTGCGCGTTAACTCGGCACAGCCTGGATTTCCCGGTTCACGAAATCGGGAACCAAAGGCGTATCGGGGCATTATCCGGCTGCAGAAGGAGGAAGCAAAGCATGACTTATGATCCCAATGACAGAAAGTTCGAGACCCGTGATCCGGACCTCCGGACCACTGAAGTCCGGAGCAGCACCTCTTCGTGGGTACCGTGGGTGGCGGTGATCGCCGTCATTCTGGTCGGCGCATTCGTATGGTCGCAGATGGGCGGTTCCTCGACCGACCAGCAGACCACGTCTTCGACCAACCCGCCGGTAACCGACAACTCCAAGTCGTCTCCCGCACCTGCTCCGATGACCCCGGCAGCCCCGCCGGCTAACAATGCCACCCCGGCAACTCCGCCGGCTGGCGGCGCAACGGGCGGCACCGGCACGCGGCCTTAAGCCTCCCGCCCGAGAGATTACCAAAGCCGCCCGCGTTCGAAGCGGGCGGCTTTTCTGTTGGTGCAATTAAAATTCGATCTCGCCCGGCACCGCCTGCGGCCACCGCTGCAGCGCCTGCCGCCCGGCCTCCGTCAGTCCGTAGACGCCCTTGTCGATCCGTTCGAACCAGCCGTAATAATTGGCGCGCAGGATCGCGCCGGCAGTGGATGCCGCTTGCTTCAGGTCGCGCGGGCGGAGCGGTCCGCCGCTCAGCGCCGAAGCGCAGGCGAGCGCCTGCTGGCGATAGGCGGTCATCACCGGCACCTTGGTGCTGCCGCCGACGGCCGGATCGCCTTTGCGCTTGCGATGTTCCCTGACGAGCCGCGTGCGCCGTTTCGGATTGGTGCGCGGCATCGGCGAGACCGAACTGACCAGCACGCTGACCTCGCCCTGATCCGAGACACCAAGCATGCCGATGCCCAGCCGGCGGCAGAGATCGCGATACCGCTTGTCCGCCTCCCGACCCCTACCCTTGGCGGAAACCCGCGCAGCGATCCACACCTCGTCCGAAACACCCGCCCGGTCGACCGCCTGCAGGATCAGTTCGAGATTGAAGGTGAGCTTCAGCTCGCAGATCACCACGACCGGCGGATCCGTCTCGCTCAACCCCACCAGATCGCAGCCGCCCACTTCCCCCTTCACCTCGTATCCGAAGCTTTCGAGAAAGGCTTTGACGGGGAGATAAAGCGAAGTTTCCATGCGGTCCGGCGGTGGTGAATCAGTCGGCGGACAGTATCATATCATTCCCACCTGAGCCGCATGCAGCCGGGTATAGGCACCGCGTTTGGCGATCAGGTCCTGGTGTGTGCCCTGTTCGAGGATGCCGTTGCCGTCGATGACGACGATGCGGTCGGCGCCCTGGATCGTGGCGAGGCGGTGGGCGATGATCAACGTGGTGCGGCCTTGCGAGAGTTCGCCAAGCGAACGCTGGATGGCGCGTTCCGTCTCCGTGTCGAGCGCCGAGGTCGCCTCGTCGAGGATCAGGATCGGCGGGTTTTTAAGGAACATGCGGGCGATCGCGACGCGCTGTTTCTGGCCGCCCGAGAGTTTCACGCCGCGCTCGCCGATCACCGTGTCGAGCCCCTGCGGCAGGCCGGCGAGCATCTCTTCCAGCCGTGCCTGCCGTGCCGCCTCGATGATATCCGCTTCGCTGGCGCCGAGGCGTCCATAAGCGATGTTCTCGCGGATCGTCCCGCCGAACAGGAAAACGTCCTGCTGGACGATGCCTATCTGCTGGCGCAGCGACACTTTCGTCATCGCGCGGATGTCCATGCCGTCGATGGTGATGCCGCCGCCGCCGATCTCGTAGAAACGCGGCAGCAGCGAGCAGATCGTCGTCTTGCCGGCGCCCGATGGCCCCACAAAGGCGATCGTCTCGCCGGCGCGGATCGAAAGATCGACGTTTTCGAGCACCGGCTTGTCCGGACTGTAGCCGAAGGAGACGTTCTGATAGGCGATCTCGCCCTTGAGGTGGTCGACGTCGACCGCATCGGGCGCATCGGCGATATCCGGCTCGGTATCGATCAGCTCGGTGAAACGGCGGAAACCGGCGATACCCTTCGGATAGGTCTCGATCACCGAATTGATCTTCTCGACCGGGCGGAAGAATACGCCGACCAGCAGCAGGAAGCCGATGAAGCCGCCGGCGGTCAGTTCGCCCGACAGCACGAAATAGGCGCCGGCGATCATCACCACCATCTGGGTCAACCGCATGCTCATATAGCTGAGCGAACTGCTCGCCGCCATCAGCTTGTAGGCGTCGAGCTTGACGCGCCGGTAATTCTGGTTGTCCTGTTCGAACAGTTTCCGTTCGTGTTGCTCGTTGGCGAAGGCCTGCACGACGCGGATGCCGCCGACATTCTCCTCGATGCGGGCGTTAAAATCACCCACACGCTGGAACAGCCGGCGGAAATTATGGGTCATGCGGCCGCCGAAATGGCTGGTGACCCAGGCGGTCAGCGGCACGACGACAGCGGTGATCATCGCCAGCTGCGGGTTGACCGAGAACATCAGCGCGAGAGCGCCTGCAAAGGTCATGATGGCGATGAACAGGTCTTCCGGCCCGTGATGGGCGACCTCGCCGATCTCTTCCAGGTCCTTGGTGAGGCGCCCGACGATATGGCCCGTCTTCTGGTTGTCGAAATAGCTGAACGAGAGCTTCTGCAGGTGATTGAAGGCGGCGCGGCGCATGTCCGTCTCGATATTGATGCCGAGCATGTGGCCCCAATAGGTAACGATCGCCATCAGGCCGGTATTGATCGCATAGATCACCAGCAGCGCCGCCGAGGCGAGCAGGATCAGCAGCCATTCCTGGCTGAGGAGAAGCCGGTCGACAAACAGCTTCACCGCCATCGGAAAGCCCAGTTCCAGCACGCCCGACACGATCGCGCAGCCGAAATCGAGGATGAAAAGGCCGCGATAGGGCCGGTAATATGAGAAAAAACGGCGAAGCATCGGACACTCTGAAATCGATAGATGAGCAACAGGGGCAAGTTTTTGAAACCCGCTTAGCCGGGTTCGCCGACGAGGTAAACTCCGCTCTCCTGATCGCCCGGACAATAGGTGCGGGATAGATATCAGGCGCGGCGGCTGCGCAACAGGGTGCGGGCGGAGGTATGCGGTTCGGCGAGCTGATCCGCCTCCAGCGAGGCGAACAGCCAGTCGATGAAGACCCGCACGATCGGCGCCGAGCGCATGGCCGGCCGGCAGGCGACATAAAAGGCGTCGTTGGCCGGAACGCTGAGGTCGAAAGGCACGACTAGTTCGCCGCGGGCGATCAGCTTGCTGGCGGTGATCGTATCGCCGAGCGCGATCCCCTGGCCATGCAGCGCCGCTTCCGTCGAAAACCGGGCGTCGCCCATGAAATATTGCTGCCGGCGCGGCAGGTCGACGGCGTCGGCAGCGGAAAGCCAGGTGTTCCACTCACGCCCGTCCGCATCGCCATGCAGTAGGACGTGGTCTTCCAGATCGCGCATCGAACGCAGCGGCCGGCTGTTGAGCAGGGTCGGGCTGGCGACCGGGAAAAGCTGCAGGTTGCTCCACAGCCGCGTCCAGGCGTCCGGCCAGTTGCCGTCGCCATAAAGGACGGCGACGTCGACATCCGAAGAATGCAGCACGGCCGGATCGTTGGAGGCGGCGAGCTTCAGCCTGACGCCCGGAAACTGCTCGGTGAAGGAATTGAGGCGCGGGACGATCCAGAAGGACAGCAGCGCCGGTACGCAGGTGATCGACAGCTCGCCCGATGTCGCCGGCCGCTTCATCTGCGCGGTCGCGGCGGCGATCTCGCCGAACGCCTGGCTGACGGCGGGCAGCAGCAGCGCGCCCTCCGAGGTGAGCTTCAGTCGCTTGGCGCCGCGTTCGAACAGCGAGACCTGCAGCGAGCTTTCCAGCGCCTTGATCTGATGGCTGACCGCGCCGTGGGTGACGTTGAGCTCGCGGGCCGCTGCAGAAACCGAGCCGCGGCGGGCCGTTGCCTCGAAGGCGCGAAGCGGGTTGAGGGGCGGCAGCCGGTTGGTCATTTCATTCCTCGGATTGAACCTAAGTGTGAGTTTTTCTCACACTGACTGCTAGAACAATCTCAATTGCTTTTCCACCCGCACCTGACGGATAATGATGAAAACAAGGGCGGCAAGCCCGGTGGAACAAAAATTAGGCTGCGCACAAGCGGCCCTGCAGACAGGCGAGGCGATCATGACATTCGACGCGAAGAAGCTCGGCGAATTGCGCGCAAAATACCTCGATAGCCGGGGTGGCGAGATTTTTGACCCGAAATTCAAAAAGGTCGGCGAGAAGATCTTCGACAAGGCCGGCACCCGCGTCGCGCCCTATGCGGGCATTCCCACGCTTCTCGATGCGCCCTACAGGCCGCTCGATGCGGAGAACCCGGATTTCGGCGACCTGCAGGTGGCGATGGTCGGCATGCCGATGGATCTCGGGGTCACCAACCGGCCGGGCTCGCGTTTCGGGCCGCGGGCGCTGCGCACGATAGAGCGTGTCGGACCCTACAACCACGTGATGGAATGCGCGCCGATCTATGAGCTTAACGTCGCCGATATCGGCGACGTCGCCTTCCGCAGCCGCTACCGGCTGGAGATGAGCCATGACGATATCGAAAAGCGGGTGGGCCAGATCGTCGATGCCGGCGTGCTGCCGCTCTCGGTCGGCGGCGACCATTCGATCACCCATCCGATCCTGAAGGCGGTCGGCAAAAAGGCGCCGGTTGGCATGATCCATATCGACGCCCATTGCGATACGAGCGGCTTTTTCGACGAGACCAAGTTCCACCACGGCGGCCCGTTCCGCAACGCGGTGCTCGACGGCGTGCTCGATCCGACCCGGACGATCCAGATCGGCATCCGGGGTGCGGCCGAATATCTCTGGGAGTTCTCCTACGAGTCCGGCATGACCGTCATCCACGCGGAGGAAGTGACCGGCATGGGGCTGCCCGCGATCATCGAGAAGGCCAAGACAATCGTCGGCGATGGCCCGACCTATCTCTCCTTCGATATCGACAGCCTCGACCCGAGCTTTGCGCCCGGCACCGGCACGCCGGAGATCGGCGGGCTCACCACCCGCGAAGTGCTGGAACTGGTCCGCGGTCTCAAGGGCATCAACATCGTCGGCGGCGATGTGGTCGAGGTGGCGCCGCAATATGACGCGACCAACAACACTGCCCATGCAGGCGCTCAGATATTGTTCGAAATTCTGAGCCTGATGGTCTTCAGCCCTTCCGTGAAGGGCCGCGCCTGACATAAACTGCAGACAACAAGGGAACTCGCCAGCCGGCAAAGCACCGGCAGGCCCAAAAAACAAAGGAGAACATCATGCGTGACATTCTGAACGCCAAACTCGGACGCCGCGGCGTGCTCGGTGCCGGTCTCGCCGGCGCCTCCATGCTGGCCATGCCCTCTGTCCTGCGCGCCCAGGACAAGTCGCTGAAGGTCGGCGTCTATGGCGGCTTCTTCAAGGATTCGTTCGACAAGAACATCTTCCCGGACTTCACCAAGGCGACCGGCATCGCGATTGAATCCGTCGCCGAGCCGACCGGCGAAGCCTGGCTGGTTCAGCTCGAACAGGCCGCCAAGGCGGGTGCGGCTCCGGCCGACGTTTCGATGATGTCGCAGGTCGCCATGCTGAAGGGCCAGACGACCAAGCTCTGGGCGCCGCTCGACGCCACTAAGCTGCCGAATTCCAAGAACCTCATCGACAACTTCGTCAACAAATATCCGGACGGCAAGATCGCCGGCATCGGCGCCGTTTCCTGGTACATCACGCTGGTGACCAATACGCAGGCCTACAAGGAAGCCCCGACCTCCTGGGCAGCCCTGTGGGACAAGGCGAATGCAGACAAGCTCGGCCTCTTGGCACTCGTCTCCAACTCCTTCCTGCTCGAAGTGACGGCAAAGACCTTCATGGGCGGCACCAAGGCGCTCGATACCGAGGAGGGCATCCTCAAGGCGCTCGAAAAGCTCGCGGAAGTGAAGCCGAACGTCCGCCTCTGGTATCGCGACGAGGCGCAGTTCGAACAGGCGCTGAAGTCGGGCGAAATCCCGATGGGCCAGTATTACCACGACGTCACAGGCCTGGCCGCCTCGCAAGGGAGCCCCGTCCGCTCGACCTTCCCGAAGGAAGGCGGCATCCAGGACAGCGGTTGCTGGGCGCTGTCGCGTGCCTCGAAGAAGACCGAGGAAGCGCATACCTTCATCAACTACATGTGCCAGCCGGCCATCCAGGCGACGCTGTCGCGGAAAGTCGGCACCTCGCCGACGGTCAAGCGCGACCTGCTCGACCTCACCGCCGCCGAATTCGCCTCTGTCTCCTCCGATATCGAGCCGATCATCCCGCGTTACGATCTCTACCAGACCAAGTCCGACTTCCTGAACCAGAAGTGGACGGAGATGATCGCAGGGTGATTTGAATCCGTATAAGGTCGAAGCCGGAAGCCCCCTCACCCGGCCTCCGCGTCGCTCGGCCACCCTCTCCCCAAGGGGAGAGGAAGGAAGAGCGACGGCGCGGCATGTCTCTTCTCCCCTTGGGGAGAAGGTGCCGGCAGGCGGATGAGGGGGTCCTTACTCTTCGTCAATTGGGAGAGTCTTAAACCACGGAGACCGAATGTCCGGATTGAACCTCAACCATGTGACGAAGCAGTTCGGCAACTTCACGGCCGTCAACGACGTGAGCCTGTCGGTTCCGGACGGCACGTTCGTCTGCCTGCTCGGGCCGTCCGGCTGCGGCAAGACCACGCTGATGCGGATGATCGCCGGCCTGGATCTTCCGACGCGCGGCTCGATCGAACTCGGCGGCGCCGACATCACCGCGGTACCCACCCACAAGCGCGATCTCGGCATGGTTTTCCAGTCGTTGGCGCTGTTTCCGCACCTGACGGTCGGTGACAACATCGCCTATTCGCTGCGCATCCGCGGCGTGGCCAAGGACGTCCAGAAGAAACGCGTCGACGAACTGCTGGCGATGATCCATTTGCCGGGCTTCGCGGATCGTTCCGTCGCAAAACTTTCCGGCGGCCAGAGGCAGCGCGTGGCGATCGCCCGGGCCTTGGCGATCTCCCCAAAACTCTTCCTGCTCGACGAACCGCTGTCGGCGCTCGACGCAAAACTGCGCGAGGCGATGCAGGTGGAGCTGCGCCAGCTGCAGCAGCGGCTCGGCATCACCACCATCGTCGTCACCCACGACCAGCGCGAGGCGATGACCATGGCCGATACGGTCGTCGTCATGAACGGCGGCGAGATCCGCCAGGCGGCCGCCCCGGTCGATATCTACCGCCGCCCGGCCGACAGTTTCGTCGCCGACTTCATCGGCCAGACCAACCTCCTGCCCCTGGAAGCCGACAGCGCCGGACGCGCCAGCGTGCTCGGCGAATTGGTTGAGGGCATCGCGCTCCCCGCAGGCGCTGCAAAAGGCATGCTGTCGGTGCGGCCGGAAGACGTGCAGCTCACCGCCCCCGGCTTTGGCGCGATTGCCGGCACCGTCACCTTCATCCGCGATCTCGGCGGCGCCATCGAAACCTTCGTGGAGGCGAGCGGCACCCAGGTGATCGCGGTGTCTTCGCCGCGCAACCGGCCGGACGTCTCGGTCGGCCAGAGCGTCGGCATAAGGCTCGATCCCGCCACCAGCGTGGTGCTCGCCCGATGAGACGCGAACCGCCGCAGCGTCTTGCCGACTACGGGCCGCTCTTTTTCCCGGCGGGCATGCTGATCGTATTCTTCGTGGTGCCGTTCGCCACGATGATCGCGGTGTCCGTCTTTCAGCGTGAACAAGGCGGTTTCTATACGCCCGCCTTCGTATTCGACAACTACGCCCGTTTCCTCAGCCTGTTCTTCGGCAAGGTTCTCGGCTTTTCGCTGTTCCTGGCGATCGCCGTCGCGGCGGCCTGCGTCGTGATCGGCATTCCCTTCACCTATCTCCTCTCCCGCTCGCCTCGAAAAATCCAGATCGTCTGGCTGGTGGCGCTGCTCTCCATCCTGTCGCTGTCGGAAGTGATGATCGGCTTTGCCTGGTCGACGCTGTTTTCGCGCACCGCCGGCATCACCAACCTGTTCGTCTGGCTGGGGCTGATGGCCCAAGCCCAGGCACTGACCCCGAGTTTCGGAGCGGTCATGACCGCCATGACCTACCAGGCCTTCCCCTATACGGTCCTGGTCCTCTATCCGGCGCTTGTGCGCCTCGATCCGACGCTCACCGAAGCGGCGCGCACGCTTGGCGCCTCGCCGGTCAAGGCCTTCTTCACCGTCGTGGTGCCGGCGCTGCGCAACACCATTCTGGCAACGCTGATCATGGTCTTCATCTTCGCACTCGGCTCCTACCTGCTGCCGCAGCTGCTCGGAAGGCCGCAGCACTGGACGCTGTCGGTGCTGATCACTGACCAGGCGATCTACCAGTCGAACATGCCGTTTGCCGCCGCCATGGCCGTTTTCCTCGTGCTCGTGTCGCTGGCGCTGGTGGGCCTTGCGCTTTACGCCGGAAAGCAGAGGGAGGCGAAATGACCGCGCTGCGCCGCCTTTTCTTCTTCGTCGTCGGCCTGTTCCTGGCCCTGCCGCTGATCGTCGTCGCCGGCGTCTCGATCAATGCCCGCCAGACGCTCGCCTTTCCGCCGCAGGGCTTTTCGCTCTCCTGGTATGGCCAGATCTTCACCAATCCCGAATGGCGCAATGCGCTGATCGCCTCGCTGACGCTTGCCGCCTCGTCGGCGCTTCTGGCCCTGCTAATCGCGCTGCCGCTCGCCTGGTTCCTGTGGCGGCGGGTGGCCCCCTGGGCCAACATCTTCCAGCTTCTCGGCGTTGCGCCCTTCACCCTGCCGCCGGTCATTACCGCGCTGGGCCTGCTCACCTTCTGGGCGACCACCGGTTTCTATGGCCAGGCCTGGACGGCGGTGATCAGCCACGGCATCTTTTTCGTCACCCTGCCGCTGGTGACCCTGTCGCTCGGCTTTTCGGCGATCGACCGTTCGCTGGTGGAAGCGGCCGCCACCATGGGCGCCGACGACCGCAAGATTTTCCGTACCGTCGTGCTGCCACTGATCCTGCCCTATCTCGTCTCCGGCTACGCCTTCGCCTTCGTTCTGTCGCTCAACGAATATATCGTCGCCTACATGACCGTCGGCTTCACCATGGAAACCCTGCCGATCAAGATCTTCAACGCGCTGCGCTACGGTTATACGCCGACCATGGCTGCCGTGACGGTGCTGTTCCTGGTCATCGCGGCAGTCGTCTTCGGTCTGGTCGCCCGCTTCGGCGACCTGCCGAAACTGCTCGGCGCCATGTCGGACGAGCGCTAAAGGAACAAGCCCATGAAGATCGCCGGTTTCCAGATGCAGCCCGTCGTCGGAGACATCGAGGCAAACCTCGCCAAGATCGAGACCGCTGCAGAAGAGGCCGCCGCCCAGGGCGTCGCACTGCTGATCACTCCGGAACTGGCCCTGACCGGTTATGGCGCGGCGGAGAAATTTCCCGATCTCGCCACGCCCGCGCACAGCGAGGTGACCGGCCGGTTGTCGCAGATCGCCTCAAAACATGGCGTGGCGATCGTCGCGGGTTTTGCCGAAAAGACCTTCGAAAACACCTTCAACAGCGCCTTCTTCACCGACGGCATGGGGCAGACGGCGGTCTACCGCAAATGCAATCTCTACGGCCCCTATGAGCGCAAATGGTTCGCCCAGGAGGACCGCCGCCAAGTTCTGGTGACGCTCGGCGGTATCAGGCTGGGGTTCCTGATCTGCTACGATGTCGAGTTTCCGGAAAACGTCCGGCAGCTCGCGAAAGGCGGCGCCGATCTCGTCGTGGTGCCGACGGCGCTGCCGACCGGCTGGTCCGGTCAGTTCATCGCAGAGCACATGATCCAGGTCCGCGCCTTCGAGAACCAGGTGTTTGTCGCCTATATCAACCACTCTGGTTCAGACGCCCTGTTCGCCTATGCCGGCCTGTCGCGCATCGCAGCACCCGACGGCAAGCTGATTGCCGAGGCGCCCGCCGAGGGCGAAGCCCTGATCATCGCCGAGGTCGATCCGGCGGCCTACACCCGGTCGAGGGCGGAAAACACCTACCTCGCCGATCTCGTGTGAACTCCAGGCCGACCGGAGTAATCGACCCCAAGTCAATAAGACCTTAGCCAAACTCCCATTTCCTTTGATAATGTTGTATAGCATTCGGCGTTACAGCATTCCGGGGGGAGGCATGACACGTATATTCCGGGCGCCGGCCTTTTATATTCAAGGCCCGGGAGCCCTGAGCCAGCTCGGCGAAAAGGCGGCGACGCTCGGCCGTTCGGTCGTGGCGATTTGCGACGCCATGGTGCTTCCGCATATCGAGGCGGATCTCACCGAGACCCTGAACCGGCAGGACATCACGCCAACCGTCATCCCCTTCGACGCGGATGTCACCCACAGGCAAATGGACCGCCTGGCCGAAATGGTGCGCGCCAGGGGCGGCGAAGTGGTTGTCGGCATCGGCGGCGGGCGCACGCTCGACGTCGCCAAGGGTGTTTCTCGCCGCACCGGCCTGCCCTTCGTCAGCGTACCGACGGTCGCGTCCACCGATGCGCCCTCGACCCGCGGCATCGTCATCTATGACGACCACCACAGGATGGTCGCCGTCGAGCAGATGAACCAGAACCCGGCTTTCGTGATCGTCGATACGGCGATCATCGCCAAGGCCCCTGCCCGGCTGCTGCTCGGCGGCATCGGCGATGCGCTGACCGCAAAGTTCGAGACGGAAGGCGCCTGGAAGGGCACCGGCCTTTCCAAGCAGGGCACGCGGCCCTTGAAGACCGGCGTGATGCTCGGCGACGTCTGTTACCGGATGCTGCTCGAACACGGACCGGGTGCCATGCGGGTGGCCGGCACCGGCGAGGTGACGCCGGATCTCGAAGCCGTCGTCGAGGCCATCCTCTGGCTCAGCGCCGTCGCCTTCGAAAATACCGGTCTCTCCATTGCCCATGCGGTCGCGACCGAGCTCGGCGCGATCGAGCCGGTGCGAAAACAGTCGCTGCATGGCGAACATGCAGCCTACGGCACGCTGGTGCAGGCGATGGCGGAAGGCCGTCCCGAGGACGAACTGACGACCCTGTTCGGCTTCTATGACGAGATCGGCATGCCGCGCCGGCTTGTCGACCTCGGCATGCCCGATATCGGCGATGCGGCGATCGAAAATCTTGGCGCAGCCTGCGCAAAAAGCCCGTTCCTGGTCAACCAGGAGCGGATGCTCAATGCCAAGGATCTGGCCGCCGCCTTTAGGGCTGTGGAAAACTACGTTTAAAGCGGGCTCGACCTGCTACAGATATAAATATAATCAACTGGGAACACAGGGGATTTAGGATGCCGTCAGATAAGACCAAGGCGCCGGAGGAATGGACCCAGCGCCGCATTCAATCGATCGAGGTCGGCTTCCAGGTCATTCGCGCCATGGAGGCGGCGAACGGCCCGCTGCCGCTGCGCGATATCGCAGCCGCCGCCGGCATGCCGCCCAGCAAGGCGCATCTCTACCTCGTCAGCTTCGTCAAGGAGGGCGTCGCCTTCCAGGATCCGGTCACCGGGCATTACGGGCTTGGCCGTTTCGCCATCCAGCTCGGCCTGTCGGCCATCCGCCAGCTCGACGTGGTGGAATTTGCCCGCGAAGAACTCGCAGCGCTGCAGCGCAGCGCCGGCTTCGCCACCTATCTTTCGCTCTGGGGTGATCGCGGCCCGGGTATCGTTTCCAAGGTGGATGGCGAGCGGCAGGGATCGCTTGCCGTGCGCCTCGGCTACGTGCTGCCGCTCCTGACGTCGGCGACCGGCCAGGTCTTCCTCACCTATCTCGACGAGAGCGAGACCATGGCGGTGCGGCAGGACGAAATTGCTGCGGCCAAGCGGGATTCGTGGGATGACGCAGCCTCGCTCTCGCCGCGCGTCACCACCACCAAGGAAATCCAGAAGATTATCGAGACCGTGCGCCACCAAGGTTATGCGATGACGGTCAACAGCATCAATTCGAGCTTTGCCGCCATCGCCGCGCCGGTCTTCGATTATAGCGGCCGGATCGTCGCGACCATGACCGTGCTCGGTTCCGACAAGCAGCTCGCCGGCCCCCGCAAAAAACCGACGATCGACGCCCTGATGGCCGCCGCCCACCGCCTTTCCGAACGGCTCGGCGCGCCCGGACGCGGGGCAAAGGGCGAGGACAAAGTCAAGCCGCCCGCGCCGCCGAAGCCGACAAGGGCGAAAAGTACGGCGGGACGATAGGCGGATCTCCCCCACAAAGGGAGGAGATCAGGAGAGCCCGCGGCAATCCCAATGCAATTGACCCGGCCAAATTAATTAGTATACCTTACGATCTTGGCTGGAGGAGCCGAGGAGGAGGATTTCATGCAGGAGATTGCTGCGGCCACCGTTGCGAAACGGGAAGAATTTTATGAGCGGCTCAAGCCGCACAATATGGCGCCCCTCTGGGAAGTGATGAAGGGCATGCTGCCGCCGGAGCCGGCCTCCAAGGCGCAGGCGCATCGCTGGCGTTACGACGACATCCGGCCGCTGATCCTCGAATCCGGCAGCCTGCTGACCGCCGAAGAGGCGGAGCGCCGGGTGCTGATCCTCGAGAACCCCGCCTTCCCGGCCCAGTCGCGGGCCACCTCGACGCTTTATGCCGGCATCCAGATCATCATGCCGGGCGAAGTGGCGCCGGCTCACCGCCACACGCCGTCGGCGCTGCGCTTCATGCTGGAAGGTTCGGGCGCCTATACGACCGTCGGCGGCGAGCGCACCCGCATGGCGTTTGGCGATTTCGTCATCACGCCCGTCTGGGCCTGGCACGACCACGGCAATGACGGTTCCGACCCGGCCGCCTGGCTCGACGGTCTCGACGTGCCGATGATCGCCTTTTTCGAGGCGGTGTTCCGCGAGGATTCCGACGACACCGAACAGGAACTGCTTCGGCCCGAAGGCGACTCGCTTGCCCGTTTCGGTTCCGGCATGATGCCGATCGGCGGCACGAGCCCCTATGGCCAGACGACGCCGATCTTCAACTATCCCTACGAGCGCAGCCGCGAAGCACTTTACCGCGCCTCGCGTGGCGAGGCGGTCGACGCCCATATCGGCACGACGTTGCGATACTCCAATCCGCTCGACGGCGGCTGGACGATGCCGACCATGTCGGCCTGGCTCAGTCATTTCCCGAAGGGCATGGAAACCGCAAAGATCCGCTCCACGGACCATATCGTCATGTGCATCGCCGAAGGTACCGGCTCGATCACGATCGGCGCGAAAACCTTCGATTTCGGCCCCAAGGACGTGATTGTCGTGCCCGGCTGGTCGTGGCGCTCGTTCAAGGCGAACGAGGACGTCGTCGTATTCTGCTTCTCCGACCGCGTGGCGCAGGAGAAGCTCGGCTATTTCCGCGAAGACCGCACCCGCGTCTGAGCGAACGAGATCAGGGAGAGAAATCATGCGTTTTTGTCGCTATGACAATAATCGTCTCGGCGTGGTCGTCGGCGATCAGGTGAAGGACGTCACGAGCGTCCTCGACCGCCTGCCGAACTATCGTTACCCCTTTCCCCATGGCGACCAGTTCATGGCCCATTTCGCCCAGCTGCGGCCCGTCATGGAAGAGATGGCGAAGACCGCGGCTTCGAAGCCGCTGTCCGAGGTCGCGCTGCTGAGCCCGATCGCCAATCCCGGCAAGATCGTCGGCGCCCCGGTCAACTACCGGCTCCATCTCGACGAAGTGCTGGACAGCGACCAGCTGCACCACGGCATGAAGATCAAGCCGATCGCCGAGGCCGGCGTATTCCTGAAGGCGGTGAGCTCGCTGGTCGGCCCCTCGGAAGGCGTCGTGGTCGATTGGGCGGATCGCCGCACCGACCACGAGATCGAGCTCGCCGTCATCATCGGCAAAAAAGGTTTTCGCGTGTCGGAAGCCGATGCGCTGGATTACGTTGCCGGTTACGCGATCTGTTACGACATCACCATCCGCGGCCCCGAAGAGCGCAGCTACCGCAAGTCGCTCGACACGTTCAGCGTGCTCGGCCCTTATATGGTCACCGCAGACGAGATCCCGAACCCGAACAATCTCGATTTCGAACTGACAATCGGTGGCGAGAGCCGACAGAAATCGAACACCAGGATGCTGATCTTCAACGTCCAGAAGCTGATCGAATTCGCCAGCAAGGCCTACACGCTTTATCCGGGCGACATCATCATGACCGGCACGCCGGAAGGCGTCGCACCGATCGCCCCCGGCGACGTGCTGCACGGCACGTTCGAAGGCATCGGCGCGATGGACGTGAAGGTCTACGGCAACTGGGACAAGACATGAGTTCGGAGCTGAACCCATCGGCAGAGAGGGACGGCCATGCCGTCCTTCTCGACGGTGTCGTCGGCATCCGCATCCGCCGCCTGCAGGCGCTGTTCGGCATCCACTGGCAGAACTGGTTTCGCGCTCGCTCGCTCGCCGTCACGCCGGTCCAGGGTGGCGTGCTGCTCCTGATCCGCCGTTATCCCGGCATCAGCCAGATCGCGCTCGCAAGGCGGCTGCGCATCGAACCGCCGACGCTGGTCCAGACGCTTAGTCCCCTCATCAAACACAAACTCGTCGAACGCGACCGCGCCGCCGATGACGGCCGCGTCTCCGAACTGCGGCTCACCAAGGCCGGGCTGGACGCCGCCGCACTGGTGGAAACCTCGCTGCCGCAGCACGAGGCCGACCTGCTGCGGTTTTTGTCCGTCGAGGAGCGGCAAGCGTTTCTGGAACTGCTCGACAAGGCGATTGCCGGCGCTGAGGCGGCGATCGAGGCGCAGGAGAAGGCGGAGTAGCGGGACTCGATACGGCGGCCCTAAGCTGCCCTCGTTCTCCTTTCCTTTATGGAGAGCCATCCCAACCTCTCCGCAGCTATCCAACCTCTCCGTCGTCATCCTCGAGCTCGACCCGAGGATCCATCCACGCGAAGTCCTTCGCGTGAAATGAGCCCTTCGCCGCAGACGCGGCGCTGAATCCTCGGGTCGAGCCCGAGGATGACGGCGTGGTTGGGCAGCCGCCACCGATTTTGAACCAGCGCATAACCCAACGCCATTTCCCAATTGCCACATAACAGGCAGCCTGATACGTTCCGAACATCTGGGAGGAGCTAGATCATGCGGTCATGGCAAGTATTTGAAGCATCGGAAGTGCTCCAGGAGATCGAGCAGCCGAACCCGCAGCCGGTGGGCTCGGAGGTCGTCGTTTCGGTGTCTCATTGCGGGCTTTGCCATTCGGACCTGACCCTGTGGAAGGGCATTTTCGACATGGGCGACAAAAAAGTGTCGATCGACAGTATCGGCATGCAGCGCCCGCTCACCCTCGGCCATGAAATCCTCGGCACCGTCACCGCCATTGGCCCCGATGCGACGGACGTGAAAGTTGGCGATAGAAGGCTCGTCTATCCGTGGCTCGGTTGCGGCGCGTGCGAAACCTGCCGTGCCGGACAGGAGAACCTCTGCATGCAGGGCCGGCCGCTCGGCATGCGCAGGCCCGGCGGGTTCGGAAGCCATGTAGTGGTGCCGCACAGCCGTTACCTGATCGATACCGGAGATCTCGACCCGGCGCTTGCCGCCACCTATGCCTGCTCCGGCCTCACCGCCTATTCCGCCATCCGCAAGGCGATGCCGGTTCGCCCGGACGAGGCGATCGTCGTGGTCGGCGCGGGCGGGCTCGGCCTCAGCGGCATCGTCATCCTCAAGGCGCTCGGGCACGAAAACATCGTGGTGGTCGACGTTTCCGAAGAGAAGCTGAAGATCGCCTCGGATGCCGGCGCCCACAAAACCGTGCTTGCGACCGGCGACGACGTGACGACGAGGATCGTCGATGCGGTCGGCCGGCCGGTGCGCACCATCATCGATTTCGTCAACAACAGCCAGACGGCAGCCTTTGGCTTCCCGGCGTTGGCACGCGGCGGCCGCATCATCATGGTCGGCATGTTCGGCGGGCAGCTCACCATCCCGACCATGCGCATGGCGCAAGGGGGCCTGAGCCTGATCGGCAGCATCACCGGCTCGCTGCAGGAATTGCAGGATCTGGTGGAGCTTGCCAAAAGCGGAAGGCTCGACGCCATCCCCTACGAGGCCGTCCCGAAAGCATCGATCAACGACGCGATGAGCCGGCTCTCCAAGGGCGCCGTCAGGGGCCGCATCGTTCTGGAGGAGGAGCCGGCGTGAGTGCACAGCAGGGCGAAATGACCGAAGCCCCGATGATCGAGGTTTGGCGCGGCAGCGTGCGCCAATGGGAAGTGGACGAGAACGCCCACTGGAACACCCAGTATTACGTCGCCCGCGCCAATGAGGGCCTCGCGGTTCTGTTCGGCCTCAACGGCCTGACGGGCCTGTTCTCGCCGACGTCGGCCACAACGATCGCCTATAACGAACATCATATCCGTTTCCATCGCGAAGCGCATGCCGGCACGTCGCTGCATATGACAGGCGGTTTCCTCGAGATCGGCGAGACGACGGCGTTTGCGGTGCTGATGCTTTACAACAGCCATTCCGGCCAGCTTGCCGCGAGCTTCAGGGTCCGGCTGACCCATGTGGATACGGCCGACCCCAAGACGCCCCTCCCCTGGCCAGCGGCCTTCCGCGAAAAGGCCTCCGCCTCGCTGGTCGACGCTCCCAGGGAGGCACTCGCCCGCGGCACCGGCAATGAGCCGGTGACGATCAGCGCCTCACGCGACCGGGCAATCACGCTCGGCCTGAAACGCACCGCGATGAGCCTGATCGAACCGGAGGCCTGCGACGCATTCCACCGCCTCGCCCCCCAGAAATTCATCGGCGCGGTCGGCGGCGGGGTGAAGCAGCTCACCGGCCCGATCCGCGAAATCGTCAGCAAACATGCCGAAACGCCGCCCGGCAAGGTGGGCGGCGCGGTGCTGGAATTCCGCATCCTTTATGGCGAAACGCCGCGTCTCGGCGGCTGTTTCGAGATCTGGGGCGGATTGCAGAAAACCGACCAGCGGGCCATGTCGTTGATCTTCTGGATGGTCGATCCCTTCACCGGCCGGGTATTCGGCACGATGCAATCGGTCGCTGTCGTGTTCGATCTCGATGCACGGGCGATCGTGCAAATCTCGCCGGCGGCCACGGAGGCGCTGGCTCCGCTGGTGACCGAAGGTCTGGCGCTTTAGGCGGCCGCTCTTGGGAACCGCGTAGACCCGAGGCAGTTCAGGCTCTCACCTCGAAGATCATGTTGAATGGAGTTTCGCTCGCCCGTCGGAAGTGCGAATAGCCGGCGTCGAGCACCACCTTGCGAAGCTTCATCTCTCCAGCCTGCGCTCCAAGGCCAAGGCCTACCTCCTGTGCCATGGAGGCGGGGGTGCAGATCATCGTCGAAGCGCCGTAATAAACGCGCCCGACCGGGTTGAGATTGTCCTTCAAACCGTCATGCGCGAAGGGTTCGACGATCATCCAGGTGCCACCCTTCGCCATCGTCTCACGGATATGACGGCCCGCTCCGACCGGATCGCCCATATCGTGCAGGCAGTCGAACATGGCGACGAGATCGTAGTTGCCGCCGGGGAATTCCTTCGCCGAAGCCTGATGGAACGTCACCCGGTCGCCGACGCCAGCCTCCTGCGCCGCACGCTTTGCGCGTTCAATGGAGGGGGCATGGTAGTCGAACCCGTGGAAATGCGACTTCGGAAAGGCCTTGGCCATGAGGATCGTCGAGGCGCCATGGCCACAGCCGACGTCGGCGACCTCCGCCCCTCGTTCCAGCTTTTCCCTGACGCCTTGAAGCGCCGGAATCCATTCGTCGACCAGGTGGCTGTTGTAGCCGGGCCGGAAGAAGCGCTCGGTGCCCCGGAAGAGGCAGGTGCTGTGCTCATGCCATCCGAGCCCGCGGCCAGTGCGGAAGGCTTCCTCCACCTTCGGCTCGTCCATCCACATCGACTGGACGATTTCGAAAGCGCCCCCGAAAAAGGCGGGGCTGTCCTCATTGGAAAAAACCATCGCCTGCTCGGGCGTCATACCGAACTTGTTCGATTTTTCATCAAACGTGACGTAGTCGGCCGCAGCCATGGCAGCGAGCCATTCGCGCACATTGCGCTCGGTCAGCCCCGTCGTTTCCGCTATTTCCATCGAGGATCGCAGCCGTCCGTCCATCATTGCCCGGAACAGGCCGAGATGGTCGCCGAGCACGACGAGAACACCGGACACGCCAGCGCCGAGATCGCCCACCAGCCGACCGACAAGTGCATCGAGTTTCTGCATATCAGGTTCCTGCATGGCACCCTCCATAGATACCGTCAGCCCCCAGCCCAATGGGTTTTACCCAAAGCGATCCTACGCCGGGTCCGCACCCGGTCAATGAAGCATTCGGACTAGGTGGCCGATCAGAAGGCTTAACTCCCCGAGACATGACAGCATTATTCCGCATCCCTTCTCCCCAACGGGAGAAGGTGCCGGCATGTGGATGAAAGGGATCCTGGCTACGATCTATGTCAGCGGAACTTTTCCGCCGTCGCAACGCAGTTGATCAGTGCGGCCAGTTCCTTGCGGGAGGCGAAGGAGGTTTCCGGGCTCATCGAGAGAAATGCCTTGATGCCGCGCACGGTCGGCACCGAGTTCTTCTCGAGCTGGCCGACCACGCGTTCGACTTCGGCGTCGATACCGGCATCGGCGACCGTGATGCCGACGATGCCGAGCACCTTGGCTTCCGTCGCGGGGATCACGTCGCGGGTGAGCACCATGCGGGAAAGCGTAGCGCGGGAAACCCGGTCGGCGAGCGCGTTGAGTACCAGCGTCGGGGCGATGTCGTGGTTCATTTCCGGCACCTGGAAAGTGGCGCTTTCGGCAGCGATCGCCACGTCCGCGAGAGCCGCGATGGCGCAGCCGACGCCGGCGGCCCTGCCGCGGATGGCGGTGATGAACGGAACCGGGATTTCGCGCAGCACTTCGTAAAAATCGAGGACCGGATCGGAGATCGCGGTGCGCAGGTCGAGCGCCGTGGCGCGAGAACCGGCAGCCGGCATGGCGGCGCTGCGGCCGGTGCAGAAATCGCCGCCCTTGGCGTTCATCAGCACGACGCGGGTTTCCGGCGACAGGGATTTCAGCGCAGCGGTGATGGCCTGCGCCATCTCGGGCGTCAGCGCATTGCCCTTGTCGGGACGGTTGAGAGTGATCTCGAGGACGTTCCCCCGGGTATTGATCAGGACGTCGGACAATGCTTTCTCCTCACGCTTCTTGTTTGGCTTTCGCCGCCCGGATCGCTTCCCATATACGGGAGGGCGTTGCCGGCATTTCGATATGGGTGACGCCGAGATCGGCGAGCGCATCGGTGATGGAGTTGATCGTCACGCCGAGCGACGGTGTCGTACCACCCTCGCCGCCCGGACGGAAACCGAGCGGATGGCTTTTGGCCGGCACTTCGCTGATATGGGTGTCGAAGCTCGGGAAATCGGAAGCACGCGCCACCTGATAGTCCATGAAGGTGGCCGACAGGTTCTGGCCTGTCTCTTGGTCGTAATGCGACCATTCGAACAGCGCCTGGCCGACACCCTGGACGATGCCGCCATGGGTCTGGCCGTCGACGATCATCGGGTTCAGCGCCTTGCCGACGTCGTCGACGGTCGAATAACGCGGGATATGGAAGAACCCGGTTTCCGGATCGATCTCGATTTCGCAGACCGCGGCACCGTAGGGATAGGCAAGCCCGTGGGTGGTCTCGTCGGAGATCGCGGCAAGCGTGCCCCGCAGCTCGTCCGGCAGGCCGAGATCGTTTTCGGCAGCCTGTGCCACCTCGAACAGGCTAACGACGCCGTTCGATCCGCGGGCGCGAAAATGGCCGTCTGTGAAGTCGATCTCTTCCGGCGACACATTCAGCATGAAGGCGGCGATCCTGCGGCCGCGCTCGATCATCTCGGCGGTCGCCTTGTGCATGACGATACTCGCGAAGCGCAGCGAGCGTCCGGAATGCGAACCGCCGCCGGCCGAGACGAAATCCGTATCGCTGGCGCGGATCTGAACGACCTCGTGGGAGATACCTAGGAAGGAGCCGACGAGCTGGGCGAATGCCGTTTCATGCCCCTGCCCCGTATTCTGGGTGCCGATCACGACATCGACGATGCCGGCGGTCGGATCGATGGTGATCTCGGCGCGTTCGCGCGGCACGCCGCTGGTGCCCTCGATATAGTTGGAAAGGCCGATGCCGCGATACATGCCGCGTTTGCGGGCTTCAGCGCGGCGCGCCTCGAAGCCTTTCCAGTCGGCCATCTCGAGGACCTTGTCCATGCAGCCGATATAGTCGCCATTGTCGTAGGTGACGCCCATCGGGTTGGAATAGGGGGAAGCCTCTTCCGGGATCATGTTGATGCGGCGCAGCTCCACCCGGTCGAAACCGAACTTGCGGGCGGCAAGGTCGATCATCCGCTCGATGATGTACATGGCTTCCGGACGGCCGGCGCTGCGATAGGGGATGGTCGGCACGGTATTCGACATCGCCGCGCGGAATTCCACATGCGCGACCGGCACGCGGTAAAGGCTGGTCATCAGCTGGATGCCCTTGTTGAGGGGCGTGTAGGACACCGTATGGGCGCCGATATTACTGGTATTGACCGAGTGGAAGGCAAGGAATTTGCCGTTTTCGTCGAGTGCAAGCCTGGCCTTCACATGCAGGTCGCGGCCCTGAAAATCCGACAGGAAGGCTTCGATGCGTTCCGCCTGATGTTTGACCGGCCGGCCGGTGAGCTTGGCGGCGTATGGCAACAGCACGAATTCCGGATAGGTGGCGTTGCGGGTGCCGAAATTGCCGCCGACATCGCGGGGCGCGACAACGCGCACGAAGGCCATGTCGACGCCGAGAGACGCAGCGATCTGCTCGCGCATCATCACGACGCCATGACCGCCGGAGGCGTGGATGGTGAATTTTCCGGTCTCCGGGTCGTATTCGGCGGCGGAGGAACGCGGCTCCATGTGGACGCCGGTGACGCGCTGCGCCCAGCTGGTAAATTCGAGGACATGAGCTGCCTTGGCGAAAGCCTCTGCGGTGCCGGCCCTGTCGCCGACTTCGCCATCCATCGCCTTGTTGCCCGGCACATGGTCCCAGAGCTGCGGCGCACCTTCTTCCAGAGCGTCGACGCCGCGCACGACGGAGGGTAGCTCCTCCCAGTCGATCTCGATTGCCTCGGCGGCATCCTTGGCGAGATTGGTGCTTTCGGCGATCACCATGGCCACCGCCTCGCCGACGAAACGGGCACGGTCGGTCGGCAGCGCCTGGTGATGGGTGCGGGCACGCTCGGTGCCGTCATGGTTCTTGATGCGGATGTCGGAGCCGAACTGCGAACTGCCGATCGCGTGCGGAATCGGCGCAATGCCGGCGGCAACGATATCCTCGCCGGTCAGAACGGCGAGCACGCCGGGCATGTCGCGGGCGGCGGACGTGTCGATGCTGCGGATGATCGCATGGGCATGCGGCGAGCGCACGAAGGCGGCATAGGCCGTGTTTTCGAATTTGAGGTCGTCGGCATACTGGCCCTTGCCGGTGATCAACCGGTTGTCTTCCTTGCGCCTGACGTCTTCACCGATCATGCCATTCCTCCCATTCACATCGTCCCACATATCCCGGACGATGGCATTCCGCATGCGGCTCTTGGGCCTTCCTGAAGCGAAACGCAAATCAATTCATAATAGACACATTATATCCGTCAATGTTGAAAATTACAGCTTGCGAAAATTGCCTGTAAAGCCTTTCTCTTTCGACGACAGCCGAGCGCCCACCGGAATGAGGGAAAACGCAATGTCCCTACAAGAAAAAAGGCCCAGACCGAGGTCTGGGCCAAGCTCCCCTGGGAAGGGAATGGTGTCAGGCGGCCTCCGGTCCCTGGTTGAGCACGTAGCCAGGGCCACGCTTCAGGAAGTCTGTCCAGAGCCGCAGTGTACGTTCCGGCTGATCGACCTCGATCGAATGGGCGGCGTCGAAGATGAAAGCGCGTTGCGACGTCGGGATGTTGCGCTTCAGGTGTGCGCCGGCCTCCGCCGGGACAACCTTGTCTTCAGTGCCGAGCAGGATCAGCGTCACCGCCTCGATCGAGGGCAGGCGGGCACTCAGTGCCTCGTCAACCTGAATGTCATTGGCGAGGCGCTCGTAGGTTTTGCCGTTGCTGGCCATGACATCCGGCGACTTCGGCGTCGACTTGATCTTCTGCGGATGGGCGTAGAGCGCCTTGAAACGCTCTTCCGGATCGGCAGGCAAACCGCCCTTGCCTTCGAAGCGGAACCCGGCCGGGACGCCGAGGATCAGGTGGTCGACCATTTTCGGGTGCTCGGCGGCAAGCCACAAAGCCGACCAGCTGCCGAAGGACGAGCCGATCACATCGAACCGCGGGCCGACCAGCTTTTCGGCGAACTCGGCGACCATGGCCACCCAGTCCCTCACGGTCTTCAGGTTTTCGTTGCCCTCGGTGCCGTCGAAGCCCGGGCAGATCGGCGCATAGACCGTGTGGTTCGCAGTCAGCGCCTTCAGCGGCTCGGTCAGCATGACACCGCCGGCGGCGTGCAGGTAGACAACCGGCTGCCCCGTGCCGCCGACATGGTAGGAGAGCCTGCCGCGGGAAAGCTCGATCGTCTTCAATTCAAAGCTCATGGATCAAACTCCTCTTACAGACCAGCAACTTCGGGGGCGACGCGGTCGCGGAACAGTTCCATGCCGCGGCGAACGACGCTGCCCGGCATGTTGCCGACCTTGATCGTCAGGTTCAGCAGGCCGCAATCGAGTTCCTGGCGCAGGCGCTTGATCTGTTTGATGACCGATCGAGGGCTGCCGCAGATGATCGAACCGGCTTCGATCTGTTCTTCCACCGTACGGCCGCGCAGCGTTGCGAGGCGCTTCTGGAAATTCTCGCCGGCATCGGCCTCGGTGTAGTAGCGGCTCTGCCCGAGCACGAGCTGCTGGGCGGAGCGCTGCGGGCGCATCAGCGTCTGGTGGAAATAGGTCTGGGC
The DNA here is from genome assembly GCF_056406795.1 of Neorhizobium sp. P1_A6. NCBI lineage: Bacteria > Pseudomonadati > Pseudomonadota > Alphaproteobacteria > Hyphomicrobiales > Rhizobiaceae > Neorhizobium > Neorhizobium sp. P1_A6. Next base: position 529,591 of record NZ_JBFTZM010000001.1, on the reverse strand, counting down.
GGCGGCCATGTGGTGCCTGGCCGCCTCGTCCGTATCGGCAATGCAGATCTGCTGGCCGACCAGGATATCGTCCGGCGTCGGTTCCCAGCCGTAGGAGCGGGCGGTCTTCTTGAAATTCTCGACAGCAGCCTTGGCGATCGACAGGTCCTGGATCAGCGTGATGCCCATGATGGCGCGCATCTTGGCGACGAATTCGGCCGATTCCGCGTTGCTGGCGGACATCAGGATGCGCGGATGCGGCTTCTGGATCGGCTTCGGCCAGATCGAGATAGCCGGGAACCGATAGTGCTCGCCTTCCCAGCCGAAGGGCTCGTCCTCGGTCCAGCACTTGATGATCAGCTCGGTCGCCTCCCGCAGCCGGCTGCGGGATTCGCTCGGGGGGATGTTGTAGGCGATGTATTCGTGCGGGATGCCGCGCAGGAAGCCGGCGACGAGGCGGCCGCCCGACATCACGTCGATCATCGCATATTCTTCAGCGACGCGGACCGGGTTCAGCAGCGGCAGCAGGTTACCGACGATGGCGATCTTCGCCTTGGACGTCTGGCGGGCGAGCGCGCCGGCGATCAGGTTCGGGTTCGACATCAGGCCGTAAGGGCTGAAATGGTGCTCGTTGCAGCCCACCCAGTCGAAACCGTAATTCTCGGCATCGACCATCTCGTCGATATATTCGTTGTAGAGCGCCTGGATTCGGGTGCTGTCGATCCCGTGGGTGCTGACCGGCCATTCATGCGGCAGCTTGTTGTAATCGGGATAAGGCATCAGGTGGAAGAAGTTGAACTTCATGGAAAGCTCCGCTGGGACCGCCGCCGGATGAGGGCAACGGATCCGACGATGGGGATTGAAAATTGGATCAGTTGCTGGCGACGAGGCGCGGCGCGGCATCTCCGACGCGGCTTGCCATCATCATTTCGGCAAAGCTGACAACCTGCGAGGCGACGATTTCAAGCGGCTGGGCGACCTCGCGGCGGGCCGGTTTACCGTCGACGAAAGGTTTTTCGTTGGACTTGATAGTCGCCGCGTAAGGGGTCGGCCAACCGCGCAGCGCATGCACGATCGAGCGCAGCCCAATCAGCGTCGAGCCAAGCGCCTGGTCGCCGGCAGCGCAGATAATGCAGCCAACGGCGCGGCCCTCGAAATAGGAGCGGGCGTCCTCGCGCATGTCTTCCGTATAGTCGATGACGTTCTTGATCATGCCGGACATGCCGCCGTGATAGCTCGGCGTTGCGATGACGATGCCGTCGGCGCGACGAAGGGACTGAAGAAGATTAAGGGCGGCCGGCGTGCGGTCCGTCACGCCCGGATCGAAGAGCGGCAGTTCGAGCGCCGTGCCGCAGATGAGGTCGGTTTCCGCGCCGGCCTTTTCGGCCGCGGCGAGGCAATGGCGCAGGGCGAGCTCGGAGCTCGAGCCGGGGCGCTGGGTTCCGCCGATACCGACGATAAAAGGTTTGCGGGCTTGAGTCATGGTGGTCTCCTCCCTCGGCCGTAGCCGATTGCCTTGTCAGGCCTCCTGAAGAAATACTTGTATACCTTTTATGCGAGAGTCAAGGCATAACCATCGTATAAGAGCTTGCCACGCTAGTCTGGTATACACTTTTTGGCGATAGACGATTGTCATATTTTCCCGCATCATCATCACGACAAGGAAAGGTGGCCGCTTGACCAAGGAGACAACCAGAGACGATGCCAAGGACGGGGCAACGCAGAGCGCTGTCGAAACTGCCTATCACCGTATCCGGCATCTGATCCTCACCGGCGAGATGCGCTCCGGCGACAAGCTGCTCGAAAACCAGCTTGCCGCCGCGATCGGGGTGTCCCGCACGCCGATCCGCGAGGCGTTGAACCGGCTGAGCGCTGAGGGCCTGGTGGTGCTGGAACGTTACCGGCGGGGGATCGTCGCGGATTTCTCGCTCGACGACGCGATCGAGATCTTTCGGCTGCGCGCCATTCTCGAAGGCCATGCGACCAGCCGCGCCGCCACACGCATTTCGGAAGCCGACCTGCAGCGGCTGCAGGAGTTGGAACGACTGATGGAGACCCAGTTCGAGGAACTCGGCTGGAACGAGCACCTCGAAGGTTTCGACAGGCTCAACGCCGAATTCCATGCGGTGATCGCCGCCGCCGCCGAAAGCCCGCGGCTCGAAAAGATCCTGGCCTCTTCGCTGGAACTGCCGGCCTCGATCTTCAACCGTTACTCGGAGCCGGTCGAGGTGCGCACCCGCCGCACCCATGCCCAGCACCGGGAAATCCTCGCGGCGCTCAAGGCCCGCAATCCCGAATGGGCGCAGGCGGCGATGAACGCCCATCTCTTTTCGCTCTTGCCGACCGCTTCGGGCTCACTGGAGCATGAAGACGGGGCGAAATGAGTGCGGTACCTGCTACCGGTTGGTGGCCATCCACAGGACGTGGCGGCCGCCGCGCTTGCCGTTGGCGCGCACGAAGACTTCCTCGGCGGCAAACCCCGCATCCCGCAGCCGGCGGGTAAAGGCGGCATCCGGCGCCGACGACCAGACGGCCAGGACGCCATTTTCGCGTAGTGCAGCCTTGGCGGCCCGGAGCCCGGCGTGATTATAAAGGCTGTCGTTGGAGGCCCGCGTCAGCCCGTCGGGGCCGTTGTCGACATCGAGCAGGATCGCATCGTAAGCGGCATTGCGCGACCGGATCAGCGCCCCGACATCGCCGACATGAATATCGACACGCGGATCATCGAGCGTGCCCTCGTGAAATTCCGCCATCGGCCCGCGCGCCCAGTCGACCACCGCTGGCACGAGTTCCGCAACGGTGACCCTGGTATCCTCCGGCAAAGCGCCCAAGGCTGCCCGCAGCGTGAACCCCATGCCGAGGCCGCCGATCAGCATCCGGGCATTCTTCCGCCCGGAAATCCGCTCGCAGGAGAGTGTCGCCAGCGCCTCTTCCGAACCGCTCAGCCGGCTGTTCATCAACTCCGTCGAACCGAGCATGATCGAAAACTCGGCGCCGCGCTGCTTCAGGCGCAATTCGCCGCCTTCGCCGGGTATGGTTGCACGGTCGAGCTGGATCCAGGGAAGCATCGGCATGTCTCATTGTCTTGCGTGAGGCCTCCTAACACAGACCTCATGCGAAAAACACAGCTATGCATTCCGTCATCGTCGAATGGACAGCCAAAGGGAAATCGAGCCTATGGACACGTTGAAGGGAGGTCGTTCAGCCTCCGTCGCCCGGCTTCCAGCCGATCGGCGGAGGTGGAAATGTAAGTGCCTCGATCAGCACGGGGACGAACTTTTCAAGTTCGTGATCGGTAAGCTCCGGGTAACCGTCTCCGTTCGGAAGGTCATCCGTGCACGCGTCGTCGTTTTTTGGATTCATGTCTCGCCCCAGCCCGCGGCGAACATGCATGGAATTTGGCAAATAGCATCACCTTTTCGATGCCGTACTGCAAAAATAAAAAGGCCCGCGCCTTTTTCCCCCTGCGCGGGCCTCTCCTAAGCCGGTACCTCTTCTACGTTCGGCTTAGGATGTCATCATTGTACTCCCGACTGCGAAGTCCTCAACTCGTCCAAAGGACCTAGCGCAAGGGGTATAGCCCCGAGGGGGTAGCGGCCGGCTTTTTTGGGGCGCCGGCCGCTGAGACCGCATCGACTGGGGGGTGACAATTGCGCGGTCCTACGCCTCAAATGATGGCATTCACAACCGCACATCAAGCTGAACCTTGGGTGATATGGCTACGCCCAAAGGCTTCATAGCGTTACCAAACTCATCAAATCGGCGCCCCCCTCAAGCCGCCGTCCTGGATGTCGCGTTGCGCAGATACGGCATGACCTCCCTGGAATAGATCTCCATGTTCTTACGGGTTAGCTCGGCCGGTAGGGTGCCGAACTGCAGAAGCGTCAAGAGATGACCGAAGCCGATCTGGGCCTGGTACTCTTCCAGCTTCTCGCGCACCGTCGCCGGGCTGCCGCAGATGAATTTGCCCTCTTCGATGACGCTGTCGATCGTCTGCTTCATCGCATGGCCGGCCTTGGCCGACATCGCCCCGACCATCGACTTTACTGAGGTGTAGCCCGGCGGCAGCAGCATCTCCATCGGCATGCGCAGGAACTTCTGCAGGAAGGCCTCGATATGCTCCTTGGCTTCGCGGCGGGCGATCTCGTCGGTCTCGGCGACGTAAAGCGGCAGTGACCAGCCGAGCTGATCTTCGGTCGCCTCGTAGCCGTAGCCGGCCGCAACGTCCTTATACATCTTCATGTAGCGGGCGACGGTAGAGACCGAGGCGAAGGTCTGGAGATAGGTGTATTTGCGGTCCGGATGGGCCGCCCATTCGATCGTCTCGCTGGAACCCTGGCTCGGGATCCAGATCGGCGGGTGCGGATTGTCCTGGTAGACCCGCGGCCAGACGTTCACGTATTCGAAATTGTAGTGCTTGCCTTCGAAGACGCTCGGGCCGGGTTGCGTCCAGGCCTGCAGGATCAGGTCATGGGCTTCCTGGAAACGCTCATGTGAAAAGGCCGGGTTGACGCCCCAGGAATGGTATTCGGCGCCGATGCCGCGCACCATGCCGGCGATCAGGCGGCCGCCAGTAATGTTGTCGACCATCGCGAATTCTTCCGCCACGGTCAGCGGGTTGTTGAGGAGCGGCAGCGCCCGGCCGAGAATGGCGATCTTGACGTTCTTGGTGCGGCGGGCGAGCGCGCCGGCCATGACGCCCGGGATCGGCATCAGGCCATAGGCGTTCGAATGGTGCTCGTTGACGCAGATGCCGTCGAAACCAAGCTGGTCGGCATATTCGAGCTCGTCCAGGTAACGGTTGTAGAGCTGGTGGCCCTTCTTCGGATCGTAATAGGTGTTCGGCAGGGTGACCCAGGCGGAGTTGTGCTTCTCGTCATAGGACAGATCGAGATCCGCATAGGGCATCAGGTGCATGAAGTAGAATTTCATCGCGTAACCTCCCCGATGAAGCCATTGACCAGTTCAACGAAACGGTCGGCCTTTTCGATCTGCGGCACATGTCCGCAATTCTCGACGATCTCGAGCCGCGAATTGGGAATGAGGTCGCGCCAGGCCGGAGCGTAACCGACCGGCATCGCCTTGTCGTCGTCGCCCCAGATGATCAGCGCCGGCACGGATACGCGATGCAGCCACTTGTGCAGGTGCGGATTGAGGAAGCGCGGCTCCCAGGCGAGTTTCGCCGACGTGAGCTTGTTCCTGAGAAGGATTTCCATCCCCTCCTTCGACGGTGGCGGGGCGGCCAGCATCGCTTCCGCAAACGCCTGGTCGTGGAAGAGGTTGCGGGCGGTCTCCTCCGGGCTCCACATGAAGACGTCGCCCTTGCGCACGCCCTTCACCCGGATGCCGGCCGGCGCCACGACGGTCAGGGTGCCGAGTTTCGTCGCATTGCGGACGGCGATCTCCGCCGCCAGCCATCCGCCGATCGACTGGCCGACCAGGTTGACCTTCTCCAGGCCGAGATGGTCGAGGACGTCCAGATAAAAGAAGGCGAGGTCGGAAATATTGTCCAGCCATTCCGGATCGTCGGAGGCGCCGAAACCGGGATGTTCCGGCACGATCACCTCATGGGTTTCGGAGAGCTTCTCCATGAAGGGCAGCCAGCGCGAGGCGCCGCTCGCACCATGCAGGAAGAGCAGCGGAGCGCCCTTGCCTCCCCGCATGAGCCGGATCTTCGTGCCGGTGACGGTTTCAAAGCTTTCGGTAAAGCTCATCGGTGTTTCACCCTCCCCGGGACCTGACAACCGTTAAGGCAGGCGCTCCTCTGCACCCGCGAATGGCGGCAATCTGTATAACCTTTCGGGGAGGGTCAATATGACTCTGTCAAATTTTGATTGATAATAGCAAATTTCTAACTTGCATCTTCGACAATTGCATACAAGGTTGGAGCCGCTTGGGTGGGTGATTTCGCTTGATCAGGCGTGGGCGACCACCGTCCGCCCCTCATCCGGCTAACGCCACCTTCTCCCCGTTCTTGACGGGGAGAAGGGATATGCCGCACCGTCGCCGCTCCCCCTCGCCCCGCGTGCGGGGAGAGGGTCGCCGAGCGTCGCGGAGGCGGGGTGAGGGGCTGTCACGGCGCCCAGGAGACTAAGGGAGGACAAAAAATGCAGGCGGAAAAACTGTTTGATCTCAAAGGCCAAATCGCCGTCGTCACCGGTGCGGCGAGCGGCCTTGGCCTTGCCATCACCAAGACGCTGGCGGCCAATGGCGCGCATGTGGCGCTGCTCGATCTCAACCCCGAGACGCTTGCCGCCGCTTACCAATGGCTGAACGGCCAGGGCTTTTCCGCCGAAAGCCATCAGGTCGACGTCTCCGATAGCGCGAGCCTGCGCAACACCATCGATGGCATTGCCGAAAAACACGGGCATCTCGATATCCTCGTCGCCAATGCCGGCATCAGCGGTGGGCCGAATTCCCGCACGGAAGCCGGCGCGATCGAAAATGTCAGCGACGAGCTGTGGAACCGGGTGGTGGATGTGAACCTCACCGCCACTTTCGTCGCCATCCAGTCCGCCGCCAGGCATATGAAGAAACAGAGACAAGGCCGTATTGTCGCAATCGCCTCGATCGCCGGCATGCGCGGCGATCCGATGACCGGTTACGCCTATGCATCCAGCAAGGGCGCCGTCGTCAACCTCGTCAAGCAGGCCTCGTGGGAGCTGGCGCCCTATAACGTCCTCGTCAACGGCATCGCCCCCGGCCCCTTCCGCACCAATATCGCCGGCGGCCGCATCCGCGAACCGGAGGTGGAAAAGGCCTTTGCCGACACGGTGCCGCTCGGCCGCATTGCCGAGACGGACGAGATCATGGGCCTCGCCCTGCTTTTGGCATCGAAGGCCTCGAGTTTCATGACTGGCGCGGTAATCCCGATCGACGGCGGTACGGTCGCTATTTGAGCCGACGTGAATGTCGGAATTGACAATATCAGGCTCCCTGCTTTATCCCCTTGAAGTGGACGAGGAAGCCGGGTCTGAGAAAAGCCCGAAATTGACGAATGCCAGACGCACTCGTCTGATGAAAACGGAGGAGACGACCATGAACATCGCGACCAACCCAGACCGCTCGTCCGACGCTTACCAGTCCGCGCGTCTCCTGATCGATGGGGTCTGGCTGGAGAATGGCGACCGCAAGACGCAGCCTCTCATCAATCCGGCCACCGAAAAAGCGATCGGCGTTGTGCCGCATGCGACGGCGCAAGATCTCGACCGGGCGCTCGAAGCCGCAAGCCGAGCCTTCCCGCTATGGCGCGCGACGAGCCCGCGCGAGCGTGGCCGCATCCTGAAGCGCGCAGCCCAGTTGATGCACGACCGGCAGGAAGAGATCGCCACCCTTGCCACTCTCGAAATGGGCAAGCCGATCGCCGAAGCGCGGCTGGAAACCCATTTCGCCACCGAAGAAATGGAGTGGTTCGCCGAGGAAGGCCGCCGCACCTATGGCCGCGTCATTCCCGGCCGCATCGGCGAAACCCGCTTTCAGGTCGTCAAGGAACCGGTCGGCCCGACCGCCGGTTTTTCGGCGTGGAACTTCCCGGTCGGCAATGCCGCCCGCAAGATGGGCTCGGCGCTCGCTGCCGGCTGTACGATGATCTACAAGCCCGGCGAAGAGGCCCCGGCGTCTGCCGCGGCCGTCGCCCAGTGCCTTATCGATGCCGGTGTTCCGGCCGGTGTCATCGCCGTCGTCTACGGCGTGCCGGACTTCATCTCCCGCCACCTGCTCGCCTCGCCGATCATCCGCAAGATCTCGTTTACCGGCTCGGTCCCGGTCGGCCAGCACCTCATCCGGCTTGCCTCGGAAACCTTGAAGCGCACCACGATGGAGCTCGGGGGCCATGCGCCGGTGCTCGTCTTCGACGATGCCGACCAGACCGCCGCACTCGACATGTCGGTGCAGCGCAAGTATCGCAACGGTGGGCAGGTCTGCGTTTCGCCGACCCGCTTCTACGTGCAGGACAAGTCGTACGACGCCTTCTGCGCCGGTTTTGCCGAGCGCGCTTCCAAGATCAAACTCGGCGACGGCCTCGATCCGGCGACCGGCATGGGACCGCTGGTCCACGGCCGCCGCCGCGATGCGATCGAGGCGCTGGTGCAGGACGCCACCTCCAAGGGCGCCAAGCTGCTCGCCGGCGGCCATCGCGTTTACAACGAAGGCTTTTTCTATGCCCCGACCGTTCTCGCCGACGTGCCGAGCGATGCGCGGATCATGAGCGAGGAGCCCTTCGGCCCGGTCGCCGTGCTCAACCGCTTCTCGGATTTCGACGATGCGATCACCAAGGCGAACGAACTGCCCTACGGCCTTGCGGCCTATGCCTTCTCCAATTCGCACAAGACCATCGCAAAACTTTCCGATGCGCTGGAAGCGGGCATGGTCGGCATCAATTCCTTCAATATCTCCATGCCGGAAACGCCATTCGGCGGGGTGAAAGCGAGCGGCCACGGTTCCGAAGTCGGGATCGAGGGCGTCGATGCCTACATGGTCACAAAGACGGTCAGCATCACCTGAGAGCTTCGGGTCCAGAGAGCTTCCAAGAGGACAAGAGAATGAAACACGAAAAACCGACCGGCACATTCGCCGCCGAGGCCGTTCTGACCCACATGAAGGCCGCAGGCATCGACGTCCTGTTCGCCAACGGCGGCACCGACTTCCCGTCGATCATCGAGGCGTTTGCCCGCCAGCCGGAAACCGGTCTGAAAATGCCGGAAGCGCTGGTCATCCCGCATGAGGGCGTCGCTGTCGGCATGGCGCACGGCTATTATCTGATGACGTCAAAACCGGCCGGCGTCATCGTTCACGTCAATGTCGGACTTGCCAACTCGGTCATGGGCCTGATCAACGCGCGGTCCGAAAACGTGCCTGTCATGATGTTTTCCGGCCGCACGCCGATCACCGAACACGGCCGTTTCGGCTCGCGTTCCTCGCCGATCCATTGGGGCCAGGAAATGTTCGACCAGGGCGGCATGGTCCGCGAAGTGGTCAAGTGGGACTATGAACTGCGCTATCCGGAACAGGCGGGCATCGTCATCGACCGCGCCATGAGCATCGCCATGAGCGAGCCGCGCGGTCCCGTCTATCTGAGCCTGCCGCGCGAGGCGCTGGCCGAAGGTGCGGAGGTCGAGATCAGTCACCGTTCGACAGTCACCCCGACCACCTACGGCCCGGCCGATCCGGAATTGGTCGCTCAGGCTGCCGACCTGCTCGCCAAGGCAAAAAACCCGCTGATCATCACCCAGAGCCCGGAACTCGCTGCGGATTTCGAGCCGCTCGCCGGCTTCGTCGAAAAGTTCGCGCTGCCGACAATCGAGATGTGGGCAACCCGCCTGGCACTGCCGAGCGACCACCCAATGATGATCGGCCGCGACTCGACCCAGGTCCTGAAGGAAGCCGACGTCGTGGTCGTGATCAATGCCGCGGTACCGTGGATTTCCGACCATACGGACATAGCCGAAGGCGCCAAGGTCATCGCCATCGGTCCGGACCCGCAGCATAGCCGCGTACCGATCCGCAGTTTTCCGATCGACATCGCGCTTGCGGGCGGCGTCAACAAGACGATCGCAGCGCTTGCCACTGCGATGGCCGAGCGCGTGCCGGCATCAGAAACCTTCTCCGAGCGCCGCGAAAAATGGGCGAAGATCAAGGCGGCCCAGGCCGAGGCCGCCGACAAGCGGGCCGCCATGGGCAGCGGCTCACCGATGACGCCGGCCTATGTCAGCCGCTGCATCTCCGATATTCTGGACGACAGGACGACTGTGGTGAACGAACTCGGCATTGATCCGTCGGTGATGAGCTTCAAATATCCGAAATCCTACTTCTCGACCCCGCTGTCCGGCGGTCTCGGCTTCGGCCTGACGGCAGCGCTCGGCGCCCAGCTTGGAGACCGCAGCCGCCAGGTGATCGCCACGATCGGCGACGGTTCCTACATGTTCGCCAACCCTGTCGCCTGCCACCAGACGGCAACCGCGCTGAAACTGCCGCTGCTGACGGTCGTCTTCAACAACGGTATCTGGAACGCCGTGCGCCGCTCGACCCTCTACATGTATCCGGATGGAAGTGCGGCGACCGCCAACACCATGCCGATCACCGCGCTCGATCCGGCTCCGGACTATGCCGCCGTCGCCCGCGCCCACGGCGCCCATGCCGAACGCGTCGAAACCGGCGCCGATCTGCCGGCGGCGCTGCAGCGGGCATCGGCCGCGACCAGGAGCGGCCAGCAGGCCATGCTCGAAGTCATGGTTTCGTACTAAGAGGCGTCGGTCATGGGGGGAGCCGGGAACGACGCAAGGACGATCGAGACGCTGGCGGAGCTCCGCCGGCGTTATCCGATGGTCGGCGATCTCGAAAAACGGGCGAAGTGGCGGATTCCGCGTTTCGCCTACGAGTTCCTCCAGGGCGGCGCCGGCGACGAGACCGGCCTCAACCGAAACCGGACGGCGCTGCAGGCGGTCGAGATCGCGCCGCGCTACGGCGTCGATGTCTCCAAGGTCGATACTTCGGTCGAGCTCTTCGGCCATCGCTACGCGGCCCCGATCGGCATCTCGCCGATCGGCTTTGACGGCATGATGTGGCCGGGCGCCACCGAACAGTTCGCCAAGGCCGCCCAGGCCCACAATATTCCCTATCTGGTCGGCACGCTTGCCTGCGCGACGATCGAGAAAGTCGTGGAATGGGCGCCTGACGTCACCTGGTTCCAGCTCTACCCGATGGCGCCGAACAATCACCAATACAGTCTCGAAATGACTGATCGCGCCCGTCTCGCCGGCGCCAAGGTTCTGGTCGCGACGCTCGACGTGCCGGTGCGCGCCAAGCGCCCGCGCGATCTTCGCAACGGCCTCACCATGCCCTTCAAGCTGACGCCGAAGACGATGATGGCGGCGGCGATGGCACCCTTCTGGCTGGATGCGATCCGCCGCAAGGGCATGCCGACCTTCGCCAACATGGCAGGCTTTGCCGGCGCGCCGGACCGCGTTACCACCTCCGCCTTCGTGCAGAAACATATCGGTGGCGGCTTCCCCTGGGAGCAAATCGCCCGGCTGCGCGACAGATGGCCGGGGCCGATGATGGTCAAAGGCGTCATGCACCCGGCGGATGCGGAAAAGGCGCTCGAACTTGGCCTCGACGGCGTGATCGTCTCCAACCATGGCGGCCGCCAGTTCGATGCGGCACCGGCAACGATCGACGTCCTGCCCGAAATCGCCCGCACGGTCGGCGCCCGTGGTACCGTGCTGTTCGACAGCGGCGTCGTCTCCGGCGTCGACATGGTGCGCGCAGTCGCCTGCGGCGCCCATTCCTCCTTTGCCGGCCGTGCCTTCATGCTCGGCCTTGCCGCACTCGGAGACCATGGCGCCGCCCATATGGCGCAGGCCTTCATCGAGGAATACCGCATCACGCTCGGCCAGAGCGGGCTTTTGAATACCGACCAGGCCCGTCGCGCATCCGTACGCCATCCCGGCGCCTGGACCGCACAAGACTTCCAATCGCACCTCTAATCGACCATGTCTCCGGGGAGGAGAAACCCATGAAAGTTGCCGACGCCATCGTGGAAATTCTGAAACGCGAGGGGATCGAGGTCATTTGCGGTTACCCCGTGAACCACGTTCTCGAACATGCGGCCATGGCCGATGTCCGCCCGATCATTGTGCGCCAGGAACGCCACGGCCTGCATATGGCCGACGCCATGTCGCGCCTCTCGTCCGGCAAGACGATCGGCGTCTTCGCCATGCAGCTCGGACCGGGCACCGAAAACGCCTATGGCGGCATCGCCCAGGCCTATTCGGAATCCGTGCCGATCCTTGTCCTGCCGATGGGCTACGAGCGCCGCGTCGCCCACGTCGACCCGAACTACAACGCGACCCGCTCGATGCGCGACATCACCAAGTCCGCCGAGCCGATCACCTCGGCCGCCGAGATCCCCAACATTTTTCGACGCGCTTTCTCCAAATTGCGGAATGGCCGCGGCGGGCCGGTTCTGGTCGAGATCCCGAACGACATGTGGCAGGACGAGGTGCCGGAACCGCTGAACTATCGCCCGGTTCTTTCCACCCGCTACGGGCCGGACCCGATTGCCGTGCGGGACGCGGTCGACCTGCTGCTCGCCGCCAAGCGGCCGATCCTCTATGCCGGCCAGGGCATTCATTACGCGCAGGCCTGGCCGCAGCTGAAACAGCTCGCCGAACTGCTGGCGATCCCGGTTTCCACCAGTCTCGAAGGCAAGAGCGCGTTTCCGGAAACCCATCCGCTGTCGGTCGGCGCCGGCGGGGCGGCAATTTCCAAGACGCTGCGCCATTTCCTCGACAGTTCCGACCTGATCTTCGGCATCGGCTGCTCGTTTACCGAAACCGCCTTCGGCGTGCAGATGCCGCTCGACAAGACCGTCATCCACGCGACGCTCGACCCCGACCACGTCAACAAGGATATCGAGGCCAAGGTGGCGCTGGTCGGCGATGCGGCGCTGACGCTCGACGCGGTGCTTGCCGAGCTCGAAGCCCGCAAGGTTTCTCCGCGCGACCATACGGAAATTGCTGCCGAAATCGCCAAGGTGCAGGCCGAGTGGCTGGCGGAATGGATGCCGAAGCTCACCTCCGACAGCAAGCCGCTATCGCCCTATCGCGTGCTCTGGGACCTGCAGCATACGGTCGATATCGAAAACACCATCATCACCCACGATGCCGGCAGCCCGCGTGACCAGCTTTCACCGTTCTGGAAGTCGGTAAAGCCGCTCACCTATATCGGCTGGGGCAAGACGACCCAGCTCGGTTACGGCCTGGGTCTGGCCATGGGCGCCAAGCTGATGCATCCCGACAAGCTCTGCATCAACGTCTGGGGCGATGCGGCGATCGGCTTTACTGGCATGGATTTCGAGACCGCGGTGCGCGAGCGCCTGCCGATCCTGTCGATCCTCCTCAACAATTTCTCGATGGCGATGGAACTGCCGATCATGAAGGTGTCGACCGAGAAATACCGCTCGACCGACATTTCCGGCGACTATGCCGCCTTTGCCCGCGCGCTCGGCGGTTACGGCGAACGGGTCACCGACCCGGCCGAAATCATTCCGGCGATCAAGCGCGGCATCGAGCAGACACAAAAGGGCGTGCCGGTCCTCCTCGAATTCATCACCACGCAGGAAATCGCCCGTTCGCGCTACCACCGCATGCTGACGGGTGAGAAGAAATGACCTCCCTGAAATCCACGATCGACGCCCTGAAGCTCCATTTCGGCAACCGGCTTTCGACGACGGAAGCGGTGCGCGAGCATCACGGCCACGACATGTCCCGGCAGCCGACAAAGCTGCCGGATGCGGTGGTCTATGCCGAAAACGAGGACGAGGTGGCGCGTGTCGTCTCGGCCTGCTTCGAGGCCGGCATATCGGTGACGCCGTTTGCGGCTGGCTCGTCGATGGAGGGTCACACGATCCCGCTGAAGGGCGGGATCTCGCTCGATCTCACCCGCATGAACAGAATAGTTCAGGTCAACCATGAGGATTTCGACGTGCAGGTGGAAGCCGGCGTCACCCGCAAGCAGCTCAACGCCCATATCCGCGATACCGGCCTGTTCTTCCCCATCGACCCCGGCGCCGACGCATCGCTCGGCGGCATGGCCTCGACGCGCGCCTCCGGCACGACAGCGGTGCGCTACGGCACGATGCGCGAAAACGTGCTGGCGCTGCGCGTCGTCACCCCGCAGGGCAAGATCATCACCACCGGCCGCCGCACCAAGAAATCCTCGACCGGCTACGACCTGACCAAGCTTTATGTCGGTGCGGAAGGCACGCTCGGCGTCGTCACCGAGGTGACCGTCAGGCTGCACCCGATCCCGGAAACCATCGCGTCTGCCGTCTGCGCCTTCGAGACCATGCGCGGCGCGGTGGAAGCCGTCGTCGCGACCATCCAGAGCGGCATCCCGGTCGCCCGCATTGAATTCCTCGATGAAGTGGCGGTCGAAGCCGCCAACCGGCATGCCGGCCTGACCCTGAAGCTCGCGCCGACCCTGTTTCTCGAATTCCACGGCAGCCCGCGCTGGGTGGAGGAACAGTCGAACACGGTGCGCGAAATCGCCGACGAATTCGGCGGTTCCGATTTCGAATGGTCGACCCGCACCGAGGACCGCGAGCGGCTGTGGAAGGCGCGCCACGAGACGATCTATTCCAACCAGACGCTGCGCCCCGGCTGCAAGGCGTTTACGACGGATGTCTGCGTACCGATCTCGCGGCTTGCCGAAGCCGTCCTCGCCGCCCGCGAGGACATCGATGGCTCCTTCCTGATGGGCAAGATCATCGGCCATGTGGGAGACGGCAATTTCCATGTCGGCTACCTGATCAAGCCGGAAATCCCCGAAGAGCTCGCCGAAGCCGAGCGCCTCGCCGAACGGCTCTACCAGCGCGCCATGGACATGGGCGGCACCTTCAGCGGCGAACACGGCATCGGCATCTCGAAGCTGAAATATCTCCGCCGCGAACATGGCGACGCCGTCGACATGATGAACGCCATCAAGGCGGCGATCGACCCGAAAGGCATCATGAACCCCGGCAAGCTGGGTCAGGTGGAGTAAGGGCGGACAGAGCCCTTAGATGATCACCGGCTGAGATCGATGCGGCTGGTCACCACCGATTTGCCGCTCGAAAGATCCTTGTCGACCGTTTGAAGCCGGAGGCGGTCGTTGCCGATCTTCTCGATCGTCATGTTGGCGACGCGATCCCCGTTGATCACCCTCGCCCAGCGGACGCCAAGATTGATCGCATTGCCGCGGCGGTTGCCGGAAAGCATCGAAGGCTGCCCGGAGGGCCCGACATAGGTGCCGCTATAACCGTTTTCCGAAGCCTGCAGGTCGGCCGATATGCTGCGCCGGATGACCAGCAGGCCACGGCAGATTCCCTGCATCGACAGGGTGGTCGCCCCGGCCGTCGAGGTGAAGCTGCAGGTGACGTTGATGGGCGTTGCCCCGATGCGGGTCAGAACCGTGCCCTCGCCGCTCCAGTTGCCGGAAAGTGTTTTCAGGAAATCGCTTTCGGCGGCCAAAACGAAGCCCGGCGAAGAAGCGGAGGCGATAAACGCAGCAGCGGCAAGAAGCAAGCGCATGGCGACGATCCATCTGAACGCTCGCATCGAACGCCGGTTGAGCCATTCCGTTCCATCCGGCATCGCGAGCCACCGTCGACGGGCCCAGCACCGCGTAAATCCACTTCAACCTTGCTGCCGCCCGGGAACATGCTACATATATAGCACTTTCAGGAGCGAACCATGCCGGTCACCACCAAAATCAGACGCCAAGGCGGTGCCGCGGTGATTACCATCCCCCCGGCCCTGTTGAAGCTGATGCATACCGAAGTCGGCGATCAGCTGACGCTCGACGTCGCCAACGGTGAATTGATCGCCCGTCCCGTCGAGAGCGGCCGCAAGCGCTATACCCTTAACGAATTGCTGAAGGGAAGCGATGCCATGGCGATGCTCAATGCCGCTGTCGCCGATGCGCAGGAAGGCGATCCGATAGGACACGAGATCTGATGATCCGCAGCAACGTGCCGAGGCGCGGCGATGTCTACTGGATCGACCCAAACCCGGTCGCCGGCCGGGAAATGAAGAACCGGCATCGTTTCGTCGTCATCACGCCGATCGAGATCAACAGGCTGGGAGTCAGCATGACGGTGCCCATCACCAACGGTGGGGCTTTTATCCGCGATATCGGTCTTGCGGTGGCGATTTCCGGGCACGACACGACCGGTGTCGCCGTTTGCAACCAGGTCCGCAGCTTCGACATTCCCGCCCGCATCCAGCAGAAAACCGCGCAATATATCGAGACGCTGGACGAGGCGACCATGAACGAAATCGTCTCGCGCGTGGTCAGCGCCATCGACCCGGCACCTGAACCCGCCTGATCTCTTTCCTTCATCCTCCCCTGCCCTAACTGAATTTTCCGGGCGGGGAAGAAGGAGGAGAAAGGATGATCATCCGGTCTGGAAGCTGCCTTTGCGGAAGCGTGCGGTATTCGGTGAAGGATGCGCCGGTCAGGATCGGGCTTTGCCATTGCGCCGATTGCCGCAAGGAAAGCGGATCGAGCTTCGTCACGTTCGGCATCTGGCCGCGGCACGGCTTTGAAAGCACAGGCGAGGTCAAATATTTCCATGGGCGCGGTTTCTGCCCCGAATGCGGCTCGCGCGTCTTCAATGAGAGCGACGGCGACGAGATCGAGATCCGGGTCGGATCGCTCGACATGGCGCCGACCGACCTCGAACCGGTCTATGAGATCTGGGTGAAGCGGCGGGAGAACTGGCTGAGCCCGCTTGCCGTCCCTCAATTCGAAGAAGATCGCAATTGACGCATTGTCGCCAGGCGAGGACCCTATAAAGTGCCTCCGAGCGGACGGGAGACAGACAGATGTCGGAACTGATCGACAAGGCAATTGTCATCGCGACCGAGGCGCATCAAGGACAGTCGTCGAAAACCGGCGGTCCGTTCATCGACCATGTCCGGCGCGTCGCCGAAAACGTCGCCGGCGAGGACGAAAAACAGGTCGCCTGGCTGCATGACGTGGTCGAGAAAGGCCCCGGCTGGACGTTCGAGCGGCTGCGCGAAGAAGGCTTTTCCAAAGCGGTCGTCGATGCCGTCGACGCGATGAGCAAACGCGACGGCGAGGAATATTTCGCTTTCGTCCGCCGCTCGATCGAAAATCCGCTCGCCCGACCGGTCAAGCGCGCCGATCTCACCGATAATCTTGCCCAGATGCGCCAGATGGGCGGCGACGGCTCGAAATTCGCCGAAGGCCTGCGTATCCTCAACGAGCGATATCCATCCTGAGATATCCAACCTGACGGGCGGAACCTTGCGCCATCCCTTGCCGTTCGTTTTCGCACGGCAGAAGCCGCGATCCAGCGACAGGATGGACTCATGGAACTCAAGAATCAGGTGGCTCTGGTAACCGGGTCAGGCTCGGGCATCGGCAAGGCGGCGGCGATGAAACTCGCGGCGGAGGGCGCAAAGATCGGCCTGCTCGGTCATACGAGAACGGAGATCGAAAAGGCTGCCCGGGAAATAGAGAAGGCCGGCGGAGAGGCGCTGGTGCTCGAAGCCGACGTTTCCGACGAAAACCGGATGCGCGAAGCGATCGACCGGCTTGCGGAAAAATTCGGCCGGCTCGACATCGTCGTCGCCAATGCCGGCATCAACGGCGTGTGGGCGCCGATCGACGACCTGAAGCCGGAAGAGTTCGACAGGACGATCGCCGTCAACCTGCGCGGCACCTATCTGACGCTTCATCTTACCGTGCCGCATCTGAAGGCGCAGGGTGCAGGCTCGATCGTCGTCGTCTCCTCGATCAACGGCAACCGCACCTTCACGACGCCCGGCGCCACCGCCTATACGGCCACTAAGGCCGCGCAGGTGGCGATGGTGCAGCAGCTGGCGCTGGAACTCGGCAAGCACCACATCCGCGTCAACGCCGTCTGCCCCGGCGAGATCGAGACCAATATCCACGACAATACCAGGCTTCGCCACGAGCAGGAAACCGCAATCCCGGTGGAATGGCCGGAGGGCCAGGTCCCGATCAGCGACGGCCGACCGGGAAAAAGCGCGGACGTCGCCGAAGTCATCGCCTTCCTCGCCTCCGACCGCTCCCGGCACGTGACCGGCACCCCGATCTACGTGGACGGCGGCCAGGGGCTGCTGAGGTAGGATTGCTTTCCGCTTTGAGCGGCGTCGCTGAAGTTGTGCCCTGGAACGGTTGGCTGAAGGGCGGACATAGGACTTCAGTCCCAATCCCTTTCGTGGAACCCCCTTCCTCAATCCGCGTTCATGTCGCGCAAAAGATTGAGGAAACACCCAATGAAAAAACTGCTTCTCGCATCGGCCCTGGCCATTTCTTCCATTCTCTCGGTCGCCGGCCCGTCCGACGCCGCGAGTGTCACCGTCACCACCCATGAGCGGGTCGCTCCGCGTCATACCGTGCGCGAAGTCTACCGTCCGTATCGTCCCCGCCACCGTGACTGCATGGTCAAGAAGGTGAAGACCCGCTACCACGGCCGGATCGTCGTCAGGACCACCCGCGTCTGCCGCTGATCGCCGGATCGCAAATGAGAGAGGGCGGCGGCGATCGGGCCGGCGCCCTCTCTTTCGGGAAACCATTCGGGCGAGTACCGGAGGTTCAGGATCGCCTTTTTCCGGGCGACAGGCGCCGTCGGAAGATCTCAATATGCCTGCGATCGATCGTGCGCATAACCGCAAAATTCGGTTGCAATGCCACAAAAATCCGGCAATTTCCCTCTCCTGAAATGGAGGCAAGCCCATGTCCAGCACATCAGCGGAAAAAGCGCCAGTCATCGTCATCGACCTGCAGACCAACATGTTCGACGGTCTTGTCGAGCCGCCTCTCCATGATGCGGATCTCCTCACCGACCGCGCCCGCAAGGTGATCGACTGGGCGCGGCGCGAAGGCCGGGCGATTGCCTTCGTGCGCCATGACGGGCCGGAGGGCGATCCGCTGGCGCCGGGAGAGCCGGGCTGGCCCGTCTGGCCGGCACTTGGCCAGCGGGACGACGAGCCGACCTTCTCGAAGACCGTCCGCGACTCGTTCAGCAACCCGGAACTCGGCCAATGGATCGAGAACCAGGGTGCGCCCGAAGTGGTGATCCTCGGCGCCCAGACGGATTTCTGCGTCGCCGGCACGGTGCAGGGGGCGATTGCGGCCGGGCTGAAGGTGACGGTGGTTTCCGACGCCCACAGCACGCTCGATCAGCCGCAGGAGAGCGCCGCCGCCATCATCCGCCGCTACAATGCCCAGTTCGCCGAGGCCGGCGTCAATCTAGTGACGACCGAGGCGCTGACCGGTTCCCCGGCCGCCTGACCGGTTCTAACCCAGCTCCAGCCGGCGGGTGATGCCGACTGCCTCGAGAAATACCTCGTCGTGGCTGACCACCAGTAGCGCGCCGTCATAGGCGCGCAGTCCTGCCTCGACCGCGGCGATGGAATCGATATCCAGATGGTTGGTGGGCTCGTCGAGGATGAGCAGCGACGGCGGTTCCGGTCCGCCGAGCACGCAGGCAAGCCCCGCCCGCAGCATCTGTCCGCCCGACAGCGTGCCGACCATCTGCAGCGCCGCATCGGCGCGGAACATGAAGCGGGCAAGCGCCGCCCGACCGGCATTTTCGTCCGCCTGCGGATTGAGACGCCGAAAATTGTCGCGGATCGACACCGCCGGATCAAGCAGGCTCACCCGCTGGTCGAGCATCGCGGATCTGACCGGCACCCGCACCGTGCCCGAGAAGGGCGACAGGCTGCCGGAAACCAGCGACAGCAGCGTCGTTTTTCCCGAGCCGTTCGGACCGGTGACGGCGATCCGTTCCGGCCCGGTGATCTCGAAGGAAAGATCGCGCAGGACCGGCTTTTCCACCTCGTAACCGGCGGTGACGTTGTCGATCCTGAGCACGACCCGGCTCGCCGGCAGGCCGGTCGGCGGCAGCGTCACGGAGAGCGGCTGCAGGATCTCGATCTTTTCACGCGCGGCGGAGATATCGTTGGCCGCCTGGGTCCGCAGCCGCTCGGAAAGCCGGGCATTGTCGCCGCTGGTGTTTTCCGCCCGCCGCTTCATGCCGCCGGCGACGATGCGCGGCATGTCGCCCCGCGCGGCCTTCTTCTTGCCGGTGCTGTCCTTGCGCGCCTTGCGTTCGGTGGTTTCCTGCGCCACGCGGTTGACCTCCGCCATCCGTTTTTCGGCGTCAGCGAGATCGTGCTCGACAGCGGCCAATTCCAGCGCCTTGCGCTCAAGGTATCGGCTCCAGTTACCGCCATAACGGGTGGCACCGAGCGAGGTCAGTTCGACGATCGCGTCGACGGTTTCGAGCAGTTCGCGGTCGTGGCTGACGATGATCGCCCCACCGCGCCAGCCGGCGAGCAGATCGATCACCGCCTGGCGGCCGTCCCGGTCGAGATTGTTGGTGGGTTCGTCGAGGATCAGGAAATCCGGCCCGGTGAAGATCAGCGCGGCCAGCCCCGCGCGGGTGCGCTGGCCGCCCGACAGCGTTTCGAGTGGCGTGTTCGCGTCTGCCTCAAGGCCGGCCCGCGCCAGCGCCTCGGCCATGCGCGCCTCCAGCATCCAGTCGGCATTGGCCAGTTCCTCGGCGGACGCCTCGCCCGTTTCCGCGCGGGCAAGAATGGCCAAGGCAGCGCGTGTGCCAAAAAGGTCGGCGATGGTCTCATCCGGCGCGACCTGCACGCTCTGGCGCAACACGCCGAGGCTGCCGGAGACGGAGACCGTGCCGGATGCGGGCGATAGTTCGCCAGTGATCAGCTTCAAGAGCGTCGTCTTGCCGACGCCGTTGCGCCCGACAAGGCCAGCGCGTTCGGGCCCGAAGCTGAGGTTCAGATTGGAAAAAAGCGGCCGGCCGTCAGGCGTGGACCACGAAAGATTGGCAAGCGTAATGGAAGGCATGGACGGTTCCCCGAATGGCAAGGCAAAGCGGCGTTGCGTTTCGGCTGAGATCCATGGGTCACCGTCCTGTTGGTGCTGCAGATCGCGGTTTTCTAGGCGGAAAATGCTGCGCGTTCAAGACTGGCAATCCCGGCACCTCGATCATCGGCCGATCGTCGACAGTGCCACGGCAGCGCCCATCACCTGCACAAGAGCGCCAACGATCATCGCGGCGAAAAAGCCGTTTTCCGCGCCGGCCACCGCCGCAAAGATCGCCCCGAGTGCCGCAACGCCGATCGTCGCACCCACCATGCGGGCGACATTGATGAGGGCACCCGCCGTTCCGCCGCGATTGCTCCCGACCGCCGACACGGCGACCGCGGTCAGCGGCCCAGTCGCAAGTCCCATGCCGATCCCGGTCAGCAGCAACCCGATTTCACTCATCATGAAGAGGTCGAGCATGAAGGCAACGCTCAGGATGCCGTTGCCGACTCCGATCGTTCCCAATCCGAGGGCAATCGTGACACGCTGTCCGAAACGCTGCACCACAGCGTCCGAAAAGGGCGAAACCAGCACGAAGCTCAGCGCCATGGGCAGCAGCGCCAGTCCGGTCGAAGTAGCATCGAGCCGACCGAGCGATTGCGTCGCGAGTGGAAACAGAAACAGCGTCCCGTACATGCCGAAAGTCATGGCCGCCGTGCCAGCCATGGCGCCGGTAAAGGATCTCGAACGGAACATCGTCAGCGGTACGAGCGCCGCCTGCCCTTGCCTATGCTCGACCGCGAGAAACAGGCCAAACAACACGATACCCGTAACCCCGAAGGCGGCCGTGAGCGATATGGTGGAATGTGGTGATTCGATCGCGGCGAGTGTCACCGTCGCCAACGACAGGATCGCCAGCACCTGGCCGCTGATATCGAAAGATCGACCCGCCGGATCGGCGCTTTCCTCGATCGTCGCGCGCGCACTGATAGCGCCGACAAGCGAAAACGGTACGACGACATAAAAGACGGAACGCCAACCGAAGGCATGGATCAGCAGCCCGCCGAGCGTCGGCCCGATGGCGAGCGCCAGTCCGTTGCACGCCGCCCATATGCCGAGCGCCCGCTGTCTGGCCTGCTGGTCTGGATAGATCACCCGAATGATCGAAAGCGAGGCGGGAAGCAAGAGAGCCGCGCCGACGCCCGTCAATGCACGTGCGGCAATCAAAAGCGGAGCCGTGGGAGCGACCGCGCATCCGATGCTGGCAATGCCGAATACCAGGGCGCCGGAGATCAGGATCCTGCGGCGGCCGGCGAGATCGGCCAGCAGCCCGCCGGTCAGCAGCAGCACCGCGTAGACGAGATTATAGGCGTCGACCACCCATTGCAGTTGAGACACCGTGGCATCCAGATCTTTGCCGATCGGATCCAGGGCGAGATTGACGACAGACGTATCCAATTGCGCCGTGATCACGGCAAGGCAAAGTGTCGCGAGTGCGGCATGGGGCCGCCGGGTTCGCGCTTGCGATGTTTTCGAGGGGCGATCCATGGGAGTTCCACGCCGACTTGATTACACCAGTCTGCGGAAAATGGTCTTCCGTCCGTCGAGGACAATAGTGCCGTGCCGGGTTTTAGCGGTTCTTCAGGCCCGCTCCTCCCAGAGTTTCGCAAGCTCGACCACCGTCGTCACCGCCAGTTCCATGTCCTGGCTGCTGACGAATTCCAGCGGCGAGTGGAAGGCGTGGCCGCCGGCGAAAAGGTTGGCGCAGGGCAGGCCCATGAAGGAAAGGCGTGAACCGTCCGTGCCGCCGCGGATGCTGCCGCGCACCGGGGTCATGCCGGCCCGGCTGATCGCCTCGACCGCGTAATCGACGATGCCCGGATGCTGGTCGAGCACCACCTTCATGTTGCGATACTGTTCCTTGACCGTGAAGGTGTAGGTCGAGCCCGGATAGTCGGCGATTACCTGCCTGGTGATCTCCTCGAGCAGCGTCTCCTTGGTCTTCAGGCCCTCTTCGGTGAAATCGCGGATGATGAAGGAGAGGTTCGCCTTTTCCATCACGCCGGACATGCCGGTCGGGTGGATGAAGCCGTCGCGGCCCTTGGTGGTCTCGGGCGTCATGTCCTTCGGCAGTCTTGCGACGATGCCGCCGGCGATCTTGATGGCGTTTTCCATCTTGCCGAAGGCGAAGCCCGGATGCATGGCGACGCCCTTGATGGCGATCTCCACCGCATCGGCCGAAAACGTCTCGTCCTCGATCGTGCCGGCCGTCTCGCCGTCCAGCGTATAGCCGAAGTCGGCGCCGAGCTTTGTAAGGTCGACCTTGTCGACGCCGCGGCCGATCTCCTCATCGGTGGTGAAGAGGATGCGGATCGCGCCGTGCCTGACGTCGGGGTTGTTGACGAAGAATTCGGCGGCCGACATGATCTCGGCAATGCCCGCCTTGTCGTCGGCGCCTAGAAGCGTGGTGCCGTCGGAGGTGATGATGTCGTTGCCGATCTGGTCCTTCAGCACCGGATGTTCGGACACCCGGATCACCTGGTTTTTGTCACCGGTGAGCTGGATGTCGCCGCCCTGATAATTCCTAACGATCTGCGGCTTGACGTTGGTGCCGGAAAAATCGGGCGCGGTGTCCATATGGGCGCAGAAGCAGATCACCGGCACGTTGTTCTTCGACGTCGTCGCCGGGATCGTCCCGTAGATATAACCGTGCTCGTCGAGATGCGCGTCGGTAACGCCGATCGCCAGCATTTCCTCGACCAGCAGCCGGCCGAGATCCTTCTGCTTCATGGTCGACGGCTGGGAGGGCGACTTGGCGTCGGACTGGGTGTCGATGACGACGTAACGGAGGAAACGATCGGTAACGCTATCGGCCATGGGGGAAAATCCAAAATTGTGGAACGGAAAAATGGAGTTGTAGCGGGAGGATGAGGGTGCGTGAAGGCGGGAAACCGGGAAATCGTGCGGTTCCTGGACGGTGGTACCCATCTCACCCACGTGGCCAGTCGTGATGGGAAGCGGGCAGCGCAACAGGCCGATCTTCCACAAGGACAAGAAAATTGTATTGCGGGTTGAGGCGGTGCGTGGAGCCCCTCCCCCTTGTGGGGAGGGGTTGGGGAGGGGTCTTCACTTCACATAAAACCCCTCCCACCTGCCGGTCACCCTCCCCACAAGGGGGAGGGTTAAGAATGCCGCACCGCCTCACGTCCCACATACGGTCACTCCACCATAGTGAGAAATCCGAGGCAGCTTGCCGCCTCGCCCTGTCTCAAGATACGCAGAGCGGGCGACGTCCCTCGGCTTCTCTACCGCTGCACCCCGATATCCGATGCCCCAACGGATGGCGCCGCATTGCCCCAACTGTTGCGGACATAGGTGAGCACCGCCGCGACCTGCTCATCCGACAGCTTCCAGCCGAGCGACGGCATGGCGGGTGTCGTTTTCGCCGCGGGCGTATGCACCGCCTGGCTGCCCTGCAACACGAGGCGCGTCAGCGTCTCCGCGCTCGGCTGCTGGACGATCGAGCTGCCGGCGAGTGCCGGGAAGAGCTGGCTCGCGCCCTTGCCGTCGCCGCCATGGCAGGCGGAACAGGTGTCGTGATAGATCGCCGCCCCGACCTTCATGCGCGCATCGCTCGCCGGGATCGGCTGCGGTTTCTGCGTCGGGCCGCCTTCGGTGCTCTTCAGGTAAGTGGCGATCGCGTGCACGTCCTCGTCGGTCATCAGCGAGGTCGAGGCCTGGATCGCTTCCGCCATCGGGCCGGACGCGATCGTATGCCCGTTGGTGCCGGTCTTCAGGTACCGGACGATCTGATCCTCGCTCCAGCTGCCAATGCCGATATAGCTGTTGCCGGTGATGTTGGGTGCATACCATCCCTGCAGCGAACCACCCTGCAACGCCTCGCTTGTCTCGTCCGCGCCGAGCGCGGTTTTCGGCGAATGGCAGGTGCCGCAATGGCCCGGCCCCTGGACGATATAGGCGCCGCGGTTCCATTCGGCCGATTTCGACGGATCGGGCCGGAATTCGCCCGGCGTGAAGTTCAGCATGTTCCAGCCCATCATCGACAGCCGGATGTTGAACGGGAACGGCAACTGGTTGGATTCGACCGGGTTGAAGACCGGATCGACGGTCCGGAGATAGGACCAGAGGTTGCCGATGTCCCTGTCGGTCATCCTGGTATAGGCCGGATAAGGCATGGCGGGGTAGAGCCGCTTGCCGTCATGGCCGATGCCGGTTTTCAATGCGCTGCGGAAATCCGCCTCCGTCCAGTTGCCGATGCCCGTCGCCTTGTCGGGCGTGATGTTCGGCGGAATGATCTGGCCGAAGGGCGTTTCGAGCGGCAGCCCGCCGGAGAGCGGTTTTGCTCCCGGCGCGGTGTGACAGGCGGAGCAATCGCCGAGGATCGCCTGGTAACGACCGCGGATGATCTCGTCCGCCTGGTCGGGAGCCTGGGCAAGCGCCAGGCCTGCCGAGAGGGCCGTTGCGGCAAGGGTGAGGGAAAAGACGATCCTGCTCATGCCGACACCAGAGGTTGGCCGGGGTTGCGGAGATATTGCTGGCGGATGGCATCCGCCGCGTGGAATGCGAGCGCCCCGACGGTGCCGGTCGGGTTCTTGCCGGCATTGTGGGCGAAGGCGGAAGCGCCGATGACGAAGACGTTGGCGACGTCCCAGCTCTGCAGGTACTTGTTGACGGCGCTGGTCTTGGGGTCCGTGCCCATGATCGCCCCGCCGGTATTGTGGGTGCTCTGGTAGGGCACCGAATCCCAGCCCTTCTTGCGGCGGGTATTGGTGTATTGCCTGCCGCCGAAGGCCTTGGCGATCTCCTCCATCCGGTCCGAGACCCAGTTCGACATGCGGATGTCGTTGTCCGGGAAATCGAACGTGAAGCGCAAGAGCGGCCGCCCGAACCGGTCCGTATAGGTCGGATCGAGATCCAGATAGTTGCCGCGGGTCGGGTAGCTCGACCCTTGCGAGGAAAAGCCGAGCGTCGACTTGTAGGATTTGACGGTCGCCTTCTTCCAGTCGCTGCCCCAGCGCGGCGTGCCGGGCGGGGTCGGGCGGGTCTGGATCGGCCGGCCGTTCGAGGGAATGCAGTTGATGCCCGCTCCGCCGACGAAACCGAGCGGCCCGTGGTCGAAGGCATCGCCGTTAAAGTCGTCCACCGTCTGGCCGAGCGCGCCGGCGGCAACGAATGGATTGAAGTTCTTGTCGTCGAAGAACACCTGCGCGCCGGCATTGGTCTGATAGCAGTAGTTCCGCCCAACAGTCCCCTCTCCGGTATTCGGATCGTAGATCTGGCCGATGCCGGAGAGCATCATCAGCCGGACATTGTGGAGACCATAGGCGCAGAGCAGCACGATATCGGCCGGCTGGAAGAACTCCTCGCCCGAGGTGTTCACATAAGTGACGCCGCGGGCGTGTTTCTTCGAGGGATCGAGATCCACGTGCAGGACTTCCGACTCGGTGCGGACCTCGAAATTCTTCTTTTTCATCAGCACAGGCAGAATGGTCGTCTGGGCCGAGGATTTCGAATAGTTGGCGCAGCCGAACCGCTCGCAGAAACCGCACATGGTGCATTGGCCCATGGCGATGCCAAGCGGGTTGATATAGTCCTTGGAAAGGTTCGCCGCCGGCGTCGGGAACGGGTGCAGGTTCAACGACTTGGTCACCTGTGCAAACAGCGTCGGCGCATAGGTCATCTGCAGCGGCGGCAGCGGATAATCGCGCGACCGCGGATCCTCGAACGGATTGCCGCCCTCCTGGATCTGGCCGTTGATATTGCCCGCCCTGCCGGAAATGCCGGCGAGATATTCGAAGCGGTCGAAGGATTTTTCCATCTCGGCGCCGGTCACGCCCCAGTTCTGCAATTGCAGGTCCTGGATCCGTGCCGCGCCGTAGCGATCCCTCAGGTGGTCGGCGATCTGGAAGTCGCTGTCCCAGAACCGCCAGGTATGGCCGTTCCAGTGAACGCCGGCGCCGCCCACCCCGTTGCCGGGCAGGAAGGAGCCGTAATCGCGCATCGGCAGCGCCGTCTGCGAGGTGTTGTTGCGCATCGTCATCGCTTCGACGACCGGCTGCAGGAAGAGATCGCGGCGGATGCCGTAGCGAAGTTCGTCCTGGGCATAACCGATGTTGAAATCGGTGGCCGTGTCGCGCCAAGGACCGCGTTCGATCGCCACGACGTCGAGCCCGTCCTCCGTCAGTTCATGAGCGAGGATCGCGCCTGTCCAGCCAAGGCCGACAATCACGGCGTCCTTGCGAGGTAGAATAGTGGTCATATTTTTCAGTCCCTACCTGGTCATCCATTCCGTCGAGCCTGCGATCGAAACCGGAGGCAGGGGATAGGGTTGGTTGTGTTTGGAAACGTGGTCGCGGTAGTCGTATCGCGCGCCGGGAAAGCCCAGCATCTTCCACGAGGCCATGTCCTTGTTGCCGCCATAGATCGGGTCGGCGAAGAAACCTTCCATCACGTTGGCGAGCATCAGGTTGAAGAAGGACTTGGCATCCACCTTGTTCGGCAGGGTGATCTTTCCGGCTTCGAGATCCTTGAGGACCGCGTCCTGGTCTGCGGGCGCAAGTTCGGCGAAGCGCTTGCCGCCCTTGGTTTCGCGGGTGAACGCGTTGAGCGCGGCAATGCCGGCGCGGTAGCGCTGGGCCGGCGTGTCAGGCGCCTGGTACCCTTGCGTCGGCAGGCCGGGCATGAACGGGCCCTTGGTATAGAGCCGGCTCGACGTGCCGTAGGATCCCACCAGCTGCCGGTCGAGATAAAGAACGCAGCCGGCATCCTTGCCGCCGAGCGACAGATCGTCCGCCGGCACCAGCCGGTCGGCGACCGCCTCCATTGTCTGCGCCTCTTCGAGCGTGAAGAACAGCCAGCCGCCGGGCTTGACCTGTACCGGCGGATCGGCGGAGCGCGCCTCCCAGGGAAGTCTGCCGGAAATGCTGCGCGCCATGACCGGCGCGGCACCGCCGGCGAGAATGGTAAAAGCAACGGAAGAAAGGAATTGGCGCCGCGTGGGGCGCTTAAGACAGTGGGTTTCCATAGAAGGACCTCCCCGGAGAGAAAAGGTCGGTGACGCGCCGAAACGACGTGCGCCGATGAGATCGAACCGAGCGGTTCAATGATTTACCTAGAGCGCGTCCGATCCGCGGCAACCCTTCTGGAACATTAAATCGTCACGGCTGCCGCTCGTCAGAAATCGCCGGCACCGAGCGAGCCGCGATGTCCGAGGCGGGCGGAAATTGCCCGTGCCGCGACGAGCAGTGGTTCCGCAAAACCGTTCAAATTTTTCAGCGACAGGCGCTGGACCGGGCCAGCGATCGCGACGGCGCCGACCACGTCCGACTGGGCGTCATGGATGGGGGCGGCGATGGCGCGCATGCCGAGTTCGTTCTCCTCGTCTTCCACCGCGTAACCGAGGCGACGGATATTGCCGAGCAGTTTGCGCAGCTTATCGGGATCGGTGACAGTTTTCGAGGTTCGGAGCGGCAGGGGTGCGCCGACAAGGGCAGCAATGCGGCTTTCCGGCTGGAAGGCGAGAATTGCGCGGCCAGCGGCCGTCGCATGATAAGGCGCGCGCATGCCGATCTCGGCGCTGATGCGCACCGCCTGCCGGGAAGGCTGGACGCGGATATACATGATCTCCGGGCCGGCCGGCACGCCGAGCAGCACCGTCTCGTCGGTCTCGCTGCGCAGGTCCATCAGCAGCGTGCGCGCTTCGGTGGAAAGGTCCATGCGGTTGCGCACCAACGAACCGAGCCTGAAAAGCTCGAGCCCGAGCCGATAGCGGCCGGTCTCGCGATTCTGTTCGAGAAAATCTTCGGCCATCAGCGTCACCACCAGGCGGTGGACGGTACTCTTGGCAATGCCGAGACGGCGGGCGAGTTCGGTGACGCCGATCTCCGCATCGTCGCCTTCGAAAGCCTTGAGGATGCGGATCGCCATCGAGACCGAAGAGAGGCGGCCCTTTTGCTGGTCCTCGTCCTGCACACCCGTGATCTTCATGTCCCCACCGTCTTCATCTCGGTTGCCGCTCCCGTGACAATCAGCCGGTCTGCATCCGGACAACGGGCGCGGTCAACGCCGCAACCGCAAAAGCGCCGTTGACAGCCCCTTATCCAAGGGAATATTCTATCTGTGGACCGACGTTCCATATAGAAGAACACATGACGACGACTGAAGCAAGCGGAAACACCATCGGTGGCCGCACGGTTTGGTGGCCTGCCAGGAACCGGGCTTACGAAACAAGGACCTGAACCGAAAGACTGCCCCATTGGATACCCGCAAGACCGTGCCGCTGATCGTCGCATCGGCCCTCATCATGCAGCAGATCGATTCGACCGCGATCGCCACGGCCCTGCCGACGATTGCCGACGCGCTCGGCGAACCGCCGCTGGCGCTGCATTCGACGATCACCGTCTACGTGCTGTCGCTCGGCGTGTTCCTGCCCTTGAGCGGCTGGCTCGCCGATCGTTTCGGCGCGCGACTGGTGTTCTGCTCGGCGATCGCCCTGTTCACCTTCGCCTCGCTGCTCTGCGCCGCCTCGACCAGCCTCACCATGCTGATCGCGGCGCGCGCCCTGCAGGGGTTCGGCGGCGCCTTGATGCTGCCGACGGCACGGCTGATCCTGGTGCGCTCGGTGCCGCGCGAGGAACTGGTGTCCGCCATGGTGCTGATGAGCATGCCGGCCGTGGTCGGCCCGGCGATCGGGCCGCTGCTCGGCGGCTTCATCACCGGCGTCAGTTCATGGCACTGGATCTTCTGGATCAACCTGCCCGTCGGCATCGTGGCGATCATCCTGACGCTCGCGCTGATCGAGAAGATCCCGCCGACCGAACGCACGTCCTTCGATTTCCCGGGCTTCGTCTTCACCGGCGCCGGCATCGGCGCGGTCATTTTCGGCTTCGATTCCTTCGCCCGCGGCATGAATTCGAGCGCGCTGGTCCTGGCTGTGGTCGGCTTCTCGCTGCTCGGCCTTTACATCCGCCATGCGCGCAACACGCCGAACGCGATCCTCGACCTGAAACTCTTCCGGTATCCGACATTCCGCTCCAGCGTCACCGGCGGTTCGCTGTTCAGGGTCAGCATGGGCGCCCTGCCCTTCATGCTGCCGCTGCTGATGCAGGAGGTTTTCCACTACACGCCGCTGCAATCCGGCGCGATCACCTTCGTATCGACGATCGGCGCCTTCGGCATGCGAACCATGACGAGACGCATCCTGCGCCGTTTCGGCTTCCGCAACGTGCTCTTGTGGAACGCGCTGATCGCCAGCGTGTCGATGGCACTGCTGGCCACTTTCACCCCCGCCACGGCGCCGGCCGTCATGGTCGCCATCATCCTGCTCGGCGGCTTTTTCAGGGCCTTGCAGTTCACATCGCTGAACACGCTGACGTTTGCCGAAACGGAAGACGCGGAGATGAGCCACGCGACATCGCTGTCGCAGATGGCGCAACGCATCGCCCAGAGCACCGGCGTTGCAATGTCGGCCATGCTTTTGCACTATTTTTCCGGCGGCTCCGAGACGCTCACCAACTTCGCCTTCGCGATGTCCTTCATCATCATCGCGATCATTTCCGCCTCTTCGTGTTTCTCGTTCTTCCGCCTGTCCGAGACGGCGGGCGACGTGCTTTCGGGCCGGAACAAGAAGGTGAAGGAAGAGCCGATCGCCGCCGAACAGGCCGACGCGGCGGAGTAAGAGGCCGCCGGCGTGACGCGGACATGGCTTGTGTTTAAAGCTCGCCGACTTATGCCGGCGAGCCCTCCGCGGCTGCGACCCCGTTTTGTGATCGGTTGCAGCCGACGTGAGCAGACGCGCGAACGTGCCCTCTGCCGGGCAGTCCAGTTACGGACGCACGGGCGGCGGTTCGCGGAAACGCAATCGTTCTCTCTTCGATCCCTCGGTCCGCGAGCGGACTATTGGACGAGGGAGGCGGCGTTTCGTGTCGTTGGAGCTTTGGTCGGCTTTGCGTCGACCGGGACGATATCGACGACCTCGGAGAGCAGGAACTGCTTCGGAGAACCACAAATGGTCGCGTAGACGATCCGGTCTAATATTTTCAGGCTTTCGGACACGAATGTCCTTTGGTCGCCATTGTCGAGCACCGATACAACGTACATGTTGATCCCATAGAGGTTAGGCGCGCAGGTCATTCGCGCACCGACATTTCTAAGCGAGCCATGGTTAACGCGACGTTAATGATGGAGAGCGCGCCGTGCCTAAGTAAGCCTTTCGACTATCTCTCTCCGAAACCAGCGCCTTACATTGCATCTTGAAACGCACCGGCCGACATGCCACGTCTCGCACCAGAAACTTTAGCCCGCAAACGTCAAGCTCGCGATGAAACCTGATCCGATCGCATCCGAATTCTTCGAAGCGCTGACCAAGGTCAGCCGCAAGATCCGTACTGCCTTCAACCAGCAGGTCACGGCGCATGGGCTGACCTATCCGCGCGCCCGCGCCCTGTTCCGCCTTGCCAAGAAGCAGAACATGACGCAGAGCGAGCTTGCCTGCGAGCTGGAACTCGAACAGGCGACCATGGTGCGCCTCCTCGACCGCATGGAGGAGAACGGCCTGATCGAACGCCGGCCGGACCCCAACGACCGCCGCGTCAAGCTTCTGTTCCTCACGGCCCATGGCCAAGAGCAGGCGGAACTCGTCCGCTCGATTGCAGACCGGATGCGCGAGCAGATCTTCAGCAACATCGACCCCGACCAGATGCATGTCGCCGTGGCACTGTTCGAGCGCATCACCGCCAATATAAGCGAACTGGAGGACATCGATATCCTCGCGTGAGGCGGTCGCAGGACAGGAAGAAGCGACGGGCATATGGCTAAACCCCGGCGGACACGCGGATTCGGCCGGAAACTGTAGCCTTTACGGCCCGCGGAACATAATCACCAAGCGACCATTGAGTCTGAAAGTTCGTGATTTGGTCACGAATTTAATATATTAATTGAATCTTGACGCATTAGCCGTGCGTTTATAGGTGGGCAAATGATACGTTTTAATTTCGATTGGAAAAAGACGGTCGATGCAATTGAGTTTCTCGCTCAGCAAAAACCGGGCATAACTCAATATTACATTGGGAAGCTTCTGTTTTTCGCTGATCGCGAACATATCATGGATTACGGTCGCCCCATTACAGGGGATAGGTACGTGGCCATGGAACATGGTCCGGTGCCGTCGGCCGTACGCAATCTGCTGAATGGCGAATATCCGGATGAAGTAGCAGATCGCCTCGAAGATCGAGTCGTAATAGAAATTAGCGGCAACAAGCACCACGTCTACCCTAAAGGGACCGAGCCGTCACCTTTGCTATCGGGGAGCGATCGCGAATACCTTATCGATGCCGTGAATAAGTATGCTCATTTGTCTTTCGGCGAACTTCGAGAAATTTCACACGAAGATCCGGCTTACATCGAAGCTTGGGAACGGGTTGGTACTGCGGCCAACGAGATGAATATTGAAATCTGGCTTGGCGAACTCGAAAATCCAGATACTGCAAAGAACCATCTCATCGCAACGGCGTCTTGCGCGGCTTGAATTATGCAAAAATGGGATGTTGTTCGCATCTACTGTGACTTCATGCCTAATCCGCATGATAAATTTTGCATTTGCATTTGCCCAGCGACCTACCGGTTTTATTTCATAAACAGTGAGCCGCCTCAGTTTCGGAAAGCCCGCAATCTTGCCGTATCGATCACCAATTTCGAAGCACATTTCCTGAACCATACCTCGTACGTCGATACAACGAACCTGCTGAGGATAGGTGCGGCTCTCGTAAACGGCGCATTAGCCGACAACGGGCGTTGTCACGGGAGTATTGCGCCGTTCCTGCGGGATCGAATCAAAACCGCCGCCCAGGGTCATGAGGTTTTGACCGCCGACGATTTAGCTCTTGTGATTGATTAAGGCTTCGGTGATTGCGTCCGGCGTAGAGGAATCCACTTGCTCGCCTCCCTCGCGGCCAAACGACCCATTCCTCATTTGACGCGCCGCAGCAATCGGCTAACATTGGTGGAAACTCCAGGTATTTCCCATGAGCGTCCGCCCTCCCCAGTCGTTCCATCAGCCAGGATTCGCCAATACCGGCTTCAATGTCCTCGAATACGAGTTGATGTCCGAGCGCGCGTCAGCGCTGGGGCGGCAGGGGCTGAAGGTGGAGGAAGCGCTCGGCGCGTTGAATGCATGGGACCCGGAGCGTGACAGCGAAAAGCTGCGCGAGAGGCTTTGCGACGATGCGGCCGATGCCGTCTGGGGGCTGTTCATCCAGCGCGAAATCTGCGGCCTTCGGAACAATCGCGACATCATCAAGCGGTATGCGATCCCGGGCGAGGTGCTTGCGGGAGTGGGGGCGGTCCGCAAGTGAAATCCATTCCCCAGGTAAAATTCGAAGTGAAATTTGAAATTGCCGGCAGGCCGCTGATCGAAGCGCTGCGGCTGAATGATGGATTTGAGCAATGTCCAGACCGGTGATCGGCGTGATCGGCAATACCCATAATGTCGAAAACCGCTTTTCCGCGCAGCTCGTCGGTGAGCAGAATCTCAGGGCGATCGCGGACGTTACCGGCGCCCTGCCGCTGATGTTTGCCGGCAACCCGAATATCACCGACATTCCGACCTTGCTCGACACCGTCGACGGCATCCTCCTGACCGGAGGCCGCGCCAATGTCCATCCGAGCCACTTCAACACCGAACCGCACGCCCGCCACGAACCCTATGACCAGAACCGCGATGCGGTCGCCCTGCCGCTGATCAGCGCCTGCGTTGCCGCCGGCATACCGGTCTTCGGCATCTGTCGCGGTTTTCAGGAAATGAACGTCGCGGCCGGCGGCTCGCTGCACCCGGAGATCCGCGAACTGCCCGGCCGCATGAACCACCGCATGCCGCGCCTGGAAAACGGTGAAATCCACCCGGACCTGACCGTCGTCTTTGCCGACCGGCACGACGTCCGGCTGACCCCGGACGGCACGTTCGCGCGCCTGCTCGGCCGCGAGACGATCCGGGTCAATTCCCTCCACGGCCAGGGGATAGACGAGTTGGGAAACCGCATCGTCGTCGAAGGCGTGGCGGAAGACGGCACGATCGAGGCGATCCGGTTCAAGGAGGCGGAAGGGTTTGCGCTGGGCGTCCAGTGGCATGCGGAATACGACCCACAGATCAATCCCATCAACCGCGCCCTGTTCGAGGCTTTTGGCGAAGCCGTCCGGGCACGCAGGAACGCCGGCTGATATCTGCCATTCAACTTGCCGATACGAGCGCGGCGCATATAGTGCCCATCGTATTTCGGGGGATTCGGCGATGCGGGCAAACGCAAGGTATCTGGCAATTCTACTGGCGGGCCTGACCGTCCTTGGTGCCGGAAACGTCCCGGCACGGGCCGATTTTTCAGGCCCGCTCAGTCCCGGCGCCTTCGAAGCGACGCTGAACATGGGGCCGATCGCCGAGACGCTGCGCCGGCAGATGCAGCGCAAGGGCAACCAGGGCCCGGCATCCGCCACCCCAGAGACTGCCCGGCCGGTGCGGCCGGACAGTTTCCGCTACGTCCCCTCGAAAGCCCGCCGCACGGCCAATCTCGTCGGCTTCGTCGCCAAGAGCCGGGCCGCCGATCCGAAGGGTGCGGACGACCTCGCCCAGCTGGTCGCCTCCCGCGACATCATCGAGGAGATGCGGGCGCCGCTCGCCAAATACGGGTTGCGGATCGACAACCTGGCCGACGCCTATACGGTCTGGTGGATCGGCGCGTGGCAGGCGACCCGCGGTTCGACCGACGATCCGAGCCAGGCGGCAACGGCTGCCGTCAAGCAGCAGGTGATGCGCACCATGGCTTCGGTTCCCGAATTCGCCAACGCCAATGACAGCCTCAAGCAGTCCATGTCGGAAGCCCTGTTCATGCAGGCGCTGCTGCTCGGCGTCGGGCTCGAACAGGCCAAGGGCAATGCCGCTCAGACCAAGGCGATCGGTCGTGCCGCCGCCGAAGGTGCACGCGGCATGGGGCTCGACCTCGCCTCGATGATGCTGACCGACGAAGGTTTCAAGCCGGCGGACTAAACCGGCCCGGTCGTGGCGGGCTTCGATGCCCCGATGATCTGCGGCGGGGTCGACACGGTGGAGCCCTCGTCGGCGAGTTGACAGGTGTCAACAAAGTCTTAATGGCGCGGCCCGGCCGGCGCCATCCTTTAACTCGCGTACCCCGTTCAGCCGTCTTGGCAACCGGAGAAACCAGGAATAGCCTTGGTTCCGGAAGCTTGGAGGGCGACATGACATCGAGTTTCAATGTCCGCAACGCGGGCGGTTACGAGCAACTCATGGGGCGCTGGAGCCAGAGGCTAGCACCCCAGCTGATCGATTTCGCTGGTCTTGAAGACGGAGAAAGGGTTCTCGACGTCGGCTGCGGCACCGGAAGCCTGACATTCGCACTGCCGAAGGCAGCCAATCTTTCCGAGATCGCGGCAATCGACTATTCGCCCGTCTTCGTCGAAGAGGCGATCCGCCGCAACACCGATCCGAGGATCAGGATCAGCCAGGCGGATGCCTGTGCGCTGCCATTCGAGGACGGATATTTCGACCGGGCGATGGCGCTTCTCGTCCTGCATTTCGTGCCGGAAGCGGACAAGGCCGTCGCCGAAATGCGGCGCGTGGTGCGGCCGGGCGGGGTGGTGGCGGCCACCGTCTGGGATCATCTCGGTGGCATGCCCGCCATGCGGATGATGTGGGACACGGTCTCGATGCTGGACGACAATGCCCGGCAGGTGCGAAGCCATCATTTCTTCCAGCCGATGATGCAGCCGGGCGAGATGAAGGACAGCTTCGTCCGCCAGGGCCTCGTCGACGTGGCTGAAGTCTCGCTGATGATCCGGATGGATTTTCAATCCTTCGACGACTACTGGGCGCCGATCGCCGCCGGCGAAGGACCGCTCGGCAAATATGTGGCCTCGCTAGACCCGGCGCTTCGGGCGAAAACCGACGCCGCGGTCAGGGCCGCCTACGAGGCGGGCAGGCCGGACGGTCCGCGGTCGTTCGTCTCCGTCGCCTGGGCCTGCCGGGGTGTGGTTCCCTCCGCCTGATCGCCGGACGCTGAAAGCACACCGTCCTCCCGGCATTGCCACCGGGAGAGCGTTCGTCGTCCAATCCGGTTCGACCAATCAATGCGTCGTGTTCGCCTGACCACCCTTCTTCTTCGCATCATGGGTATGGTGGCTGTCGCGTTCGCCGCCGCCGCCCGAAACGCGGCTGGTGGAACGCAGATCGTCATCGGCCGGCGGCTTCTTCACTTCCAGCGGCACACCCTTTTTCGCGTTGGGGGCATTTTCATGGGACGCGCCTGGCCCGCCCTGGCGGATGCTTGCGGGTGTCTTCTGCGATGTCGACATGATGAGCTCCCTATCGGTCCTGCTGATAACCCTGATGGGTGGTGTTGACCTTGGTATTGCCTTGCTGGCCCTGCTTGCCGGGATCATTCGCCGCCTGGGGTTTGCCGCGCTTGATGTCGGTCGTATGGACCTGTTCGCCGGAGCCCTTGTGGCTCAAGTTTTCCGAGGGCGTCGGGGGAAGTTTGCTGCTCATGAAGGGTCTCCTTTTCCGTCGGTTTCCCACTGGTCTAACCCGCAGCGAGTCACGATGTTCCATCCGACGCGTTGTTGCCGCCGGGGTGAGGAACCCCGGCCGCGCTCTCGCGTTCGAACAGGTTAACGAGGCAGGGAGGGCATCGATGAATGACTTTCAGGATCAGCTTGCCGCCGCGATCAAGCAGGCTGCATTGCCGATAGAACGCAAGTGGTGGCACACCGCCACCGTCTACCAGGTCTATCCGCGCAGTTTCTGCGATCTCAACGGCGATGGCGTCGGCGATATTCCCGGCATCACCTCAAAGCTCGACTATCTGAAATCCCTCGGCACCGACGTGATCTGGCTGTCGCCGATCTACAAGTCGCCGATGGACGACAATGGCTACGACATTTCCGATTACCAGGACATCGCGCCGGAATTCGGCACGCTCGCCGATTTCGACAGGCTGGTATCGGAGGCGAAAAGAAGGGGTATCGGCATCGTCCTCGATCTCGTCGTCAACCATACGTCGGATGAACATCCGTGGTTCGTCGAGAGCCGCAAGGGCCCGGGCAACCCGTTCCGCGATTTCTACATATGGCGCAAACCCGCTGCGGATGGCGGGCCGCCGAACAGCCTCAAATCCTCCTTCGGCGGGCCGGCCTGGACGCTCGATCCCTTGAGCGGCGAATATTACCTGCATCTGTTTTCGACCCGCCAGCCGGATCTCAACTGGGAAAACCCGGCGGTTCGGGCCGAGATCTACAAGATGATGAACTGGTGGCTGGAGCGCGGCATTGCCGGTTTCCGCATGGATGTCATCGACTATATCGGCAAACAGGTGGACCAGGAGATCGTCCACGACGGCCCGCACCTGCACGACTACCTGCAGGAAATGAACCGCAGAACATTCGGCAATCGAGATATCCTGACCGTCGGCGAGACCTGGAGCGCGACCCCCGGTTCGGCTCTCCTCTATTCCGGCCGCAACCGCCACGAACTGTCGATGGTCTTCCAGTTCGAGCACGTCACCCAGCAATGGGATGAGGTGTTCGGCAAATGGCGCTCGAAACCGTTCGACCTGGTGAAGCTGAAATCGGTACTCGGAAAATGGCAATACGCGCTGTCGGACGACGGCTGGAATTCGCTGTTCTGGGGCAATCACGACCTGCCCCGGGCCGTCTCCAAATATGGCGATGCGACCGGCCATCCGGTGGAATCGGCCAAGATGCTGGCAACCGTGCTGCACCTGATGAAGGGCACGCCCTTCATCTACCAGGGCGAGGAGATCGGCATGACCAACGTGCCGTTCACCACGATCGAGCAGTATCGCGACATCGAGACGCTCAACATGCACCGCCTCCATATCGAGGCCGGCCTGTCGCCGGAGGAATTCATCAAGGGCGCCAACGAAAACGCCCGCGACAACGCCCGCACCCCGATGCAATGGAGCGCCGCGCCCTATGGCGGCTTCTCGACCGGCGTGCCGTGGATCGAGGTCAATCCCAATTACCCGACGATCAATGCGGAAGCGGAAATGACCGACGAGACGTCGATCTGGAGCCATTACCGCAAGCTGATCGCACTGCGCAAAGCCCATGACGTGATCGTCTACGGCACCTACCAGAGTTGGCTCGACAGCCATCCGGACGTGTTCGTCTACTCGCGAACGCTCGACGGGGAGCGGTTGGTGGTGGCGGCCAATTTCACGGCCAGGGACGTGACCGCCGAGCTGCCGGGGGAATTGCGGCTGTCGGGGCAAGGCCTGATCTCGAACTACGAACTGGTGGATGCGCTTGGCGAGAACCTGACGCTGAAACCCTATGAGGCTTTTGCGGTTCTGGCGCGAACGCTTTGAAAAGGCGCGTCACTCATCTGCGGACCAGTCAGAGGGAAAATCCATGCCCCGCGGAAGAATACGCAGGATATTGACCGTGTCCTTCTCGACGACGAGCGCTATGGCGGCACTGCGTTCAAATCCTATGACGCGTAAGCCAGGGTGGATATGGCCCCGAACAGTTCCGCGGTGGGAAATGCCGAGAGGCTCATGCTGGCCGCTTCAATTCGATCGATATAGTTTCCAGCGCGCTCATACCCTGCCTCTTGGGCAATTCTCAGGTAGATCCGCCGGAGGTCAGTGACGGCTGCCGGTCGAAACTCGACATTATGATCCACGCTTGTCGGCTTTCGCCTGGCTGGCATGGAATTCGCGAAGTTCCGCGAATACTTTGGCGGCCGGAATACTGGGGCGCAGATCGTCCATGGCTTCCTGAACCTTCAGGCGCATGATTTCGTCCAGGGTTTCCCTTTCCCGCTCGAGTGCGCGCAGAGCAGCGCGCACCGCCTCGCTGGCGGAGTCATAGTCCCCCGATTCCACCATGGCATCGAGAACTTGCTGCTGTTTACCGAGTGTCAGGGCGATGGATCTGTTGGTGCGCATGTCAGCCTATCCCTTTACGCTGCCCTATCTTGCAACACGACAGTGTCTTGCGCAATCTCCCGCGGGCTGTGCCTAGTTCCTCACCCGCAGCAGCCGCAGCGCATTGATCGTCACCAGCACCGTCGCCCCGGTGTCCGCAAGGATCGCCGGCCACAGTCCAGTGATCCCCAGGATGGTCGTGACCAGGAAGGCCGCCTTCAGGCCGAGCGCGATCGAGATGTTCTGGTAGATGTTGCGCATCGTCCGCTTCGACAGCGCGATCATCGCGGCGATGTCGCCGACCCGGCCGTGCAGCGCTGCGGCATCGGCAGTTTCGAGCGCCACGTCGGTGCCTCCGCCCATCGCGATGCCGACATCGGCGGCTGCGAGTGCCGGGGCGTCGTTGATACCGTCGCCGACCTTGCCGACCACGTAACCCTCGCTTTTCAGCTCACCGACGATGCGGCTCTTGTCTTCC
This sequence comes from Neorhizobium sp. P1_A6, assembly GCF_056406795.1. Taxonomy (NCBI): domain Bacteria; kingdom Pseudomonadati; phylum Pseudomonadota; class Alphaproteobacteria; order Hyphomicrobiales; family Rhizobiaceae; genus Neorhizobium; species Neorhizobium sp. P1_A6. The sequence continues at coordinate 490,795 of NZ_JBFTZM010000001.1, read as the reverse complement.
GGCATCAGCTCGGCACGCACCTCGATGCCGAGATCCTTGCCGATCGCGGTCGCGGTGCGAGCATTGTCGCCGGTCAGCATCACGGTCCTGATGCCGGCATCGGTCAGCGCCTTCAGGCCGGCCCTGGCGTCGGGACGCGGTTCGTCGCGCATGGCGATGGCACCGGCAAGGACCCCGCCGACGACCAGCACCGAGACGGTCTTGCCCTCGTCATTGAGGCCGGTGATCCGGCGGCCATGCGCCATCGGCAGCGAAACCCGCTCGGCCGCTGCCTTGGGCGAACCGAAAAACACCTCCTGGCCTTCGACCATCGCCGTGACGCCCTTGCCGCCGAGCGCCCTGGCATCCGTCGCGGCCGGGATCTCGACCTCGTCATCGGCAGCCTTGGCAAGGATGGCGACGGCGAGCGGATGGCTGGAGCCGGTTTCGAGCGCGGCGGCAAAGCGCAGCACGTCTTCCGCATTGCGGCCGAAGGCGATGACATCGGTCACCTGGGGCCTGCCGGCCGTCAGCGTTCCGGTCTTGTCGAGCGCGACGGCTGTGATCTTGCCGAGCGTTTCGAGTACCGCGCCACCCTTCATCAGCAGGCCGCGGCGGGCGCCTGACGACAGCGATGCGGCGATTGCGGCAGGCGTCGAGATGACCAGCGCACAGGGGCAGCCGATCAGCAGGATCGCCAGGCCCTTGTAGACCCACTCGCTCCAGGACGCACCGCCGACAAGCGGTGGCAGGATGGCGACCAGCGCCGCCACTGCGACGACACCCGGCGTGTAATACCGCGAGAACCGGTCGATAAAGCGTTCGGTCGGGGCCTTGCTCTCCTGCGCCTCCTCGACCAGCCGCACCACGCGGGCAATCGTATTGTCCTCGGCGGCGGCCGTCACGCGAACCCGCAAGGCGGCAACGCCGTTGATCGTGCCGGCAAAAACCGTGTCGTCGATGCCCTTGGAGACCGGCGTGCTTTCGCCCGTCACCGGCGCTTCGTCGATCGCGCTTTCGCCCGCGATGATGACGCCGTCCGCCGAAATACGGTCGCCAGGGCGCACGAGGATGGTCGCACCGACGGCAAGGCTCTCCGCCGGCACTTCGCGGGTCTGGCCGTTTTCTTCGAGCAGCGCGTTTTTCGGCACCAGCGCCGTCAGGCTCTGGATGCTTTGGCGCGCCTTGCCGGCCGCGACCCCTTCCAGCAATTCGCCGATCAGGAAAAGGAAGACCACGGCGGCGGCCTCTTCCGACGCATTGATGACAACAGCGCCGACGGCGGCAATCGTCATCAGCATCTCGATCGAAAACGGCGTGCCGGCGAGTGCTGCCATGATGGCGCGCCGGGCAATCGGCACGAGGCCGATCAGCATCGCTGCGGTGAAGATGATTGTGTCATAGGCCGGCACCAGATGGCCGATCCCGTAAGCCGTCGCTAACGCAATGCCGACCAGGATGGTCAGGCGGCCTTTGGGCGATTTCCACCACGGCCCGTCCATCGGCCCGTGATCGTGGCCGTGCAGGCCTTCGATTTCTGTTGTGCCGTGGTCGTGATGGGAATGATCGTGCCCGCCGTCATGGTCATGATGATGATGGTGGTCGTGCGTCTTGCCGATCTCCCCCCTTGAGGGGGAGATGCCCGGCAAGGCAGAGGGGGGTAACCCCTCGACACCGCGCCGCCGCGCATCCTCACCGGCCCTCTGACCCAGCGCCCTGAGCGAATACCCAAGCCCTACGACCTTCTTCTCGATCGCACCCAGATCGCCGGTCCCGTCATGCTTCACAGTCATCGTGCCTGAAGCCACCGAAACGGACACGTCCTCGACGCCCGGCATGCGGCGCACCGCGGTGTCGATCTTCGTCGCGCAGCTGGCGCAATCCATGCCCCCAACCTTGTATCGTGCCTGTGTCGTCGCGTTCATCGTGTCTTTCCCATTGGATCGAGCCCCGTCTCTACAACCTCTAGCGACTAGAGCTGCAAGGCCCAAAATCAGAAAAAATCACTGGCGAAGCGCATTATCTTTGCTGTAAGCCATGGTGAAGACAGGGGCGTCCGGCAAAGCCGGGCTGAGAAGCACCCTTAGAACCTGAACCAGATCATGCTGGCGGAGGGAGTCGTCAGGGCGTTGACACTGCGCCCCACGCCTGCCCCGCCGAACGAGGCAGATATGCAGACGATAATACCCCTTGGGACCCTTGCAGACACCCCCGGCCAGTTGCTGACCGCGATGCGTGCCAAAAACCCGCTCGTCCAGAACATCACCAATTTCGTGGCGATGAATATCGCCGCCAACGTGATGCTGGCGGCCGGCGCCTCGCCCGCCATGGTGCACACCAAGGAAGAAGCCGGCGAATTCGCCCGCATCGCTGCGGCCCTGACGGTCAATATCGGCACCCTGTCGCCGGATTTCCTGGCCGGCATGAAGGCAGCGGCCGCCTCCGCCACCGAAGCTGGCAAGCCTTGGGTGCTCGATCCCGTCGCCCATTACGCCACCGCCTATCGCCGCGCCGCACTCGCCGAGCTGATGGAGCTGCGGCCCACGATCATCCGCGGCAACGCCTCGGAAATCATCGCGCTGGCCGGCAGCCAGTCGAGCGGCCATGGCGTCGACAGCGGCGACAGCGTCCCGGCGGCGGAAGACTCGGCAATCACCATCGCCCGGCAGAAGGCCTGCGTGGTGGCCGTCACCGGCGAGGTGGATTTCGTCACCGACGGCCGGCGTTCGGTGCGCATCTTCGGCGGTTCGGCCCTGATGCCGCGGGTGACCGCGCTCGGCTGCTCGCTGACCTGCCTGGTCGGCGCCTTTGCCGCCGCCACGGACGATCCCTTCGAGGCGACGGTCGCCGCGCTTGCGATGTTCGCGGTCGCGGGCGAGGAAGCGGCCTTCACCGCCTCGGGTCCCGGCTTCTTCTCGCCGATCTTCCTCGACCGTCTCGCGGCGCTGACCGGAGAGACGCTCGATGCCCAGGCAAGGGTCGTCGCAGCATGACCAAAACCTTCGACCTTTCCGTCTACCTCGTCCTCGATCCCGATCTCTGCCGCGAGATCGGCATGATCGAGACGACAAGGCTGGCCGTCGCCGGCGGCGTCACCATGGTCCAGCTGCGCGACAAGCAGGCGGATACGGCAAAAATGATCGAAACCGGCCGGGCGCTGAAGGCGGTACTTTCCGGAACCGGCGTGCCCCTGATCATCAACGACGACGTGGAGGCAGCAATCGCGATCGGCGCGGAAGGCCTGCATGTCGGCCAGAGCGATATGGTGGCGGCGATGGCGCGCCGGCGCGCCGGCCATGGCATGATCCTCGGCCTCTCGGTGGAGACCGAGGACCTGGCGCGTCGGGTGGATCCGTCCATCGTCGATTATGTCGGTATCGGTCCCGTCTTTGCGACCGGCACCAAACCCGACCACAAGCAGCCGATCGGTTTCGACGGGCTTGCACGCATCGTCGCCATGGCGCCGGTTCCGGCAGTCGCGATTGGCGGCGTCAAGGCGGAACATGCCGGCCCGGCACTCGCCGCCGGCGCAAAGGGCCTCGCGGTCGTGTCCGCCATCTGCGGCCAGCCCGATCCGGAAGCCGCCGCCCGCCGAATTGCCGCGGAAATCGAAAGGGCACGCGCATGAGCATCAAAAACGTCCTGTCGATCGCCGGTTCGGACCCTTCCGGCGGCGCCGGCATCCAGGCGGATCTGAAAACCTTTGCGGCCCGCGGCACCTATGGCATGGCGGCGCTGACCGCGCTGACCGCCCAGAATACCCAAGGGGTCACCGGCGTGCATGCGGTGCCCGCCGCCTTCGTCGCAAACCAGATCCGCACCATCTTTCTCGACGTGCGCGTCGATGCGGTGAAGATCGGCATGATCGCCAATGCCGAGATCGCCGAGGCGGTTGCCGACGTGCTGCGCCCCTATCGCGATACCGTGCCGATCGTGCTCGATCCGGTGATGATCGCCAAGGGCGGTTCGCCGCTGCTGGCGCTCGATGCGGTGGATGCCGTCACCTACAAGCTGATGCCGCTCGCCACCGTCGTCACCCCCAACCTCCCCGAAGCCGCAGCGCTGCTCGGCGAGACGGTCGCCACGACCCGCGAAGGGATGGCAGCCCAGGCCGAGCAACTGCTGAAGATCGGGCCTAAGGCAGTCCTGGTGAAGGGCGGTCATCTGGAGAGCGAAGACAGCCCGGATGTGCTGGCGGACGTAACCGGCATCCACTGGTTCGAGGGCAGACGCACCGCGACCAGCAACACCCACGGCACTGGCTGCACGCTGTCGAGCGCAATCGCCGCCGAACTCGCCAAGGGTGCCTTGCCGGCTGAAGCGGTCGCGATCGCCAAGACCTATCTCGCCGGCGCAATTGCCGCCGCCGACACCCTCACGGTCGGCACCGGCCACGGACCGGTGTCGCATTTTTACGCGTGGTGGTGGTGAGGGCGAGACGACTGGTTCTCAGCCCTTCTGCACTGCAATCTTCTCGAAGGCGATTGCGATTTCCTGGCTGCCATAGGGCTTCTTCAGAAGCACTGCGCCTTCTACTTCCGCCTCGGCGGGAATGCGGTCGTTGCCGGTCGCGAACACGATGCCGACATCGGGAGATAACTTGCGCGCCTGCTGCGCGAACTCGCCGCCGGAGAGACCCGGCAGGCCGAGATCGGTGACCACCACGTCGAAGCTACGCTCCTCTATCATGATGATCGCCTCCTCCGCCGTTGAGGCCTCGGAAACCTCGTGGCCCAGTTCGGTCAGAAGATCGGCGGTGCTCATGCGGATCAGGAAATCGTCCTCGACCAGCAGCACGGAATAACGCGGCTTGACCGGTCGCTGCCCGATCACCGGGGCGACAGGTTTGGCTGCGAACGACGCCCTCACCCGGTTGCGATGCTGCTGGCCGTTCAGCACATGGCGTATCTTCCGCGCCAAGGCTTCGCGGGTATAGGGTTTCGACAGCAGCTCGACGCCGGAATCGAGCCGGCCGCCATGCACGATCGAGTTTTCCGTATAACCCGAGGTGAACAGCACGGCGATATCCGGCATCCGCTCGCGGGCGTGCCTGGCAAGCTCGGTGCTCTTCAGCGGCCCCGGCATCACCACGTCGGTGAACAGAAGATCGACCGGCACGCCGCTTTCGATGATACTCAGCGCACCCGCCGCGTCCTTCGCCTTCAGCACTGCATAACCGAGATCGCCGAGCAGCTCGATGACGGTGGCGCGCACCTGCTCGTCGTCCTCCGCCACCAGAATGGTTTCCGTGCCGCCGGTCACCGGGCCGAAATCGGCGTCGGTCACCAGATCCTCGCTGCGCTGGATGCGCGGGAAGTAGATCTTGACGGTCGTGCCCTGGCCGACTTCGCTATAGATCTTGACGTGCCCGCCGGACTGCTTGACGAAACCGTAGACCATGGAAAGGCCAAGCCCGGTACCCTTGCCGACGGGCTTGGTCGAGAAGAACGGCTCGAACACCTGTTCCATCACCTCCGGCGTCATGCCGGTGCCCGTGTCGGTCACCGCCAACATCACGTATTGGCCGGCCGGCACGTCCGCATGCTGGCGCACGTAATTGTCATCGAGGAAGGCGTTGCCCGCCTCGATCGTCAGCTTGCCACCGTCTTCCATCGCGTCGCGTGCATTGATCGCAAGGTTGAGGAGCGCATTCTCGATCTGGGTCGGGTCGACCAGAACGTTCCAGAGACCGCCGGATCGGATCGTCTCGACCTCGATATCCTCCCCGAGCGTGCGACGCAGCAGTTCTTCCATGCCGGTCAGGAACCGGCCGATATTGACCACCTTCGGTTCCAGCGGCTGGCGGCGGCCGAAGGCGAGCAGCTGGCTGGCGAGTTTGGAACCGCGTTGCACGCCGGCAAGCGCATTTTCCACCCGGCGGCTTGCCCGCTGGTTGCCGGCGACGTCCTTGGCGAGAAGCTGAAGATTGCCGGAGATCACCTGCAGCAGGTTGTTGAAATCGTGCGCGACGCCGCCTGTCAACTGGCCGAGCGCTTCCATCTTCTGGCTCTGGCGCAGCGCCTCTTCCATCTTCATGCGCTCGGAGATTTCGGACGCGATCTTCTGTTCAAGGCCGGCATTCAGCACCTGCAGCGCCTCCTCGGCGCGCTGGCGTTCGGCGAGGTCGCGTTCCGCGGCGCGGAAAAGCCGCGCATTGTCGATGGCGATCGCCACCTGGCCGGCAGCCCCCACAACCAGCCGCTCATGCTCCTCGCGGAACTGAGCCGGTTCGGCATGTCCGAAGAACAGGCCGCCGATCACCTCGCCGGAGCGCGAGATCACCGGAACCGTCAGATAGCTGCGTACCGGCAGATGGTCCTTTGGCATGCCGAAATACGGATCGTTCCGGCCGTAGCGCGGATCCGCCATGATATCGTCGGAGCGGATGACGCCCTCGCCGCTGAATGTCGGCGCGAAAACGGCCGTGTTGCGCGGCATCGGAAAATTTTCGAATGCCGACCGGGGAACGCCGGACAGCGCATAGAGCATATAGCTTTCGCCGCGGTCGTTGACCACGTTGTAGAAGAAGGCTCCAAACTGTGCGCCAGTCAGTTCGACGCCGGCGTCGGTGGTCATCTGCACCACCTTTTCGAGGTCGAGTTCGGCGGAAAGTTCAGCGCCGAGCCGGTTCAGCACCTCGAGATGCCGGGTTTCCTTGAGAAGCGCGATCTCCGCCTTCTTCTGATCGGTGACGTCGCTGCCCTGGATGAATATCCCGGTCGCCTGGCCGGCATCGTCGACGATCGGCTGATAGACGAAATCCACGAAACGCTCTTCCGGCGGCAGGCCGGGCCGGCGCGCCAGCCTCACGCTCACACCCTGGCCTAGATGGGGACGGCCGCTTCTGCGAACCTCATCGAGCAGGTCGGAAAAACCCTGTTCGGCCACTTCCGGCAGGGCTTCGCGGATGGGGCGCCCAAGCAGGTCCCGACCGCCGACGAGACGCATATAGGCGCCGTTCGCCATTTCGAAAACATGGTCCGGTCCGGTCACCATGGCCATGAAGCCCGGAGCCTGATCGAACATCAGACGCAGACGCTCGCCTTCGCCCTGAAGCCGCCGCTCGGCGCGAACCTTGGCCGTGTTCTCGACGACGATCGCCACCACGCCGAAGGGCTTGCCGGCCTCGTCATAGACCGGAGAATAATAGAGGTTCATGAAGGCGGAGGCCGGCGTGCCGGAGCGGTCGAGGACCATTTCCTGGTCGGAATAGGCAAGCGTGCCACCGGCGAAACAGACCTTCATGACGTTGTCGTTGAAGTCGGCAACTTCAGGCCAGCCCTCGCGCACCTTGCATCCGAGGATGCCGGGATGGCGCCTTCCGGCAAAATCGGAATAGGCGTCGTTATAGATCATCACGCCGTCCTCGTTCCACAGCGTGACGATCGGGACCGGCGAACGAAGCATGAGGGAAATCGTTGTCTTGAGGCTCTGCGGCCAGGTGGCGATCGGCCCGAGCGAAGTGGCTGCCCAATTGAAAGCCGCAATAAGACGGGCCATTTCGCCGCTGTGGGAAAGAAAGGCTGTCTCGGCAGTCGAATGATTCATCATCGGGCTTTCGGCGGCGATAGGCGCTGTGCTGCCGTCTTACATGACAACGATCACCTGGGACAGCCTTTTTGACAATCGTCAACTAGGGTGCCGCCGCAAAAAAGCCATGGGAGAAACCAGCTATTTTTGACACGATCGGGGGACTTCAGGCCAGGTCCGTGCGTGCGAAATCGGCGCCCTTGTAGAGCAGCGACAGGCCGCGGTTTTTAGCGCAGGCATAAGAGAGACAGTCGGCCAGATTAAGCTGGGCTGGGTGTCCCCTGCCCTTGCCGTAATCCCGGAATGCCCGGATCGCCAGCTCGCCATCGGCTTCCTCGATAGGGACGATCTGGATTTTCGTCTCTTTGAAGAAATCAGATAGACCCTGCTCAATGACGAGGGGATCCTCGTCGAGCTTCGTCGACAGCCTCATGGCAGTCTCGAGCACGACCAAAGCACTGGTGCAGAGGCTCTCTGCCGCTTCGATCTTGCCTATCCACTGTTGCGCATCCTCCTCCTTGGAAAAGATCGCGACGATGACGGAGGTATCGACGAACACTAATGGCCCCACATCTCGTCGATTTCATCCTTGGTCATGTCCCGCCCCTCTCCGCCCTTGATGGCATGAAGGCGATCGACGATTTTCATCACGCGTTCCTGAAGCGGCGTTTCCGCCTGCTCCTCTTTTGAAAGCTTCTCCTCAAGCGCCTCGATGACCGCCTCGGTCATGCTAACATTACGTTTTTTGGCAAGCCGCTCCGCGAGCTCTCGGGCGCGGGGATCCCGTATCTGCAGGTTCATGGCAGTCGCTCCAATCGTTGTCATGACAGATAGCACATCCGCCATGACAACGCGAGCGAAACCCTTGTCAGCCACAGCGCCCCGCCTGAGTCAATGCCGCGCTTACGCCGGAAAGCGAGAACGTGTAGCTGGTCTGCGTGCCGCGCTGGGAGACCGCTTCGAGCGTCATGCTGCTTCCCGATTTCATCGCCGCCACAAGAGCGGCATCGGCGCTCTCCTGCTTCGTCCAGCCGGAATTTCCCTTCGGCTCCAGGGCGAAGGTTCGGCCGTCTACGGTGACCGTCATCTGCGATCCGCCCTTGAGGTCGTAACCCATGATCGCCTGCGGATAGAAGCCGGATCCGGAGGGCTTTGGCGCGACGAGGAAAAAGTTGTCGCCGTGATCGACATTGGCGGGCTGCATCTGTGTCGGCGTGGTCAGTACGTAGCAGGTGGTGCCGCCGTCGCCCTTGTAGGAATAGAGGCCCCAGGCGTCGAATTTTTTCACCATGCTCGGGATGGGCTGGGCAAGGACGGGTGCTGCAATTGCGGAAAGAGCGAGCGCGGAAAGGGCAAAAAGCTTGATGGACAATCTTGTCTCCATGGTCGGAAATGGCGAGGGAGCCGCGGCGGCGATGGCCACGCGCAGAAGATAGCCCATTCAAAAATCGATCGGTTATCACAAGGTTAATTGCATCGGGTGCAGGTCCCGAAACGAGGCACGCGCGAGGCCCGGATGAGGCCGGATCGTGATCCGCGTGACTTTGCGCTTCCCCCGGGTTTCGGGGAAAGCGGCCAAAGGTTAATGCCCGCGGTCACAGCCCGGTCACAATTATGTCAGGCGACCATAAATGCTGTGTATATTTGCGGTGGCTCGAAGGTGGCCGCCACGAGCCACCTTCGATCGGCAGCTTATTCCGGCTTCATCGCGCAGATGGCGAAGCGTTCCTGTACCATGCGCTCCAGGCCGCGCAGGAACGGCATCTTGCGGGCCTGGGCCCAATGGATGTCGGACAGCTTGCGGTCGACCACGATGTTGACGAAACCGGCCTTGGTCAAAAGATCGACCACCGCTTCGGCCGGCATGGCGTCCGAGAAATAGACGCGCGAGCGGATGTTCTGGTGACGCGCCGCCATGGCCGGGGTCATGTGGCTTGCGGCCGGCTTGCCGGTGATCCTGGACCAGAATTTCTGCAGGCCCTTAACCCAGGTCTCCTTGCCCATGTTGCCGTCGAGGATCAGCAGTTTGCCGCCCGGCTTCAGGACGGAGAACCATTCCGCGAAAGCGACCGGCGGATCGACCAGCGTCCAGACCAGATGTCGATTGGTGATGACATCGTAGCTGTTCTTCGGCTCCATCGTATTTTCCGCGTCGCCGGATACGAAACGGATATCGGTGCCGCGTTTCTTCGCCTTGGCGCGCGCCTGACCCAGCATTGCATCCGACCAGTCGAGACCGGTGACCTTGAAACCGACGTCGTTCATCAGATGCGAGATGACGGCGGTGCCGCAGGCGAGATCCAGGGCGGCGCGGCCGGTGCCATCGCCCAGATGCTTGCGGATCAGCCGCTGCCAGCCCTTGCGTTCTTCCTCCGAGAAGATTTCGTGGCCAACGCTCTCGTCGAACGTCGCCGCTCTCTCCGACCAGAAGTCGCGGATTTCATCTCGGATGGAATAGTTGGAGTTCATCGAATTCATAATAGGTGCCCCGATAGTCAGACTACTTTGGAAGAGCTCTAAAACATAGAACTTGATTCCAAAAGTCATATTTCATATGCATGCGGACATTATCAGACATCGGGGGAGTTTCCAGATGAATTTCGCGAAAATGCTTGCAACATCAACGGTTGTGCTTGCAAGCCTTTTGCCGTTTTCCGTGCTGGCGCAGTCGTTCACCGTCAAGGACGTCGCCGGCCGTGAGGTGAAGTTCGACAAGCCGGTCGAGCGCGTTATTCTCGGCGAAGGCCGGATGCTCTATTCGGTCGCCCCGATCGAAAAGGAAGATCCCTTCGCCAGGATCGTCGGCTGGCGCAACGACCTGCTGACCACCGACAAGGATGGCTACGATGCCTATCTCGCGAAATTCCCGAAGGGCAAGGAACTGCCGTTCCTCGGCAACCTGACCGACGGCACGCTGCAGACTGAGACCGTCGTCAAGCTGAACCCGGACGTCATGCTTTTGCCGATCGGCAACAAGAAGGCCGCGGACGAGGTGAAGCTCGAGGAGATGCTGAACAAGATCGGTGTGAAGATCGTCTATATCGACTTCCGCGAACACATCCTCGACAATACCGAACCGAGCCTCAAGGTTCTCGGCCAGATCTTCGGCCACGAGGATCGCGCCGCAGCCGTCGCCGCCTACTGGAAGCAGCAGATGGCCCGCGTGACCGACAAATTGAAGGCCGCCAACCCGAAGAAGCCGAATGTCTTCATGTATCGGGCGGCCGGCCTGGTTGAGTGCTGCGGCACCTTCGGCCCGGACAATTTCGGTCTGATGGTGGATTGGGCCGGCGGCCATAACCTCGGTTCGGATTTCCTGCCGGGCTATACCGGCTCGATCAATGCCGAGCAGGTCGTCGCTTCCAATCCGGATGTCGTCGTCGTCACCGGCTCGAACTGGAGCCAGACCAAGGACGCCAAGGACTTCGTGAATGTCGGCCCGACGGCCGCCGCGGCCGCCGAAAACAGTCGCAAGGCGCTGGACGCCCTGATGCAGAATGCGGCCTTCACCGGCTCCAAGGCTGTGGCGGGCGGCAATGTCCATGCCATCTGGCATCAGTTCTACACGAGCCCATATCAGTTCGTGGCCGTACAGCGGATGGCAAAATGGTTCCACCCGGAGCTGTTCGCCGATCTCGACCCGGATGCGACCTTCAAGGAATTCCACGAGAAATTCCTGCCGGTTCCGTATCAGCCGGGTTACTGGATCGACGCCAAGGCGGCGAAGTAACCCGATATGGCCGAGATCGCCGCATTGCCGATCGAAGCTGAAGCCGGGCGGGAGCGCTATCGCGCCCTTGCCCGCCGCAAGCTTGTGATCCTCGCTGCCATGACAGCCGCTCTTTGTCTGTCGTTCGCCGTCGATCTCGCCTGGGGGCCGGCCCGCTACAGCCTCGGCGAAGTCGTCGCCGCGCTGATCGACCCCTCCTCCGTCTCGGCCCAGATCCGCGCCGTGGTCTGGGATATCCGCATGCCGGTCGCCGTCATGGCGATCGTCGTCGGCGCCGCGCTGTCGGTTGCCGGTGCCCAGATGCAGACCATTCTTGCCAATCCGCTCGCCAGCCCGTTCACGCTCGGCATCTCGGCCGCCGCCAGCTTCGGCGCCGCGCTGGCGATCGTCACCAGCGTCTCCATCCTGCCGGTTGCCGCCACCCTGCTCGTGCCGGCCAATGCCTTCGTCATGGCGCTGATCGCCACGCTGTTCATCCATTTCATCTCGCAGATGCGCGGCGTCTCGGTGCAGACGGTCGTGCTGCTCGGCATCGCGCTGGTCTTCACCTTCAACGCGCTGCTCGCCTTCCTGCAATATCTTGCCTCCGAGCAGGCGCTGTCGGCGGTCGTCTTCTGGACCATGGGCAGCCTTACCAAGGCGACCTGGCCGAAGATCGGCATCACCCTTGCCGTCCTCCTGATCGCGCTGCCGCTGTTTGCCCGCCACGCCTGGGCGCTGACCGCAATCCGGCTCGGCGAAGACAAGGCGGCAAGCTTCGGCGTCAATGTCCGGCGCATCCGGCTCGAAACCATGCTGATCATCTCGCTGCTCGCCGCCGTGCCGGTCAGCTTCGTCGGCACGATCGGTTTCGTCGGCCTGGTCGGCCCGCATATCGCCCGCATGATCCTCGGCGAAGACCAGCGCTTTTTCCTGCCGGGCTCGATCCTGTCGGGCGCGCTTTTGCTGTCGCTCACCTCGATCGTCTCGAAGTCGATCATTCCGGGCGTCGTTTTTCCGATCGGCATCATCACGGCGCTGGTCGGCGTTCCGTTCTTCTTCTCGCTCATCCTCTCGAATCGGAGCCGGTCATGGTAGCGATGCAACTGCAATCGGTCGGCGCCTATCACGGCCGCAAGCTGTTCGTGGAGGACGTGACGACGCCGGTCATGAAGGCGGGAGAGCTGATCGCAGTCATTGGCCCCAACGCCGCCGGCAAGTCGACGCTGTTCAAGCGCATCACGGGCCTCCTGAAGGGGCCGGGCAATATCGTCATCGACGGCGCGAAGACGAAGAACGCCATCACCTACATGCCGCAGGACACCTCGGCCAATGCGGTGCTGACCGTCTACGAATCCATTCTTCTCGCCCGCAAGCAGGGCCAGTCCTGGAGCGTCAGCGACAGCGACCTCTCGTTCATCGACGAAATCATGCGGGCGCTCAACATCACCACCATCGCGTTTCGGGATCTCGGTGCGCTCTCCGGGGGCCAACGCCAGCTGGTGTCGATCGCCCAAGCGCTCGTCCGCGAACCGGAAATCATGCTGATGGACGAGCCGACCAGCGCGCTCGATCTTCACCGGCAGGTCGAAGTGCTCGATTTCATGCAGCGGCGGGCGCGCTCGAAGGGCATGGTCGTGATGATCGCCATCCACGACCTCAACCAGGCGCTCCGCTTTGCCGACAAGGTTCTGGTGATCGCCAACGGCCGCATGCGAGCCTGCGGTTACCCGCGCGACGTGGTCACCGTGGACATGCTGCGCAACGTCTACAAGGTCCATGCCCGCATCGAGAAATGCTCGATGGACCACGACCACGTGATCGTCGACGGGACGGCGCACTAAGCAGCCGCTCAATGTATTGCCGGGCGTTGTGTGCGGCTTGAGCGCGATCAAGCGCCCGAACCGCACAGCACGTCGGCGATAAAAAGCCGCCTGCGCTTCTCCGAACTAGTGCCGGACACCCTTTTCCACGGTCAGATGCCGGCCGAGAATCTCTTCATTGGCGAGCAGGTCGGCGCTGGTCCCCTGGTAGACGATCGCGCCGCGATCGAGAATGACAGCGTCGTCGGAGAGCGGTAGCACCTTGCGGGCCTTCTGCTCGATGATGATAGCCGACATGCCCTCGCCTTGCGTGATCCGCTGGATCGCCGCGAGCAGTTCGTCGACGATGATCGGTGCAAGACCCTCGGTCGGCTCGTCGAGGAGAAGCAGTTTCGGATTGACCATCAGCGCCCGCCCGACCGCCAGCATCTGCTGTTCGCCGCCGGAAAGCTGGTTGCCGAGGTTCTTGCGGCGCTCTTTCAGCCGCGGGAACATCGTATAGACCCGTTCCAGCGTCCAGACGCCGGGGCGGGCGATCGCCGTCATGTTCTCCTCGACGGTCAGCGACTTGAAGATGTTGCGCTCCTGCGGCACCCAGCCGATGCCTGCCGCGGCACGGCGGTCGGCGCGCAGTTTGGTGACGTCGCGTCCCATCAGGTGGATCGAGCCCGAATGATGGGTGGTGACACCGGCAAGCGTATTGACGAAGGTGGTCTTGCCCGTGCCGTTGCGGCCGAGCAGCGCCAGCGTGCGACCCTCGCGGATCGTCAGGCTGATACCGGCGAGAACGCTCGCCTCGCCGTAACCCGCGACCAGTTTTTCGGTGACCAGAACCGGGGCGCTCATGCGTTTTCTCCGAGATAGACGGCCTTGACGCGCGGATCATTGGAGATTTCCGCAACCGTTCCTTCAACGAAGACGGCGCCGGCCACCAGAACCGAAATCCGGTTGGCGAACGAGAAGACCAGATCCATGTCGTGCTCGATCAGCAGCACGGTGACGTCGGGGGGAAGGTCGGAGACAATCTGCAGCACTTCGTGCCGCTCGTCTTCGGGCACGCCGGCCGCCGGTTCGTCGAGCAGCAGCACGCGTGGCTTTGACGCAAAGGCCAGCGCGATCTCGAGCAGGCGCTGCTTGCCATAGGGCAGGATTACGGTACGTTCGCCCATCACAGAAGCAAGGCCGAAGCGCGCCAGCAGGTCTGCCGCCTCGTCCACCACCTTGCCGTAACCGGCGATCGATCGCCACAGGTTGTGGCCAACGCCTTCGCGTTCGGCGATCGCCAGCGCCACGGTTTCGAGCGGGGTGAACTCGTTGAACAGCTGGTTGATCTGGAAGGTGCGGGTCAGCCCACGCTTGACCCGCCGGAACGAGGCCATCGAGGTGATGTCCTCGCCTTCGAGGAAAACCTGGCCTTCCGATGGCGGCAAGACGCCGGTCAAAAGGTTGATCAGCGTCGTCTTGCCGGCGCCGTTCGGGCCGATCAGAGCGTGGCGGGCGCCGCGCTCCACCTTCAGGCTGACGTCATTGGTGGCAAGGAAGGCACCGAAGCGGCGCACCAGGTGCCTGGTTTCGAGAACGATCTCGCTCATCAGCGGTCCTCCTTCTTCGAGAGGCGCTCGGGCAGGTATTCGACCCAGCGCGACAGCCGGTCACGGCCGACCAGCACCAGGATGACGAGCAGCATGCCGATATAGAACATCCAGTATTGCGGGGTGATCACCGACAGCCAGTCCTTGACCAGCGTGAACAGGATCGCCCCGAAGATGCCGCCATAGAGATAGCCGGTACCGCCGATGACGAGCACCAGCAGGACGTCGGCCGAGCGATGGAAGGCGAGCACGTCGGGCGAGACAAAGGCGGTCGTCTGGGTGAGCAGTGCTCCCGCCATGCCGGCAAACACGGCCGCGACCGTATAGGCGGTGACGATACGCTTGCGCGCCGGCACGGCGACCATGGCGGAGCGCATCGAATTGCCCTTGATCGCCTTCAGCGACAGGCCGAAAGGCGAAAAGGCAATGCGCCGCATGATCATCGTGCCAATGAAGAGCACGCCGACGCAATAGAGATAACCGACCTTGCCGAACAGGTCGAACTCGAACATGCCGAGGATAGGGCCGGGCGAAAAGCCGGAAAGGCCGTCTGCGCCGCCGGTCAGCCAGGCCATCTGGTTGGCGACTTCCGCCATCATCAGGCCGATGCCGAGCGTCGTCATCAGGCGGGTAAGGTCGGAGCCGCGCAGGACGAGGAAGCTGGTGAGCAGGCCGAGCACGCCGGAGGCAACGCCCGCGACGATCAATCCGGTCACCGGTTCGGCGAAATAGTGCTGCGCCATCAGGCCCGCCACATAGGCGCCGAGGCCGAAGAAGGCGGTGTGGCCGAGCGAGACGATGCCGGCGAAACCGAGCACCAGGTCGAGCGACACCGCAAATAGGGCCAGGATGGCGATCTCGGTGAGGATCAGCATCTTCGACGGCAGCAGGAAATAAGCGGCGATAGCGGCGATCCAGACGATGATCTCGTAGAAGCGGATGCGGCTCCGGCGCTTCATCAGCTTCGCGGCGCGGGTCTCGGCTGCAGCGGTGGAGGAATTTGCGGACACGGTGGTTTCCTGCGGAAGAACGGTCATCGGCCACCCCTTGAGAACAGGCCGTTCGGCCGCACGATCAGCATGACGATCATCAGTCCGTAGATGACGAAGGGACCGATCGCCGGCACGTAATATTTGCCGGCCACGTCGGCAATGCCGAGCAGCAGAGCGGCGAGGAATGGGCCGGAGACGGTGGATGTGCCGCCGACCGAGACGACGATAAGGAAATAGATCATGAATTTCAGCGGGAAGTTCGGATCGAGACCGAGGATTTCCGCGCCCATCGCCCCGCCGAGGCCGGCAAGGCCCGAACCGAAGGCGAAGGTCAGCGCGAAGACGAGCGGCACGTTGATGCCGAGGCCCATGGCGACGCGCCGGTCATCGACGGCGGCGCGCAGCCGGCTGCCGAAGCGGGTCTTCGAGAGGATGAGCTGCAGCGCAAGCGCCAGTGCCGCGCAGACGATAATGGTGAAGAGCCGGTAGCGGCCGACGCCGACGCCGAACACATCCATGCGGCCGGAGAGTTCCGGCGGCAGGTTGATCAGCTGCTGCTGGCCACCCATAAAATAGTCGGTCGCGGCGATCGCCATGAAGACGATGCCGATCGAGAAGAGCACCTGGTCCAGATGGCTTGCCTGGTAAAGCCACTGGTAGAGCGTCCGTTCCAGCACAAGGCCAATCAGCGCCGAAACGATGAAGGCCGCCGGCAGGCACCAGTAGAAGGAGATGCCGTAGCGGTTCATCATCACCACGGTCACGTAGCCGCCGGCCATGGCAAACGCGCCATGCGCCAGGTTGATGAAGTTCATCAGACCGAGCGTCACCGTCAGCCCGCAGGCCAGAATGAAAAGCAGCATCCCATAAGCGATGCCGTCGAACAGGATTGTCAGCATATAAATCTTCTCTGCGAGGCCCTGTTGCGAGCGATGATGTTGCCCGGCATTGTCGCCGGGAAAACGACGGGGCTCAAGTGCCTTGACCTTCTTGTTATGAACCTGCCCTTCATCCGCCTGCCGGCACCTTTCCCCCGTCAAGTCGTGGAGAAGGCTTATGCCGCGCCGGTTGCGGTTCCCCCCTCGCCCCGTTTACGGGGAGAGGGTGCGCCGAGCGAAGCGGAGGCGGGGTGAGGGGCTATCCCTGCCCCTACTTGGCGTCGGCCTTTTCCGGATCCTTGAGATCCTTGAACGTCTGGAACTCGACGTTCTGCAGCTCGCCGTTCACGTCCTTGACCTCGCGCATGTAGATGTTCTGAATGATGTCGCGGGTTTCCGGATCGATCGAGACGGGACCACGCGGGCTCGTCCAGGAGAGGCCCTTGACGGCTGCCATGAAGGCCGGGCCGGTGACGTCGCCCTTGGTCTTTTCGAGCGCTGCGTAAATCAGCGCCATGCCGTCGAAACCGCCGACCGACATGAAGTTCGGGCGCATGTCGGCATTGGCCTTCTTGAAGGCAGCGACATAGGCCTTGTTTTCCGGGCTGTCATGCGCGGTGGCATAAAAATGGCCGGTAATGGTGCCGATTGCCGGCTTGCCCATCGAGTTGAGGATATCGTCGTCGGTGACGTCGCCTGTCGCAATCAGCTTGATGCCGGCATCGGCAAGGCCGCGGTCTGCAAACTGCTTCATGAACAGCGAACCGGCACCCGACGGCAGGAACACGAAGACCGCATCGGGCTTGGCGTCTCGGACGCGCTGCAGGAAGGGCGCGAAATCGGGATTGGCGAGCGGAACGCGCACGGCTTCGACGATCTCGCCGCCCTTGGCCTTGAATTCCTTGGTGAACCACTTCTCGGCATCGATGCCCGGGCCGTAGTCGGAAACGAGCGTCACCACCTTCTTGATCTTGTTGGCGGCAGCCCAGGTGCCGACCGGCAGCGAATATTGCGGCAGGGTGCCGGAGGTGCGGGTGATGTATTCCGATGCTTTGGTGATCGAAGCTGTGCCGGCGGCCATCACCACCGACGGGATCTTCGCCTGGGTCGCGACCGGGGCGACCGCCATGGCGAGCGGCGTCAGGCCGAAGCCGGCCAGAACCTTGGCGCCGTCGTTGACAACCAATTCCTGGGCGATGCGGCGGGTCTGGTCGGCCGTGCCGGCGTCGTCGCGGATGACGAGTTCGATCTTCTTGCCGGCGACGGTGTCGCCCTTCATCGCCATGAAGGTCTTGGCGCCGGCCGAAACCTGACGGCCGGTCGATGCGAACGGACCGGTCATCGGCAGGATGAGGCCAATCTTGATGGTTTCCTGGGCGGCCGCCGGAATGGCAGCAACGCCGCTGAGCGCCAAGCCTGCCGCTGCGATGAGCGTTCTTCTATTGAGCATGTTTTCCTCCTCCTCAGAGCGCGATATTTTCTTATAGACGCCTTGCCGGACAGTATCCGGGCTTTGAGCCCGGGCCTGTCATAACTGTTAGCCTATATCGTAGACGGTCGATATGTCAGTCAACGGGCCCGGATGCCTTGGCGCCCCGCCATTCTCAACTTTTTGTTAACCTCCAGAGGACGGAACACCGCGGTGCTCGCCCCAAACGCCAATCTCTCCACCTGTCTGGCGCATTTGCACACTAGCCGGCCTGTGTCTTCAGGCTTAATCAGTTCATCTGCCGGACTTATAAGTTCTAGTTATAGCGATCGATCGGCCGGGCGCTCGGACCAGGTCGGCAGAAGCTCCAGAAACGCCTGCTGTGCCGCCGTCGGCAGCCAGTCCCTTCTCGTCGTCACCCCGATCGGCCGCGACGTGTGGCTGAGATCGAAGGGCAGCGCCCGCATCAGCCCGCGGGCGATCTCCGCTTCCGCCTGAAGGCGGGAGGTGCAGCCGAGATGGTCGCTGGAATCCAGAAGCTCGCGCATCAGGATCAGTGAGCCGGTTTCGACGATGCTCTTCGGCGGCCCGCTTGGAGAACCGGTAAAGACGCTGTCGAAATACCGGCGCATCGGCGTGCCGCTCTGGTTGACGACCCAGGGGAAAGCGGCAAGCTCCTCGACGGTCAGTTCCTCCCGGCCGGCCAGCGGATGCGCCTGGCCCGAAACCATGACCACCGTGTCGTGGAACAGCACCTTCTGCTCCACATCGCCGATCGGCGCCGGCACCCGCAGCGCGCCGAGCATGAAATCCACCTCGCCGCGGCGAAGAGCGCCCAGCAGGTCCGGGTAAGGCCCTTCCTGGATCTGGATCGGCAGGTTCGGGCGGATCTTGCGGAAACTGGCGATCGCCTTCGGCAGCACATAGGATTTGGCAAGCGGGGTGGCGCCGATGACGATCTGGCCGATCTCGGCCGCCGTCAGTTCCGCAAGATCCGCATCCGCCTGTTCGAGCTCAATGAAGGCAAGCCTTGCCGCCTGGGCCAGCGCATGGGCCGCGCGCGTCGCGACGATGCCGTAGGAGGTCCGTTCGAACAGCGGACGCGCCGCCTCCTCTTCGAGCTGGCCGACGGCGCGATAGACCGCCGGCTGGCTGAGGCCCAGGCGGGCGGCCGCGAGCGTAAAGTTCTCTGTTTCGCGGACCGCGATCAGGGATTTCAGCTGCGCGGTGGTCGCCGTCACCCGCAGTCTCGGCGACAGTTCCGACAGGGCGGGATCGAGGTATGCGAAGGCGCGCTTGATGCGCAGCGCCAGGATTTCACCGGCGCCGTTGGCAAAGATCCGCTGCGGCGTGCGGGAAAACAGCGGCAGGCCGGCGGTTTTTTCGATCTTCGACAGCGCCTGGGTGACCGCCGGCTGGGAGACGAAGCAGAGCTCCGCCGCCTTTGTCACCGAGCCGGTATCGACGACCGCGAGGAACGCCCTCAGATGCCTGAGGCTGTGATGCAGGATCGTGGATGACGACGCGGGCCGCGAAAAACTCATGATGGGCTGTTCTAGCACATCTGGCCGATGCCGGAAGCGGAAGCCCGCCCGCCCTCGACCGAGCCTCCTTGGCTGCCGCCTGTTCCTGGCCGCCCTTACCTGGTCCCGTTGGAAACGGCTTCCCGGACCGCCAACTCGGCCATGGCGAGCGCCGCCTCGCGGGTCCTGGCAGCGGCAATGAACCGGCCGTTATGGCAGAAGCTCGCGCCCTCGACGCCGCAGGCTGCCTCGAGATCGCGATCGGTCAGGCCGGCCCAGGCCGCCGGCAGATCGGCGCGCACCTCGAAACCTTCGTCCGCTCGGCGGATGGTCGTGAGGCACCAGTCCTTGTCGCGCGGGTGAACGACGAACAACAGGTGATCGGCGCCCGCCTTGATGATCGCCGGGCGGAACGGCATTCCCGTCGGCAATTCGAGAATGCGCCCCTCGCCCGTATCCACGATTGCCTGATGCACGAGCGCCTCGGCCCGCAGTTTTGCAGCGCTCTGGGCAATCCTTGCCTCGACGAAACTGCGGGCGATCGCAAGTGCCGCGTGAAAGGCGCGGTTTTCTGCTTCCGGGTCTTTTTCGTCGAACACGGGTTTCAGGGTTTCCAGGAGAGATGGCAGAGTGAGCCCGGCCAGTGGTCCCGCAATCGAGGGGCTGAGCGCGCCATTGTCCATCAGATCGATCGGCAACACGAAGCTCGCATCGAAAGAGGCGTGCAAAGCCTCGATATGAGCCCCGGGAAGGCCGAGGGCTGCAAGGTAGTCACGGCCATAGTGCTTCCAGACCAGTCCGAACGAGCTGAAAGGCTGGCCGTCGCCGCGCAACGGCGCACCGCGCTGGTGGTGATCGAAGATCTGCGCCGCAGCGTCATAGGCGCCGCCGACATCGTAGATGACGCGGTCGGCACCGGGCGTGATCCATTCAGGCGCCCGGCTGCGAACGATCCGAGCCTTTGGGAAAAGCCGGCTCAGGACGACGCTCGACAGCAGTTCGTCGGCATGGAAGCCACCCGAATGGGTGACGAGAAAATCTGGGGTCATGCCGGGATGCGCCTCGTGGTTCGCGGAAGGTTCGTTTGCGGTCAGCACCTGATAGCCATTGCCGAACGCCTGCTCAACCCGTCATTCGCCCGTTTGAACACGTATACAGCGGCTATATGAGCATTTCAGGAGATTGCAAGGATCTCCAGCTCCTGACCGCCGGCCTCGACGACATCTCCGACAGTCTTGCCCATCAGCAGCCTTGCGACCGGCGAAACGAAGGAAATCGATCCGGCCTTGGGGTCCGCTTCATCCTCTCCGACGATCCGATAGGTCTGGACGCGCCCATCGTCGCGGCTGAAGGTCACGGTGCTGCCAAAGGCAACGTTGTCGGATGAGGTCGGATCCAGGACGAGCTGTGCCGTGTGAACTCTCGCTGCAAGATAGCGCGCGTCGCGCAACGGATTTGCCTGCTGGCGCCGCCGTTCATTGACATCCTCGATCGCGCTCGCCGCGCGATAGGCCTCGCGCGCCTGCGCGAGCTGCAGTTCCAGCGCCTTCAGCCCCGCTTCCGTCACAAGGTTCGGATGCGGCGAAATCGGACGATCCGGCAGCAGGGTTTCCGAAGCGGTTTCGGAACTCTCTTCCTTGGTGAAGGCAACGCTCAATCTTAAAACTCCGTCTGCTTGCAGGGCCTCCTGCGGTACCTGGGCGGTCACCTACCTCTTTGTCAGAACCATGCATACGACGACAATGGACGAACCGCCAAACTCGATCCATGTTCTGCGGATCTGATGTGGACCGACTGCAAGGATTATCTTGGGCAAAGGGTGTCGGAATCCCGTTTAGCCGACCGTCTTCAAGACAGACACGCTACGGAGAGCACCAATGACCATTACCATTACGGCCTTTGAACAATCGCCCGATCGCGGCAAAGGGCTGGCGCGCGACATGCGCGTTCGCTGGGCGCTCGAAGAAGCGGCCCAGCCTTACGACGTTCGTCTTCTGTCGTTCAAGGCGATGAAGGAACCCGCGCATCTGGCGCTTCAGCCTTTCGGGCAGATTCCGACCTATGAGGAAGGCGATCTTGTCCTGTTCGAATCCGGGGCGATCGTGTTCCATATCGCCGAACGCCACGGCGGCCTGCTGCCGGAAGACGCGAATGCCCGGGCGAAGGCGATCGCATGGATGTTTGCCGCGCTCAACACGGTTGAGCCGCCGATCTTCGACCGCAGCCTCGTCCGGATCCTCGAGCGCGACGAGCCTTGGTACGAACAGCGTCTGCGCGCCCTCGACGGCACCATCCGCAACCGGCTGGTCGACCTTTCCCGCCACCTTGGCGACGCCGACTGGCTTGATGGTGCGTTCAGCGCCGGCGACCTGCTGATGGTGACGGTGCTGCTCAGGTTGAAAGCATCGTCGGATATGCTGGACGACTACCCAAACCTCTCCGCCTACACTGCCCGCGCGGAAGCACGGCCCGCCTACAAGCGCGCTTTCGACGCTCAGCTTGCGGTGTTCAAAGCGGCATCGGCCGTCTGACAAATGGGCTGCTTTGGGGTCGCAAGCACCAATCGCCGGCGTCCCACGAGACCCGGTCTCGGCCTAGTCGCTGGCGCGCGCATCGTGACGCTCACGCGTCCCGATGGGGTATTCGCTCTCAAGGAATAGCGGGCTCTTGTCGATCCGTCAGGATCGCGCTCGATATAACGTCGAAAAGATGATCCGCGCGCGGCACAAGCGGAGGCTGGTCGGCGAGCCACGCCAGGGCGCTGATCAATGCGAACAGGTCGTTGCCATCCATGTCGCCTCTCGCCACGCCTTCCGCCTGGGCACGGACAAGAAGCCGCGTGCCGGCTGCGCGCAAGCTGACGCATGAGGCATGGAGCGCGGAGCCTTCATCAGCGATTGCCGCAACCATCGGCGCAATGGCGCCGCTATAGGTGTGGGTCATCGCGATGGCCTCTCGCAGCCATGTCACGAGGGCGTTTCCGGCATTGTCCCACATTTCAAGCTCACTCGCCCTTTGCGCCGCCTCGTCGAACTTCGTGCGAAGCAAGGCCTCAAGCAGCGCTTCCCGGGTCGGGAAGTGGCGATAAAGCGTGCCAAGCCCTACGCCCGCCTTGCGAGCAACGTCGCGCAACGACGCGTCGGCGCCCTGTTCGGTGACAACGCGACGAGCGACGGCGAGTAGCTGGTCGTAGTTCTTTTTGGCGTCGGCTCGCATCGTACCCCTTGACAATCGGAACAGTGCTCCGGATATAAAGTGGAACAGTGCTCCGCATTAGTTAGCACACCTGCCGCGACGGAGAAAGCGATGTCGACCGAAACAATGAAAGCCATCCGGATTCACGAATACGGCGGCCCTGAAGTGCTGCGCTATGAGGATGCGCCGAAGCCGGAATTGAAGCCGGGGGAAGTCCTCGTTCGCGTCCATGCCATTGGGATCAACCCTCCCGACTGGTATCTGCGCGATGGCTACAAGGCGCTTCCTCCGGAATGGCGGCCGCAGGTGCCCTTCCCGATCATCCTCGGCACGGATGTGTCCGGCGTTGTCGAGGCGGTGGCTGATGACGTTAGGGGTTTTTCCGTCGGAGACGACGTCTACTCCATGGTCCGCTTTTTCAGCGTCGGGGAAAGCAGGGCCTATGCCGAATATGTCAGCGTGCCGGCGTCGGAACTTGCGCTCAAGCCCGCCGGCATCGATCATGCGCATGCCGCCGGAGCGCCGATGTCGCTGCTGACAGCGTGGCAGTTCATGATCTCGCTGGGGCACGATGAACCGAACCCGCTTCAGCCACATAAACATCAGCCGGTGCCGCTCGAAGACAAGACCGTCCTCGTCAACGGCGCGGCAGGGGGCGTCGGGCACTTCGCGGTGCAGATCGCGAAATTGAAAGGTGCGCATGTCATCGCCGTGGCATCCGGCAAGCATGAGGCGCTGTTACGGGAACTCGGGGCCGACGAATTCATCGATTACACAAAAACGCCGCCCGAAGAGGTTGCGCATGACATTGATCTTGTCGTCGACGCCCTCGGCGGGCCGACCACCGGCCGTTTCCTGCGCACACTGAAGCGCGGCGGTGCGTTGTTCCCGGTCTACCCATTAGGCTTTTCCGATGCCGAGGAGGCCGAAAAGCTCGGCGTCATGGTCTCGGCCACCCAGGTCCGTTCGAGCGGAGCCCAACTGACAGAAATCGCGCGCTTGCTCGATGACGGGACGATCCGCGTCGTCCTCGATAGCACCTATCCGCTCGCCGACACCCGCAAGGCCCATGAACGAGCCGCCAGGGGGCATATCCAGGGTAAGATCGTGCTCACGGTCGGCGCGTGACTACGAAACCGTAAACGCATCCCCTATTCCAAACGAAAATGGCGGGCCGAAGCCCGCCATTCCTGTCTGAGTGAGATCAATCCGCCTTACTTGGCGTTCGGGTCCTTGATCTTCGGGAAGGTCGCGAACTCGACGTTGTAGAGTTCGCCGTTCACTTCCTTGACTTCGCGCATGTAGATGTCCTGGACGATGTCGCGGGTGGCCGGATCGATGGTGATCGGGCCGCGCGGGCTTACCCAGGTGGCACCCTTCATGGCTTCGATCAGCTTGGTGCCGTCGGTATCGCCATTGGTCTTCTTCAGCGCCATATAGGCGAGCGTCATGGCGTCATACCCGCCGACGCCCATGAAGTTCGGGCGCATGTTGTTGCTGGCCTTCTTCACCTGGGCGACGAAAGCCTTGTTTTCCGGGCTGTCGTGCAGGGTCGAGTAGAAATGGCCGGTGATCACGCCCTTGGCGGCCGGACCCATGCCGTTCAGCAGGTCGTCGTCGGTGACGTCGCCGGTGGCGATCAGCTTGATGCCGGCATCGGCCAGACCGCGGTCGACATATTGCTTCATGAACTGCGCACCGATGCCGGCCGGCACGAAGGCAAACACCGCGTCGGGCTTGGCGTCACGGACGCGCTGCAGGAAGGGGGCGAAATCCGGGTTCGCCAGCGGAACGCGGATCGCCTCGACGATCGTGCCGCCTTCCTTCTTGAACTGGTTGGTGAAGCCCTGCTCGATATCGATCCCCGGACCGTAATCGGAGACCAGCGTCACGACCTTCTTCAGGTTGTTCTGCACCGCCCAGGTGGCGACCGGAACGGCGGACTGCGGGCCGCCCATCGAGGTGCGGACGTAATATTGCGACTGCGGCATGATCGCCGAGGTCGTTGCCGAGGTGATGATCGCCGGGATCTTCGCCTGGTTGAGAACCGGCGCAACCGACATGGCAAGCGGCGTCAGGCCAAAGCCCATCAGCATCTTGGCGCCGTCATTGACGACGAGTTCCTGGGCGATGCGGCGGGTCTGGTCGGCAACACCGCCGTCGTCGCGCAGCACGACCTCGATCTTCTTGCCGGCGACCGTATCGCCATTCAGCGCCATATAGGCCTTGACGCCCGCTTCGACCTGGCGGCCGGTGGATGCGAACGGGCCGGTCATCGGCAGGATGAGGCCGATCTTGACCGTTTCCTGCGCGGATGCCGGAATGGCAACGAGACCGCCCATGGCGAGACCTGCCGCAGCCATCAATGTTCTTCTGGTAATCATTCTCTTTCCTCCTCTAGACGACCTGTTCTCAAAGCTCCTCGTGACAGGCCGCGTCCTCCTTGCGGCCCCCAGCCCATCACAGCCTGTGGGATATATCGGGGACATTGGAACCAACAGTCAACGGGTGACGATAGCCTCAAATCCCACTCGCTTCCGTTTTCGTTAACCGGACAACCCGGCCAGACATTCCAGCCGCATTCCAGGGCTACTTTACGGATTCATGTATACAATTTCGCCTTTAACAGCGTTTCTCGCGGAAAACGGCTCCTCAAATCGATCGGCGCCGATCAAAATTTGCGCGCCTGAAGAAAACCCGCATGAAAAACGGAATTCCCCACTCGGCCAGGAAAGTCGCCGGCCAGCCCTGTTTCCCTCCATACCCTTATACTAGCAATAGGTCTGTATACATTGCCTGTCAATATTAGCCTTTAGCGTGACGAGACGTCAGGCCTTGTCGGCTGACCGATCCGCGACAAACCGCTCGTAACGTTCAGCCAGCAGGGCCGCCGCCTCGTCGATGAATGCGGCATCGACATCCGGCGAAAACTCGATGCGCCGAACCTTGCCGTCGCGCCGGATGCGCGCGAAAACCTTGCCGCTGCTGTCCTTGAGCTCTTTCGGCTTCGGCGCCTCCGGTTTGATCCGGCGCAACAGCCGGTCGAAGAGGAACTGGAAGCGCTGATCGCTGCCGGCCGCCTGGAACCGCTGGAAATGGATCTCGTCGTGGGCGGCGTTCTGGGCAGCGCCCGATTGCAGCATTTCGCCGAGCTTCATCCACCGGTCACGGCCGGCCTTCGGTGCCGGACCGATAATGCGGATGAAATTTTCCGGAATGCCGTCCACCACCTGCATCAGGCGCGACAATTCGCTCTTCTGCACCGCGAGCGCATCGCCGATCACTTTGCGGTCGAAACCGCGGCTTGCGAGGTTTTTGGCAAACAATCCGCGCTCGATGAAGGTGAGGTTGCGGCGTTCGGCATTTTCCTTGCCCTGCGCCAGCACCAGCTCGTCGTCGGACAGCGGCCGGACGATCGCCTTGACCTCGATCCCCAGGCGGGCGGCGGCGCGCACGCGGCGGTGGCCGTAGGCGGTCTGGTAACGGCCGCTTTTGTCCGGATGCGGGCGCAGCAGCACCGGCACCTGCTGACCGCTCTCGCGGATACTGTCGATCAGGGCTGCGAAATCCTCGTCGTCGCGATCGTCGAGCCGCAGCCGGTCCTCGATGAAGGAGGAATCGATCTTGTCGGGATGGACGGTGACGACGCGTTCGCCGTCACTGAGCGCCTGGCGCAGCGCCCGCGCCTCATCCGCATCGCGGGTCATGGTGCCAAGCGACAGGCCCATCGCCTTGACGGCCCCGGATGCGCTGCGGGGCGGCGGCGCCCCCTCCCCCGCCGCAACCGGGCCGGTTTCGGCTTCGGGCATGGATTTGGTTTCAGGCGCACGGGCCGGCTCGCTCGGTGCAAGTCCTCCCGCAAACAGCGCCCTCAACTCGTTCTTGCGGCTTCCAGCCATCGTCATCGCCTCTCTTGATGTCCTGCTTGCGCCTCACCATCCCCAGGCGGAGTGGATCAGCGCCTCGACTTCGCCGTTGACGGCATTCATTGCTTCGACGGCCCGGTCATAAGTGGTGCGAGTGAAGTTCTCGCGGCCGACCTCGTAAAGCGTCTGCTTGGTGAGGCCGGCATCCGATACCGCTGTCGATTTCAGCATCGGCGCGGTCAGCACCCGCTCGCCGAACAGCGAGCGCATGAAACCGACAATCTGCGCCTGCGGCCCGTCGTTCGGTTCAAAGCGGGTGACGAGATAGCGCAGGAAATCGAAATTCAGGGTGCCGCCCGCCTCGCGCACCACCGACAGAAGGTCGGAGGTCATGAACAGGAACTGGTTCATCGACGCGACGTCGAGCATCTGCGGATGCACGGTGACGACGACCGAGGTGGAGGCGCAGAGCGCCGACAGCGTCAGGTAACCGAGCTGCGGTGGGCAGTCGATCACCACCACGTCGTAATCGGCCTCGACCGTCTGGATGGCCGCCTGGATGCGAGCGAAGAACAGCGGCCCGGCGTCCTGGCCTTCCTGCCGGCGTGCCAGCGCCTGCGGCGTCACATGCTCGAATTCCTGCAGCTCGATATTGCCGGGGATGATATCGGCGCCCGGAAAGTAGGTGCCGCGGATGATGTCCGAGAGCGGACGCTGCTCGGCATCGTAGCGAATTGCGCCGTAAAGCGTGTCGTTGCCGGTGAGATCCAGCTCCGGCTGATAACCGAACAGTGCAGAGAGCGAAGCCTGCGGATCGAGATCGATCGCCAGCACCCGGTGGCCGGTCAGGCCGAGATATTGCGCCAGATGCACGGCGGACGTGGTCTTGCCGGAACCGCCCTTGAAATTGGTGACCGAGATGACCTGCAGATGTTCGCCGCGGGCGCTGTCGCGATGCGGCAGATAGGAACGCGCCTTGGCATGGTTGCCTTTGGCGAGCGCCTGGTCGGCGAGGTAGTGGCGGAGCGCATTGATGTCGGCGAGCGAATAGAAGCGCCGCCCGCCGGCACCGGTTTCCGGCTGGGGGCCCTCCCCTGCCAAAGACAGCTGGCGCAGGTAACCATCGGAGACGCCGATCAGCTTGGCGGCCTCGCCGGAGGAAAAGGCTCTCAGCGTTTTCATCGAGGCCGGCGGGAAAAGCCGCTCGCGCATCGCCTTCAGCTGCTCGGACAGCGCCCGCGCATCCCTGGCGATCGCCTCGTCGGCGAGCATCCGCGGCTTGGCCGCGACGTCCGCGCTGAGAGCGCCCGATTTTTTCGCCGATACCGCCATGGGTTCTTCCTCATTCGTGCCGACCATGCCCTGCTCCTTTTTGGACCACCGGAGACAGGATAGGCCTCCGATGTGAAGCCGGGTTGACCGGGCATCGATTCTTTTGCCGATTTCTACGGTAGGCGACCGAATTAACAGGCTGAGCGCCCGGTTACGCTTAAACGGAAATTCTTCGCCTCCCGCCGTTACCAACGTGGGCGACACGGCGATTCGCGTCAAGGATTTTTTGGTTAACAAGACATTAAGCGTGGTCATCCGTCGTTTTCCCCGGCATTTGCTGGGTGCAAGCATAACCTGCCGGAAACGGGCGGGGACGAAACTATTTCATCGCTCGTGCTCTCAAATTCAGGGCAATAACATCAGTGATTATTCTCAACCCATCATCAAGTTGACAGCTGTCAACTGCCGATCGCCTTCGGATATCTTGCGGCCGTTCGTCAACCAGCTGCGACATCCGGCATGGCCGCAAGAGCCTTCTTCCGCAGCAGGAACAGCCCATAGATCGGAAGGGGAATGACGAGGGCGATGAAGAGCAGTTGGCTCCAGAACACGCCCTCCCCGCTCAACCTCAGCAGCGTGAGGCAATAGCTCCAAACCGCATGCAGCAGGATGCCGGGATAAAGCGAGCCGGTTCTGACGCGGATTGCCGAGAACAGAATGCTCAGCAGGAAGCCGAGGATCGTATCGGCAGCCCCTTGTTCCCAGGCGCCGTACCAGATCCAGACGGGGAACCAGGCGATGCCGGCGAAAATGCTCGATATCCACGTCGTCTTGAGGGCCGAATAGCGGGATCGCAATCCCGCAAACAGGATGCCCCGGAACATCAGTTCCTGCGAGGCCGCTCCAAGCGTCGTCGAGACAAGCAGCGAGGATGCCAGCGCGATCGAGGGAAGGCCGGACCAGGCCGCCAGCAGCAGGAAGCAGACGGCATAAAGACCGGGCAGCCATACCAGCAGCAGCGAACGCCCGGAAATCGGCGCGGTAAGGCCGACTTCCCGGCTGTCGAACAGAGCCGACATGCCGATCAGGAAAATGACGGCGTAGAGCAATGCCTTCGGAATGGAAATGCCGCCGAGATCGAAGGAAGGCTCACCGACAAGCGCCAGAAGCGCACCTGCAAGCCACCCGATCAGCGCCCAGCCGAACAGGATCAAAAGCGACAGCCTCAAACGGTTACCGGTTATGCGCTTCATGATCCCTCCCCAGGGCAGGCGTCCCCTGACGCTTCGGTTAGACCATCAATCGCCGGCAACGGCCATAGAGGCTCACCCGCCATCCCCAAGGATCATGCGGAGGCGAGTTGACAGCTGTCAACCTGCCGGTTGCCCGAGGACGTCTGTCGAGATGCAATGTCACGTCTCAGCCCTCAATTGCTAAAACTCGAGCGACCAGGGAAAGAGGATATAAGAACCGGGCCGCTATATTCGGCCATGAGCAAATTTCCGCTTCTGGTAGTCGCCGCCTCACTCGCCGCTTTCACCACGACTGGCGGCTACGCAATTGCACCCCGCGAGTGGTACGACCCCGCCTGCAACATCAAAGGTAATGTCTCCATCAACTCCCGGGAACGAATCTTTCATGTTCCCGGACAGCTGGATTACAACGCCACTATTATTAGCAGGCAATACGGAGAGCGATGGTTCTGCAGCGAAGATGAGGCACTGTCAGCGGGCTGGCGCAAGGCTACCCGCTAAAGGGTGGACTCGAGTTGACAGCTGTCAACCTGGCTCCGCCGGCTGCCGATAACCGCGCTTCACCTTGCTGCGGACAAGCGCGACCAGCCGGCGTTCCGCCTCCTGCCGCGAGCCGAACAGATCGATGCGGAAACGGCCCTTGGTACCGATACGCCCCCAGTTGCGGGTGAGCGCCGCTCCCTCGAAAAGATCGGGTTCGACGGTAAGCACGTAGAAGCGGGCCATGTTCCGGGCGGGGTCGCGGCGGGTGAGGAGAAGCGGTCCGCTGGTCATGCCGGCAGAATCGCAAGTCCGGATTCTGCCGTCCAACGACATGATTGAATCGATCCGGCCTCATCGATTCAGGGCGCTGATGGTTCAGCGCAGCAGCGATTTCAGGAGCCTTGCAACGCCCTTCAGCGGCTCCAGATACTGGTCCGCCATTTCGGCGGCGGGGACGCTTGCTGCCGGCGCGCCGATATTGATTGCCGCGACCACCCGGCCGCGGTCGTTTTCCAGCGGCACCGCAATCGAACAGAGGCCGAGTTCGAGTTCCTGGTCGATGACGGCAAAACCCTGCTCGCGGACGCGGGCAAGCTCCTCCATCAGCCGGATGGGGTCGGTGAGCGTTCGGGGCGTGAAGGATTTCAGGTTGCTCTGTTTCAGGAGCGCCAGGCTCTCGCTATCGGGCATCGCCGCCAGCAGGACGCGGCCCATCGAGGCGCAATAGGCGGGGAGGCGGCTGCCGGGCATCAGGTTGATCGACATCACCCGCTTCTGCGAGGCGCGGGCGATATAAACGACCTCGGTGCCGTCGAGCACGCTTGCGGACGCGCTCTGGTGAACCTCCTCGGCGAGCTTGTCGAGAAAAGGCTGGACGATGTGGGGCAGGGGGGTGGCGGAGAGATAGGCATGGCCGAGCCGCAAGATCTTCGGCGTCAGCACGAAGAATTTTCCGTCATAATCGGCATAACCGAGTTCGGCCAAGGTGAGCAGGCAGCGGCGGGCCGTCGCCCGATCGAGCCCGGTCGCCTTCGCCACATCGGCGATCGCCAGCCGCGGCGTCGTCTCGCCAAAAGCCTCGATGACCTTCAGGCCTCGCGCGAATCCGCTGACGAAATCCGTTTCCTGCATGGTTTCTCCCTGTGCCCGGTGTCGATGCAATGTGAGGCCATGAGGATGTGCACGCTCCGCATCGCCAGTTCGCACAATATGTGCGATATATGAACAAAGGTCAATTACCGCACATATTTCTTGCTGTCCCTGCCGTGCTGATCTATCTGTTTTCCCGGAGGCACGGCGGGCACGTTCGCCGGGTATAGCGAAGGAGATATCCCGTATGGACAAGACAATCGGGAGCACGGCGGAAGCCGTCTCCGAGATCGGTGATGGCGCGACCATCATGATCGGCGGTTTTGGCGGATCGGGCGCGCCGATCGAGCTGATCCACGCCCTGATCGACAAGGGTATCAAGGACGTGACCGTCATCAACAACAATGCCGGCAACGGCCGCATCGGCATTGCCGCGATGATCGACGCGGGCATGGTCAGGAAGATGATCTGCTCGTTTCCGAAATCCTCGGATCCGCGCGCCTTCACCGACCGTTATCTCGCGGGCCAGATCGAACTCGAACTGGTGCCCCAGGGCACGCTTGCCGAGCGCATCCGCGCCGGCGGCGCCGGCATCCCGGCCTTCTATACGCCGACCGCCTACGGCACCGAACTTGCCAACGGCAAGGCGATCGCCGAGTTCGACGGCCGCCACTATGTCCAGGAACGCTGGCTGAAGGCGGATTTCGCCATCGTCAAGGCGCAGCTCGGCGATCCACTGGGCAACCTCACCTATAACAAGGCCGGCCGCAACTTTAACCCGCTGATGTGCATGGCCGCCGCCAAGACGATCGTGCAGGTCTCGAAGATCGTGCCCCCAGGCGGCATCGATCCCGAGCACGTCGTGACGCCCGGCATCTTCATCGACCGCGTCGTCGAGGTTGCCAACCCGCAGCAGGAAGAAGAGCTCATCCGAGCCGGAGTGGCCTACGCCCCAGGAGCCCAGGCATGACCGTCGATACACGCGAAGACATCAAGCTTTCCAACGCCCAGATCGCCTGGCGCGCCGCCCAGGACATAAAGGACGGCGCCTATGTGAACCTCGGCATCGGTTTTCCGGAAATGGTCGCCCGCTACCAGCCGCCCGGCCGCGAGGCGATCTTCCACACCGAAAACGGCATCCTCAACTTCGGCGAAGCGCCTGCCGAAGGCGAGGAGGACTGGGACCTGATCAACGCCGGCAAGAAGGCCGTGACGCTGAAGCCGGGCGCCGCCTTCTTCCACCATGCCGACAGCTTTGCCATGGTCCGCGGCGGCCATCTCGACGTCGCCATATTGGGCGCGCTGCAGGTGGCCCAGAATGGAGACCTCGCCAACTGGCGGGTCGGCTCCAAGGGCGTGCCGGCCGTCGGCGGCGCCATGGACCTCGTGCACGGCGCCAAGCAGGTCTGCGTCATCACCGAACACGTCACCAAGAACGGCGATCCGAAATTAGTTGAAGCTTGTACCTTTCCGCTGACCGGCGTTGCCTGTATCACTCGGGTCTATACGAGCCATGCCGTCGTCGACATCGTCGAGAAGCATTTCGTCCTGCGCGAAAAGCTGGCCGGCATGACAGTCGAGGAACTGCAGGCCATGACCGGAGCCCGCCTCCATATCGATGGACCGGTCGCCGATCTCGTCGTGCCGAAACTGTGAGAGGAAGATCATGACCGAAGCCTATATCTGCGATTATATCCGCACTCCGATCGGCCGTTTCGGCGGCTCGCTCTCCGCCGTCCGCGCCGACGACCTTGGCGCCATCCCCTTGAAAGCGTTGATGGAACGTAACGCGTCCATCGATTGGGAAGCGGTTGCCGATGTCATCTACGGCTGCGCCAACCAGGCCGGCGAGGACAACCGTAACGTCGCGCGCATGTCGGCGCTGCTTGCCGGCCTGCCGGTCTCGCTCGGCGGCACCACCATGAACCGCCTCTGCGGTTCGGGCATGGATGCGGTCATCACCGCTGCCCGCGCCATCAAGGTCGGCGAGGCCGAACTGATGATCGCCGGCGGCGTCGAAAGCATGTCCAGAGCGCCCTTCGTGATGCCGAAGGCCGATACCGCGTTCTCGCGCAATGCCGAGATCTACGACACCACGATCGGCTGGCGTTTCGTCAACCCGCTGATGAAGAAGCAGTATGGCGTCGATTCCATGCCGGAAACCGGCGACAACGTGGCGATCGACTACAAGGTTTCCCGCGAGGACCAGGACGCGTTTGCAGTCCGCAGCCAGGCAAAGGCCTCGGCAGCTCAGGAGAACGGCCGTCTCGCCAAGGAAATCACCTCGGTGACCATCCCGCAGCGGAAGGGCGATCCGGTGATCGTTGCGAAGGACGAACATCCCCGCGCAACCAACATGGAGGCGCTCGCCAAGCTCAGGGTGCTGAACAAGATCGAGGGCGCGACGGTGACCGCCGGCAACGCCTCCGGAGTCAACGACGGCGCCGCGGCCCTGATCATCGCATCGGAAGCGGCGGCGAAGAAATACGGCTTGACCCCGATCGCCCGTATCATGGGCGGCGCTACCGCCGGCGTTCCGCCGCGCATCATGGGCATCGGCCCGGCTCCAGCCACCCAGAAGCTCTGCGCCCGTCTCGGCATCTCGCCGAAGGATTTCGACGTCATCGAGCTCAACGAAGCCTTTGCGAGCCAGGGCATCGCGGTCCTGCGCGAACTTGGCCTCCCGGAAGACGCCGAATATATCAACCCGAACGGCGGCGCGATCGCGCTTGGCCACCCGCTCGGCATGTCGGGCGCCCGCATTTCCGGCACCGCAGCGCTCGAACTGTCGCTGCGCAAGGGCAAATATGCGCTTGCGACGATGTGCATCGGCGTCGGGCAGGGGATCGCGGTGGCGTTGGAGCGCGTGTAGCATCCGTTTCTCACCCTCTGTCATGAATCGCGGCTGGCATTGTTGCCGGCCTCTTTATTTTGGTACTATACAGTGGTACCATTCAGCATGAAGAAACGCCATCGCGCCACGCTTGAGCTGATCTATGCAAGGCCCGCGAGCGGTTCGATCCGATGGGTGGATATCGAGGCCATGTTCGTAGCGCTTGGTGCGGACGTGACCGAGCGGGAGGGATCCCGGATCGGCGTGGTGCTGTTCGGCGAGGTCAGGGTATTTCATCGCCCACATCCATCGCCCGATACGGACAAAGGCGCGGTCGCCAGCATTCGAAAATGGCTCGAAAGCCATGGAGTGAAACCATGAGGAACGTCATCGAAATCGAAGGCCATAAAGCGGTTGTCTCACTTGATCCGGAGATCGGCATGTTTCGCGGGGAGTTCCTCGGCCTGAATGGCGGCGCCGACTTCTACTCCGACAGTCTCGATGGCCTGATGTCGGAGGGTCAAAAGTCGCTCCAGACCTTCCTTGAAATCTGCAAGGAAAAGGGGATTGAGCCTTTTCGCTCGTTTTCGGGGCGATTTAACGTCCGGCTCGATCCGCGCACCCATGAAGCGGCCGTCATCGCCGCTACCGCCAACGATCAAAGCCTCAACGAATGGCTTGCCGAGACAATCGCGACCGCAGCACGGTCGTAGTGGCACCGCTCGCGCAAGTTTGACATTGCCGCCCATTTTCACCTGACACATCGTCGCAACCGGGCGTCAGGGCTTGGGTCCGGCATCCGCAGGGCCTATATGAGACGGGCCGCAGATGCGGCGGAACCCAAGGTTTTGAGATGAGTGACGAATTGCAGGGGCGCGCGGCGCATGTCGCGGCCATCCGTGACCGCGCAGAAGCGCAGATGAAGGCGATAGGCATCGACGACGCCTTCATCGGCAAGCTGGTCGATACCTTTTACGCCCGCATACTGGCGCATCCGGAACTGGGACCCGTCTTCGACGCGCGGCTTTCCGGACGCTGGCCGGAGCATATGGCGAAAATGAAGAGCTTCTGGTCCTCCGTCGCCTTCCGCAACGGTGCCTATGGCGGAAAGCCGGTCCAGGCACATGCAGGCGTCGCCAACATGACGGCGGAGCTTTTCCCGAAATGGCTGGAGCTGTTTGCCGCGACACTGGATGATATGGCTCCGAGCCCCGAGGCGAAAGCCTGGTTCATGACAACGGCCGAGCGCATCGCAAAAAGCCTGACGCTGTCGCTCTTCTACAATCCGGCGCTCGACGACCCGGCGCTCAAGCAGGCCTGACGGTCGGCGGCGCCCTGGCGCCTAGAGGTCGCGGCCCGCATCCAGCGCTTCCTCGGCCTCGTCGAGCGACATCTCAAAGATCTTTTTGCCGATATCGAAGCTGAAACCCGCCCGGGCGAAGGCAGAAAACTCTTTCGCCTTGCGTTTTTCGTCGAGCTCGCCCCTGCGGAACGGCCCGAAGGCGCGTTTGCGGGCCAGGATGAGGGCCGCACGGAAATCATCCGCCTCGGCAATCGCGGCCGCCACCGTGCTGCTCGCCACGCCCTTCTGCGACAGTTTCTGGGCGATAGCCCGTCTGGACCTGCCGCCGCGCATGCCCGAGCGAGTGCTCATCTCGGCAAAGGCGGCATCATCCAGCGCCTTGTTGTCATAAGCGAATTTCACCGCGAATTCGGCCAGCGCCCTGACCTGGACCTCGCCGATATCCTCGAATTTCTGGCGCGCCTTGCGCGCTATGGCGTCGAAAAGCTGCTTCTCGGTGTGCATGCGCCGGTTTATGCGATAGATCGTCGAATTGCGCGCCCATGACAGCATGCGCGGCGTCGGCGCATCGGATTGCTGCGTCTCGTCGTCCAAATCCAGTTCAGGCCTCCAGCCCCGTCTTGACCGCTTCGCGTAGCGCGGCCGGGCTGCTTACACCAGGTAGGCCCGGCGAAACAACATCACCGGACATTCCGGTGAGGCCGGTGGAGGGCTATTTCAGACTGTGGGCACCGTTTTCAGCACATCCTGATGCACGACGATCCGGGCGTGGTAGGGCACCCGCGCATAGAGATCCATGACGTCTTGGTTGACCAGGCGCACGCAGCCCGACGACGTAGCCTTGCCGATGGAAGCCCATTCCGGCGAGCCATGCAGCCGGTAGAGCGTGTCCTGGCCGTTCTGGAAGATGTAGAGCGCCCGCGCACCGAGCGGGTTCTTGACGCCCGGATCCATGCCGCCGTTCTCGATGGAGAACTTCTTGAGGCTCGGCTGGCGCGCGACCATCTCGTTCGGCGGTTTCCAGCGCGGCCAGGGCTGGCGCCAGTGGATGACGCCTTCGCCCTGCCAGGCAAAACCGTCCTTGCCGATGCCGACGCCGTAACGCATCGCCGTGCCGCCGGGCTCCACCACGTAGAGAAAACGGCCAGGCGTATCGACGACCACGGTGCCCGGCAGTTCGCCGGTCGGATCGACCACGCGCTGGCGATAATATTTCGGGTCGATCTGCTTGTAGGGGATCGCCGGCAGGAGATGGCCGCTGTCCTCGAGGGCGGCGTATCGGGCCTGCAATTCAGCTTCGCTCGGAGGCTCGATCGGACGGCGGGCCATTTCCGGAACCGGAGCCCGTTCAGTGGTGGTGGCGCAGCCGGCAAGCGTCGCGGCCATCGAGACGGAGCCAATTACGAAGGCGCGCCGCGACATCTGGTATTCGCTGGTCATGGACCCAAAGATCTTTCTGAAAATCAACGTATGTCAGCTAGTAGCGGTTTCGAGCCCGGACCAGCAAGGCGCGACGCATTCACATCACGGTGACCTTTCCGTCATCGAACAGCCGGCGAATTCAATCCGTCGCCTTGGCCTCGTAAAACGCCCTGACGTCGCCTGCAAAACTCCTGCGCGAATCCGGCCTGGTGTAGAACATGTGCCCGCCGCGATAGACCTTGAGCTCGGCGCGGCCGGAAGCGAGTTCGGGCGGCAGGTGGTCGATGACGTAGCGGCTGGCGCCGTAAGGCGTCAGCGCGTCGCTGTAGCCGTGGGCAATCATCAGCTTGAAGGACGGGATGACCGAAAGCAGGTCGCGGATATCGGTGCTGGCGCTGGCGAGTGAACGCGAATCTCCGCCGCGGCTGCCGTTCCATTCCCAGCGGCGGTTCACCTCCTCGTTCAGCAGCGAATAGGTCATTTCGCTCGCAAACCCGAGTTCGTTGCGGGCATAGGCGGCAAACGCGGCGCCATAGGCGCGCGTGTAACCTTCGAGGATCGGATCGTCGTTGCGGGTGACGGCATCTTCCGGATAGGCATCCGGCACCGCGTAGGCTGCGTCATAGGGGCTGACGATCTTTCCCGGCCCCCCCATCTGCTTGGCATAGACATCGCCGACGAAACCGCGGGTGCGGGCGACGACGTCCTTCGGAATGCCGGTGAGTTCGGAAACCCGGCCATAGAGCGTATCGGCCGTCTGGCCGTTGGGGGAGGGGCCGGCGAGCCCGACGAGATAGTCACCGATCGCGAAACGCTCGGCATCGGCAAGCTTTTCCGGCGTGAACTGGTTGTGGCGCTCCATCTCGGCTGCGGCGAGCGAGGGAAGCTGCAGCGCCGCACTCAGGGGATCATCGGAATTGGCAAGGAAGCGGCCTTCCACCAGCGGCGACAGCATGATGATGCCCGAAGCCAGCATCCCCTGACTGTTCTTCAGAGACACGGCGACCTTGGCGGCGCGAAAACCGCCATAACTTTCGCCGAGCAGGTATTTCGGCGCATCGAGCCGGTTGTTCTTCTGGACGTAGAGCGCGATCGCCTTGGAGAGGCTGTCGGCATCCTGCCGCACGCCGTAATAGCCGCCGGCCGCGTCGTTGCTGGCGGCGCGGCTCCAGCCGGTACCGACCGGATCGATCAGCACGAGATCGGTGAACGCGAGCCAGCTTTCGGGGTTATCCTTCAGCTGGGGCGTCGTGCCATTGTCACCGGTTGCGCCGAATTCCAGGATCTTCGGGCCGACCAGGCCGAGATGCAGATAAGCGGAGGCGGCGCCCGGGCCGCCGTTGAAGGCGAAGGTGAGCGGCCGGCCCGACGTTCTGTTCTTCGCGATATAGGCGGTGTAGAAGATCTTCGCCGAGCGGTTGCCGTCCTGGCCGAACAGATCGAGCGTGCCGGCTGTCGCGGTATAGGGGAGATCGCCGGAAGGCGCCTTGAAGACATGTTCGGTGGTGGAATCGGCCGGGATCAGGCTGAAGATGCCACCACCGGCACCCTGCTCCGTCTGGCGGCCGCGCTCGCGGTTCTCGTCACCGCCGCGCGGCTGTTGGGCCCAGGCCGGTCCCGAAAGCACCGGCACTGAGAGAGCAAGGACTACGGCGAGAGATGCAATCATCCGATGGAACGTCAAACTGAAATCCTCCTTGACCAGCCGCACCCTATGTAGGGCGGCGCGCCGATCCGCAAAATTCAACTCCTATTGATCGACGGGGGCAGGGGCCTCGGCTCGTCGATTTTCAGTGTTTTCGCGGCGGCGTCCTGCAAATAACGGTGCAAATCCGCAGGCGACGGTGCGGATTGCTGCGCGATCGGTGGCCACAAGCGCACATAAAATTTACGCTCGCACCCATGATTCCCAAGGCCGTATCTCCGAAGACGCCGTTTCAGCCCGTGCCGGCAGCTCGCTGGGCAGGTCCCCAGACCTTTGCCGCGGACACCGCGGATGCCGCATTCATGGCGGGTGGCGCGCTTTATCCGCTCGACCAGATCGTTCGGGCTGAACCGGACTGGGCCGGCGCCTGGCGGCAGCGGCTGGCGCTGAAATGCGCGACGGCGGCTGTACGGCTTGCGGGGCGTTCGGAAGACGAGGCGGGGCTGCGCGATGCCTGGCTGTTGCGCAGGCCGGGGGATGATCCCGGTCCGGCCGGGCAGATCCTTTCGGCGTGGAAGCGGCTTGCCTCGCGTTCGTCCGCGCTCGATGCGGACATGCTGCAGACGGTAGCCGGCATGCTCGGCATCAAATGGGATGAGCCGCTGGCAACGCTCGCGCAGACGTTTGACGACCTCGACCTCGCCGGATCGGCCGCGCCGTTCGCGGCCGCCGCGATCATCCGCGAAACGCACACGATTCGCCCGGATGCCGAAGCGCTGGGCTGGTGGCTGGCCGATCTCCTTCTGGCGCAGAAGCTGCGTTGGCCCGTGCCGGTGCCGCTGCTGATGAGCCAGCGCTTTTCTTCGGTGTTCCGCGCCGAAGGCGGGCGCGGCCGCCTCCGGCCCGGCGAAGAGGGGTTCGATCGGGCGATCTGCCTTGCCCTGGTGCATGCCGCGGCCGAAGCCGGCCGGCTGGCGGCAGACATTGCCCGGCGCGCCGAGCGGCTTGCCTTCGTCACGCCGAAGCTGCGTGCGAAAGGGGCGGAGGACGGGCTGCGCCTGCTGCTATCCGATGACGCCGTCTCGGGTTCCCTGCAGACACCGAACCTTTCCCGTTTCGCGTCGCGCCGGCTGTTTGAGCGGCTGCAGCAGCTGGAAGCGGTGCGTGAGCTTTCCGGCCGCCCCACCTTCCGCATCTATGGGCTCTGAGCATGGCGAAACGTGCGCGGCAAATCGTCATCGACAAGGAGCTTCTCCACCTGACGCAGGAGGAGCGGCATCGCCAATGGGCGGCGCGGGTGGAGGCGGTGATCTTTGCCTCTTCCGAGCCCGTCACCCGGAAAGCGCTGGAGCGCGTCGTTGGAGAGGACTGCGATATCGAAGCGATCATCGAGGAGATCCGCGGGGCACTCGAGGGGCGGCCTTATGAACTCGTCGCGGTCGCCGGCGGCTGGCAGCATCGCACCCGGCCGGAATTTGCCGATGTCATCCATGCCTCCGGCACTGCCAACGCGCCGCCCGCGGATCTGACCGATCACCAGGCCTTGGTGCTGATGACGATCGGCTATTTCCAGCCGGTGACGCGCGCCGAGATCTCGAAGATTTTCGGCCGCGAGGTGAGCCGCGATACGATCGCGACGCTCCGCCAGCTCGGTTTCCTCGCCTCCGGCCCGCGCAGCCCGACCCCCGGTGCGCCCTATACCTATATCACCACGCCCGCCTTCCTCACCGCCTTCGGTTTCGACACGCTCCGCGACCTGCCGGATGCGGAAATGCTGGAGGATGCCGGGCTGCTGACCCGCAAGCTGCCGGTCGACGATTTCGTCGAGCCGGAACTGGAAGAAGACGACGATTAGCGGCAGCGCTTGAAATGTGCCGAAACTGAGCTCATATTGAGCAATAGATGATCAAAACTGGATCAGGACTATTCACATGGCTCATGCTTTTGAAATCGGCGCCGCCGCTTTCCGTGAACAGCAATCCGCGCTTCTGTCGGCGCGGCGGGTGTCCGATCTGCTCGGACTGACCCAGGCGGAACTTGCGAAGCTGATCGGTGTCGCTCGCAACACGCTGACGGCCAAAAGCGGCGCCCGCAAGGTCGATCTGGCGCTCTCCCCGGTCGTGCGTATTTTGGCGATGGCCAGCGAGATGGCCGGCGACGAGAACCGCGCGGCGATCTGGTTCAAGCACCAGCCTATCCCCGGCTGGGCCGGCAAGACGGCTTACGACCTCGTCGGCGAAGGCAAGGCCGACAAGGTGCTCGCCTATCTGGAGGCGGTGCGCTCCGGCGTTTATGCCTGAATTGGCCTCTGAATCGCGTATCCTCTGGCGTGCCTATGTGCCGCGCTGGGCGCACGCGCCGCTTTCCGGCGACGGCGCTGCCCGTTTCGGCGGCCGCTGGAACCCGGCCGGCGCAGCGACCATCTATGCCGCGCGCGAGCTTTCCACGGCCTGGGCGGAATACAATCAAGGTTTCGTCCAACACCCGGCCCTGATCGCGCAGCTTCGGCTCGACGGCGCGCGGCTCACCGATCTGACCAGTCCCGAGGTTCTGGCCGGTCTTGGTGTCGACGAGACCATCCACCGCTGCGAATGGCGAGCCGATCTCGATGCCGGCCGGATACCGGCGACGCATCTCCTCGCAGAGAGGTTGCTCGATGATGGCCGGGACGGCGTCATCTATCCGTCCTTCATGTCGCCGGGCGGAACCTGCGTCGCCCTCTGGCGCTGGAACGGCAAGGACCAGCCGAAGCTCACGGTCACCGACCCCGACGGGCGGTTGCCGAAAAACCCGGCTTCCTGGTTATAGTCGGGGAAAGGGAGGTCGTTTCTTTCCCGGAGTGTCGGTTCGACCACCGGGACGACCATCGCCGCCTGGCGCCACACCCACAGCTGTATGGAAAATACTCCGTTCAACCTTGGCATTTAAAATTTAGCGGAATGTAATGTTTTGGATGCATGATGGGCCGAGAGAAAGCGGTGCCCATGCAGCAGAACATCCGTATCACATCGCACGTCACGATCGTGCTGACATTGCTGACGGCCCTGACAGCGCTGCTTCTCGCCGGGTTCATGTGGCTTGCCTCGGTCAAGGTGGACGATCTCTCCTTGACCCGACAGCAGGGTTACGTCGAACAGGGCCTCGACGAGCAGGTAAAAGCCGTACAGCATGAACTGGAAAGCGTCACCGTGTGGAACGACGCGGTCCTGCTTGCTGCGAAGAACGATCATCCATGGATTGCCGAGAATATCGGTACCTGGATGAACAAATATTTCAGCCATGACCGCACGTATCTGTTCAACGAGCGGGACGAGCTGGCCTTCGCTATGCGGGACGGCGAGGATATTGCGGCCCTGACCTTTCTCGACGATGAAAAGGCCGCGGCGGCCTTGCGCGAAGACATCCGGGCGGTGCTCCACAAACGGATCGCACCCGGCGTTTCCAATCCCCCGGTGCTTGGCGAAATTTTCGCGGAGAAGATCCTTTCGATCGCCGGCCGACCGGCTGTCGTCAGCGCAAGACCGATCGTCCCGAGCAGCGATGAGGTCTCGCTGGATGCCGGCAAGGAATTCATCGTGGTTGCCGTCAGGTTTCTGGATGCCAGCGCGGTCGAGAAAATCGCCCGTTACGCGCGGATCGAGACATTGCATTTTACCACCGATGCGGCCCAATCCACCGCGGCCATTCCGGTCATCGCCACCGATGGATCGACACTTGGATATATGGCTTGGCAGCCCATCCGGCCGGGCCTGATGCTCGTCGAGCAGATCGCTCCGGTCGGCATTGCCGGTATCGTCGTCGCCTTGGGCGTGGTGATCTTTCTCGGCCGCGGGCTGCGCAAGACAACCCTCGACCTGTCCGAAAGCCGTCTGGCGCTGATGCGCCATCGCGACCAGCTCGAAGAGAGCGTCAGGCTGCGGACGACGGAGATCGAGCGCCAGAGGGAAGAACTGGACAGGCTCCTGGCACAGGAGCGGCATGTGAACGCCCTGCAGCGTCAGTTCGTCACCATGGCTTCCCATGAGTTCCGCACGCCGCTCGCCATCATCGATGCCGCGGCACAGCGCCTGTCGCGCACGAAAACAACTCAGAAGCCCGAATATGTGGAAGAGAAGTCGGCCCAGATCCGCGCCGCCGTGCTGCGCATGGTCGACCTGATGGAGAGCATCCTGTCGGCGGGCCGGCTGGAGACCGGCAAGACGACGCTGAAGCCGGAACGCCTCTCGCTGGCGGAAATCATCGAATCCTGCTGCGCCCGACAGATGGACGTTCGCAAATCCCACAGGATTCACCGGGACCTTTCGCATCTGCCGCAGACGATCCTTGCCGATCGCACCACGATCGAACAGGTCTTCACCAACCTTCTTTCGAATGCCGTCAAATATGCCCCCCAGGCGCCGGACATCCATATCCGGACCTCGACGAAGAACGGCATGTCCTATGTATCGATCCACGATGCCGGCATCGGCATGGATGCCGAGGACCTGCCGAAGCTTTTCCAGCCCTATTACCGGGCCCGCAGCGCGACCGGGATCGCCGGCACCGGCATCGGGCTCAACCTCGTCAAGCAGATCGTCGACCTGCATGGCGGTTCGATTTCGGTCGAGAGCGTACTCGGCCGGGGAACAACATTCACGGTGGCGCTCCCGAACAAGGGACCGCTCGCAAATCTCATCAAACGTGCAGCTTAGGGAATAGCAGGATGATTACCGTACTATGCAT
Source organism: Neorhizobium sp. P1_A6 (assembly GCF_056406795.1). Classification (NCBI taxonomy): domain Bacteria; kingdom Pseudomonadati; phylum Pseudomonadota; class Alphaproteobacteria; order Hyphomicrobiales; family Rhizobiaceae; genus Neorhizobium; species Neorhizobium sp. P1_A6. Next base: position 448,257 of record NZ_JBFTZM010000001.1, on the reverse strand, counting down.
CGACGACGAAGCGGATATCCGTCAGCTCATCGTTGAGGAACTGACGGACGCCGGGTTTGCAACTCTGGAGGCCGCCAATGGGCAGGAGGGGCTGGAGGCCATCCTGTCCTATTGGCCGGACATCGTCATCTGCGACATTTCGATGCCCGTCATGGACGGTCACCAGCTCCTGGCAGAAATCCAGATGAACCACGCCGAGCTTTTCAACATCCCCTTCATCTTGCTTTCGGCCCTGACCGACAAGGACAATGTGTTGACCGGACTGCGGGCAGGGGCGGCGGACTATCTGACCAAGCCGATCGATTTCGACCTTCTGCTGGCCAAGCTCGCCGGCTGCATCGCCCGCCTCGAAAACGACCGGGCGGTCGGTCGGGCACTTTGATCTCAAGGCAAGGCGGCGAAGTTCCTCTCCAGCCCCGGCTCAGGACGTAACCGCGAGTCCCACCCGGCGACCTGCCAGGAATCGGCGGATCGCCGGGTCCGTTTCGAGACCGATGGCGCGCTCATAGGCGGCATCGGCTTCTTGTCTTCGGCCGCAGCGGGAGAGCAGGTCGGCGCGGGCGGCCCAATAGGGCTGATAGTCGGCGAGGCGCTGGTCGCCGTTGACCGCATCGAGCGCCGCAAGCCCTTTTTCCACGCTTCGGCCGCTTGCGATCACCACGGCGCGGTTGACGGCAACGACCGGCGAGCCGGTCAACGCCCCCAGATGGTCGTAAAGCGTTTCGAGGATCGCCCAATCGGGCTGACGGCCGAAACGGCGGATCGCATGGGCCGATTGCACGGCGGCCTCCAATTGATAGCGGCCAATCCTTCCGCGGTGACTGGTGGTGAGCAGGATGTCTTCGGCCTCGTCGATCAGCGTCCTGTCCCAGGCGGTCGGGTCCTGTTCGTCGAGCGCTACATAATCGCCGGCCTCGGTCCGCCGCGCGCCGCGCCGGGCTTCAAGATGCAGCATCAGTGCCAGCAGGCCGAGCGCTTCCGGCTCGTCGGGCAGCATCACGGCCACCAGCCGGCCAAGCCAGATCGCCTCCTCCGCCAAAACGCGGCGACGGGACGGGGCGGCAGCCGGGTCGATCCAGCCTTCGGTGAAGGCCGCATAGATCGCCTCCAAAACCGCATCCAGCCGTTCGCTCATGTCGGCGCGTTCGGGCAGGCGAAAGGCGATGCCGGCGTCGCGGATCTTGGTTTTGGCGCGGACCAGCCGCTGCCCCATGGTGGCCGGCGGGACCAAGAAGGTGCTGGCGATCGTCGCCGCGTCGAAGCCGAGAATGGTCTGCAGGATCAGCGGCCCACGCATCCGGGCGTCGATTGCCGGATGGGCGCAGGCGAACATCAGCCGCAGCCGCTCATCCGGGATTTCCGCCTGCTGCTGATCGGAAAGCTCGTCGGACAGCAGTTTCAGATGCTCCGCGGCCGCGGCGCGCGTGCCCCCGCGCCTCATCGCATCGAGCTGCCTTCGGCGGGCGACCGTCAGCAGCCAGGCTTCGGGGTTTTTCGGAATGCCTGCATGAGGCCAATCGGAAAGCGCCGAAGCGAAGGCTTCCGACAGCGCATCCTCCGCACCCGCCAGATCGCGGGTGCGGGCGGCGAGGAAGGCGACGAGCCGGCCGTAGGACTGGCGGGCGACGCGCTCGGCCTCGCCGGAAACCCCGCCCAAAACCTCGCCGCCGCCGGCCATCGGCGTCACATCACCCACATCGGGCGCACTTCGATCGCGCCGTTGATCGCTCCCGGGCATTTCGCCGCCCATTCGAGCGCAGCGTCGAGATCCGGCACGTCGATGATGTAAAAGCCGCCCAGCTGTTCCTTGGTATCGGCATAGGGCCCATCCAGCACCTCGGTCTTGTTGCCTGTGACCCGCACCGTGCTTGCGGCCTCGGAAACCTGCAGCCGATCGCCGCCGACAAGCGCGCCGGATTTCTTCAGCGCTTCGGCATAAGCGATATAGGGGGCGGAATGGGCGCCGCTCTTGGCGTCGGCAGCGAACAATGCTTCGTCGCGATAGATCATCAGCATGTATTTCATGGCTTTTCTCCGTGTGTGCCGCAGCCCGTCATCGGCCTGCTACACCAATGTCGTTCGAGAATAAGCCCGTTCGACACGGCCTGCGAAAAATCTATCGCCGGCCGTGCATTTTGTCAGTCTCCCTTGGGGATCTCGTCGCGCTCGCGAAGATTGCGGGCGACCAGCCGACAAAGCTCGCGGAGCTGCTGGTAGCTTTCCTGGGGCAGGAAGGAAAAGACGTCCCGCTCGACGGCATCGGCTGCCGCGTCGCACGCCTTGATCATCCGCTTGCCCTCGGTCGTCAGGCTCATGCGCAGGATGCGACGGTTGGCCGGGTCTTCCTTGCGGGTGATGAGATTGCGGCGCTGCAGGCCGCCGATCAGCTCGTTCATCGTCTGCGGCGTCACGAAGAAGCGACGCGAAAGTTCGGCTGAGGACAGCCCTTCGCGGCTGCCGATGACGCTCAGCACCGTATATTGAATGCCGGTCATCTGCAGCGCCGACAGCGCCACTTCCAGCCGGCTGCGCACGGCATGATTTGCCTGGTTCAGGAAGTAGATCGCCCGGGGCTGCTGCATCACCCAATCGCCGGTGCTTGCTTCTTCGGGCCTGACGTCTTCAGCCATCACGATGCGGTGACCTTCTTTAAACGGTTATATGAGCGGGGTAGCGGAGAAAGTGCAACGGCACAAGTCGCGTTGCACAAAACCCTCAACTTACTGAAGCGCCGAGCCGCAGCGACAGGGACCTGGCGGCACGCAATGTGGCGGTCAGCGGCGGGGCGGAAGGCGCGATATCGAAGCCATCCTGTCGACCGAGCACGGTGACGACCGCTTTCAGATGCGCGCGATGATCGAAGACGGGGGCGGCGACGGCCGAAAAGTCCGGAACCGTGGACGGCAGCGTCGCGGCATAACCTTGACTGCGCACGGTTGCGAGTTCGGTTATGAAACGGGCGATCGAGCCCTCCGTTTCGCCGCCCTGGTGCATCATGGCGCGCAGGTGATGTTCCCATTCGGCGTGCGGCAGGTTGGCCATGAAGACCCGACCGGTCGCCGTCGGCCACAGGCGGACCAGCGATCCGACCTTGATCTCGTAGACGCTGTCGGAGCGGCCCTCGATCTTGTCGACCACAACCGGCGCATCGCCGTTCCAGACCGCCAGCGTCACCGTCTCGCCGAGCTCGGCGGCAAGCTGCGAGATCGCCGCGCGCGCAAGGCTGAGGAAATCGGTGCGGGAAAGCGAGGCAAGCCCGAGCTGCAGCGCCGCATCGCCGAGATCGTAAAGGCCGGACAGCCGGTCCTGTGCGACGAAGCCGGTGCGCACCAGGCTGACCAGATAACCATGCGCCATGCTCGGCGTCATGCCGGCAGCAGCGGCGATATCGTTCAGCCGCATGGCACGGCCGGCATGCTGGATCGCCGTCAGCACTTTCAAGCCCTTTTCAAGCGACTGGATGCCTGCGCCCTTGATCTCCGGGTCCTTGCCCGCCGCTTTCTGTTTTACCGACGCGTCCATGACCTCTCCGCTTGACGTCTTCTTTCATCTTTATACAATATAACTGAATGATTTCAATAATATTGAAATCAGCGCGAAGGATAAGGAGGAAACCTTGGCGGAATATCTGGTTTGTTCGGAGGATGAGATCGCCGATGGCGGCCGCAAGGTCGTCGCCTGCGGGGAGCGGGAAATCGGCATTTTTCGGGTAAAAGGCGCGCTGCACGCCTGGCACAACATGTGCCCGCACCGGCAGGGGCCGATCTGTCAGGGCCGCATCTATCCTCAAGTCATCGAGCCGGTCGATGAAAGGCAGGAGGTGCGGACGCTTCAATACGATGAAGACAACATGCACGTCGCCTGTCCGTGGCACGGCTGGGAATTCAACCTGGAAACCGGCCGCAATGCCGGGCCGGCGAAATACCGCCTGCACCGTGCCGAACTGGCGATCCGGGAGGGGCAGGTCTATGTCGTCCTCTGAACCTACTTTTCGCAGCAATCCCCTTGGGCGCAACGACCCCTATGGCTGGATCGAGGACGCCACCACCGAGATCGAGAAGGCGACGGCCGAACTGCTGGAGAACGGCGAAGCATCGCGCGTCTCCGACGAGGCGGTGGCGCGGATGATGACGGCGGCGATCCGGCTTTATGTCGCGAAAAGCGACGGCGAGGAACGCACGTTCCGGCCGCTGACCGGCACCCGCGACGAGACGGTGACCGCAACCGAAGCGCTGTCAGCCGTCTCCGAAATCCTGCGCGCCCTGCATCTCGGGCCAATGGAACTGGCGCTCTGGTACCGGCGCAGGCCGGATGAACTCTGAGGCATAAATCCACTCTTTCGCCTGAGGAGAGCGAACATGGATATTTCCAACAAGGATCGTGCCCGCGAATTGCCGGTGCAGCAGATCGACGTCTTTACCGATACGCGCGACATTCTAGCCCATGCCAACCGGGCCGCTAAAAAGCGTGGTTTCGAGGACTGGCTGATCTGCGACGTGGACGCCCACCACACCGAGACGATCTCCTGGCATGAACTGGTGCAATATATCGAGGACCCGGTCATCCGGCATCAGGCGATGCTCTTCCACGACGAGAAGATGGGCACCGCCTCCTACGGCTTGAACGGCGATATGGGCCTCAAATACCAGGACGTCGGCGGCCGCATTCCGCACCAGGCCGGCATCCGCGAAAAGGTCGATGACGGGGTGCATCGCGATATCACGCTGTCGCGCCGGGCGATGAGCGCACTTGGCGTCGATTACATGGTGCTGTTTCCAACGCCGATGCTGACGCTCGGGCTGCATCCGCAGCCGGAAATGGAAGTCTATCTCGGCCGCGCCTATAATCGCTGGCTGATCGACAAGGTGCTCTCCAAGGACGACCGGCTGAAGACGCTCGCCTACCTGCCGTTCAACGTGCCGAAGGAAGCGGAACGCACCATCGAGGAATTTTCCGGCCAGCCAGGCGTCATCGGCTTCTGCGTTCCGTCCGTTCGCCACAAGGCGGTGCACCACAACGACTACATGCGCATCTATGCGATGCTCGAGGAACGCAACCTGCCGATCGCCTTCCATGCCGCCTATCACTGGCAGGACCAGTCGCTTGCGACGATCAACCGCTTCCTCGGCATGCACGCGCTCGGCTTCGTCTGGTGCAACATGGTGCACATGACCAACTGGATTTTAAACGGTATTCCGGAGCGGTTTCCGAAGCTGAAGAGCATCTGGGTGGAAAGCGGGCTCGCCTGGATCCCCTTTCTGATGCAACGGCTCGACGACCAGTACCTGATGCGGCCTTCCGAGGCGCCGCAGCTGAAAAAGCTGCCAAGTGATTACATGCGTGAAAACTGCTGGTACACGACCCAGCCGATGGAAACGGTGAACATGAAGGCGCTGCAATTGACGCTGGAGATGATCAACGCCGAGAGCCAACTCCTGTTTGCATCGGACTGGCCGCATTTCGATTTCGATGTGCCGCAGGAGATCTACGACCTGCCGTTCCTGAGCGAACAGGCGAAACGGAATATTCTCGGGCTGAATGCGGCGAAGCTGTTCAACCTGGACCCGACGGTAAGGAAGAGTTTGTAGGGACGGGAAGATTGGGCGATCGCTTGCGGTGATGTTGAGCGGCGCGGCATGTTCCCTCTGATCTCCCCCCTTGAGGGGGAGATGTCACGAAAGTGACAGAGGGGGGTGGCGCCGCAAATTCACTACGAAGAGTATGCCGCTGCACCCCCCTCTGCCCTGCCGGGCATCTCCCCCTCAAGGGGGGAGATCGGCAAGAAGCACCGTCGTAACCGCTCCATGCGCCACACGCACCACAAGGTCCAAACATCCATTCACAGGGAATCTCTCACATGACCATCACCGGAGGCGATTCCATCGTCGCATCGCTGCGCGCTCACCATGTGGACACCGTCTTCGGCATACCGGGCGCCCAGCTCTATGGCCTGTTCGACGCCTTTCAGCGTGACGGCATGCGGGTGATCACGCCGCGGCACGAGCAGACCTGCGCCTACATGGCCTTCGGTTACGCACGCGCCTCGGGCAATCCCGGCGTCTATTCCGTCGTACCGGGGCCGGGGGTGCTCAACACTGGTGCGGCGCTGCTCACCGCCTGGGGCTGCAACGAGCCGGTTCTGTGCCTGACCGGGCAGGTTCCGACCGCGTTTCTCGGCAAGGGTCGCGGCCATCTGCACGAGATGCGCGACCAGCGCGCCGTGCTTGCCGGCATCGCCAAGTCCGCCGAACGCGCCGACAAGGCGGGGGATGTTTCTGCCGCCATCGCCCATGCGTTTCGCGAGATGCGCTCGCTGAAACCCGGCCCGGCGACGGTCGAAATGCCCTGGGAACAGTTCGTGGCGGAGGGCGAATTCGAGATCGCCTGGCCGCTCGAAAACCATCCGGATCCGATAGCCGACGTGGCGATCGGCGAGGCGGCGACTGTGATCGGCAGGGCGGAGCGGCCGATGATCTTCGTTGGGCCCGGCGCATTCGAGGCCCGTGACGAGGTGCTGCGGCTTGCGGAAATGCTGCATGCGCCGGTGGTCGGCTTCCGTTCCGGGCGCGGCGTGGTTTCCAACCGCCACGAACTCGGCCTCACCATCGCCGAGGCGCGAAAGCTGTGGCCGGTGGTCGATTGCGTCATCGGCATCGGCACCCGGCTCGAGGTGCCGAGCTGGCGTTGGAAGCCGAGAGCCGAAGTGCCGGTGGTGCGGCTGGAAATCGACGCGGAGGAGTTGACCCGCACACCGGAGGCCCTCGGCGTACTTGGCAGGGCGAAGACTTCCCTCACAGCGCTGCTTGACGAACTCAAGCCGCGGACGCCTTCCAACGACTGGCAGGAAGCGATCCGAAAGGCGCGCGTGGAAACGGCGCAGGCCATCCAGAAAATCTCGCCTCATTACGGATATCTACAGGCGATCCGCGCGGCCCTTCCGGATGACGGCATCCTTGTCGAAGAGGTCTGCCAGTCCGGTTTCGCCTCCTGGTACTGCTATCCGGTCTACGAACCACGCACCTTCATCTCGACCGGCTTCCAGGGCACACTCGGCTTCGGCTTTCCGACGGCGCTTGGCGTCAAGGTCGCCCGGCCGGACGTGCCGGTCGTCTCGATCGCGGGCGATGGCGGCTTCATGTTCGCCGCCCAGGAGCTGGCGACCGCCGCCCAATATGGCATCGACGTCATCACCGTCGTTTTCAACAATTCCGCCTTCGGCAACGTGAAGCGCGACCAGAGCGAAGCTTTTGGCGGGCGGCTGATCGGCTCGGAGCTCAAGAACCCGGATTTCGACAAGCTCGCCGCCGCTTTCCATGTGGATTTCTCCCGAGTGAGCGCGCCGGAGGATCTCCGCACCGCAATCGAGACCGCGATCACGCGTGGCGGGCCGTGGCTGATCGAAGTGCCGCTGTCGCTCGAAAGCGAGGTAAGTCCCTGGACGTTCATCCACGGATAATCCGTCGATGACGAATTCCGTTCTACATGGACGAAAAGGCCTATCGTCATGGCAGGGAGCCGTATAAAGTCGGCTCCAAGATTTCGATCCGGGGAGGGCATCGTTTCCGTGACATCAGACCAGAAAACCATCCGTATCGTTGTGCTGACGGCGGTCCTGCCGGCTTCGGTGGTCTCGACGCTCGAAGGCATGGGCGGGCGGCAAATGTCGGTCGCGGACGTCGCCGCGGGCGGCGAGATGCCGGGCGTGCAGGTGCTGGTCACCGATCCCGGCGTCGGCGCCAATGCGGATGTACTCGCAAAATTCCCGGACCTGAAGCTCGTCGCCTGTTACGGCATCGGCATCGACTCGATCCACATGCCGACCGTCAAGGCACGCGGCATCGGCATTTCCAATACTCCGGGCCTGCTGACCGAGGATGTCGCCGACCTCGCCATGGCGCTGATGCTGGCTTCTGCCCGCGATATCGTGCCCCAGACCCAATATATCCGCGACGGCCGGTGGACGACGATTGCGGCAAAGGTCCCGCTCGGCCGGTCGCTCAAGAACAAGGCGATCGGCATCGTCGGGCTCGGCCATATCGGCGCGGCGATTGCAGAACGGGCTAGCGCTTTCCGCATGCGGGTTTCGTATCATGGTCCGCGGCAGAAACCTGTTCCCTATACCTTTATGCCGGACCTCGTCGCGATGGCGAAGCAGAGCGATTTTCTCGTTGTCGCCAGCCGCGGCGGCGAGGACACCAGGAAAGTCGTCAACCGGGAGGTACTGGAGGCGCTCGGACCCGAGGGTACGCTGGTCAACGTCTCGCGCGGTTCGATCGTCGACGAGGCGGCGCTGGTGGAGGCGCTCAGAACCGGCAAGCTCGGCTTTGCGGCGCTGGACGTGTTCGCCAACGAGCCGAGGGTTTCGGAAAAGCTGCTGTGGATGCCGAATGTGATCATGACCCCGCACCAGGGCAGCGCCACCACGGAAACCCGCCTCGCCATGGCCCTTCTGCTGGTCGAGAATGTCCAGGCGTTTTTCAAGGGAACGCCGTTGCCGACGCCGGTGGTTCCGATCGCAATCTGGGCTTTTGAACTCTAGCTTTTGAACTCTGGGGAGGACGTCACATGGCATTTCAACGTCACGTCATCGGGCTGGCAGGACAGGACCAGTCCGGCGAGGTCATCACCGAATTCGACCGGGCCTCGGTCACCGACGAGGAATGGGCCGTCCGCGTCGATCTCGCCGCCGCCTATCGTCTCGCGGCACTCTACGGCTGGGACGACCTCATCTACACGCATATCTCCGCCCGCGTGCCGGGCACGGAAAACCACTTCCTGATCAATCCGTTCGGGATGGCCTTCGACGAGATCAAGGCGAGCAACCTCGTCAAGATCGACCACGAGGCGAAGATCATCGGCAAGTCTGACTATCCGGTGAACGGCGCCGGTTTCGTCATCCACCACGCCGTGCACAAGGCCCGCCACGAGCTCAACTGCGTCATGCATCTGCATACTGAGGCAGGCATGGCGCTTTCCATGCTCGATTGCGGCTTGCTGCCGCTCTCCCAGCATTCGATGTTCTTCTACAACCGCATCGGTTATCACGGTTATGAAGGCCTTGCCCTCAACATGGAAGAGCAGGAGCGGCTCATCCACGATCTTGGGGTCCACAAGAACATGATCCTCAAGAACCACGGCACGCTGACCTCGGGCGAAAGCGTCGGCGAGGCGTTCGTCTGGACCTTCTGGCTGGAAAAGGCCGCCCGCGCCCAACTCGCCGCCATGGCCGCCCAGCCGCAGGGCCTCAGCATTCCCGAAGAAAAGATCGCCGAACTGACCGCCCACATGTACGAGATGTCGCCGGCAAAGCCGGGGCTCAAGGAATGGCCGGCGATGCTGCGAAAGCTGGACAGGATCGATCCGAGCTATCGCGATTGACGTCCGAAATGCCCGCTTGCCACAGGAACTGGCGGGCTTTCCTTCCTATTCTCCGCAACGAAAAAAGCCGGCGTTTCCACCGGCTTTTTTTATCTGTTTCGGCAGGTCTTACTGCTGCGGGATCTGGGCGATCGCCACGTAGTCCTTCCACTCCGCGATCGTCTTGATCATCAGAGCCTGGGCTTCGGCCGGGGTAGAGATGTAGGGGTCGCCGCCCTGGTCGGCCAGGAACTTCTGGGTTTCCGGCTGCTGCAGAACCGTGTTGAACCAGCCGTTGATCTTGGTGGTGATGTCTTCCGGCGTGCCCTTGGCAACCATGGCACCCCACCAGCCGAGCTGGTCGACGTCAAAGCCCTGTTCCTTCAGGGTCGGGATGCTGGGAGCGCCCTTCATGCGTTCCGGCGAGGCGACGCCGAGAAGACGAAAACGGCCTTCGCGCTGCTGGGAGAGGGCGAAGACCGGGTCGTAGGAACCGAAGTCCATTGCGCCGCTGGTGATGTCGTTGAGCGAGTCGGCAGCGGTCTTGTACTGGACCGAAACGGTCTCGAGGCCAGCCTTCTGCTTGTAGACTTCGGCCATGACCTTGCCGGACGTGGCGTTGACGGCATAAGAGCCGCCGTCGCCCTTTGCCTTCATGGCGGCGGTCAGTTCCTTCATGTCCTTGTAGGGCGCGTCCTTGGCGACGGCGATCATGAAGGCCTGCTTGTTGATCGTGGCGATCGTCATCAGGTCCTTGCCGACGTCGATCGGCGGCTTCTTCATGATCCACATGTTGCCGGCGATCGAGTTGCCGGAGTGAACGAAGATCGTGTAGCCATCCGGCTTGGAGCGCGAGGTGTATTCAGCAGCGATGTTGCTGAGTGCGCCCGGCTTGTTTTCGACGATGATCGTGGCGCCCGCAATCTTGGACACCTTGTCCGCAAAATAGCGGACGAGAACGTCGGCGCCGGAACCTGCCGGGAAGGCGCAGACGAAGGTGACCGTCTGGTCCGGATAAGCGGCCTGAGCGGGCGTAACGTTTGCAATCTGTGCGACCGCCAGCATCGCCATGGCGGCGGTGGCTTGCGCGATCTTCTTAAGCCATTTTGTCACTTTTCATCTCCTATGGCGGTTCGTAAGGGTCCCTGCGAAAGGGCCTGCCGCACTATGGCGACAGGGTCTTTCAAATCGGTTGATTAATTCTGCGGAATCTTGGCAAGGGCGACATAAGCTTTCCACTCCTCGACCGTCTTGGCGAGCAGTGCCTGGCCCTCTTCCGGGGTGCCGACATAGACATCGCCGCCGAATTTCGCGAGGAAGGCGACGGTATCGGGCTGGGCCAGGATTTCGTTGAACAGCGCGTTGATCTTGTCGACCACCGGCTTCGGCGTGGCCTTCGGAACGAAAGAGCCCCACCAGCCAAGCTGGTCGATATCGTAGCCCTGTTCCTTGGCGGTCGGGATGTCGGGCAGCGACTTCAGCCGGATCGGCGAACCGGTCGCCAGGATCCGGATACGCTTCTCGTTGGCCTGCGACAGGGCGAAGACGGGATCGTGGACGCCGTAGTCGATGGAGCCGCTCAGCATGTCGTTAAGTGAATCCTTGGCGTCCTTGAAACTGATCTCGACCGGGTCGACGCCGGCTTTCTGCTTGTAGATTTCGCCAAGCACCTTGCCGGAGGTCGCAGCCGTCGCATAGCTGGCGTTGTTGCCCTTCTTCTTCAGGGATTCCGTCAGCGCCTTCATGTCCTTGATCGGGCTGTCGTAAGCCACGACGAACATGAAGGCCTGCTTGTTGATGAAGGACGTCGTCTGCAGTTCCTTGACGACATCCACCGGCGGCGCCTTGAACAACGACATGTTGGCCGCCGTCGAGGTGCCGGAATGGACGTAGATCGTATATCCGTCCGGCTTGGCGCGGGCGGTGTACATGGCGGCGATGTTGCCGGCGGCTCCCGGCTTGTTTTCCACGATCACCATCTGACCGGAGACCTTGGCGAACTTCTCGGCAAAGAAACGGACCAGAACGTCCGCGCCGGAGCCGGCCGGGAAGGCGCAGACGAATGTGATCTGGCCGCTCGGATAAGCGCCCTGGGCGAATGCGCCAAAGGGTGCAAGCGCCGCGACGGCGGTGGTCGCCATCATCAGGTTTCTGCGTGAGATTTCAGTGGTCATCGGCACAAGTTCCTCCCTTGAACGCCCCAGTCATCCCCATAAAAGGTTCCCGTGAAGCCCGTTGAACAAGCCTCAGTTTTGCGGGATCTTCGCGAGCGCCACATAGCCACGCCACTCCTCGACGGTCTTCACAAGAAGCTCGTCGACCTCCTTCGGCGTACCTTTGTAGACGTCTCCGCCGAACTTGTTCAGGAAGGCTTCCGTTTCCGGCTTGTCGAGCACTTCCTGGAACAGCGAATTCAGCTTCATGACGATATCGTCCGGGGTCTTGGCCGGCACGAATACACCCCACCATCCAAGCTGGTCGACATTGAGGCCGTATTCCTTGATGGCCGGAATCTCGGGCGTCGACTTCATGCGCTGCGGCGAACCGACCGCAAGCAGCCTCAAGCGCCCCTCGCGCTGCTGGCTGAGCGCGAAGACCGGGTCGAGCGCTGCGAAATCGAGCTGGCCGCTGGTAATGTCGTTCAGGGAATCCGGGCCGGTCTTGTAGGCGACTTCGGTTGCCGAGACCCCTGCGAGCTGCAGGTAGACTTCGGCGAGGACCTTGCCCGAAGTTGCCGTCGAGCCGTAGGTGGCATCGCCGCCCTTGGCCTTCAGATGCTCGGTAAGCTGCTTCATATCCTTGATCGGGCTGTCGGCCGCGACCGCGATCATGAAGGGTTGCTTGTTGATGAACTGTACGCCGCGCAACGCCTGGGTGACGTCGATCGACGGTTTCTTGAACAGCGACATGTTGGCCGCCGTCGACGTGCCGGAATGGACGTAGACCGTGTAGCCGTCGGGTTTGGCGCGGCTGACATATTCGGCGGCGATATTGCCGTTGGCACCCGGCTTGTTCTCGACGATCACCGTTTGCTTGGAGACCGCCGCCACCTTCTCGGAAAAGAAGCGGACCAGAACGTCGGCGCCGCTGCCGGCCGGAAAGGCGCATACGAACGTGATCGTGGCGCTGGGATAGGTGGATTGTGCAAACGAGACACCCGGCAGAACGGCGGCCATCGTGGCCGCCGTAAGCAGTGTGCGTCTTGTCAGTTTCAGATGTCGTTCAGTCATTGGCTCCTCCTCCAAAACTGCTGCGGAATGTGTGTTATTCCTCCTGAAACGCCTCCTCGCGTGTCTTTCGGAACTGCGGCAAGACGATCAGGCCGATCATCAGAACCGTCGCGACCAGAAGCGTCGCGGAAATCGGGCGATCGATGAAGATCGACGGGTTGCCGCGCGAAATGACCAGCGAACGCCTGAGGTTCTCCTCCATCAGCGGCCCGAGAATGAAACCGAGCACCATCGGTGCCGGCTCGCAGCCGAGCTTGTGAAGGACGTAACCAAACACCGTGAAGACGATCATCAGAACCATCATGAACGGTTCGGTGCTGGTCGAGTACACGCCGATGGCGCAAAACAGCAGGATCGCCGGGTAGAGCAGCCGGTAGGGAACCGACAGCAGCTTCACCCAGATGCCGATCATCGGCAGGTTGATGACCACGAGCATCAGGTTGCCGATCCACATCGAGGCGACCATGCCCCAGAAGAGGTCCGGACGGGTGGTCATGACGGCAGCGCCCGGCTGGATGCCCTGGATGATCATCGCACCCATCATGATTGCCATGATCGGGTTCGACGGAATGCCGAGCGTCAGGAGCGGGATGAACGATGTCTGGGCGGCGGCATTGTTGGCCGATTCCGGACCTGCGACGCCTTCCACGGCGCCGTGACCGAACTTACGGGGGTTCTTGGAGATCTTCTTTTCCAGCGTGTAGCTGGCAAAGGAGGCGAGAACCGCGCCCCCGCCCGGCAGGATGCCGAGGATCGAGCCGAGGCCCGTGCCGCGCAGGGCCGCCGGAATGGAGTCCCGGAATTCCTGCTTGTTGGGCCACAGATCGCGCATGCGGGTGCTGATCGTCTCGCGCGGCGGCGGCGGGTTTTCAAGGTTGCGGATGATTTCCACGATACCGAAGAGACCGAGAACCAGCGGCAGGAAGTCGATACCCTCCCAGAGACCCGACAGGCTGAACGTGTAGCGGGTGAGACCGGTGTTGATATCGGTGCCGACGAGGCCGAGCAGCAGCCCCATCAGGACCATGGCGACCGCCTTGAGGACGGAGCCGTGGGCGAGCACGATCGCCATGACGAGGCCGAGCAGCATCAGCGCGAAATAGTCCGGCGAGTTGAACTGCTGGGCAATCGAAGCGAGCGGCGGGCCGAAGGCGGCGATGAAGACCGTACCGATCGTACCGGCGAAGAACGAGCCAAGAGCGGCAATCGCCAGCGCTGCGCCGGCGCGGCCCTTGCGGGCCATCTGGTGACCTTCGATACAGGTCACCACCGAGGACGCCTCGCCGGGCATGTTGACCAGGATCGAGGTGGTCGAGCCGCCGTACTGCGCACCGTAGTAGATGCCGGCGAGCATGATCAGCGACGACAGCGGATCGAGGCCGAAGGTGATCGGCAGCAGGATGGCGAGCGCGGGGATGGGTCCGATGCCAGGGAGAACGCCGATCAGCGTGCCGAGAACGGTGCCGATCAGACAGAACATCAGATTTTCCAGCGAGCCCGCCGCCATGAAGCCGGTTGCGAGGTGTTCAAAAACTTCCATTGCTTACCTGCCCCACCAGACGGGCATCGGCTGCCCGAGGCCATAGACGAAGATGATGACGACCAATGCCGCGGTCGTGACGGCGAAGATCACGGTCTCGACGAGATTGACGCCGCGCCGCGCATAGGCAGCGAACATGATCAGCAGGATCGAGGAAATTACCGCGCCGATCTGGGCGATCAGCAGGCCGAAGGCGGCAATCGCCAGCAGGATGAAGATGATCGGACGGAACTGGATGCGTTCGATGGCCGGGCCTTCGATCGCCAGCGACTTTACCGTGACGATCACGCCGATCAGGGCGATCAGGCCGCAGATGATCATCGGGAAATAACCAGGACCCATGTTGCGGGCGGAACCGAAGGTGAGGTCCGAGCCGACAAAGAGGCCGATCGCGCCGAAAAGGATGAACAAGATGCCCGCGCCGAAATCCTGCGGACTTTTGATTACCATGGTTTCCTCCCTGAAAACCTGACTGTTGAAGCGATCTGGCCACCCTTGGGCGTCGGCCAAACCGTCATTATGCATGCTCCTCGGACCGCGCCTCGACCTCGCCGCCTTGAATTCGTCTATAGGCAACTAGATTTGACTATATACAAGAGTATTCCTCTTGTCAGTCAATCGAATTCCGCTGTCCTCTGTCCACCAGATACCACAGCTATCCGGCGTTTTCGATCTTATCGCAATAATATCAGGAAACCAGATATCGCAGGTGTAATTGGTGACATTCTTTCCTGTTTTTGAACCGGGTATTGAAACTCTGAGATGTGAGCATCTTCCTCCAAGGACCTGCCCGCATGCTTCAGCGTCGCAGATATGAAATTGGTTTTTAACAAAGTCAATTATACTTTATCAAAAATAGTTGACAGGCGCGGGCGCACCGGAGAGATTGGTCGCCAGCATTTCAAAGGATACAAAATGAAGATTTCTGTTGTGGGAGGCGGAATTGGTGGTCTGACAGCGGCATTGTCGCTGCTCCGCCAAGGATTTGACGTGGATGTGTACGAACAGGCGGTCGAGCTGAAAGAAGTCGGCGCCGGCGTTCAGATCAGCGCCAATGGTACGCGAATCCTGTTTTCGCTCGGGCTCGAGGACGACATCATGTCGATCGCCGCGCAGGCGGAGGGCAAGGAGATTCGCCTCTGGAACACCGGGCAGACCTGGAAACTGTTCGACCTCGGCCCGCTTTCGATCGAGCGTTATGGCTTCCCTTACATCACCATCCATCGCAACGACCTGCACCAGACGCTGGCAGCCGGCGTGCGCCGCATCAAGCCGGATGCGATCAAGCTCTCCAAGAAATGCGTCGGGATCACCCAGGACGACAAGGGCGCGACGGTCACCTTCGCCGACGGCACCACCGCCACCTCCGACATCGTGGTCGGCGCCGATGGGGTGCATTCGAAGATCCGCGAGACGCTGTTTGGCCGCGACGACCCGAAATTCACCGGCATCGTCGCCTGGCGCGGCGTCATCCCGGTCGAGCGCCTGCCGGAACGCATGCTGCGCCCGGTCGGCACCAACTGGATCGGCCCCGGCGGCCATGTCATCCAGTACCTGCTGCGCGGCGGCAAGCTGATGAATTACGTCTCGGTCGTCGAGCGCGCCGACTGGCAGGTCGAATCCTGGTCGGTCGCCGGCACCGTGGAAGAGTGCCTTGCCGACTATGAAGGCTGGCACGAAGACATCCACACGATGATCAAGGCAATCGACGTGCCCTATAAATGGGCCCTGATGCTGCGGCCGCCGATGGACGATTGGACCCGCGGCCGTGTGACGCTGCTCGGAGACGCCTGTCATCCGACCTTGCCCTTCCTCGCGCAAGGCGCGGTGATGGCGATCGAGGACGGTTTCGTGCTCGCCCGCGCGCTTGCCGAGAACAATGGCAATTACGAAGCGGCCTTCGCCGGGTACGAGGCGGCCCGCGTCGAGCGCACCGGCAAGATCGTCCGCGGCGCCGAAGGCAATCTCAGCCGTTTCCACAATGCCGCGCTGAAGGATCCGAAGCTCGCCGAGGATTACGTCAATGCCGAATGGCAGGAAGACAAGGTCAAGCAGCGCTACGAATGGCTGTTCACCTACGACGCCACCTCGGTGCCGGTCGTGGCGGGAACCAGGTCGCCGGAAGCGGTTGCCTAGGGGCACATTCGCAGCTCAATCTCGAAAACCCGTTCGCCGGTTCCACCGGTCGAGCGGGCGAAGCATAATGGGTAGGACACCATGACCACCAAGGCGGAATGGCAGCGGATCCCGCTGATCGTCTCCTTTCCGGAGACCGCGAAATATACCGAGACCTACGGCTTTGCCGGCAATTCCGGCAGGGTCAACCTCGAGGGCCAGCTTCTGCGCGGCGCCGGTGCGCCGTCGAAGACGGTCTATGTCTTCATGCATCCAACCTCGACGCTGCAGCTGCTGCCGATGCCGACGGCGCTGGCGGACGCCGGCCTGCACGTGCTCTGCGCCGCAAGCCGCTATCCGAAGAACGATACCGCTCTGATCATGGAAAAAGTGGCGATCGACCTCGGCAAGTGGCTCGATTATGCCCGCGGCGAGCTTGGTTACGAGAAGGTGGTGCTGGTCGGCTGGTCGGGCGGCGGTTCGCTATCGCTATTCTACCAGGCACAGGCCGAGAACCCGACGATCACCCACACGCCGGCCGGCGACGAGGTCAATCTCGTCGAAGCGGGCCTGAAGCCCGCCGACGGCGTGATCTTCATCGCCGCCCACCTGTCGCGTGCCGAAACGTTGACCGAATGGCTCGACCCGTCGGTTCTCGACGAACTCGACCCGGATCTGCGCGACCCGGAATTCGACATCTATTCGCCGGACTGCCCGCACCAGCCGCCCTATTCGGCGGAATTCATCCAGCGGTTCCGGGCCGCCCAGGTCGCCCGCAACCGCAAGATCACCCACTGGGCGCTCGACATGCTGGCGGAGCTGAAGCGCCGCGGTTCGTTCGAACAGGAACGTGCCTTCGTCGTTCACCGCACCATGTGCGACGTGCGCTGGTTCGACGGAACGATCGATCCGAACGACCGGCCGATCGGCAAGAGCTATATGGGTGATCCGCGCACGGTCAATGTCGGCCCGGTCGGGCTTGCCCGCTTCACGACGCTGCGCTCCTGGCTTTCCCAGTGGAGCTACGACCTGTCGAATGCCAAGGGGCCGATGAACGCGGCGCTGATCAAGCGCTCGCCGGTGCTGCAGATCGAAAACAATGCCGACGAGGCGGTCCCGGCAACGCACAATCCGACGATCCGGGCGGCGCTCGCCACCGAGAACAAGGAATACATGACGATCCCGCATGCGACCCACTATTACCTCGGCCAGCCGGAGCTCTTAAAAGCCTGCATCGACCGGGTGATCGACTGGAGCAGGCGGCAGGGGTTGCTGGCTTGAAAGACAAGCCGGAGCTTGTCGGGAGCGGGCTCCGGATCATCATCGGGAGGTTTGACCGTGCGCTTTAATGAGAAGCACCACCGCCCAGGCTGGATCGGTGGTGTGCGTTTGTCTCTGTCGAGGGCAATCGCTTATGAAAATGTCAGACGGTGCAGCAGGTTAAGCCCCTCCCCCTTGTGGGGAGGGGTTGGGGAGGGGACTTCGCTTCGAAGCCAAACCCCTCCCGCCTGCCGGCCACCCTCCCCACAAGGGGGAGGGTTAAGACTGCCGCACTGCCGCAGGACAATAACCTCAAGCCGCAGCCGACTTCGCCGCAATCATCCCGGCCTTCTTCTTCACCCATGCCTTCATGGCGTCATGGGCTTCGGAAGCGGCCTGTTCCAGATAGCCCGGCTCTTCCGTGCGCGCGGTGATTTCCAGGCGCAGGCCGTTTGGGTCGAAGAAGTAGATCGAGTTGATGAACTCATGGTCGATGACGTCGGTGGTCTTCACGCCGGCATCCTGCAACCGCTTCTTGAACTTCAGGACCTCCTCGACGGAATCGACCTCCATCGCGAAGTGCTGGACCCAGTCCGGGGTGTTCGGCGAGGGAAGCGGCATGATGTTTTCGCCGAGGTCGAAGAAGGCCATGTAGGAGCCGTCGCCCATTTCGAAGAAGAAATGCGCGTAGGGCTTTTCTTCGCCCGTCGACGGCACCTTGTCGGCGGTCATGCAGTTGACCAGCGGCAGGCCAAGCAGGTCCTCGTAGAACTTGCGGGTCTCCTCGCCATCGCGGCAGGGGTAGGAAAAGTGATAGAGTTTGCGAAGCTTTGGTGCGTCAACCATGATGGTTCCTCCATATCCAGGCTTGTTGCATTGGCCGTGATGGTAGGCCTTTGCCGACCCTCCCATGTCCACCTTGCAGGTGGACATGCCCACGACAGATTTGTTCTCAACCCTGGAGGCGTCAATGCCTGCGCTTGATGGAGACAACGTGACCGTCATGGCTGCCCTCATGGACGAGGTCGGCGAGCCCGGCTTCCCCGAAAAATTCCTGGAAACGCTGCGCGGCATCGCCGGCACCGATTTCTGTTCCGCCTTCCAGGCCGAGGAAGACGGGTCGCTCACCTATCTCTTTGCCTGCGGTTATCACTCGACCATCCCGGGTTTTGCCGAGCGCGCCTCGCTCGATTACGCCCGCCGTTACTGGCTACGCGACCGGGTGACCCGCCAGATGCTGAACGGAGGCCCCGGCCTTGCCAAGGTGCAGGTGGTTCGCCAGGCCTGGAACGGCATCCGCGACCCCGAATACCGCCGCGACTGTTACGAGCGCGCCCATGTGCTGGAACGGCTGACCATCTATCACTCGGAGGAGCCGCGGATCTTCGCCAGCCTCTATCGCACCCGCGAAAGCGGCCCGTTCCCGCTCGCCGCGGTCGAACGGCTGGAAACCTCCGCGCCGCTGCTGATGGCCATGGTCGTCAAGCATGTGCGGCTGCAGGGTCGGCCGCAGACGGCGCCCTTGCATCCGCCGCAGCAGGAGATCGCCGGGCGGTTGTTGCAGGCAGGGTTTGCGCTTTCGGGCCGTGAGGCGGAGGTTTCCGCCGGCCTGCTGCTCGGCCGCACACATCGGGAAATTTCCGAAAAGGTCGGGCTCGCGCTTTCGAGTATCGTCACCTACCGTCAGCGTGCCTACCGCAAGCTGGGGGTCAGCGACCGGCGCGGGCTCGAAGCGCTTTACGAAGGAATTTCACGCGCTTAAGCGTATTCATCAGGGGAGAAGTTTCAAATGATTTCGATCAAGGACCGTATTGCCATCGTCACCGGCGCCAGCTCGGGCATCGGCTGGGGCATCGCCAAGGCGATTGCCGCTGAGGGCGCCGTCACCGTGCTTGCCGCCCGCAGCGCCGACAAGCTTGAAAAACTGGCGGCCGAGATCGAGGCCGACGGCGGCCATGCGTTCGTCGTCCAGACCGACGTCACCGATGACGCGCAGGTCGAAAAGCTGTTCGTCACGGTGAAGGAAAAATACGGCCGGCTCGACATCCTGATCAACAATGCCGGCATCGCCGATCATACGCCGGTCGAAAAGCTCACCAACGAGCGCTGGCACGAGGTGATCGGTGCCAACCTGCACTCGGTCTTCTATTGCAGCCGCGCCGCCTTCGTCATCATGCAGGAACAGAAGCGCGGCCGGATCATCAACATGGGCAGCCTGTCGTCCAAGGTTCCGCGCGGCCATACCGCCGCCTATACGGCGAGCAAGTTCGCGCTCGAGGGCCTTACCCGTTCGCTCGCCGTCGACGGCCGCGAGCACGGCATTGCGGTCTCCATGGTGCATCCGGGCTCGACGGTCAGTTCGCTGGTTCCTGGCATCACCGACAAGGTCCGTCCCGCAACGATGATGCCTCTGGATGTGGCGCGGATCGTCGTGCTGATGGCGACGCTGCCGGATGACGTGAACCTCTACGAGAGCATCATCCTGCCGGTCGAAATGCCATTTCTCGGCCGCGGTTAAGCATCGGTTCAGCACGACGTCAAACGGCTTCCTTTTCGCCAGGCCCGAAATTCAAAGCCGCTTGACGCATATTCGGGTCCCTGATATCCATTTCCCCAGTAGGGAGAATTTGCTATGGAAAACCAGACCGAATCCGCCGCCGGCCAGAACAATGGCAAGTGGGGCGAATATGTTACCGTGGATTTTGACGAGGGCATCGCCTGGGTGACGCTCAACCGTCCGAAGCAGCGCAACGCCATCAACCCGGGCATCGTCTGGGAAATGAACGCGATCATGGACGCGCTGGAAGAAGACGACCGCTGCAAGGTGATGGTCGTCACCGGCGCCGGCGAATCCTTCTCGGCCGGCATGGACCTGAAGGAATATTTCCGCGCCACCGACAAGGTGCCGCCGATCCAGCGCGAACGCCTGTTCCGGGCGAACGCCGCATGGCAGTGGCGCCGGATGATGTATTTCCCGAAGCCGACCATCTCCATGGTCAACGGCTGGTGTTTTGGCGGCGCCTTCCAGTTCCTGGTCGGCTGCGACTTGGCCATCGCCTCGGAAGACGCCATCTTCGGCCTTTCTGAAATCAACTGGGGCATCATCCCGGCCGGCATCGTCACCAAATCGGTGCTGGAGACGATGAGCTTCCGCGACGCGATGTATTACATCATGACCGGGGAGACCTTCACCGGCCAGCAGGCCGCCGACATGAAGCTGGTCAACAAGGCCGTTTCGCCGGACGAGCTGAAGGCCGAGACTCGCAAGCTCGCCATGACGCTGATCGGCAAGAACCCCTTCGTGCTGCGCCAGGCCAAGACGGCCTGCCGTTTCACCCGCGACCTCACCTGGGAACAGGCCGGCGAATACCTGATGGCGAAGTCCGATCAGACGGAACTCCGCGACCCGGAAAATGGCCGCAATACCGGCATGAGTCAGTTCCTAGACGAGAAATCCTTCCGCCCGGGCCTCGGTGCCTACCGTCGCGACTAAGAAGTGGCTCCCATGGCTGATACGATGACCACAGCTCCCAAGACGCTCGATCCGGCCAAGCCGTTCGATCTTGACCGTCTGCTGCGCCCACGATCGATTGCGATCGTGGGCGCGTCGCCGGATCCCGCCTCGATCGGCGGCGGCGTGCTCGCCAATCTCGAACTCTTCAAATATTCCGGCGACCTGCATCTCGTCAGCCGTTCGCGCGACGAGATCAACGGCCGCCCCTGCGTGAAGACCATCGGCGACCTGCCCAAGGGCGTCGACGTGGTAATCCTCATCGTGCCCCAGGTGGCGATCAAGGACTCGGTTCTTGCCTGCGTCGAGCGGGATGTGGCAGGCGTCATTGTCTACTCTTCCGGTTTCGCCGAAGCCGGCGAGGAAGGCCGCCGACAGCAGGACGAGCTTGCCGAGATCTGCCGCAAGGCAGGCATGGCGATGCTCGGACCCAACTGCATGGGCTATACCAATTACGTCGACGGCATTCCGCTGACCTTCGAGCCGGTCGACCTGCGCGGCGTCGGCGAGCGCTCGCGCGTCGCCATCGTCGCCCAGAGCGGTGCGACGGCCGCCAATATCCGCTTCGCCATGCATTCGCGCGAAATCGCGGTTTCCTATGTGATCGCCACCGGCAACGAGGCGGTGATCGCCGCCGAAGACCTGGTCGGCTGGCTGATCGAGGACAAGGACAACGCCGCCGTCGCGGTCTATGTCGAACAGGTCAAGAACCCCCAAAAGTTCCTCGCCGTGGCGCGGCGCGCCCGCGAGCTCGGCAAGCCGATCGTCATGCTGCATCCGGGCTCCAGCGAGCGCGGCAAGCAGGCGGCGCAATCGCATACCGGTGCGCTTGCCGGCGACCATGCGCTGATGCAGACGGCCGTCCGCAACGAGGCCGTCGCACTGGTCGAGACGACCGACGAGCTGTTCGATGTCACCGCCATCCTGGCACGCTATCCGTCGCCGCCACCGGGCGAGGCCGGCATCGTCACCAATTCCGGCGCCATCCGCGGCCTCTGCTTCGACTTCTGCGAACGCGTCGGCCTGCCGATCGCGACGCTGTCAGACGAGGTGCATGCCGAGCTTGCAACGCAAGTGCCGCCTTACGTCCATGTCGACAACCCGTTCGACATCGGCACGACCGGCTTCTCCAATCCCGGTATTTTCGGAACGTCCACGGCATCCATGCTGAAGGATCCCGGCGTGGGCATCGTCTTCCTGTCGCATGCCGGCGGCTCGCCGCCGATGCAGATCAAGAAGTCGGACGCGATCATCCCGGTCGCCGCGACCGCGACAAAGCCGGTCATCCTCAACATCGTCGGCGACGACTACCCGCTCGATCCGACCTTCATGAAGGCGGTGCGCGACAGCGGCATTCCGTTCTTCCGCTCGCCGGAACGCGCCATGCGCGCCATGGCAGTGGTGATGAATTATGCGGCTGCGCTCGCCGCCACCCAGGACCGCGCCCCGGAAGGCGAACGGATCGCCAAACTGCCACCCTCCGGCCTCGTGGTCGAGTATGAAGGTAAGCGTATACTTACCGATCTCGGCATCCACATCCCGAAGGGCGCTTTGGCGAAATCCGCCGACGAAGCCGCGACGATCGCAGCCGATGTCGGTTACCCGGTCGTCATGAAGGCGCAGGCGGCCGAACTCGCCCACAAGAGCGATGTCGGCGGCGTCATCGTCAATATCCCCGACGAGCCGGCGCTGCGGGCGGCGCATGAAAAGATGTATGCCAGCATTGCCAGGCACAAGCCGGGCCTCAAGCTCGACGGCGTGCTGATCGAGGGCATGGCGCGCCAGGGCCTCGAAATGGTGGTCGGCGCCAAGCGCGATCCGCAATGGGGTCCGGTCGTACTCGTTGGCCTCGGCGGCGTCTGGATCGAGGCTCTCGCCGATGCTCGCCTGCTGCCGGCCGATATCAGCCGCGAGCGGGCGATCGCCGAAATCCACAAGCTGAAGGCATCGAAGCTGCTCGGGGCCTTTCGCGGCCAGCCGGCGCGCGATGTCGAAGCAATTGCCGACGTGGTCGTCAAGCTCGGCGCGCTGATGCGCTCGGAGCCTCAGATTGTCGAAGTCGATATCAATCCGCTCGTTGTCTATGGCGAGGGGGACGGGGCTTTGGCTCTCGACGCGCTATTCGTGGTGCAGTGAGGGAGTAAGCCCTCGCTGCGATTTTGGGGTGTAGCCCCCTCATCCGCCTGCCGGCACCTTCTCCCCTTCGGGAGAAGGTGAATTGCCGCAATGTCTCAGATCCTCCTCTCCCCACGGGGAGAGGGTGGCCGAGCGGAGCGGAGGCCGGGTGAGGGGGTGCGACGCCGCTATTTTATTTTGGCAGTCACGAGGGAGGAAACCGTGATGCAGACCCAATCCTATGGTGAGTTGAAGCTGTTTGTGGATGGCGAGTGGCTCGGCGCGGAAGGCCGGGTGACGGAAGACGTCATCAATCCGGCAACCGGCGAGCCGATCGGCGCCCTGCCGCATGCAACCGCGGCGGATCTTGAGCGAGCCGTGGCAGCGGCCACCCGTGAATTCAAGGCATGGAAGGCAACGACCGCCTTCGATCGTGCCAAGATCATCCGCAAGGCAGCCGACATCCTGCGCGAACGGGCGAACGAAATCGGCCGGCGGATGGTGCTTGACCAGGGCAAGCCGCTCGCCGAGGCGATACCGGAAGTCCATATCTCGGCCGACATTCTCGACTGGACCGCCGACGAGGGCCGCCGTTCCTATGGCCGCATCGTGCCGGCCCGCGTGCCCGGCGTTAAGTGGATGGTCACCAGGGAACCCGTCGGCCCCGTCGCCGGCTTCACGCCCTGGAATTTCCCCGGTGTCATCCCGACCCGCAAGATCTCGGCCGCGCTTGCGACCGGCTGCACCATGGTCATCAAACCCTCGGAAGAGACGCCGGCGACCGTGCTCGAGATCGCCCGGGCGCTGCAGGATGCGGGCCTGCCGAACGGCGTGCTGAACGTCGTGCACGGCAAGCCGGCGGACGTTTCCGAACACCTGATCGCCGCAGACGGCATCCGCAAGATCACCTTCACCGGCTCGACCGCCGTCGGCCAGCATCTTGCGGTCCTCGCCGCGAAAGCCGGCGTCAAGCGCGCCACGATGGAGCTCGGCGGCCACGCCCCCGTGCTGATCTTCGAGGACGCCGATATCGACCACGCGATCCGCGTGATGGTGCATGCGAAATACCGCAATGCCGGCCAGGTCTGCATCTCACCGACCCGGTTCTACGTGCATGACAGCGTCCACGACAAGTTCGTCGACGGCTTTGCCAAGGCGGCGACGGCCCTGAAGGTCGGCGACGGCCTCGACCCGTCGAGCCAGATGGGACCGCTTGCCAACAGCCGCCGCGTGCCGGCGATGGAGCGCATGGTCGCCGATGCCGTGCAGCGTGGCGCCACGGTGAAGGCCGGCGGCGAGCGCGGCAGCAATCGCGGCTATTTCTTCCAGCCGACGGTGCTGGCCGACGTGCCGCAGGACGCGATCATCATGAACGACGAGCCTTTCGGCCCGGTCGCCGTCACTGCCCGCTTCACCTCCTTCGATGAGGTGATCGAACAGGCCAACCGGCTGCCCTACGGCCTTGCCTCCTATGCCTTCACTCGGTCCAGCCAGACCGCGGCGATGGTCAGCGACGCACTCGAGGCCGGCATGGTCGGCATCAACAACAACTTCATCTCGATGGCCGAAACGCCGTTCGGCGGCGTCAAGCAGAGCGGTTACGGCTCCGAAGGCGGCACCGAGGGCATGGACGCCTATCTCGTCACAAAAATGACCAGCCTGTCTTAGGTCCCGGGACCTTTTAGGAGAACACGATGACCATTGAAGCAAGTGATCTGGGCGGAGAGAACGTCAAGGTCGAATTCGAGGACGGCATTGCCTGGGTGAAACTGAATCGCCCGGATAAGCGCAACGCCATGAGCGTCGGCCTTGCCGAAGACATGATCCGAGTGCTCGACGCGCTTGAAATCGACGACCGCGCCGGCGTGATCATCCTCACCGGCGAGGGCGACGCCTTCTCAGCCGGCATGGACCTCAAGGACTTCTTCCGCGCCACCGACGGTGTGTCGGACGTCAAGCGGATGCGCGCCTATCGCTCCACCCGCGCCTGGCAATGGCGCCTGCTGATGCACTACGCCAAGCCGACAATCGCCATGGTCAATGGCTGGTGCTTTGGCGGTGCCTTTACGCCGCTGATCTGCTGC
The DNA here is from genome assembly GCF_056406795.1 of Neorhizobium sp. P1_A6. NCBI lineage: Bacteria > Pseudomonadati > Pseudomonadota > Alphaproteobacteria > Hyphomicrobiales > Rhizobiaceae > Neorhizobium > Neorhizobium sp. P1_A6. The sequence goes on along the minus strand of NZ_JBFTZM010000001.1, from coordinate 423,045 downwards.
GATCTTGCGATCGCCTCCGAAGATGCGGTGTTCGGCCTTTCGGAAATCAACTGGGGCGTCATCCCCGGCGGCGTCGTCTCCAAGGCGATCTCGACGCTGATGAACGACCGCAAGGCGATGTATTACGTCATGACCGGCGAAAAGTTCGGCGGCAAGATGGCCGAACAGCTCGGCCTGGTGAACGAGGCGGTGCCGGCCGACAAGCTTCGCGAGCGCACTGTCGAAATCGCCCGCGTGCTCCTCGAAAAGAACCCGACCGTGCTCCGCCAGGCCCGCATGGCCTATAAGTATGTGCGCGAGATGACTTGGGAGGAGTCGGCCGAATACCTGACCGCCAAGGCCGACCAGACGACGTTCGTCGATCCTGAAAAGGGCCGCGAAAAGGGGCTTTCGCAGTTTCTCGATACGAAGACCTATCGCCCGGGGCATGGGGCGTATACGCGCGAGGAGTGAGGGAGTCTGTGCTTCAGAGCGCATGAAGCTGATAGAGGCATGGGGCGATGCGGCAAGGCGATCTCCCCCCTTGAGGGGGAGATGCCCGGCAGGGCAGAGGGGGGTGCCGCGGCACGCTCTTCTGCAGTTGAGTTCACGGCGCCACCCCCCCTCTGTCACCTCCGGTGACATCTCCCCCTCAAGGGGGGAGATTCGGGAGTTTGCCGCGCCGCGTCACTTCATCTAATCGCGAGACCCAGTCATGGACCTGAACTATTCGGACGAGCAGCTTCTGTTGAAGGAAAGCGCCGAGCGGTTCCTGAAGGATCGCTACGACTTCGAGAAGCGCAACAAGATCATCGCCTCGGAGACCGGCTTCGATGCCGGCATCTGGTCCGAGATGGCCGATCTCGGCTGGCTGGCGCTGCCGTTTGCCGAAGAGAACGGCGGTCTCGGCGGCAGCGCGGTGGAAATCTCGCTGATCATGGAAGCGATTGGCCGCGCGCTGGTGGTGGAGCCCTATCTTACATCCATCATTCTCGCCGGCGGGCTGGTCGAAAAGCTGGGCAGTGCGGATCAAAAAGCCGAGATCCTCGGCGGCCTGATCGCCGGCACATCGCGCCCGGCGCTGGCGCATACGGAGCGCCAGACCGGTTTCGACCTCGGCAATATTACCGCAACCGCCACGAAGAGTGCGGATGGCTACGCCATCTCCGGTGAGAAGCCGCTGGTTCCCGGCGGCTCCTTCGCAGGTATCTTTCTGGTCTCGGCCAAGCTCGATGGAACAGTAAAATTGTTCGTCGTGCCTGCGGATGCTGTCGGCCTGACCTCGACCCTAGTGAAACTCGTCGATGGCAGCCGCGCCAGCGATCTTGTCCTCGACAACGTCTCCGTGCCCGCTTCGGCGCTGCTCGATGCCGCGGCAGATACGCTCTGCGAAATCGAAGCGGCCCATGACCGCGTCAATGCGGCGCTTGCCTCGGAAGCGGTCGGCATCATGGATGCGCTGCTGGACGCGACCGTTGCCTATACCAAGGAACGCGTGCAGTTCGGCAAGCCGCTCGCCGCCTTCCAAGCCCTGCAGCACCGGATGGCCGAGATGGCGGTGAAATGCCAGGAGGCCCGCGGTTCGGCATTGCTCGCCACGCTTTCCGTCGACGCGCCGCGCGCGATGCGCATCCGCGGCGTTTCCGGCGCCCGTGCCAAGATCGGCAAGGTCTCCCGCTCTGTCGCACAGGAGGCGATCCAGCTGCATGGCGCCATGGGTTTTTCGGAAGAGATGCCGATCGGCGCCTGGTTCCGCCGGCTCTACGCGATCGAAAACACGTTCGGCACCACCGCGGACCACCTGAAGCGTTATGGCGAGATCATTCGCGATCCCGCCATGCTCTCCGGCAGCCTGCTGCGCGAACCCGCCTGAGGAGATTTCCATGGATCTGTTGATGACGGAAGAAGAGGTTCGATTCCGCGATGAGGTTCGGACATTCCTCGACGCCCATCTGGACGAGGAACTCAAGCGCGCCGAGCGGCTGAATCCCAGCTTCCTCGCCGACCCCGCCATCGGTCTCAAATGGCAGGCGAAGCTCAACGACAAGGGCTGGGTCGCCCCGTCCTGGCCGAAACAATATGGCGGCACCGGCTGGACGCTCGCCGAGCGTTACATTTTCGACCAGGAATGCGAACGGGCCGGCGAGCCGCATTTCCGCGGCGCCTCAATCAAGATGATCGCCCCGGTGATCATGCGTTACGGCAACGAGGCGCAGAAGAGTTTCTATCTGCCGCGCATCCTGAACGGAGAGGATGTCTGGGCGCAGGGTTATTCGGAACCGGGCTCCGGCTCCGACCTCGCCTCGCTGAAGACCAGGGCGGTGCTCGACGGCGACCACTATGTCGTCAACGGTTCGAAGATCTGGTCGACGCTGGCGCATCACGCCACGCGGATGTTCGCGCTGGTACGGACCGCCGACACGGGCAAAAAGCAGGAGGGCATCACCTTCATCCTGATCGACCTCAAATCGCCCGGTGTCACCATCCGGCCGATCCGCTCGATCTGCGGCACGCATGAATTCAACCAGGTCTTCTTCGACGACGTGAAAGTGCCGGTTTCCGACCGCATCGGCGAGGAAGGCGAGGGCTGGGACATCGCAAAATACCTGCTCGAATTCGAGCGGGGCGGCGCCTTCGCGGGCGGAGTCTTGCGGGCCATGCTGACGCGCCTGCACCGGCTCGCTTCCGAGCCACTGCCGGACGGGCGAACGATGATCGACGATCCGCTGTTCATGGCGCGCTTCGCCGAGATCGCCACGGATGTCGACGCCAACGACATGCTGGAGCTTTCCGCCATGTCCAAGGTCCAGGCGGGCGGTAATCCGGGATCGGTGCCGTCCTCGACGATGAAGATCGAGCGCAGCCGCATTCGCCAGTCGATCGCCGAACTGGCCGCCTCGATCCTCGGCCCGGATGCGCTGCGCTTTGAAGAACACCGGCCGCTGCACGAACTGCCGGAGGAAAGCGAGATCGACGAAGAGCGCAAGGTTGCCTCCGCCGTCTATTTCAATTCCCGCTCCCAGAGCATTTTCGGCGGCAGCAACGAGATTCAGCTGGAGATCATCGCAAAGACGCTGCTGAGGTGAGCGTCTTCTGAAACCATATCCCATCCAGCGCGTTACCGGCCGAACCCATCAAGCCGGAGAACGCCCCTTGGATATCATCCGCATTCTGCTCGCCTTCATCCTGCCGCCGCTCGGCGTGTTCCTCCAGGTGGGCCTCGGCCTGAATTTCTGGCTGAACATCCTGCTCACCCTCTGCGGCTGGCTGCCGGGCATCGTGCATGCGCTGTGGGTGATCCTCCGCAAATAGCCGGATCGAGCGTGTATCGACGAGGATGAGGGCTAAAGCCTCTAAGCGGCGATATCGGCGATTTCGCCTGTCTGCCAGAGGATGCGCGGATCGGACATGTCGCCGCTTTCCATATCGACCTGAACAGAATACGCCGCGACGCCGACGAAGCGGTCAGCCATGGCGCGGGCGATCTTCTCGGCCGAAGCGGCATTCGAGGCCACGCGCATCTCGCCAGGCGTCACGTTGCCCCGCACTTTCTTGAACGGCAGCACGATGAATTTTTCTGACCTGGACATGGCGGTTCCTTCTTCGGCGCCACTCTGTCGATATGCGCGCCGCGAAGTCAACAGCGGCTGCCGGAAATAGCCAGCAGCCCAAGTTGACACAGGTTTGCGGCGCCGGAATAGTGGCTCGGTTTCAACGGGTCCAGTTTATGAATATTCGCTTTTTCCAACCCGCCGACGCGGACGAGCTGGCCTGCCTCTTTGAGGAGATGCAGGCCTATTACGGTGTCTTCTGCCCGCCGCGCCAGGCCATCCTGACCGGGATTCTCAACCGTCCTCCGCAGACCGAATTCCTGGTTGCCAGGACTGACCGCATCATCGCTGCGGCGGCCTTCGCCGCCATCTATCCCGGACCCGGCCTGCAGCCCGGTTTTTTCCTCAAGGAGCTTTATGTCGCCGGGTCCGAGCGCGGCCGCGATATCGGCACCACGCTGATGAAGCGGCTGGCAGGGCTGGCAGTCGAGCGCGGTTTCGGCCGCATCGACTGGACGGCGGCTCGGGCCAATGAGCGGCTGTTGAAATTCTATGACGAACTTGGCGGCGACCGGAAGGAGGACCGGATTTTCTACCGGCTCGAAGGCGAAAAACTGAAGGCGCTGGCCGGCCTGGAATAGCTATCCCTTATGGCCCTGATATTGCGGCAGGTCGTCGGTGATCTCGTACCAGGGCGCTTTCGAACCGACGAAGATATGGTGCGTCGGCCGGATTGTCGGGGCATCGACCAGCGTGCCCATCGCCACATGCACCCAGGCCGCCTCCCGCACCCGCGAATAGAGAAGCGAACCGCAGGTCTTGCAATGGGCGTCATGAGTGTCGGCATCCCCGAAGATCAGCAAACCATCTTCGCCCTTTACCACCGCAAACTTCTGCCGTTCGATGCCGGCGAAGGGCTTGAAGGCAGAGCCGGTGGTGCGGCGGCAATCCGAACAATGGCAATTGGCCGCATAAACGAAGGCGTCCTCCACCTCGTAGGCGACTGCGCCGCAAAAACACTTGCCGTTTAACTTCGTCATCACGTGATCCCGCCCAGATACCCGTTGATAAGCGCACTCCCGGCGCCGTCGACGCGGCCGCCATGGCAGATTACGTGGAGTGGCTGCGGAATAAAGGCTTATCACCGAAAGTTGAAGGGAGGCACGCGGAGCGGAGTCGCCCTGCATCGGCGCTGTGTTACAGTTTTAACCAATCGATAACGCAGTGATTGGATTGCCAATGCTTACAACACTCGCGATGCTCATCAGCCTTTCCGCCGCTGCAACCGCTCCGATGGTCGCGCAGCAAAAGGGGGGCGAAGTCGATGTGGAGCTGGTTCTCGCGGTCGATACGTCTCGCTCCATGGACTACGAGGAAGTCAGCGTCCAGCGCGAGGGTTATGTCGAGGCGCTCAAGCACAAGGAATTCATCGAGGCGGTAAAGACCGGACTGAACGGCCGCATCGCCGTGAGCTATTTCGAATGGGCCGGCGACGTCGTGCCGGAATCGGTCATCGACTGGACGATCATCGAAAACGAACAGGACGCGATCAATTTCGCCGCCAAGCTCGAAGCCAGGCCGATCGTTACCCAGCGCCGCACCTCGATCTCTGCTGCGATCGCCCAAGGGGCAACGATGATCGTCGCCAATTCCTATCGCGGTGCTCGACAGGTGATCGACATTTCCGGCGACGGGCCGAACAATTCCGGCAATCCCGTCGTCCCGGCCCGCAACAAGGCCATGGAGGCGGGCATCATCATCAACGGGCTGGCGATCATGCTGCGGCCCTCGGGCGCGCCTGGCGGGCTCGACAAATATTACGGCGACTGCGTCATCGGCGGACCCGGCTCCTTCGTGCTGCCGGTTCACAAGATCGAGGATTTTGCCGTCGCGGTGCGCCGCAAGCTGGTCCTGGAGATCAGCGGGCTCATGCCGCCCGCAATCGTGCAGAAGGCCGCCAGCAGCCAACCTTCCAGCGACTGTCTGGTCGGCGAAAAACAGTGGCAGGACCTGTTCGACCGCTGAGCGCATTTATTGCGCCTCGACACCATCCCGTGTCGCGGGGGCGCATAGACAGCCAAAGGTGTCCAATTCGCCGGACTACTCCGGTACCGCCGAAATGTAGCGTCGCGCGATCATCCAGCACGCCAGCGCCCAGGTCGCGCCGGCGCACCAGCCGCCGAGGACGTCGGTCGGATAGTGGACACCGAGATAGACCCGGCTGAAACCGATGATGAACGTCAGGAAGATCGCCGCACTGATCAGGAAGATGCGCGTCGAGCGGTAAGGCTGGGCGCGCGACAGCAGCGCTCCGAGCGTCAGGTAGGTGACGGCAGACAGCATTGCATGGCCGCTCGGAAAACTGAGGTCGCTGACTTCGACCAGATGCGGCACGATATCCGGCCGCGGACGCGCCACGCCGAGCTTCAGCAAGGAACTCAAAAGCCAGCCGCCGGCGATCGACAGGAACATGAAAAGAGCGATCGCCCTTTGCCGCGACAGGATGAGGAAGACGGTTCCCATCACCGTCATCAGGGTCAGCACCGTGACGCCGCCGAGCGCGGTGATATCCCCCATCGCGTGATTGAGCCAATAGGGGCCGAGTGGCGTCGCAAGATCCGTGGCGTCGCGCAAGGCGAGCAGGATCTTTTCGTCGAAGGCATGCGTTTCGCCCTCCAGCACCTCGTCGGTCAGCCTGAAGAAGACGAAAAGCCCGCCTGCCAGAAAGGCGACCATCATCAGGCCGATCGGCTCGAAAGCCATGACCCTTTCGACCACTTTTCGTGTCACGCGCTGATGGAATGCCATCCAAGCTCCTTGTTCAATTTCAGTTCACGGCCGACTATACGATCCGATACCGGGCCTCGATCGATCCGTAGAGTCGGAAGGCGAAAAGTCCGATTGCCGCCAGCCTGGTTCGTATCGACAGCGAAGGCGGGCATAGATGAAGAACCCGCCGACAATGAGGAAAATAGCGTCCCGCGCCAGCAGTCCAGCGTGCAGATGCCATTGACGACGTCCGGCGCAGGAATCCGCCTTCGAGATAGCGAAGTTATCAGCCGTTGATGCCCTTCACCGCCTGGGCGCAACCGGCGCAAGTCGCGGTTCCGGAAATGCCGGTGCGCAAGGTCATCTCACGCGTCATCTCACGCTTGGAACAATTCGGTGACAAATCGTGTGCGGCCGCGTTGGATCATTCTTCCGCCACATGCGTTCTCCAACGCTGCCTGACCCGCTTGCATGAGTCTCAACAAGGGCGGCTGAAGAATTACAAGGAGTACAGGGATGAAGAAGATTGTTGCCGTGGCGCTCGCCGCTCTGCCGGTCGTAACCAGCGCCGGAGCCGCCTTTTCCGCCGATTTGATCACCCGCCGGGACCGCGTTCCGGTTTATGAAGAGCCGGATCAGCGCGGCGGGGTACGCATCGGCTATCTCGATTGCTCGATCGGCGGCGGCGTCGGTTACGTGCTCGGCTCCGCCAAGGAAGCCGACTGCGTCTTTACAACGGCAATCGGCAGCGAACCCCTCGACCGCTATACCGGCACAGTGCGCAAGATGGGAGTCGATCTCGGCTTCACCACACGCTCGCGGCTGATCTGGGCGGTCTTTGCCCCGACCGCCGGTTATCACCACGGTTCGCTCGGTGGCCTCTACCAGGGCGCCACCGCCGAGGCCACCGTCGGTGCCGGCATCGGCGCCAACCTCCTCGTTGGCGGCACCGCCGGCTCCATCCATCTGCAGACGGTGAGCGTCACGGGCCAGCTCGGCCTCAACGTCGCCGCCACCGGCACCTCGGTGACGCTGACGCCGGCGGGCTGAGGTTTTAAAAGCGCATTCCCTTCCCCGGAAACGGGGGAGGGGCTAAAATGAGGTAGAGCATTTCGCGAGCATGAGTTCTCTCCGGCCTCTTGCTCCACGCCGTTCACATTCATACCTTAAAGAAACGGTATGGTTAGCCTTTGCAGACCCTTGCGGGGTTCCGGACCGCGTATTGCCTCATCAGGATTTGCATCATGGATCTCGAGAAAAGTTTACGGTCGGTCGTGGCCGTGCGTGCTTCAATCCCGGACAACGCCTTTACGGCCAATACTCTCGGCACCCGCCGGGAAGGTAGCGGCGTGGTGATCCGCGAAAACGGGTTGGTCCTGACGATCGGTTACCTGATCACCGAAGCCGAAGACGTCTGGCTGACGCGCCAGGACGGCCGCGTCGTGCCGGCCCATGCGCTCGCCTACGATCAGGAAAGCGGCTTCGGCCTGGTGCAGGCCATGGCCCCGCTCGATCTGCCGGCGCTCCAGATCGGCGATTCCGCCACAGCAACGCTCGGCGATCCCGTTGTCTTCGCCGATGGGGAGGGAGAATATGTGCGCGGCAATATCGTCGCCAAGCAGGAATTCGCTGGATATTGGGAATATCTTCTGGACGAGGCGATCTTCATCGCGCCCGCCCATCCGTCCTGGGGCGGCGCGGCGCTGATCGATACGGAAGGCAAGCTGCTCGGCGTCGGATCGCTGCGCCTACAGATGAGCAAGGGCGGAGAGATCGCCGACATCAACATGGTGGTCCCGATCAACCTCCTGAAGCCGATCCTCGACGATCTCCTCAATCGCGGCGAGTTCAACCGCCCGCCACGCCCCTGGCTCGGCGCCATGTCGGCGGAAAGCAACGGCGAAGTGGTGGTCATGAGCGTCACCGAAAACGGACCGGCAGCCCAGGCGGGCCTGAAGCGGGGCGACGTGATTTCGGAGATCCGCGACGGTGAGGTCGACGGGCTTGCGGATTTCTACCGCAAGATCTGGGACAGCGGGCCTCCGGGTGCCGAAATCCCGATGCGCATCCTGCGCGATGGACGGGAGGCCTGGCTCAGGGTGAAGTCGGCGGACCGGAACGATTTCTTGCGGAAGCCGCAGCTGCAGTGACCTCTTCTCCCCAGCTTGAGAGAGAAGAGATTGATGCCGCTACCGTACCACGATCGCCCGGAAATCGTTGACATTGGTCCCGGTCGGCCCGGTATTGAACACGTCGCCAATCGCCGAAAACCCTGAAAAACTGTCGTTCCGGTCGAGCAATTTGCGGCCATCCAGGCCGCCAGCCCGCAATCGCCTCGCCGTCGTGCCGTCGACAAAAGCGCCGGCATTGGTTTCCGATCCGTCGATACCGTCCGTGTCGGCGGCCAGTGCGGTGATCTCATGCCCGTCGATCGCCAGCGCCAAGGCCAGCGCGAATTCGCCGTTGCGGCCGCCCCGACCGCCCTTCGCGCGCATCGTCACCGTCGTCTCCCCACCGGACAGCAGGACCGCCGGTTTTGCGAACGGCCGGTCGCGGAGCGACACCTCGCGGGCAAGCGCCGCATGCACCAGCGCCACATCACGCGCTTCGCCTTCGACGGAATCGGAGAGGATATAAGGCGTCACCCCATGGGCGCGGGCGACTTCGGCGGCCGCCTCCAGCGAGACACCGGCCGAGGCAATGACGAAATGATCATGGCGAGCAAAGATGGGATCGTCCGGTTCCGGCGCGTCGGCAGCCGGCGAATTCAGATGAACGATCATCGCAGCCGGCAGTTCCAGCTTGTACTGCTCGACGATCGCCAGTGCATCGTGACGCGTCGTGGTATCCGGAATGGTCGGACCGGAGGCGACGAAGGCCGGATTGTCGCCGGGAATATCCGAGACGATCAGGCTGACGACACGGGCTCTGGTCGCCGCCGCAAGCCGGCCGCCCTTGATGGTGGAGAGATGTTTGCGAACGACATTCATGGCCGAGATCGGCGCTCCCGAGGCAAGCAGCGTCTCGTTCAGGGCGATCTCGTCTTCCAGCGTCAGCCCTTCGGGTGGGGCAGGCAGCAGGGCGGAACCGCCGCCGCAGACGAGCGCGATGACGAGGTCGTTTTCGGAGAGGCCGGAAATCGTCTCGACCAGCCGTTTTGCGCCGGCGAGGCCCGCCGCATCCGGCACCGGATGCGAGGCCTCGAGTATCTCGATCGACTTCGTTTCACAGCCATAACCGTATCGGGTCACGACCACGCCGGTCAGCGGCCCGGTCCACACGCTTTCGAGTGCCGCCGCCATCTGGGCCGCACCCTTGCCGGCGCCGACGACTACGGTGCGACCGTTCGGGGGCGGGGCGGGCAGGTGCTTCACGATGCCGGTCAGCGGATCGGCGGCCATCACGGCAGCCTTGAACAGCGCCTCCAGCAATTCCCGGTCCGTCATCGCTTCTCCTCCGCTTCTCCGTCACACGCGCTCTTTCGATCACGCTCGTCAACAACCGTCAACCGGGCTTGATCGCGCCGCCGCCTTTGGCGCGGAACAAAGCGAGCGAGTGTCGGTTGTCCCATGGGCTCACCAAAACGAAGGAGCGAAAAGCATGCCTGAACATCTGAAAGAAGCCGGTTACCCAGGCCAGATCGACATCGGCGGCGACAGGTCACCCGTGACTTACAAATTGAAGGCCAGAAAAGAGGATGACGGCGCGTTCCATGTGGCGGTGAGCCTCAGCGCCCCGCGCGACTGGCTGCTGAAGCACGGCTTTCGCAGGGAGGCCACGCTGGTGCGCCAGGGCGGCGCCGAAATGCCGGTGCATTTCGAGGAGACGCTCAACGTCGCCGACAATATCTCAGTGACGCTGCGCGCCGACGACGCGGTAATCGCCTCGATGGACGAATTGCGCCGCACGTTTCCCGAGCTGCGACCGACCTGAATCCTCGGCAACTGTTTGCGCGCAGGAACCGCAGCGTATAATCGCTGGTCCGGCCGATTGTTCGGCCGTACATTCTTTTGACGGTTAAGGCGGCGAGATCTTGGAGAGGCTTGAACAAAGGACGGCGGCGCGATCCTGCGGCACCTGCACGCTCTGCTGCCGGCTTCCCGAAATCTCGGCGCTGGACAAGCCGCCGGACGCCTGGTGCCGGCACTGTACGGAGGGGCAGGGCTGCGCAATCTATACCGACCGGCCTCAGCTTTGCCGTGATTTCCTTTGTCTGTGGATGACGAATTCGGATGTTCCAGAGGTTTGGCAGCCGCTGACATCGAAGATGCTCGTCTATGAGCAGGGCGTGCAACTGACGGTATTGGTCGATCCGGACCATCCGGATGTCTGGAAACAGGCGCCGTATCGTTCCGATCTCAACGATTGGGCCGAGGCTGCGCAGGCGCGCGGCCACTACCTCATCCTGTTTTGCGGCGACGACGTGATGAAGATAGAGCCGGGCGTCACCGCGCCGGCATGATCTCTGCGGCGGCCTGCCGGATGGTCTGCATCAGGATCGACAGCGGCGTGGAGGGATTTGCATCGGCACGAATGGTGAGGCCGACCGGGCCGCGGGTCTCGCTCGTATCGATCGGCAGCGTCGCCAGAACCCCGTCCTCGATGTCGGCTGTGACCACTCCGGCGGAGATGATCCAGATCGCATCGCTCGACCGTACGAAGGCACGGCCGAAAGCGTCGGAGACGGTCTCCACCTGGGTCGGCAGGCTGGCCACGCCATTGGCGATCAGGAACTGTTCGACCGACGGCCGGATGATCGAGCCGCGCGTCGGCATCAGCACCGGATAGTCGGCAAACCCTTCGAAGATCGATCGCTTGCCGTCGAGCAGCGGGTGCCCGGTGCGGACGGCGAACACCACCTGTTCCGAGTAAAGATGTTCGAAGGAGAGGCCGGTCATTTTTTCCGGCAAGGCGAGCCGGCCGACCACCAGATCGAGATCGCCGACCCGAAGCTGTTCCATCAAAACGGCATTATCTCCCGTCACGATCTTAACTCGGCTGCCGGTCTTCTCGGCGAGGAAGAGTGTCATGGCGAGCGGCATCACCCGTGTGGAGACGGTTGGGAGCGCACCGATGCGGACCGGGGGTGCTGCATCGAACAGTTCCTGCGAGACGGAATCCATGCCTTGGCGCAGTGCCGTCAGCGCCGCGCCCGCATGGCGCAGAAAAACCTCGCCGTAGCGGGTGATGCGGATGCCGCGGCCTTCGCGCTCGAACACGGCGACGCCCAACGCCTCCTCGAGCTCGCGGATGGTCTTGGTGACGGCCGGCTGGCTGACATGTAGAATTTCGGCTGCCTTGACCACACTTTTTTGGCGCGCGACCTCGACGAATGTATGCAAGTGCCGAAACTTGACTCGGGAGTTGATCAAGATCAAATAACCCTGCGGTTAGGGGATCATGCTGAAATATCATTTTACCTAACCGGAAACTAGTGCAATCTATCAAAGCGAGAGGAGGCGCTGATGCAGTTTGTACACATCAACGACATTGTGATCCATTACGACATCCAGCGCGCAGGTGACGGAAAGCCCGTCATCGTGTTCATCAATTCGCTCGGAACCGACAGTCGCATCTGGCATCACGAACTGCCGAAGCTTGCCGAAGATTATACGATCCTCACCTATGACAAGCGCGGCCACGGGCTGTCCGGCCTTGGCAATCCGCCCTATTCGATCGCCGACCACGCGGCCGATCTCTCCGGCCTGCTCGACCACCTGCAGCTCAGCCAGGTCATCGTCTGCGGCCTTTCGGTCGGCGGGCTGATTGCGCAAAGTCTGTATGCCACCCGGCCGGACCTCGTGAAAGCGCTGATCTTCTCCGACACCGCGCACAAGATCGGTACGGCCGAAAGCTGGGCGGCGCGCATTGCCGCCGTCGAGCAGAACGGCATCGGCAGCATCCTCGACGCGATCATGGAGCGCTGGTTCACCGCACCGTTCCGCAAGCCGGACAATGCCGCCTACCAGGCCTATTGCAACATGCTGGTGCGCCAGCCGACCTCCGGTTACAGCGGCACCTGCGCCGCGATCCGCGATGCGGATTTCACCGAGGCCGCCAAAAGAATCGCGGTGCCCGTGCTCTGCATCGTCGGCCGCGAAGACGGCTCGACACCGCCCGAACTCGTCAGGTCGTTTGCAGACCTGATCCCCGGCGCGCGTTACGAAATCATCGAGGGTGCGGCGCATATTCCCTGCGTCGAGGCACCCGCCGCCCATGCCGCGCTGATCCGCGGCTTCATCGAACAACTCGAGGACTAGACATGGCCGATCCTGCCGCGCCATCGGAACGTTACGCTCAGGGCATGAAGACCCGCCGCGCGGTGCTGGGCGACGCCCATGTGGACCGCGCCCTGGCAAACCAGACACCGTTCGACGGACCGTTCCAGGAAATGATCACCGAAGGCGCCTGGGGCACGGTCTGGTCGCGCCCGAACTGGACGAAGCGCGAGCGCTCGATGGTGACGATCGCGCTTCTCGCCGCACTCGGCCATCACGACGAAGTCGCCATGCATATCCGCGCAACCGCCAATACGGGTGCGACAAAGGACGATATCTGCGAAGCCCTGATGCATGTGGCAATCTATGCCGGCGTACCGGCCGCCAACCATGCCTTCAAGATCGCCAAAGCCACTTATGCCGAAATGGACGCGGACAAGGCCGCGGGAGAGCAAAGATGAAGAACACACCCCCAGAAACCACACCCTTTTTCGCCCGTGACAGGGAATGGCATCCGCCGGCCTTCACGCCTGGCTACAAGACCTCTGTCCTGCGCTCGCCGCAGCGCGCGCTGATTTCGCTCGAAGGCACCAAGAGCGAGATCACCGGCCCGGTCTTCGGCCACAACATCCTCGGCGAGTTCGATAACGACCTGATCGTCAACTATGCGAAGCCCGGCGAGATGGCGCTTGGCGAACGCATCCTGGTCTACGGCCGCGTCATCGACGAGCGCGGCCGCGGCGTTCCGGGCGCGCTGGTGGAATTCTGGCAGGCCAATGCCGGCGGCCGATACCGCCACAAGAAGGAAACCTATCTCGCTCCGCTCGACCCGAATTTCGGCGGCTTCGGCCGCACGATCACCGACGAGGACGGTGGCTATGCGTTCAAGACCATCAAGCCCGGCCCCTATCCGTGGCCGAACGGCGTCAACGACTGGCGCCCGGCGCATATCCACTTCTCGGTCTTCGGCCATGGCTTTGCCCAGCGCCTGATCACCCAGATGTATTTCGAGGGCGATCCGATGATCTGGATTTGTCCGATCGTGAAGACCATTCCGGACGAGAACGCGATCAAGGGGCTGATCGCCGCGCTCGACATGCAGAACACCATCCCGCACGACATGCGGGCCTATAAATTCGATATCGTCCTGCGCGGCCGTCGCTCGACATTCTTCGAGAACCGTAAAGAGGGCAACTGAGATGGTCCAGCCGCTCACCTACTTCAAGGAATCCGCCTCGCAGACCGCGGGTCCGTATGTCCATATCGGCTGCACGCCGAACTTTTCCGGCATTACCGGCGTCTACGACACCGATCTCGGCTCCGGCCCGATGGTTAACGACCAGACGCGCGGCGAACGCATCACCATCCGCGGTTTCATCTATGACGGCACGATGACCCCGCTCAAGGATGCAATGATCGAGATCTGGCAGGCGGATGCCGACGGCTTTTACAATAGCCCGTCGGAAACTCGCGGCAAGGCCGATCCGAACTTCTTCGGCTGGGCCCGTCAGCCGGGCGACATGGCGACCGGCGAGTTCGCCTTCGAAACGATCAAGCCGGGCAGCGTGCCCTTCCGCGACGGTCGCCCGATGGCCCCGCACGTCACCTTCTGGGTCGTCGCCCGCGGCATCAATCTCGGCCTCAACACCCGCATGTACTTCTCCGACGAGGAAGAGGCCAATGCGACGGATCCAATCCTGTCGCGCATCGAGCACCGGGTTCGGGTTCCCACCTTGATCGGCAAGCGTGACGGTAATACCGTCACCTTCAACATCTATCTTCAGGGCGAAAACGAAACCATATTCTTCGATATCTGAGATCGAAGAATCAGGGTTCGCCCCGGGAGTAGATATGAGCGTCTCGGCTTTCGAGCATCCATTTTTGTCCGGTCTCGTCGGTGACGACGAGACCGGACAGCTGTTTTCGGCGAAAGCCGAGATCGACGCCATGCTGGCCTTCGAAACGGGCCTCGCCAGGGCCGAGGCGTCCTGCGGTATCATCCCGGCCGAGGCTGCGGAACGCATTGCCGCAGCCTTGCAGACATTTGAACCGGACATGGCCGGGCTGCGAAACGGCACCGCGCGCGACGGCGTCGTTGTCGCCGAACTCGTCAAGCAGCTTCGCGATGCCGTCAGTCAGCAGGCGGGTGGCGGCGAGGCCGCCAAGCACGTTCATTTCGGCGCGACCAGCCAGGACGTCATCGACACGGCGCTGATGATCCGCCTGAAGCAGGCCTGCTCTCTTTTCATCGAGCGGATCGCCGCCCTCGAAAAGCATTTCGATGACATCGACCAGGCATTCGGCAGCCGAAAGCTGATGGGCCGTACCCGCATGCAGGCGGCGATCCCGATTACCGTTTCTGATCGTATCCGCGCCTGGAAAGAACCGTTGACCCGGCATCACCAGCGGCTGGACAGGTTTTCCGAGACCGGTTTTGCCGTGCAGTTCGGCGGCGCTGCGGGGAGCCTCGAAAAATTCGGCGACAAGGCCGCCGAGGTGCGCAAGGCGCTGGCCTGGGAACTGTTCCTCACCGACGTGCCGCAATGGCAGAGCCAGCGCGACCGGCTGGCGGAATTCGCAAACATTCTCACAATGATTTCCGGCTCGCTCGGCAAGCTCGGCCAGGACGTGACGCTGCTCGCGCTGATGGGTGGCGAAATGGAGCTGGCTGGCGGCGGCGGCTCTTCCGCCATGGCCCATAAGCAGAACCCGGTGTCTGCCGAAGTGCTGGTATCGCTCGCACGTTTCAACGCGGTACAGCTTTCCGGCATGCAGCAATCGATGGTGCATGAGCAGGAACGCTCAGGTGCGGCCTGGACGCTCGAATGGCTGATCCTGCCGTCCATGGTGATCGCGACCGGCGCTGCACTGCGGCTCGCGGCGGAACTTGCCGGCAATGTGAGGTCACTGGGCAAGGGCTGACGGCATCTGCATTGAAGGACGGGCAATTCTAGTATATTTTCGAAGAAAGATACTAGACGTGCTCCGGAGGTCGTAATGACCCTTTCATACATGACCAGCGCCTCCTTCAACCAGAACCCGAGCAAGGCCCGACAGGCGGCAAACGAAAATCCGTTGGTCATCACTGATCATGGTAAGCCGACGCATGTGCTTGTCAGCTACGAGGAATTCGAGGCCAACTGGAAGAAGCCGAAGAGTCTTGCCGAGGCACTGTATGATCCTAACGGCTCGGACCAGGATTTTGACCCTCCGCGGCTCAGTTTCGAGAATCGCGAGATCGAATTCTGATGCCATTCCTGCTGGATACCAATGTCGTCTCGGCAGCACGACGTTTGAAGAAGCAGGCGGCCGAGTTTCAGAACTTCATGGAAACATTTCCCATGAACGACGCCTTTATCTCGGCTGTCACCGTCATGGAGGTGCAATTCGGGATCCAGCAGGAAAGCAAAAAGGATCCTGAATTCGCGGCCAACCTGGCGCGATGGCTCCGATCCCATCTGCTTGTCGATTTCAGCGACCGCATTCTTCCCTTCGACACGGCGATTGCTCTTCGCACCGGCACCCTCCCCACCCCGAACAAGCGGCCGTCACCGGATGCAATGATCGCCGCGACAGCGTTGCATCACGGGCTGACCGTCGTCACCCGTAACATCTCGGATTTCGAGCCGCTCGGCGTGCCCTGCCTCAATCCCTGGACTTTTCAAGGCTGAGCCGGCGAGGCTTGCGCTCCCCTACTCCGTGATCTCGACCGGATTGCCGTCGGGGTCCGATATCACCGCCTCGTAGAACCCGTCTCCGGTCATGCGGGCCGGGGAGACGAGGATGCCCATCACTGCCGCCCTGGCGGCCATCTCGTCGACCGCCTTTCGGCTGCCGAGCGAAATTGCCATATGCGCGTAACCGGCGCGCTCCCGCGGCGCTTCCGGCGCAATCCACGGACCGGTCATGATCTCGATCGTAGCACCTTCGGAAAGGGTGAGGAATTTCGAGGAGAAGCCGGGGCGCCGACGGCTCTCATAGAGCGGGCTGGCGGTGGCGCCGAACATGTCTTCGAAGAACGCGACGAGCCTGTCGAGTTCCGTTGTCCAAAGCGCGACATGCGCAAGTTTCATAACTCATCTCCCTCATGCCGGCTCCCGAACCGTCGCCGCCTGTCTTTCGTCAAACGCGGCCTCGGTCCCGAGCGAAAAGACGCAACGATGCCATCTCTGGTAGTGCTGTTAAACATATCCTCAGCATTTTCCGCAATCCTTAACCATAGCGGGCCAACAGGATTTGGCCATGACCTCAAATGCAGCAATGGATCTTTCCAATGACCATTAAATTCAAGCTTGTCGCCAGCGTCGTCGGCCTTGCGCTTGCACTGGCTGCGACGACGACAGCCGCATTCATCGGAATGGACACGCTTTCGGCCCGTACCCGCGTGATCGTAGAAGATCGAATCGAGCCCATGGCGCAGATCAAGATGGTCTCCGACGCCTATGCGGTCACCATCGTGGATACCGCCCACAAGACGCGCAGCGGCGCATTCAGCTGGGAACTGGGCGAACAGACCGTCCGGGCAGCGCTTGTCACCGCCGACCGCGAATGGGCGGCCTACCAGGCAACCTACCTGACCGATCAGGAAAAAAGTCTTGTTCAGCGTTACCTCGGCGCTCATACCGAAACCACCAAGGCGGTCGGCGAGCTTCTGACGATCATGGGCAAGCGCGATCAGACGGCCCTGGATACCTATGTGACGAAGCGGCTCTACCCGGCGATCGAGCCGCTTGCCGAACCGCTGAACGCCTTGACCAAGCTGCAGCTCGACGTCGCGCATAAGAGTTTCGAGGACGCGCTGAAGGACAAAGCCAGCCTCTTCGTCTGGATGACCGTGATCGGCGTCATCTCGCTGATGGTGGTCGGCTTCTCGATCCGGGTCGTGCTGTCGGGCGTCGTCGGGCCGCTGCAGCGCCTGCAGGATTGCATGCGGCGCCTCGCCGGCGGCGAACTGACGCTGACCATTTTCGGCATGGACCGCAGGGACGAGATCGGCGGGATGGCGGCGGCAGTCGAGATCTTCCGTCAGGCGGCGCTCGACAACAAACGGCTGGAAGACGAGGCCATCGAAGCCCACAACCGGTCGGAAGCCGAGCGCATCGCCGCGCAGGAACAAGCCGAGGCCGACGCATCCCAGAGGCTCCGCGTCGCGACATCAGGCCTTGGCGGCGGCCTGCGCCGGCTCGCCGCAGGCGATCTTTCCTTCCAGCTCGACGAAGCTTTCTCGGCGGATTTCGAGGCTCTGCGCCACGATTTCAATACCTCGATCGCCCAGCTCGCCAGCACGCTGGCGCAGATTGCCGGCAGCGCCGAGGCGATCGACGGGGGAACCCAGGAAATCAGCCAGTCCGCATCCGACCTGTCGCGCCGCTCGGAGCAGCAGGCAGCTTCGCTCGAAGAGACGGCTGCCGCACTTGATCAGATTACCGCGAATGTCAGTTCCGCGTCCAAAAAAGTCGACGAGACGCGGCAGATCGCTGCGGAAGCCAATTCGTCCGCCGCCCGTTCCGGCGAAGTTGTGGCCAATGCCGTCGAGGCGATGCGCCGCATCGAGGAGAGTTCCAGCCAGATCTCCAACATTATCGGGGTTATCGACGAGATCGCCTTCCAGACCAACCTTTTGGCGCTGAATGCCGGCGTCGAGGCAGCGCGCGCCGGTGAGGCTGGCAAGGGCTTTGCGGTCGTCGCACAGGAAGTCCGCGAACTCGCGCAGAGGTCGGCGAACGCTGCCAAGGAGATCAAGGCGCTGATCCAGAACTCGACAGTCGAAGTCGGCCATGGCGTGAAATATGTCCGCGATGCGGGTGAATCGCTGAAGTCGATCGAGGGCTATATCGTCACCATCAACGGCCATGTGGACGATATCGCCCGCTCGGCCCGTGAGCAGTCGACCGGGCTTTCGGAGATCAATTCGGCCGTCAACCAGATGGACCAGATGACCCAGCAGAATGCTGCCATGGTCGAGGAGACGACGGCAGCGAGTTCCGGTCTCGCCGACGAGGCTTCGAAGCTGCGCCAGATGGTCGGCCAGTTCCAGCTCGGCGTCGGCTCGCCCCAGGCCGGGCGGCGTCGCCGCGCCGCCTGAGGCGAAGCTTGCCTGGCTCGCAGCCAAACTGGTAAGCCGTACAAAGGCGATGGAGAGGCTGCATGGCTGCGGATATCGGGCAGGGACTTTGGGATTTCGCATTGCGGCTTTATGGTGCGCCGGGTGTCGGCGAAGCCTGCCTGCTGCTTCAGGACGAAAGCGGCGTCGACGTGCCGGTGCTGTTGTTCTCCGCCTGGCTCACGATGAATTCCGTGGCGCTTTCGGCCACAGAGATTGTCCGTATCGACGGCCTCGTCGCCGACTGGCGCAATGAGGTGGTGAAGCCGCTCCGCGCTGTGCGCCGGCGGTTGAAGAGCGGGCCGCATCCGGCCCCCACCAAAGAAACGGAAACCCTGCGCAACGGCGTGAAGGGTGTCGAACTCAGTTCGGAAAAGATCGAGCTGGCGATGCTGGAGGCCGAAGGGCAGGCGCTGATGGCAGCCGATGGTTCAACGGGCGATGCAGCTGGCAATCTCAGAAACGTCGTGAGGTTTTTCCGGGGAACGGAGCCGGATGAGACGACCGCCACGGCGCTTGCGGTCATCGAAAATGCGCTCGCTGCTCTTTAGAGTCGACATCCGGAGCACAAAATCAGTGCTGGCCGAGTGAACCCGGGCCGTCCTTCCAGCGCTTGACCATCGGCAGGTGGATATCGAGGAGATCGAGCGCGCGGCCGACCGTCTGGGTCACCATTTCATCCAATGAGTTGGGCTTCGAATAGAAGGCGGGCACCGGCGGCATGACGATTGCGCCGTTGCGGGTTGCCTGGTCCATCAGCGCGATATGGCCGGCATGCAGCGGCGTCTCGCGAAACAACAGCACGACGCGCCGGCGTTCCTTCAGACAGACGTCGGCCGCGCGCACGATCAGCTCGTCATTGTAGCAGTTGGCGATGCCGCTCAGCGTCTTCACCGAACAGGGTGCGACAAGCATTCCGGCAGTACGGAACGAGCCGGAGGAAAGCGCCGCGCCGATATCCTTGTGATTATAGAGCACGTCGGCCAGGCTCTTGATCTCTTCGGCACTCATGTCGATCTCGTCGACCGCCGTGCGAAAAGCGGAAGGCGAGATCACCGCATGGGTCTCGACATCCTCGACCTCCCTCAAAAGCTGCAGGGCGCGAACGCCATAAACGACACCGGAAGCTCCGGTGATGGCGATGATGATGCGGCGCATGGGACTTTTCCCTGAACAATCTATTGCGACGCCTTAACGCCACTTTCCGACGGGCGCAATGCGGCGATCGTCGATTGCTCGCACGTGTTCGGCCACGGCCTCGCTGCTGACTGATTCCACGCAAAAAACTCGCCGACGCGTTCTTCGAAAAGCTTGCGATGCGTGCCGTGATGGTTGATCATGTGGCCGATGCCGGATTAGCGGAGGCTATTGCGACGGCGGCTGTTGCCGCGCCAGTCATGTCAGCTGCACCATCGGCACCTATTTCCCCTGCGGCTCCCGAAGCTGCCGGACCGTCTGTCGCGTTTGCGGCAACGGCCGCGCGGCCTCTCAGCCGTATGCCCCATATCGCGGCGGCATCGTCGTCGTTATTGCCATCGCGGCTCTCGCCGCCCGATTTTTAACAGGAGGGGCTGATGTCCCGCATCACCATCACCGTCAATGGTACGCCGCAGACGCGCGAGGTCGAAGACCGGACGCTGCTCGTGCAGTTCATCCGCGAACATCTCGGTCTCACCGGTACCCATGTCGGCTGCGACACCACCCAGTGCGGCGCCTGTACCATCCATCTCGATGGCGTGGCCGTGAAGAGCTGTACGGTGCTTGCCGTCGCTGCCGACGGTTCGAAGGTGACGACGATCGAGGGGCTGGCCGAAGGCGGCAAGCTGCATGACGTGCAGCAGGCTTTCCGCGAACATCACGGCTTGCAATGCGGTTATTGCACGCCGGGCATGATCATGGCCTCGGTCGACATGATCCGCCGCCATGACGGCATGCTCGACGAATATACCGTGCGCCACGAGCTCGAAGGCAATATCTGTCGCTGCACCGGCTACCACAACATCGTCAAGGCAGTGCTGGATGCCGCCGAGAAGCATCGCGCGGCACATGCCGTCGCGGCCGAATAAGCGGGGAGGATCACGCCATGTACGCAACGACCTACCACAAGCCGAATACCCTTGCCGAAGCCGTCGATCTCTACGCCAATTCCGATGAGCCCTCCTATCTCTCCGGCGGCCACACGCTGATCCCGACGCTGAAGAGCCGGCTTGCCGCGCCCGCACACCTGATCGACGTGCGCAACATTCCGGAGCTGTCGGGCATTGAAGTCACCGCTGACAAGGTGATCATCGGCTCGGCTACCAAGCACGCCGTCGTCGCCGCATCGAAAGAAATCAAGGCTGCCATCCCGGCGCTTTCTGGCCTTGCGGGTTCGATCGGCGACGTCCAGGTGCGCCACATGGGCACGATCGGCGGCTCGACCGCCAATAACGACCCGGCAGCCGACTATCCGGCCGCCGTGCTGTCGCTCGATGCGATCGTCCATACCGACCGCCGCAAAATTCCCGCCGAGGACTATTTCCAGGGTCTCTACACGACCGCATTGGAACCGGGTGAAATCCTCGTCCGCGTCGAGTTCAGTATCCCGGAAATCGCCGGCTACGCAAAATTCCGCAACCCGGCCTCGCGTTATTCGATGGCTGCTTCCTTCGTCAGTAAACACCGCGACGGCCATATCCGCGTCGCGATCACCGGTGCGGGCAACGAGGGCGTGTTCCGCTGGACCGAGGCCGAGGAGTTGCTGACCGAGAACTTTTCGGCCGAAGCGCTGGAAGGCCTCACCATCGACCCATCGCGGATGATGGGCGACATGCACGCGCCGGCCGACTATCGCGCCCACCTCGTGGCGGTGATGACCCGCCGCGCGGTGCAGAACCTTGGCGGCACGCATATCCTCTAAGCACAGAGGCTTTGACACCGAAATGCCCGCCGGAGCGGCACGCCGGTCAGAAACCATCGCGGCAGGCCACGCACCCGCGAGACGGTACCCTCAAGAATGCTGGGGTGTGCCGAAGGTCGCGGCGATCCGGCCGAGCACTGCGATCAGCACCGCCTTGTCCTTGCCGGCGATCTCGTCAAGACGCCGATTGTAGACGACTGCGATCGCGTGCAGCTGCTCCTGCATGCGGCGGCCATTCTCGGTGAGCCTGACGCTATAGCTGCGTTGGTCGTCGGGGTTCGACTGCCGTTCGATCAGTCCGCGATGGGACAATGCCTTGAGGCTGGAGGTGAGCGTTGAGCGGTCGCGACCGCAGATGCGGCTGAGCTCTGACGGCGTCATGCTCTCCCGTTCGGCAAGCACTGTCAGAAGCGCATACCACCCGGGCTTCAGATCCGCCTTGCCGGCTGCCCTGGCAAAGGCCTGGAAGGACGTCTCCTGCGCCACCCGCAGATGATAGCCGATCAGATTCTGGAACATGGCTGGGACAAGCATCTCGCTTTCCGCGGATGCCGCATGGGTGTCCGGCCGCGTCGATGTTTCCACCGCCATTTTTGCACTCCTCCCAATATGGAAACTAGTAGGAATGGAGGAGCGGGGCAAGATAGTTTGATATCAAATTACCTGGCTTTGATCAATTGTCCGACAAAAGCCGGCAGACGGCAAGCAAGCAATGGACATACGGCTGTCGCGGGAACGATCTGCGGCCGGGTCGAGGCTAAGCGGAACCCGCGCCGGATGACGGCGCGGGTGAGAGCAGATCTACTCGGCGGCCTGGTATCGATCGGCAGCGGGAGAAGGTTTGGGGCCGAGCGCCGCGATCAGGGTGATCAGCGCGGCAAGCGTCGCGACGAAGGCGACAGCTGCGGAATAGGGCTCCCAGCCGAAGGCCGGAGCGCCGCTGAACACGGCAGACGTTGCCGCCAGCACCACCCCGCCACCGATCTGAAAAGCGGCGAAGAACATGCCGGAGGCAAGCCCCGACTTGTCCTCCTCGATATCGGCCAGCGCCGCGACCTGGATGGACGGGAAGGTCATGGCATAGCCGAGGCCGAGCGGGATCTGCGACAGTATGACGAGCAGGATCGGGTCGATATGGCCGAGCGACAGGACCCAGAAGATGTAGCTGATCGCCTGCAGTCCGACGCCCGCCGTCATGAAGCCGGTCGTGCCGCGGTTCTGGGCAAGGGTCGCGAAACGAGGCGCCAGGAACATCACGAAGGCGCCGGCGCCGGCGAAGCAGAAGCCCGTCGCAAAGGCCGACCAGCCATAGACGTCCTGATAATAGAGCGTCGCGGTGAACTGGAAGCCGATATAGGCGCCCTGATAGAGAAAGCCGACGATATTGGCATGGGTGAGCCTGGCGCGGCGGAACATCGCCAGCGGCACCATCGGGTCTTTATGACGGGCTTCGATGACGAGGAAGCCGAGGATCAGCACGATTGCTGCCACGAGCGAACCCCAGGTGAAGACATCGGCCCAACCCGCCGAGGCCGCATTGGTGATGCCGAACACGAAAAGCAGCAGACCGGGGGTGATGGTGATTGCGCCGGCCCAGTCGAAGCCGGGACGCGGCCCGGTTCGGCGCGCATCGAGCGGCAAGGCTATCGGTGCGAGAAGCAGGGTCAGGATTGCGACCGGCGCGCCCATCACCAGCGTTGCCCGCCAGCTGATCAGCGTCGCAGCGCCGCCGAGCACCATGCCGAGCACAAAGCCGGCGGCCCCGGTGGAGGCGAAGAGGCCAAGCGCCTTGGCACGCTGTGGCCCTTCGCCGAAGACCGCCAGCAGAAGTGCCAGCGCGGCCGGTGCCGTGAAGGCTGCGGCGATGCCCTTGACAAGCCGGGCCGCGATCAACGTCGGGCCGCTGTCGACGAACCCACCGGCGATGCTGGCCGCCGCAAAGATTGCCAGCGACCAGAGGAAGACGCGGCGATGACCGAAAATGTCGGCCACCCGGCCGCCGAGCAGCAGGAAACCGCCGTAACCGAGCACATAGGCACTGACCGCCCATTGAAGGGAGGTGGGCCGCATGCCGAGTTCGGCCTGAATGGCGGGAAGTGCGACGCCGATTGTGGAGACATCCATCGCGTCGAGAAAATTGGCGGTGCAGAGCAGCAGCAATGCGAGCCCCGCAGCCCCTCGGAATTGAGGATTGCTCATGGGATTGTAATCCTTGTTCATGCTGCCCCCGGAGCGGGGAGGTCGAACCGGGCCGGCAGAGGAACGAGAAATTGTCCATCTTCGTGACCTATTGCAAATTGATAATTGCCATGGCACGTATTACTGGCGATGATGAATGACGCTATCCTTCGAAAGATCGACCTCAACCTGCTTCTGGCCTTTGCGGTGCTGATGCAGGAACGCAATGTCAGCCGCGCCGCCGAGCGGTTGCTGCTCGGACAACCGGGCCTGTCGGCGGCCTTGAAGCGGTTGCGCGAGGCGCTGGACGACGACCTGTTCGTACGTGTCGGACGTGGCCTGCAGCCGACGCCCCGGGCGCTGGCGATTGCGCCTGTGATCGAGGACGCGCTTTCGAACATCGAACGGGCGATCCGGCCGCCGGCCGCGTTCGACCCGAAAAGCTGGGAAGGCGAGTTCCGCGTCGGTATGTGCGACAATCTCGAATCGGCTTTCTTCGGCCCGCTCGCCGCCCGTCTGCGGCAGCTCTCGCCCGGATCGCGGCTGATCGGCGTCGCCTCGGAACGGCGTGACGTTTCGCGCATGCTGGATGACGGCGCCTTCGATTTCAGCGTCGCGGTGCACGGTGAGCCGCCCTCCTGGCATGTCCGCGCGCCGCTCTTCACCCAGTCGTCCGTCTGCATCTACGACCCCGCGCAGATCAAGCTCAAGGCGCCGCTCGGCCTTGACGCCTATGCCGATGCGCCACATGTCGCCGTCTCCTTCGAGGGCAATTCCTCGACCAGCATCGACGTAGCACTCGCCGGTCATGGGAAAACCCGCAATGTCGTGGCGACGGTGCCGCGGTTCTCGGCACTGCCGACGGCGCTACGGGCCATGCCGGCCATCGCCACCATTCCGGAATCGATCGCCCGCTGCATGGCCCAGCTTCACAATCTGGCGATCGACCTGCCGCCGATCGACCTGCCGGCCGAGCCGGTGAGCATGCTCTACCGACGCGTCGACCATGCGGACAGCCGTGCCTCATGGTTTCGCACCCTCTTCGTGGAGGTCGCCGGCGCGGCGCTTGAAGCCTCCGGCTGCAAGATGGGAATTTCGCAGATCGCAGCTTGAGCCCGGCAAGCGGCCGGCTTTCGGAAATCAACACATGACGGCTTGATGCCGCTTGCCCGGCATGGTCTGTTGAGGATGAATATTGAGCCGCCACAGGGTCTTGAGCCCATTTTCCAGTGATGAGAGTGACATGAGAGACTTCGAACTACCCGGCCGTTCGCTCGCCGTCGGCCGCACCGCGATGGCCGCCACCTCACAGCCGCTGGCGACGCTCACCGCCATCGACATGCTGCGCAACGGCGGCAATGCCGTGGATGCGGCGGTTGCCGCCTGCGCCGTGCAGTGCGTCGTCGAAGCCGGCTCGACCGGCATCGGCGGCGACTGTTTCGCTCTCCTCTCGCTCAGTGGCACCGACGAGGTGCTGGCCTATAACGGGTCCGGCCGGGCGCCGGCTACCGCAACCGTCGAACATCTCCGTTCGCTCGGCGTCACCAGCCTCACCCGTACCTCGCCCCACACGATCACCGTGCCGGGGGCGGTGGATGCCTGGACGCGCCTCGTTGCCGATCACGGCCGGATGAAGATGGCCGATATTCTTGCGCCGGCCATCAAGCTGGCGCGCGACGGCTATGTTCTGCCGCCGCGCACCGCGCACGATCTTGCCGCACAAGCGGAGATCCTGAAGGACGACCCGGCTGCAAGCCGCGTCTTCCTCGTCGACGGCAAGGCGCCGCCGGCAGGTTCGATCCAGTATCAGAAGCAACTTGCCGATACGCTGGAAACGATCGGCCGGGAAGGCAGGGACGCTTTTTATCGAGGCCCGATCGCGGAAGGCATGGTGAGCTACCTGAACGGCATCGGGGCGCTGCATACGCTTCAAGATTTCGCCAATGCCAAGGGCGAATACGTGACGCCGATCAAGACGACATTCCGCGGCCACGAAATCCACGAATGCCCGCCCAACGGCCAGGGCATCATCGCGCTGATGATCCTCAACATCCTGTCGCATTTTCCGGGCGAGGGCGATCCGCTGGCGCCCGAGCGGCTGCATATCGAGGTCGAGGCGACGCGCCTGGCTTACGCTGCGCGAAACCGTTTCCTCGCCGATCCGGCCAAGGTCGAGGTGCCGGTCGACTACCTGCTTTCGGACGAACTCGCCAGGCAGTTGGCCGGCATGATCGATCCCGACAAGGTGATCACGGACCTGCCGCCGTTCGACGAGGTGCCGCACAAGGACACCATCTATCTCTCCGTCGTCGACAGCGATCGCAATGCCATCAGCTTCATCAACTCGATCTTCTTCGTTTACGGCAGCGGCCACATGGATCCCAAGAGCGGGGTGATGTTCCACAACCGCGGCTTCAGCTTCTCGCTCGATCCGGACCATCCGAACGCAATTGCGCCGGGCAAGCGGCCGATGCACACGATCATCCCCGGCATGGTGACGAAGGACGGCCGAGCCGTCATGCCGTTCGGCGTCATGGGCGGCCAGTACCAGGCCATGGGCCACGCCCACTTCCTCTCAAAAGTCTTCGACTACGGCATGGACCTGCAGAGCGCCATCGACCTGCCGCGCCTCTTCCCGCTGCCCGGCACCAATCATGTCGAGATGGAAGCCCGGCTGCGCAACACGGTTGGCCCGGAATTCATCAAGCGCGGTTTCGAGGTGAAGGCGCCGGAATCGGCGATGGGCGGCGCCCAGGCGATCTGGATCGATTGGGAAACCGGGGTGTTGAGGGGCGGCTCCGATCCGCGCAAGGACGGCATGGCTCTCGGCATCTGAGCCTGCCTGTCAACCGCATCAAGATATTTGGCCGAATATAACGCTGGCCAAAACCTCCTCTCCGAGATATCCAAGGGAATATCTCGCTTAGGGATTAGAGAGGAAATCATGAACATTGATCGTCATTCCTGGATCAGGCTCGCCGTGACGTCGGCGGCAGCCACCTTCTTAACGCTCGCTTCCTTCGCCGCTCCCGCCGCCGCCCAGGAAAAAGTCACCGTCTTTGCGGCAGCCAGCATGAAGAACGCGCTCGACAACGCCAACAAAGCGTGGGGCGCCCAGGGCGGCAAGGACGTTACGGTTTCCTACGCGGCAAGCTCGACGCTCGCCAAGCAGATCGAAAACGGCGCGCCGGCCGATATCTTCATTTCGGCCGACCTCGACTGGATGAAGTACGTCTCCGACAAGAAACTCGTCAAGGACGATACCCGGTTCAACTGGCTGGGCAACCGCATCGTGCTGGTCGCCGCCAAGGATACCGCCAATCCGGTGGACATCAGGCCGGGATTCGATCTCGCGGGACTGCTTAAAGGCGGACGGCTGGCGATGGGTGAGCCGAATGCGGTTCCGGCCGGCAAATACGGCAAGGCAGCACTCGAAAAGTTGGGCGTCTGGTCGTCGGTCGAAAAGAGCGTCGCAAGTGCCGAAAGCGTACGCGCGGCACTCGCGCTCGTGTCGCGCGGCGAAGCGCCTTACGGCATCGTTTATCAGACGGACGCGGCGGCCGATCCGGGCGTTGCGATCGTCGGCGTCTTCCCGGCCGACACCCATCCGCCGATCGTCTATCCAATCGCCATTCTGTCGGAATCGAAGTCCAAGGATGCGCCTGCCTATCTCGACTACCTGAAGTCGGCCAGGGCCGCGCCGTTTTTCGAAAAGGAAGGTTTCATCGTTCTGAAGTAATCCGTAAGAGCTCCAGCGAACTCATCGAAACGGCCCATTTCAGGGCCGTTTTTCGTTTCCGACGAAGCCATTCTGGAGAGCGCGCCGATGCGGCTCAGCCCGGCCGGATTCGGATTTCAACAGACTTCACGCAGTTGTTTGTTCTCGAATCCCGAACATTCCGTTTGGAAATCATGCCCTAGCGACCTTGGACCCGCTCCCCCATTTCAAGGCTCGGAAGCAAACAACGTGCTTCCGTGTACCGTTCGACGGAACCCGAATCCCAAGCGGCTCCGTTTCAGTCAAGGAATACGATAATGAAGACAGTACTTTCCACGCTTGCCGCAGCCATGATCGCTTCGGCTTCTTTCGCCGGCGTCGCTTTTGCAGAAGGCGATTATTATCAGGGTGCCTCCAAGGGACAGGCAGCCGCCCAGACCAGTGACAAGGTCGACAATGTCAGGACCGGCAGTATCGATCGGGTCCGCACCTACGACAATCGCGGCGACCAGCCGATCTTCAAGCATGAAAGCCGCGACAACCGTTAACCGCAGCTCATCCAAGATACCGAATGTCGTCCGCCAGGCAGGTCGCAAACTTCAGCCCCGGACGAACTCTGAAAGGACTAGGACAATGAAGACTTCCATCTCCGCTATCGCCGCCATGATCGCCGCCGCTTCCTTCGCAGGCTCGGCTCTCGCCGAAGGCGACTATTATGAAGGCACCTCGAAGACGCATGCTTCCGCCCGGATCAACGGCGGTAATGTAGACGGCGTGCGCACCGGTAGCATTCAGATCCGCGACAACGATCGCCAGGAAAGCCCGTCGATCTTCGGCGATACGAGCCGCGACAACCGCTAACCAATCGCGCAAAGAGACAAAGGCTTAACGGCCTTCGTCCGAGGCAATCCATCTTGTGAATGCGATGGTGCAGGGAGAGCAGCGGTCAATCCGGCGCTCTCCCACCGCCTTTTTCAGAGCGCTCCCGATAACTTTCCCGCGAAGACCTAGCTATCCGATCCGTCTCGATATATCCAGGGTGATATATTGCGTTGCGGCTGCGGGTGGGACAGGCGTTTGGACTGGCTGGTGCTGAGTGACGAGGAATGGACCGCAATCAGGCTCAGCCTGAAGGTTTCCTCCGTCGCGATGATCGTCAGCCTGCCGTTCGGCCTTCTTGTCGCCTATCTGCTCGCCCGTGGAAAATTCTGGGGCAAGTCGATCCTGAACGGCGTCGTCCACCTGCCGCTCATCCTGCCACCGGTCGTCACCGGTTTCCTGCTGCTCGTCCTGTTCGGGCGACGCGGCGTCATCGGCGCCTTTCTCAACGAATATCTCGGCATCGTGCTCTCCTTCCGCTGGACCGGCGCGGCACTCGCCTGCGGCGTCATGGGCTTCCCGCTGATGGTGCGCTCCATCCGGCTGTCGATCGAGGCGGTCGACCGCAAGCTCGAAGAGGCGGCGGGTACGCTCGGCGCCGGTCCCGCCTGGGTGTTCATGACCGTGACCCTGCCGCTCATCCTGCCGGGCGTGATCGCCGGCATGATCCTCGCCTTCGCCAAGGCAATGGGCGAATTCGGCGCGACGATCACCTTCGTCTCCAATATTCCCGGTGAAACCCAGACCCTTTCGTCGGCGATCTACACGTTCACGCAGGTGCCAGGCGGCGATGCCGGCGCGATGCGGCTGACGCTGGTCGCGATCGTCATTTCCTTCGCCGCGCTGCTTGCCTCCGAATTCATGGCCTATCTGGTCGGCAGGAGGGTCGACATCGAATGACCCTTATCGTCGAGGCACAGCAGACGCTGGGAGAATTCGTGCTCGATGCGAGCTTTACGTCGGAAGGCGGCGTCACCGCTCTGTTCGGGCGTTCAGGCTCGGGCAAGACCTCGCTGGTGCGGGTGATCGCCGGGCTCTCGAAGCCTGACCGTGGTCGGCTGATGGTCGATGGCGAAGTGCTGCTCGACACCGAGAACCGCGTCTTCGTGCCAAAGCACAGGCGCCGCTTCGGCTACGTCTTTCAGGAGGGCCGGCTTTTTCCGCACCTCTCGGTGCGCCAGAACCTTGGCTACGGCCGCTGGTTCGCGCCGAAGACAACGCCGCCCGAGAATTTCGACCACATCGTCGAACTGCTCGGGATCGGCGCGCTGCTCGACCGGCGGCCGGGAAAGCTATCGGGCGGAGAAAAACAGCGCGTCGCGATCGGCCGGGCGCTGCTGTCTGCGCCGCGCCTGCTGTTGATGGACGAGCCGCTCGCCGCGCTCGACGACCAGCGCAAGGCGGAGATTCTGCCCTATCTCGAACGCCTGCGTGACGAAACCTCGACGCCGATCGTCTATGTCAGCCATTCGGTCTCGGAAGTGGCGCGGCTCGCCGACAAGGTAGTGATAATGAAGGACGGCCGGGTAGAGGCGGTCGGTACGCCGTCCGAAGTCCTGTCGCTGCCGTCGGCCGACCGCCGCGATGCCGGCGCGGTGCTGACCGGCGTCGTCGAGGCAATCGACATCCCGCACCGTCTGGCGACGATCCGGCTGGCGCAAGCGCAGATCGTCGTGCCGAATGCGCATGCCGAAGAGGGCCGGAGCGTCCGCGTGCACATCCCCGAACGGGACGTGATGGTCGCGACCCAGCGGCCGGAGGGCTTGAGCGCGCTTAATATCCTTGACGGCATAATCGCCGCGATCGAACCGGACGGCGACGGCATGGCCCGCATCCGCATCCGCTGCGGCGGAGATATCGTGCTCGCCCGCATCACCGCGCTTTCCGTCGAACGGCTCGACCTGAAGCTGGAAAAGCCGGTTTTTGCGGTGATCAAGACGGTAGCGCTGGAACGGTAGCGTGGATTGATCTTCAGCAGACTGTGAACTATAGATTACACATGATCGAAGTCCGCAAAACGGCAGCTTTCTCAAAGTGGTTCGGCGAACTTCGCGACCATAACGCCCGAATGCGGATAGTTACGCGGATTCGCCGTATGGAGATCGGCAATCTGGGGGATGTAAAACCTGTCGGCGAAGGCATCAGCGAAGCCCGTATCGCCTACGGCCCCGGCTACCGGCTCTATTTCATACAGCAAGGCCAGGAGATCATCATTCTGCTTTGCGGCGGTGACAAGAGCACCCAGAGCAAGGACATCGCTTCAGCAAAACAGATGGCGAAGGAGATATGACAGTGCCTATTGAAACGACGAAATGGGACGTTCAGGACTACCTGAAGACGCCCGAAGAGCGCGTTGCCTATCTCGAAGCGGCTTTCGAAGATGGCGATCCAAAGCTTATCTCGATCGCCCTTGGAGATGTTGCCCGTTCCATGGGCATGACCAATGTCGCCAAGGAAGCGGGCATTACACGCGAGGCGCTCTACAAGGCGCTGAGCGATAAGGGAGATCCGAAGCTCTCCACACTGCTCGGCGTCTTGAAGGCCTTGGGGCTCCGGGTGACGGTCACTTCCGCCAACGAAGCGGCATAGGGTTCGGTCCAGCAGGCGGCAGAACTGTCCTTCGAAGAAATTTTGCACACGCGTACATTTTGTCATCCCGGTGTTAAGGAGCGCCGCTAGACCACTTCCTGTTGATGATCTTCAGCGCTTCCGCAAGCCCCGGCCGACAGGTCTTTCAGGGTTCGGAAGAAGCCATTTCGCTCTTCGGGGAGTAAACCATGACTGTTCTTCCGATACTCAAATCCGTCACGCTCGCGGCCGTGCTCTTCGCCTCGACGGCGGTCTTCGCGTCCGCCAAGGATGTCACCATCTCCGTCTGGTCCGGCGGTTCCGGGCCGAACGACAACTACCGCACCGATGCGTTCGACATCGCTGCCGATATTCTCGAGCGCGAAGCGGCCATCCGCGGCGAACAGCTCAACATCATCGTCCAGAAGACGCCCTATTCCGGCTGGGAAGACTTCAAGCAGGCCCTGACGCTGGCCGCGGAAGCCAAAAAGGCTCCGAACATCGTCGCCACCGGCCATGAAGACATCGGCCCCTGGGCCCAGGCCGGCCTTATCGTTCCGGTCGAGAAGTTCATCGACCTCGATAGCTGGCCGATCAGCGACATCTATCCGAACCTGATGGAGATCACCTCCTTCAACGGCACCGTCTACGGCATTCCGCAGGACGCCGAATCCCGTCCGTTCTTCTTCTGGAAGCCTTACATGAAGGCGATCGGCTATTCGGATGCCGATATCGAGGCTCTGCCGGCCAAGGTCGAAAAGGGCGAATATACCCTGAAGAACGTCCTCGAAGACGCCAAGAAGATGCAGGACAAGGGCCTCGTCCAAGCGGGCTACGGCTTTTATCCACGCACCAATAACGGTCCGGACTACTGGCAGTTCTACACGTCCTTTGGCGGCGTGATGGAAGAGCAAGGCAAGCTCGTCTTCGACAAGGCCGCGATGAAGCGCACCTACCAGTATTTCGCCGATCTCGTGAAGGCCGGCGTCACCAAGAAGAACCATATCGGCATGCCGGGCGACCAGTGGTGGAAGGAAGTCGCCACCGGCAAGGCCGGCATCTGGCACGGCGGCACCTGGCATTATGCCCGCCTCGTCAACCAGGAAGGCCTGAAGGACTTTTTCGGCAACGTTCAGTTCACCCTGACGCCGGCCGGCGAAGGCGGCAAGGCCAACACGCTGACCCACCCGCTCGCCTACCTGCTGATGGCCGGCCATACCGAAGAAGAGACACAGATCGCGGCCGACCTGATCAAGATCGCCTCCGAGCCGCGCATCAACGCGCTGCATGCGATCAAGTCCGCCCATCTCGGCATCTCGCCTTCCGAAACCAAGGTCGACCTCTACACCGCCAACCGTTGGGCTTCGGAAGCCACCGGGCGCCTGCTGCCGCATGCCAACGCCATGCCGAACAATGCTGATTTCGGCAAATACTGGACGATCATGTGGAAGAACCTCGAAGCATCTTGGACCGGCGCCAAGACCGCCGATGCCGCGGTCAACGATGCCGAAACCGAGCTGAAGTCGACGCTCGGCGCAGCGATCATCATCCGCTGAAACAAGACGCCCCGTGTCTCCACGGGTTGACATAGGGCGCCGACCTATCCGGGCGAAACTCCTCGTCCCGAACTGCGGGCGGCGCTCGCTCCGCCGCCCGCATCCCATCCGTTTCCCAAGGCTTCACCCATGCGAACGTCACGAACGCTCGGACTGGTGATGATCGCGCCCGCTGCGGTCATGATCCTCCTGTTTTTCCTGGTGCCGGTCGTGTTGACCGCCATCTTCGCCATGACCAACATGACCACCGCGACCGGCATTTCCGGCGGGGCCTGGCAGGTCACGCAAGGTGCCGTCAACCGTCTGAAGACCGATATGCCGGAGCTCGCAAGCGGCATTGCCGAGCCGCGCTTCGTCATCGACGAGGAGGGCCTTGTCGCCCTGGAGGCCCTGAAGCTCAAGACCGGCTTCACCGCCGAGCTGCGATCCAGCCATATGGGCGAGGT
This sequence comes from Neorhizobium sp. P1_A6, assembly GCF_056406795.1. Classification (NCBI taxonomy): domain Bacteria; kingdom Pseudomonadati; phylum Pseudomonadota; class Alphaproteobacteria; order Hyphomicrobiales; family Rhizobiaceae; genus Neorhizobium; species Neorhizobium sp. P1_A6. The sequence goes on along the minus strand of NZ_JBFTZM010000001.1, from coordinate 390,181 downwards.
CTTTCCCTCGCGGCGCGAGGCGGAGCGGGTGATCAAGGCGCTGAAGGACAGGCCCTCGACCCGCGAGGTCAAGCAGATCTCCGACCTCTTCAACCGCTCTGTTCTGAATACCCGTTTCGAGACCCGCGACGAGCTGATGGCCAACCTCAAGAAGCTCGGCTTCACCCTGACGCCAGCCGAACAGCAGACGGTCGCCAAGGCCACCTATACCGGCTGGGTGTGGACGACGGAAAACTTCCGGATCATCGGCAATTCGCCGGACATGGCGTCGATCTTCCTCAACACCGCCTTCTACGTCGCCACCACGCTGCTCGTCTTCAACGTCAGCTATGCACTCTTCCTCGCCATCACCACCCACTACATGCCGGCTTCGACCGCATCCGTCTTCCGCGCCATCTGGCTGCTGCCGCGCATAACGCCGGTGGTCATCTACGTGTTGATGTGGAAATGGCTGACCTGGGACAGCGGCTTCATCTCGATGTTCATGGGCCAGTTCGGTTATCCGCCGAAGAACTACCTGCTCGACAGCGCCTATAATGCCTGGTTCTTCGTGATCCTGATCAACGGCTTCATCGGCGCCTCGATGGGCATGCTGGTCTTCTCTTCCGCGATCAAGGCGATCCCGCAGACGCAGTTCCATGCAAGCGAAGTCGATGGCGCCAGCCGGTGGCAGCAGGTCCGCCACATCATCCTGCCGCAGCTTCGCTGGCCGATCCTGTTCGTCACCTGCTACCAGACCCTGTCGCTGCTCGCCTCCTTCAACGAAATCCTCCTCTCGACCCGCGGCGGGCCGGGGCGGGCGACCGAAGTATGGTCGCTCGCCGCCTACCACACCGCGCTCAACAACTATACCGGCAACCTGGAATACGGGCTGGGCGCTGCCATGGCGCTGGTGCTGGTGGTGGTCGGGATCGTGCTGTCGCTCATCTACCTGCGTATCTTCCGCTACGACACGCTGATCTCCAAGCCGCTGATCGAGGATTGAGCATGGCCGAAAAACCGCAAATTTCGTCAAACACGACCTCGGCGAATTTCTCGAGCCTCCCCGTGATCCTGCTGCTCGGCCTTTTCAGCCTGCCGCTGCTGGTGATGTATGCCTATCTCTTCATCGACACGATCAGCGACACGGAAGTCGGCTCGCTGATCCCGAACGAGTTCACGCTGCGCCACTGGAGCTTCCTCTGGGAGACCAAGACCGGCAAGCCGAATATCTGGCTCGTCACGCTCAACACCTTCATCTTCGCAAGCTGCATCACCGGCGTCATCCTCACGGTCTCGTCGATGGCGGGTTACGTGCTGTCGCGTCTCAACGTGCCGGCACGCGGCTTTTTCCTCGCCGGCGTCATGGTGCTGCACGCCTTCCCGTCGGTGACGCTGATCATCGCCATCTTCATCGTGCTGCAGTGGATCGGCCTCTACAATTCGCTGATCGGGGTGATCCTGGTGAAGGCGGCGATCGACCTGCCGCTCGGCATCTGGCTGATGAAGGGTTTTTACGACACCGTGCCCTGGGAGATCGAGATGGCTGGCACCGTGGACGGCGCCTCGCGCTTCACGGTCTGGCGCCGGCTGGTGCTGCCGCAGATCAAACCGGCGGTGATGGCGCTCGGGCTGTTTTCATTCCTCACCGGCTGGAGCGAATTCATCCTGCCGCAGGTGCTGGCGCCGGGCGCAAAGGTGCAGGTCTTGTCGGTCTATCTGGCGGGCCTGATCATCGACGACAACAATTTCGATTTCGGCACCTTCAAGGCCGTCGGCGTCTTCTACGTCGTGCCGGTGCTGATCCTCTATGTCTTCTTCCAGAAGCATCTCATGAACATCTATGGCGGAGGCACCAAGGGCTGATGCGTATACTGCTCGACAAGTTTTCCAAGAGTTTCGGCTCTACCAGGATCATCGAAAACATGGATCTCGAAGTGGGCTCCGGCGAAATGCTGGCACTGCTCGGACCTTCCGGCTGCGGCAAGTCGACGACACTCTTTGCCGTCTGCGGCATCCACCGGCCGACCTCGGGCCGCATCCTGTTCGGCGACCGGGACGTCACCCATCTGCCGAGCCAGGAGCGCAATGTCGGCGTCGTTTTCCAATCCTATGCGCTTTATCCGCATATGACGGTGGAGGAGAATATCGGCTTCCCGCTGATGGTGAAGCGGGTTCCCTCCGCCGACATCAAGAAGCATGTCGCTGGCATCGCGGCACTTGTCCATATCGGCGATCTCCTGGGGCGGCGCCCGGCGCAGCTTTCCGGCGGCCAGCAGCAGCGCGTGGCGCTCGCCCGCGCTTTGATCCGCCGCCCGGACGTGCTGCTCCTCGACGAACCGCTCGCCAATCTCGACGCCAAGCTCCGGCTCGAGATGCGCTCGGAAATCCGACGGCTGCAGAAGGAAACCGGCATCACCGCCATCCTCGTCACCCATGACCAGGTCGAGGCGATGTCGATGTGCGATCGCATCGCCATCATGAAATCGGGTGAGATCGTCCAGATCGCCACGCCGTCGCAGATGTATAACGATCCGCGCACGTCCTTCGTCGCCAGCTTCCTCGGCAATCCGCCGATCTCCTTCCTCAAGGGCAAGGCTCAGCAGGGAGCATTCGTGCTGGGTGAAAACGGCTTGCGCCTGCCGCTCACCGCGGTTTCCGGCATTGCGGATGGAACCGCGCTCAGCCTTGGCGTCCGCCCGGAACATTTCGGCACGGCGGGCGGTGTGCCCGTCGAAGGCAGGGTCGTGTTTGCGGAAACTCAAGGCCGCGAAAATCTATACGATGTCATTCTGCCGGACGGTTCAGTGCTGCGCTCGATCCAGCCGGTGCGCGACGATGTGAAGCCGGGTGATAGCGTGCGCTGGAACCTGGACAGCGCCTCGACCTTTGTCTTTGCAGAAGACGGCCGGAGATTGTGATGGAGACTCTGATGCGCGACTTCTCCGCCTTCTTCCAGAAATACGGCTGGCCCGAGAACAAAGGCCGGCTGCCGTTCTGCATTGGCCATCGCGGTGCGAGCGGCCACGAGCGGGAGAACACGCTCACCGCCTTTCGCCGCGCAGCCGAGCTCGGCGCCGAAATGTGGGAACTCGACACCCAGATGACCTCGGACGGCGTGGTCGTCGTTTCCCATGACGATCATCTGCAACGGGTCTTCCAGCAGGACCTGCATATCTCGCAGATGACTTTTGCGGAGCTGCGCGAGGCGGTGCCGGATGTGCCGAGTTTCGCGGAAGTCGCCGCACTCGGCCGGGAGACCGGTTGCGGCCTTTACGTCGAGCTGAAGCGGCCGGGCACCGGTCCGCTCTGCTGGCAGCACCTGAAGGACATGGACCAGCGTTTCGCCTGTCTCGGTTCCTTCGATACCGCCCAGGTGCGTGAACTGCGCGACCTCGGCTGTGACTACCCGCTCTCCGTGCTGATCCGCGTCGGCCACGATCCGCATACGGCAGGCGAGATGGCCGGCGCCGATATCCTGCATCTGTGCTGGGAAAAGGCGAGCGACACGCCACAGGAATTCGTCACCGAGGAACTGGTCGACAGGGCTTTTGCCGATGGCAAGGAAATCGTGCTCTGGCACGAGGAGCGACCGGACGTCCTGAAAGACATCATGGTGCTGCCGGTGCTCGGCATCTGCACCGACCTGCCGGACCTGATGCGGCCCAGGGAGACGGGCGGCATTTCCCTTTCCCGGGAACCACGCCGCGTCACCTCCTTCGATGTCGCCCGTGCAGCCGGCGTCTCGCGCGCCGCCGTGTCGCGCGCCTTCACGCCGGATGCCAGCGTTTCGGAAAAAACCCGGCAGAAAGTGTATCAGGCTGCCAAGGAACTCGGCTACCGGGTCAACTATCTCGCCCGCAGCCTCACCAACAAGCGTTCGGATTTCGTCGGCCTGGTGGCCGCCGGCCTCGATAACCCGTTCCGCACCCAGCAGCTCGAAAATCTGGCCCGCGCGCTGATCGCCCGCAACTACCGGCCGATCCTGCTGCCGACTTCCAAGGAAGCGGACAGCGCCACCGTTATCGGCCAGCTGCTGCATTACGCCGTCTCCGGGGTCATCATCACTTCGGACGCGCCGCCCTCGCACATCTTCGAGGAATGCGCGGTCGAGGGTGTGCCGATCGTCTTGGTCAACAAGGGCGAGGATTTTCCCTTCGTCGACCGGGTCGTCTCCGACGACCGAATGTCCGGTTACACGGCCGTCGACCACCTCGTCGAATCGGGCGCCAAGAAGCTTGCCGTCATCGCCGGCACCGCCGTCTCCTATTCCTCGCGCCGTCGCGCCGAGGCGTTTCAGAGCCGCTGCCAGATGCTCGGGCTCGATGCGCCGCTGATCCCGGTCGCCATCAATGATTACGCCCATGGGCACGAAGCGGCACAGGCGCTGATCGACCTTGGCATCGACGGGGTGTTTTCGGTCAACGACTACATGGCCTGCGGCGTGCTCGACGGGCTTGCCAAGGCCGGGCGAAACTACGGTTCGGTCAAGGTGATCGGCCATGACGACATCCCTCAGGCAAGCTGGTCGGCCTATGACCTCACCACCTTCGTACAGCCCTGCGACGTACAGGCGGAACAGGTGATCGATCTCCTGACCAGCCGCATGTCCGAACCGGACGCCGTGGCTAGGGTGGAATTCACGCCCGTGACGCTGATCAAAAGAAGAAGTGCATAAATGGCATCTGCATTCGATCTAACCTCCCTGCAATCTCGCGAAAGGGCCGCAATCGCGGTCGCCCGCCGGGTCGGCATGGAGGCTGCCGCCTTCCGCGCCGAAGCTCTTCCCGAAACGCTCGGCGTCGAGAACAAGGGCCTGCAGGATTTCGTCACCGTCGCCGACAAGCGGGCGGAAAAAGCGATCCGCGCATCCCTGCTCGGCAAATTTCCCGATGATTCCTTCATGGGCGAAGAGGGCGGCGGGCAGTCCGGAGAACGCGGCACCTGGGTGGTCGATCCGATCGACGGCACCACCAATTTCATCCGCGGATTTCGGCACTGGGGCGTCTCGATTGCCTTCGTTTCCGGCGGCGAGATTCTGGTGGGCGTGATCTACGACGCCGCGCAGGACCGGGTTTTTCACGCGATCCGGGGTGAGGGGGCCTTCAAGGAAGGCAGGCCGATCGCAGCGGCCAAGACCAGTGATCCCAACCAGGCGATTGCTATTCTCGGCCATTCCCGCCGCACCGACTTCGAGGACTACCTCGCCATCTCGCGCAAACTCTACGAGCGCGGCATCGACTATCGCCGCATGGGGGCGGCCGCGATCGGCCTCGTCCGCGTCGCCGAAGGTGTTTCCGACCTCTATTACGAACGGCACCTTTCCTCCTGGGACATGCTCGCCGGCGTACTGATCGCGTCGGAAGCGGGTGCGACGATCGCCGTGCCGCCGCTCGAGGATCTGCTTTCGCGGGGCGGCCCGGTGGTTGCCTGTTCGCCGGGGCTTGCCAGCGAATTCGCCTTCCTGATGGAGATGGAAGGCTTGGCTGCCGCCCGGCAGTAGGGCAGGCAGATAGCGGCAGGGGCATCGACGCGACATAGACGATCCGCAGCGACAACCGTCCCCTTCGCCAATCCAAACGGGGCCGGGCCGCTCCCGCCGATGAGCGCTCAACCGCTTGGCTTCACCAGCCTATATCGGTCAAGGCGAAGTCGTTGCCCTTATAGGCAACCTTGGTCCTGTAAGCCTTTGCGCAGGCATAGGAGAAGCAATCTCCCATATTGAGCTTTGCAGGGTGGTTGACGATCTTGCCGAAGTCCTGGGCGGCGTCCAGGGCCTTTGTCCCCACGTCTCCGCTGATCATGATGTCCCGGGCCTCCAGATCGGCAATGAACTGGTCCACCAGACGGCGAGACTCCGCCAGCATTTCGGGGGTGGCGGGCTTGTCGCGGCCACTTACCCCAGCCTTGCGGCGTGTCAGCGAAAGCGAGGCCTCCATCCTCACCACGGATGACACATAGAACGGGCCAGGATCCTGGCCGATACGGTCCAGCAACTCATCACGGTCCTGCTCTTCCGCAAGAATAGCCACGATCACGGATGCGTCGATGAACAGCATCAGTCTTCGTCCCACATTTCATCGGTCTCGCGCTTGTGGTCACCGGGTGCGAATGGTCCCGCAGCGCGGGCCATCGCCAGAGATTTTGCCAACCGGTCGCGAATGGGCAAGCTGGCTTTGCGGCTGGCGATCTCGTGCTTCAACGCCGTCTTCACGGCGTCTACTTTGGACGTCTTGATAAGGCCCACAAGCTCCTCCGTGAGCTTGTCGACTTCAGGGTCCTTGATATAGAGAGGCATCTAAGCATATCCTTTGGAGGATATTATAATATCCTCGCTTTCATATCCTTGCAAGTTGGTCGCTTTTCGGCGTTATCCGTAATGGCTAACCTATTGTTTTAATTGTTCATGTGGTTCGCTGGTATTCGGATTTCACCTCTGCTAAATGACATCCATGCCATTCGAAGACAAAAAGAAAAGTCGGGTGACGCTTGTCGACGTAGCGCGGCGCGCCAATGTGTCGCGCGCCACCGCCTCGCTCGTCATCCGCAAGAGCCCGCTGGTCGGTGCCGATACGCGGGCGCGCGTCGAGCAGGCGATGGGCGAGCTCGGCTATGTCTACAACATGGGGGCCGCCCGGCTCAGGGCCGAGCGCAGCCACACCGTCGGCGTCATCGTGCCCAATCTGACGAACCCGTTTTTCGCCGAACTGCTGTCCGGCATCGAGGCGGTGATCGATTCGGCCGGCATGGTGGTGATCCTCGCCAATAGCGGCGATCTCGTCGAACGCCAGGACATTGTGATGCGGCGGATGCGCGAGCACGGCGTCGATGGGGTCATCATATGCCCGGCGGCGGGCACCGAACCCGCGTTCCTTCACCAGCTCGCCGAATGGGACCTGCCGCTGGTGCAGGTGCTCCGCCAGATTACCGAAGAAGTCGATTATGCCGGTTCCGATTATGCGGCTGGCATGCGCCAGGCGGTGGATTATCTCGCATCGCTCGGCCACGGGACGATCGCTTTTGCCGTCCACGGGCCGATCCATTCCGCCTATCGCGAGCGCGTCGAGGGGTTTTGCGATGCCATGCAATCGCGCGGGCTCGATCCGAACATGATCGTGGGTCTGCCGATCCAGATCGGCGAGATCGCCGATGCCGCGCATCTCCTCTTCGGCGAGGGCGAACAGCCGACGGCGGTGATCTGCTTCAACGACGTGATCGCGCTCGGCCTTTCCGCCGGTCTCTACGATCGTGGCCTGAAGATCGGCGAGAATTTTTCGCTGATCGGTTTCGACGACGTGACCGACGCGGAGGCGATGCGGCCGAGGCTCACGTCCGTTTCCACCGGACCGGTGGCGATCGGCGGGAATGCGGCCCGGCTTCTCCTCGACCGGTTGGCCGATCCCGTCCGCCCGGCCCGCAGGGTTGTGAACGAAACGGTTTTGCATATCCGCCAATCCTGCGGGCCGGTCGCCATTTCGGCTTTGCAACAATCCCGTTAGCTTTCGGTTGACGTCCGGACCGAAAGCTTTTAGATCGATCTAAATGAACAGACGCCGCAGAGGAGTGGCGCTCTTTCGACATCATTGGGGAGGTCCCAAGTTGTACAATTTCAATTTCGAGCCCGTATTTGCGGGTTTCGACCAGCTTCTGCTCGGCGCCTGGCTGACGATCCAGCTTTCGGTGGCGGCGATGATCATCGGCCTGATTGTTTCGATCGCCTGTGCCGCGGGTAAGACTTCGGGCATTGCGCCGCTGCGCTGGGTCATCGACGCCTATATCGAGATCATCCGCAACACGCCGTTCCTGGTGCAGATCTTCTTCATCTTCTTCGGCCTCCCGTCGCTTGGAATTTTTCTGACGCCGAACAGTGCGGCGCTCGTGGCGCTGGTCGTCAATTTCGGCGCCTACGGCACGGAAATCATCCGCGCCGGCATCGAGTCGATCCAGAAGGGGCAGATCGAGGCCGGCACCGCGCTCGGCCTCTCGAAGCTGCAGATCTTCCGCTACATCATCATGAAACCGGCGCTGCGCACCGTCTATCCGTCGCTGACCAGCCAGTTCATCTATTTGATGCTGACCTCCAGCGTCGTCTCGGCAATCTCAGCCGACGACCTTGCCGCCGCCGGCAACAATCTGCAGTCGCAGACCTTCGCGAGCTTCGAGGTCTATATCGTCATCACGGTGATGTATCTCGTCATGTCGGTCGGTTTCTCGACGATCTTCTCGGCGATCGAGAAGGCCGCCTTCAAATATCCGTTGAGCCGATAGGAGCCTGGCCATGCCATTGATCAGACCTTTCGGCATCAACGAATTCTGGATCATCGTGCTTGCGGCGCAGTGGACCATCGCGCTGTCGGCGATCGCCTTTGCTGGCGGCGGCATCGGCGGGCTGCTGATCGCGCTCATGCGCGTCTCGGATGCTAAATGGCCGCGGCTGATCGCCACCGGCTTCATCCGCGTCTTCCAGGGAACGCCGCTCTTGATGCAGCTCTTCCTGGTGTTCTTCGGCATGAACATCCTCGGTTTCGCCATCAACCCATGGCTTGCCGCAACCGTCGCACTCACCCTGCATGCAAGCGCATTTCTGGGCGAAATCTGGCGCGGCTGCATCGAGGCGGTGCCGCCCGGCCAGCGGGAAGCCGCGACCGCGCTTGGCCTGCGCTACTATAACCGGATGCGTTATATCGTCCTGCCGCAGGCCTCGAAGATCGCGGTGGCGCCGACGGTCGGCTTCCTGGTGCAGCTGATCAAGGGCACCTCGCTTGCGGCGATCATCGGTTTTACCGAGCTCACCCGCCAGGGCCAGATCATCAACAACGCCACGTTCAGCCCGTTCATGGTGTTTGGCACGGTGGCCGCGGTCTATTTCGTCCTCTGCTGGCCGCTTTCGGTGCTGGCGCGACGGATGGAACTCAGATTTTCCCGCGCAACGGCACGTTGACGGGACCCGAGCCGGAGGGAGGAAACCGGTGCAACAGAAAAGGGTAGGAAAATGAACATTTCTAGACGCGTGGTTATGGCCGTCATCGGCGCAGGCCTGATGATGGGCGCAGGCGCCTCCACCGCATCGGCGCAGACCGTCGAAAGCATCAAATCCGCAGGCACCGTCAAGATCGGCATGCTGGTCGACTTCCCGCCGTTCGGGATCATGAACACCTCGAACGAGCCGGACGGTTATGATGCCGACGTGGCAAAGCTGCTTGCCAAGGAATTCGGCGTGAAGGTGCAGATCGTTCCGGTCACCGGCCCGAACCGCATTCCCTACCTGCAGAGCAACCAGGTCGACCTGCTCGTCGCCTCGCTCGGCATCACCGAGGAGCGCGCCAAGAGCGTCGATTTCTCGCAGCCCTATGCCGGCATCTCGATCGGCGTTTTCGGCGCCAAGGCGACCGAGGTCTCCAAGCCGGAAGACCTGTCCGGCAAGACGGTCGGCGTCGCCCGCGCCTCGACGCAGGATACCGGCGTCACCAAGATCGCCCCGAAGGATGCCAAGATCCAGCGTTTCGACGACGATGCCAGCGCCGTGCAGGCCCTGCTGTCCGGTCAGGTTCAGCTGATCGGCGTCTCAAACGTTGTCGCCGCCCAGATCGAAAAGGCAGCTCCCGGCCGGTTCACCCAGAAGCTTCAGCTCAGCCAGCAGGTTCAGGGCATCGCCGTGCGCAAGGGCTCGAGCGAGCTGTTGACGGCTGTCAACGCCTTCATCGCCAAGGTCAAGGCCAATGGCGAACTCGGCAAGATCCATGAAAAATGGCTCGGCGCTCCGCTGCCGGACTTCGTCGCCAACGCCAAGTAAGACCAGAACCACGCCCAGAACTGAGATCGAAAGGGAGTTCCTCGCAATGACTGAGGTGAACGCAAACGCATCGGCCGCGGCCACGCGAGGAACTTCCGAACTCGCCGTCAGGATGGAAGGCGTCAACAAGTGGTACGGCGGCTTTCACGCACTGAAGGACGTCGAACTGTCGGTCACCCGGGGGGAGCGGATCGTCATCTGCGGGCCTTCCGGCTCCGGCAAGTCGACGCTGATCCGCTGCATCAACCAGCTGGAGACGATCCAGAAGGGCAAAATCGTTGTCGACGGTCATGACCTGACCGCCGGCGGCAAGAACGTCGATATCGTCCGCCAGGAGACTGGCATGGTCTTCCAGCAGTTCAACCTCTTCCCGCACATGACGGTCCTGGAAAACTGCACGCTGGCGCCGATGAAGGTGCGTGGCATTTCGAAGGTCGAGGCGGAAAAGACCGCTCGCAAATACCTGGAACGGGTGCGCATTCCCGAACAGGCGGAAAAATATCCCGCCCAGCTTTCCGGCGGCCAGCAGCAGCGCGTAGCGATCGCCCGCGCGCTCTGCATGAACCCGAAGATCATGCTGTTCGACGAGCCGACCTCGGCGCTCGACCCGGAAATGGTCAAGGAAGTGCTCGACACCATGATCGACCTCGCCAAGGAGGGCATGACCATGCTCTGCGTCACTCATGAAATGGGTTTTGCCCGGCAGGTCGCCGACCGGGTGATCTTCATGGACCGCGGCGAGATCCTCGAAACCGCCGCGCCGGAAGAATTTTTCGGCAATCCCACGAACGAGCGCCTGAAGATCTTCCTCGGACAGATCTCTTGAACGCCACTGCCACTCATTGAAATTAAGGAGTTCCGGACGTGAAACCAGATATCCTGCTTGTGGAACCGATGATGCCGTTCATCGAGGACCAGCTCGACGCAGCCTATACCGTGCATCGGCTGTATGACCCGGCGCAGAAGGAAACGCTGGAAGCAGCGTTGCCGAACATCCGCGCCGTCGCGACCGGCGGCGGCACCGGCCTTTCCAACGAATGGATCGAGAAGCTGCCCTCGCTCGGCGTCATCGCCATCAATGGCGTCGGCACCGACAAGGTCGACCTCAAATTCACCCGCAGCCGCAATATCGACGTCACCACCACGCCCGGCGTTTTGACTGATGACGTCGCCGACATGGGCATTGCGCTGATGCTCGGCGTGCTGCGCCATATCGCCAAGGGCGACGCATTCGTGCGTGCCGGCAAATGGGGCAGCCAAGGCTTTCCGCTCGGGCATAGCCCGAAGGGCAAGCGTGTCGGCATCCTCGGCCTCGGCCAGATCGGCAAGGCCTTCGGCCGCCGCGCCGAAGCCTTCGGCATGGACGTGCGCTTCTGGAACCGCTCGCCGATCAAGGACACGACCTGGAAGTCCTGTGCCTCGCCGGTGGCATTGGCGGAAGATAGCGACGTGCTGTGCGTCATCGTTGCCGCGAATGCGCAGACGAAAGACATCGTCAATGCCGAGGTTCTGAAGGCGCTCGGACCGAAGGGCATCCTGATCAATATTGCTCGCGGCAGCGTCGTCGACGAAAACGCGCTGCTCGCCGCCCTCAACGACGGCACGATCGGCGCAGCCGGCCTCGATGTCTATCTCGACGAGCCGCGCATCCGCGAAGATTTCTTCACCGCGCCGAACACGGTGCTGATGCCACACCAGGGCAGCGCCACGGTCGAGACCCGCGTCGCCATGGGGGAGCTGCTGCTTGCCAATATCGCAGCACATTTCGCCGGCGAAAAGCCGCCGACCACCGTCAACTGAGCAATTCCAGGAAAAGTGTGAAGCGGTTTTCCGTTGGGAATTGCGCAGCGCAAACGTGAAGCGGAGAAACGAGATGATCATCCGTCAGGCCTTTTTCGAAGGCACGATCCATGCCGGCCAGGAAGAAGCGTTCAAAAGCTATGTCGCCGAGAAGCTGATGCCGATGTGGCTGGCTTTTCCGGGCATCAAGGAAGTACGCGTGCTCTACAATATCGAGCGCGACGACGGTGCACCGTCTTACCCGATGGTGCTGTCGACCATGTACGAAAGCCGCGAGGCGCTGGCCGCGGCCTTGGAATCGCCGGTGCGTTACGAAAGCCGGGACATGACCAAGGGGCTACTGGACATGTTCGACGGCCGCATCCATCACCACGTCTTCGATCTGGCGCTGTCCTGAGTTCATCGACCGCCGGCGGTCTTCGTGCCTGAGCCGGGCGCGCGGTAAGCGGGCGTGTTCGGCTCGAACAATTCGATCAGGTTTCCGGACGGATCCTCCAGTAAAATCTGCTTGCCGCCCGTCCCCTGGATGATCTCGTTGCGGAAGCCGCAGCCGGCCAGTTTCAGGCGTTCGACCATCCCGTCCAGGTCGTCGACGGTCAGATGGATACGGTTCCACCCGCCGGGTGCCTGCTGCTCTCCGGATGGCATCGGCGCACCGCCGCCACCCCGCGGGTTCGGCTGGGAGAGATAGAGATGCATGTCGCCACGCGAGATTTCCGCAAAAGGCGGGGCAGGGTGCATCTTGAGCTTGAAGCCAAGGTGCGCTGTGTAGAAATCGATCGCTGCCTTTACATCGTTGACGATGTATCTGAAGCATGCGGCCATTGTCTGAGCCCTCCCGGTATCAGATGGATATCCGAAGGCAAAGCCTAACATTCCCGCAACAGAGGGCAAGCGTCATCCGCTCGTCCTCCGCGAAAGCTGCCGTACGTCTGCGATCAACGCACCGCAACCGCGTAGAGGCGTGGGGAAATCCCGAAACTGCGGGTGAAGATGCGGGTCATGTGGCTCTGATCCGCAAAGCCGCTGCCCAGCGCCGCCTCCGCAAGTCCCGTCCCGCCGGCGATCAGTTTTCGCGCCAACTGGACACGTCGCTGGATCAGGTAGGCATGCGGAGTAAGCCCCGTCGCCTTGTCAAAAGCGCGCAGGAGCTGGAAATGGCTGACGCCGGCCAGGTCCGCCAGGTCGGCAAGGCTGACCGCTTTGGCCGGATCGTCATCGATCCGTTCGCGCGCTGCCCGGATAGCTCGCGGCACCGGTTTCGGCTCCGGCGCGTCCCGCATCACCTCGGCCAGCAGCGTCAGCAGCAATTCCTGGCGGCGAAGTTCGGCGCCGGCTTGCTCGACGGTCATCGCCGTGAACAGCTGCCGCATCGTCATGGCCTGCGGCGGTTGCCGCAGCACCGGATCGGCAAATTCGAACTCGCCGGGCCTGCCCTGGCGGATATCGGCGACGGCGCCGGCTATCACATCCGGATCGAAATAGAGCATCTGCCAGAAACGCCCTTCGTCCCCGATCGGCGCGCCGTCATGCACTTCACCGGGGTTGACGGTGATGACGTCGCCCGGTCCGGCCTCCACCGGACCGCGTCTGCTTGCAGATTTCTGGGCGCCGCTCTCGATCACGCCGATGCCGTACTGGTCATGGGTGTGACGGGCAAAATGGTGGTCGGAGCGGGCCACGACCGCCTGCACGCCGGCCATGCCGCATCGAAACATCCGAAATCCGTTTCGTCCCTTCGCGCGCATCGGCTCCTCGCGTTTCAGCCAGCATAACCCGGCTCGAGAAGATCACCAACCGGCAGCTTTGAGCCTCACCCGGCTTACAGAACGGTGCGCACCCGCCAGAGTTCGGGAAACAGTTCGACCTCCAGCATCTTCTTCAGATACGACGTTCCCGACGTGCCGCCGGTACCACGCTTGAAGCCGATGACCCGTTCCACCGTGGTGACGTGATTAAATCGCCAGCGGCGGAAATAATCCTCGAAATCGACCAGCTTTTCTGCGAGTTCGTAAAGCTCCCAATAGGTGCCGGGCGCGCCATAGACCTGTTTCCAGGCCTCCAGCACCTGCTCGTTCTCGGGGCGCTTTGTACGCCAGTCGGTTCTGGCCGCGTCCTCGCCGATATCGAACCCGCGCCGGGAAAGCAGCATCAGCGCCTCGTCGTAAAGGCTCGGGCGGGCGAGGATGCCCTCCAGCTTCTCGATGATATCGGGCCGATGCGCATGCGGCCCGAGCATCGCGACGTTGCGGTTGCCGGCAAGGAACTCGATCGCCCGGTACTGATAGGACTGGAAACCAGAAGACTGGCCGAGCGAGGCGCGGAACTCCGTATATTCGCTGGGCGTCATGGTGCGCAGCACGTCCCAGGCATTGTTGAGCTGCTCGAAGATGCGGGCGACGCGGGTGAGCATTTTGAAGGCCGGCTGCGGATCGTCGTTACGGATGGCTTCGATCGCCGAGGTGATCTCGTGGATCGCAAGCTTCATCCACAATTCGGATGTCTGGTGCTGGATGATGAACAGCAGTTCGTCATGCGCCGCCGAGATCGGCTCTTGCGCGTCGAGCACCTTTTCGAGATGCAGGTAATCGGAATAGGACATCTTCTCGCGAAAAGACATTTCCGCGCCGTCTTCGCTGGGATCGTAAGGTTTCGAGCTCATAATATCCATATGCCCACGAATAGGTAGCAACTGCCACCAGGCTTTCTCCTAAAGGCCATTGACCTCAGTCAAACGGTCTCGATCCGGTGAGCCCTTCGGGCTCGGCACCCTGACTTTTCAAAGCGTGAACTGTTTTTCGGCCCATTCAGCGAACTCTTCAAGGCGCTCCAGAGATCTCTCCGCATCTCCGCGCGTCTTTGCCCTTGAACCATACTGCACCTCGTCCTTCTGCTCGAGGAGCGCGCGCAGATTGGATTCTTGCTTGGCAGGGAATTCTTTCCCCAAGGTTGCTTTCAATAGCTTGGTGATCGCTTGATGGTCATCTTGGTTGATCTCACCGCGGAACTTCGCTGTCAGAGCGTCGGAATAAGCGATCGCGCAATTGATGACGGTCGACATCGATGGATTGCCAATGTCGCCAGGATCTGCGACAGCATTGCTATTACGTGCATCCTTGAGGTACCCGCGGGCTATCAGAAGCCTGCCGTTTGCAAAAGCCTCATCTTTTTTCTTTGTAGCCCCCGTTCTAACCACGTCCCTCTCCAATCTCGCCGATCGCATCTTCGGGACGCCTTCCGGAAAGGACTGTTGCTTCCGATATAACGCTCTTCCACCATGGGTCCGCGTCTCTATCCAGTCTTTCGATATCGGCAAAGTCCAGACCGACCACATTAGGGAGAAAGCCAAGCCTCTCCGACACGCCTCTCAGATTCTCACGCAGCCGCTCAGTTGTGGGGGCAAGGTGGTCAACTGGGGCGACTATCCCAATGTCCAGATCGCTATCCGGTCTATCTTCCCCGCGGGCAACACTACCATAGTAAAACAGACTGAAGAGCGGCATCCCGGAGGCGCTCTGACGCACCGAATCCAAAATTGCTAAAAAGCGGTCACTTTCGGCTTTGAAAAGATTTGATAACGCTGGAAAGAAATAGTGGTTGACGTTAAGGCAGTACACGCTCGATCGCCCCACCCCAGACGAAGATACGACCCCTAGAGAAACGAGATCGCCTAGAGCCCTTCTCACACTTTCCTGAGCCAGGCGGCTTTTGCGGATAATCTCGCTGGAGGCCAACATTCCTCCATGCAGTGACAGAACCCTCAACACCCGTAAATTGGAGTCGACACCAAGAAGTGCGGTAAGAGGATACCGTATTGCGCTTTCTCTCGATGATCGGGCCATTTAAAGTCTCAACCAGAGCCGGTTATTTGGTTTAACGACTAGATATTTAGTGTTAAAACCCGATATCTAGTTTTAATGCTAGATATATAGTCCAAGCGGAGTTGTCAATCTTGCGAGGCCAATCCAGGGTGAGGATGCGTCCCCAGGCCCAGCCGCTCTCGGACTTCAGAAGGATAACCGATGGCATCCACGGTGGTGGCAGTTGCCACCTAAGTCCTGATATGTCTTTCGCGGTCTAGAATTCCACTTCCAACTCGACGATTTCGTCCGGTTCCGCAAGCGCCCCTTCGGTCCATTCGAGCATCAGCGGCCAGGCGAGGACAGCGTCGGCGTAAGCCGCAAGCTTCGGTTCAAGCTCGACCGCATAGGTGCGGAAGCGGCTGCAGACGGGCGCATACATGGCGTCCGCCACCGTCGGCTTTTCGCCGAAAAGCCACGGGCCACCGCTCGCTTCCAGGCACTCCGCCCAGATCGTCTTGACCCGTTCCACATCCGGCCGGGCGCCGGAAAAGATCTTGAAGCGTTCGTGCCGGGCCTTGAGGTTCATCGGCAGGGCCGAGCGAAGATTGTGAAAGCCGGAATGCATTTCCCCGGAGACCGCACGACAACGGGCGCGGTCGGCGATGTCGGCCGGCCAGAGACCGGCATCCGGCGTGATTTCGTTCAGATATTCGGCAATCGCCAGCGTATCCCAGACGTTGACGCCATCATGGGTCAGCCGCGGCACCAGCACGGAGGGAGACAGGAGCAGCAGTTCCTGGCGCGCATCGTCGTTCATCTCGACCAGCACTTCCTCGAAATCCAGCCCCGCCATGCGGCACAGCAGCCAACCGCGCAGCGACCAGGAGGAATAGTTTTTCGACGAAATCGTCAGTGCCGCCTGCGTCATCAGTTTCAATCCTTGCCGGACAATCATGCGTCCGGTGACAATCTTCTCGCATCGCGAGACATATTGCACTAGCATTTTTGCACTGCCGCATTTTTGCGGTGAGCGGGGACATGTTCATGCTCTATCAGGCCTATCAATTCCAGGACGACCTCCTCTCGCCGATGCGGGATATGGCCCGACGCCTGCAACTGATGTCCTCTGCCCTGTTCTTCGGCGCCGGCACGGAAATGGGCCGGCATGCTGCCGCAGCACTGGAATTGATGTCCCGCTTCAAGATCACCCACGAGCGGCCGGAGTTCGAGATTACCTCGGTCACGATCGGCAACCGCGACGTGCCGATATCAGTCGAGACGGCGCTCGACCTGCCTTTCGGGCGGCTCCTGCATTTCGTCGCCGACGTCGATACGCCGCGCCCGCGGGTGCTGGTGGTCGCGCCGCTCTCCGGCCATTTCGCGACGCTGCTGCGCGGCACCGTCCAGACGCTGCTGAAGGACCATGACGTCTACGTTACCGACTGGGCCAATGCGCGGGACGTGTCCACGTCCGCCGGCCGCTTCGGCATGGACGACTATGTCGATTATATCATCCGCTTCCTGGAAGAGATTGGTCCGCGCGGGCATATCCTCGCCGTCTGCCAGCCCTGCGTACAGGCGCTCGTCGCCGTCGCGGTGATGTCGGAGGCGAAGAACCCGGCAACCCCGCGCACCATGACGCTGATGGCCGGACCGGTCGATACCCGCGAGAGCCCGACCAAGGTCAACGAACTTGCGGTCTCAAAGCCGCTGTCGTGGTTCAAGAGCGAGCTGATCACCGGGGTACCCATGGGTTTTCCGGGCAGCGGACGGCGCGTCTATCCGGGATTCCTGCAGCTCGTCGCCTTCATGAGCATGAACATGGAGCGGCATGTCGAGGCGCATCGCAAGCTCTACCGGCACCTCGCCAATGGCGAGACCGCCGAGGCGGACAAGATCAAGCATTTCTATGACGAATATTTCGCCGTGCTCGACATGACCGAGGAATTCTACATCGAGACCATCGATCGGGTGTTCCAGAGGGCGGAGCTGGCGAGCGGCAACTACACCCACCATGGCCGCAAGGTAGACCCGAACCATATCCGCGCCACGGCGCTGCTGACCGTCGAAGGCGGGCGCGACGATATCTGCGGGCTTGGCCAGACTTCTGCGGCCCATGACCTCTGTCATTCGCTGCGCCCGCACCTGCGCCGCCATCATCTGCAGGCCAATGTCGGGCATTACGGCGTCTTCAGCGGCCGCCGCTGGGAGAAGGAAATCTATCCCGTCGTCCGCAACATGATCCTCGCGATGGAATAGCGCGACAGGCGCCAGCCTTGCACCTTCGCTTGCATACGATCATCCATCTGTTGTATGCAATGAAGGGGTAGGAGAAAAAAGATGAGCAGCAGGGATCCGGTTTTCGGCTGGTGGGATGCTCCTCCGTTTATCGGCGAGCTGATCCAGTCATTGTCCGGCCGCGGCCGGGCCTTGTTCGGCCTTTCATCGCCGCCGGTGCAGAACCGCGACCTCGCCGGCCTTGCCGAGATGATCCTGTCGCGCCGCGGCGAAGTCTCCGGCGCCATTCTTGCCGAAGCCTTCCTCGAAGCCTACCGCCAGGCAAGCGTCCCGGACCGCGACGCCTTCATGCGCGCGCTGCTCGACCGTTTCGGCCCGGATCGCCCGGTCCTGGACGCCGCGGCGGCCGCCTATAACGCCGAGCCGAGCGCGGAGAATATTGCCAGGCTGCACGACGCGGCCGAGCCGCGCCGGCAGGAGCTTTTCCGCCGCATCAATTTCGCCAAGCGCGGCACCGCAACGCTGGTCGAGATGCGCGAACATCTGATGGACATGTTGGCCAAGGAACCGGCGCTGCAGCCGGTCAACCTCGATTTCTGCCATCTCTTCTCCTCATGGTTCAACCGGGGTTTCCTGATGTTGCGATCGATCGACTGGACCACGCCCGCCAATATCCTGGAGGCGCTGATCCGCTACGAGGCTGTGCACGATATCGACGGCTGGGACGATCTGCGCCGCCGGCTGGCGCCGGCCGACCGCCGCTGCTTCGGCTTCTTTCACCCGCAGTTGGAAGACGAGCCGCTGATCTTCGTCGAGGTGGCGCTGACCGACCACCTGCCGGCTTCGGTCGACGCGCTTCTGGCACGCGACCGCCAGCCGCTGGAAGTGCAGCAGGCGACGACGGCCGTCTTTTATTCGATTTCCAACTGCCAGCGCGGCTTGGCTGGCATTTCGCTCGGCAATTTCCTGATCAAGCAGGTGGTGAACGACCTGAAGCGCGACCTGCCGCGGCTCGAAAATTTCGTGACGTTATCGCCCATTCCGGGCTTCGGCGCCTGGCTGCGCGGCGAGAGCCGCGTCACCGACAGCGCGGAGATCGTAGAGGAAAAACAGCGGCTTATGGCTCGGCTGGAAGGCGATTGGGCGTCGGCCGACGAGCGCGAACTCGACCAGATCCAGCGCGCCATGCTGCCGCTCGGCGCACATTACCTGCTGAACGTCCGGCGCGGCAACGGTCGGCCGGTCGATCCGGTCGCGCGATTCCACCTCGGCAACGGCGCACAGGCCGAGCGGCTCAACTTCCTCGGCGACCGTTCGCCGAAGGGCATGCGCCAGTCCTACGGCCTGATGGTCAACTATCGCTACCGGCTCGGCGAGATCGAGAAAAATCATGAAGCTTATGCCGAAAACGGCCATATCGCGGCGACGCCGGCGCTGCGAAAACTGGCCCAACCGGTTTCCCAGGAGGTGTTTTGATGGCTGGTAATCTCTATGACGCGCTGCTCGGCGGGCTCGACCGGGAGGATCGGCTGCTCCTGACGGACGAGACGGTCGGCGCCATGAGCTACCGCGCCTTCGCCGATCACTGCGCACGGCTTGCCGGAGTCCTTCTCGAAGCCGGCCTGCAGCCGGGCGACCGGGTCGCCGTCCAGGCAGAAAAGTCAGTCGCGGCTTTGGCGCTCTATCTGGCGACAGTCAGGGCGGGGGGCGTCTACCTGCCGCTCAACATCGCCTATACGCCGGCGGAAATCGAATATTTCCTCACCGACGCCGAGCCCTCGGTCTTCGTCTGCGATCCCTCGAAATTCGAGGCGCTGCAGCCGATCGCCAAGGCGACCGGCGCCAAAGTCCTAACGCTCGACCCGGCAGGCAAGGGGACATTGACCGATGCCGCCGCCGTCGCCACGCCGATAACCGAGACCTCAGAGCGGGGCGGAGCAGATATCGCTGCAATCCTCTACACGTCCGGCACGACCGGGCGCTCCAAGGGTGCCATGCTCAGCCACGACAACCTCCTGTCGAACGCGGTGTCGCTGGTGGAAAGCTGGCGTTTCACGGACAAGGACGTGCTGATCCACGCGCTGCCGATCTTCCACACGCATGGGCTTTTCGTCGCCACCAACGTCGTGCTCGCCTCGCGCGCCTCGATGATCTTCCACGCGAAGTTCGACCCGAACAAGATCATGGAGGCGATGCCGAAGGCGACCGTGCTGATGGGTGTGCCGACCTTCTACACCCGGCTGTTGCAACATCCGGGGCTCAACAGGGACAGCACCGCCCGTATGCGCCTCTTCGTCTCGGGATCGGCGCCGCTTCTGGCCGAAACCCACGAGGAATGGCAGGCGCGCACCGGCCACGCTATCCTCGAGCGCTACGGCATGACCGAGACCAACATGAACACCTCGAACCCCTATGACGGCCGGCGTGTCGCCGGCACGGTCGGGTTTCCGTTGCCGGGGGTCCAGGTGCGGGTCACTGACCCCGAAACAGGCGCCTCCCTCGGCACCGAGGAGATCGGCATGATCGAGGTGCGCGGCCCCAACGTGTTTTCGGGTTACTGGCGCATGCCGGAAAAAACCGCGGCGGAATTCGGCAAGGACGGCTTCTTCATCACCGGCGACCTCGGAAAGATCGACAAGGACGGTTATGTCCATATCGTCGGCCGGGGCAAGGATCTCATCATCACCGGCGGCTACAATGTATACCCGAAAGAGGTGGAGATGGAGATCGACGCCATGCCAGGCGTTACCGAAAGCGCCGTTTTCGGTGTCAAGCATCCGGATTTCGGCGAAGGCATCATTGCCGCGATCGTCCTGAAATCAGGTGCCCAGCTGACCGAACAGGAGGTCATCAAGGCGCTCGATGGCCGCCTGGCGGGCTATAAACGCCCGAAAAAGGTGGCATTCATGACCGAATTGCCCCGCAACACGATGGGCAAGGTGCAGAAGAATGCCCTCCGCAATCAGTTTTCCGGAACTTTCGAGCCCACAGCCGCCGCCGCAAAATAGCAAATCGCAATTTTGGGACTTGACGGTTCATGTATACGCGTGGACTATGATTGCATACGAGCACGGAACATTTCGGGAGGAAGTGGGATGTTGCAACAGGGAAAGCCGGACAGCGCTCAGCCGCTCGTCACCGTCCACAATCCGATGGGTTACCCGCCGAAGGTCAGCCGCAAGCAGCCGGCTGACCGCCCGACAAGCCTCGACGGCAAGGTCCTCTATCTCGTCGACAGCCGCTTTGACGATTCCGTCGAGCTCCTGAAGGAGGTCGAGGCCTGGTTTGCACGCAACATGCCCTCGGTGGACGTGCGGATTCGCCAGATGGCGAATACCTATTCCAAGGATGACCCGCAGCTCTGGGAAGAGATCAAGGCGAACGGCCATGCCGCGATCATCGGCGTCGGCCATTGCAGCACCTGCGCACCGGCCGTCACCACCCATGCGATCACGCTGGAAACCAAATACGGCGTACCGACCGCAGCCATTCATACCGAGAAATTCGACAAGGTCGTTCGCTCCGTCGCCAAGATGGGCGGGCTTTCGCAGCAGCCGCTGGTCTTCGTGCCGCAGCCGGTGATGGGCAAGACGCCGGAAGAACTGCGCGCCTATGTGGAAGGCACCGATCCGATCAGCGGCAAGCCGGTGATGAAGGAAATCATCGAGGCCTTGACCGTTGGCCTTTCGGCAAGCGCCGAGGATGCCCAGTTCGAGCGCAGCACGCCGCGCCTCGTTGAACCGGACACGGAAGACAATCTCCACGCCGCCTTCCTGCGCAACAGCTGGACCGATAAGCTGCCGATCATTCTGCCGACCGACGCCCGCGTCGCAGACATGCTGGCGGCGACCTCCCGCAAGCCGGACGAGGTGGTCGGCCATATGCAGCCGACCACCAATCGCGGCCTGTGGGAATACACCGTCGAGAAGGTCGCCGTGAACGCCGTCATGGCCGGCGCTTCTCCCGAATATTTCCCGGTCATCCTGGCATTGGCGGCAGCTCAAGTCTCCGCCCGCGGATCGACCTCTTCTTCGGCAGCGGCGATGGCCGTCGTCAACGGACCCGTTCGCAACGAGATCGGCATGAACTGCGGCGTCGGCGCACTGGGCCCCTACAGCCATGCCAATGCCACGATCGGTCGCGCCTTCGGGCTTTTGTCGCAGAACCTGCAGGGCGGTTCGGTCGTCGGCGAAACCTTCATGGGGTCGCTTGGCAACAACTATACCTACAACAACCTCACCTTCGCGGAAAACGAGGAGCGCAGTCCGTGGGAGCCGCTGCATGTGCAGAAGGGTTTCGACGCCCGGACGAGCACCGTCAGCATTTTCCACGGCTGCCGTTCCACGACCTTCAGCCTCGGCCTGCGCAAGGAATACTGGCGCGAGCACGTGCGCGACATGCTGCTCGGCACCGACGCGATCACCGCGCCGACCCTCGTTCTCGACCCGATCTGCGCCAGGCAGTTCATCGACCGCGGCGGGTTCGTGAACAAGCAGGATCTGCTCGACTTCATCTATGAGACGGCGCAGATGCCGGCCGGCCGTTACTGGGATCTGCAGCTCGTCCAGAATTACATCTATCCGCGCGCCACCTTCGGCGAGGAACCGATGGCCGGCAAGCTGAAGCCGGGCAAGGACGAACTTGTCCACATCTTCCGCCCGCAGGATATCAATGTCGTGGTCGTCGGCGGCGAGTCCAACGGCTACTGGCAGATTTACGGCGCGCATTACCGCACGACCGTTTCCGTCGACGATTGGCGCTGACGATGAGCGCGAACGATTACGACATCGTGGTGATCGGCGCCGGCGTGGCGGGGCTTAATGCCGCCATCGCCTCGGCCCGGCACGGCGCGCGCACGATGATCGTCGACATGCTCGGCGCCGGCGGCCAGGTGATCAATGTCGACCGCATCGACAATTTCCCGGGACCTGCCGAAGGCATGTCCGGTTTCGAACTCGGCCCGATGCTGCAGATGCAGGCGGACGAGGCAGGCGTCGAATTCGCGCTCGATACGATCGAGACCATCTCGAAGACAGATATCGGCTTCCGCATCGCCGGCGCCGAACTTGATCTGATGGCGGGCGCGGTGATCATAGCGGCTGGCTCGGCCAAGCGGACGCTCGGCATTCCGGGCGAAGCCGAATTGGAGGGACGCGGCGTTTCCCATTGCGCTTCCTGCGACGGACCGCTGATGCGCGGCAAACAGGTCTGCATCATCGGCGGCGGGGATTCCGCACTCGACGAAGCGCTGGCGCTGGTCCCTCATGCTGCCCGCATCACGGTCATTCATCGCGGCTCGCGCCTCCGCGCCAGTGCCGCTTTGCAGACGAAAGCCAACGAAGCCTCCAACATCGAAGTCAGACTGAACACGGTGGCCACCGCGATCCGCGGCGAAGGCGGCGTCAGCGCCATAACCGTCCGCGATCTTTCGACGGGCGCAGAGAGCGATCTCCCCTGCCATGGCGTCTTCGTTTATGTCGGACTTGAGCCCAATACGTCTTTCCTCAGCGATACCGTGACGCTCGCTGCCGATGGCCGGATCGTCGTTGATCTCGACATGCAGACATCTGTGCCGGGCATTTTCGCGGCCGGAGACATTCGTGCCCGCTCGGTCGCGCATCTGGCGGCCTCGGCAGGCGACGGCGTGACGGCGGCAATTTCCGCGGTGCGCCATCTGGCACAGCGTCAGGGTAATACCCAACAGGCAGGACCGCGTGATATCGCGGCCGCATCTGCAGGATAGGTGCATGAACGTGCTGCTCAAAGGCAAACAGGGCAAACCGAGCGTTCGCGACGCGATCGAGCAGGATATCGTCACCGGCTTTTATTCCCCCGGCGACCGGCTCGAAGAGGCAGGGCTCGCGGCTCGCCATCAGGTGTCCCGCACGCCGGTGCGCGAGGCACTGATCCAGCTCAGCACCATGGGCCTCGTCAAGATGGTGCCCAATCGCGGCGCCTTCGTCACCCAGCTGACGATCACCGAGCTTGTCGAAATGTTCGAGGTGATGGGTGAACTCGAGGCGATGTGCGCCCGGCTTGCCGCCCGCCGCATCCGCCCGGAACAGCTGAAATTGCTCGAAGAGGCGCAGGCTGCCTGCGCCACCGCCCAACAGGCCGGCAATTCGGACGATTATTATTACGCCAACGCCGAATTTCACCGGGTGATCTACGAGGCGAGCGGCAACGGCTTCCTGGCGGAAAACGCCCATGCGCTACAGCGACGGCTGAAGCCTTATCGGCGCTTGCAGCTGCGGGTGCCCGGCCGCGTCAACAGTTCGCTGTCCGAGCACGACGAGGTGCTTGCAGCGATCCGGGACCGCGACGACGCCCGCGCCCGCGATGCGATGCGCAACCATGTCGTCATCCAGGGCGAATATTTCAGCGACTTCCTGGCGCTGATGCGCCCGGTGGAACGCCAGCTGATCCCCGGCGAATGATGAGGAACATCGCCACCGGGATCGATTGCGGCAGAAGGAAAACGTGAATTTCTGAGCTCGGGAGGGTCGAGCTTGTCGCCGGCAATGGGCCGGATCAAAGGGAGGAGAGATCATGAAGCATGCCATTACCTATGTGGCCGGCCTGGTTCCGGCATTCTTGCTGGCGGCCGGTCTTGCCGGCGCGGCTGAAATGACAGCCGGCGAAAAGCAACTCTACGACGCCGCCAAGAAGGAGGGTTCGGTCACCTGGTACGTCTCGCAGACGACCACCGAGTTCGCCGACGGCATGTGCGGCCTGTTCAAGGCGAAATATGCCGGCGTCGGCTGCAACGTCGTGCGCGCCTCCGGCCAGGTCATCTTCCAGCGCCTCGTGCAGGAACTGCAGGCAAAAGCGGTGCAGGGCGACCTGATGTCGACCAATGACGACGGCCAGATGCTGCAGCTGAAGGAACAGGGCGCGCTTGCCCAGTTCGCACCGGAAAACCTCAAGGACATGGTGCCGGAACTTCGGGCGCTCGCCGACAAGGAAAACTACTGGATTACATCAGGCGTCTCGCCTCTCGTCATCGCCTACAACACCAAGCTGGTGACCGAGGCGGAAGCCCCGAAGAACTGGACCGACCTCGCCGATCCGAAATGGAAGGGCCAGGTGGCGATCGGCCATCCGAGCTTCTCCGGCAGTGTCGGGCTCTGGACGATCCTAATGAACGACCTCTACGGCTGGGATTTTTTCACCAAAATCGAGAAGAACAAGCCGCAGATCGGCCGTTCGGTGGCCGATGGGCATAACCTTGTCGCCTCGGGTGAACGCAAGGTGGCACTGGCGCCGCTGCCGCTGATCCTGTCGGACTCGATCCTCAAGAAGGTGCCGATCGGCGTCATCTACCCGACCGACGGCGCCTTGCTGCCGCCTTCGGCAACCGCGATCATGAAGGATGCGCCGCATCCGAATGCCGCGCGTTTGTTCGAGAACTTCCTGCTCGGACCGGAAATCGCCGAATACTTCGCCAAGGACTACCGTTATCCGCTTCGGGCCGGCGTGCCGCTTGCCGAAGGCATGCGTCCGCTCAACAGCTACAAGACGAAGTCGATCGCAACGGCCGACGGCATCAAGAAGCTGCCTGAGGTGCAGGAGAAGTTCCGCGACACGTTCGGGATCTGAACCGTAATCCGGAGGCCGGCAACATCTGGCCTCCGCCCATCACGCCTGGTGGCGTGACCTGTTTCCGACGCCTCCAGTGACAAAGCGAGCGCCGATCATGACGAGTGTTTCCCATCCCGTAGCCACCACCTGGTCGGACGACCAGCCGGTGAAGGTGCGCGTACCCTGGCACCAGCGGCTGCAGCCGGCCAATCTGCTCTGGCTGTTCTTCGCCGGCATCCTGGTCGTGCTGATCGTCGCGCCGATGTGGACCCTCGTCGTCTCCAGTTTCACCGATGCCAAGACCGGCGGCTGGACGCTTCACAACTATGTCGAGGCCTATGGCAAGGAACGGCACATCACGGCGCTCACCAACACGCTGAAAATGGGCGCCGTCGTCGTGGTGCTGAAACTGGCTTTCGGGGTGCCGCTTGCCTGGGCTTGTACCCGCACCGACATGCCGGGCCGCAATTTCGTGCGCTACAGCGTGTTCGGCGCCTTCATCATGCCACCCTATCTCGCCGGCGTCGGCTGGATCCTGCTCGCCGGCCCGAATACCGGCTGGATCAACCGCGTCTGGCACAGCCTTTCGGGTTCGACCGAACCGCTGGTCAACATCTTCTCTTTCGGCGGGCTGGTGCTGGTCACTGCAATAGGCGGCTTCTTCCTCGTCTTCGTGCTGGTGAGCTCGGCCTTCGAGATGATCAATTCGGAGATGGAGGATGCTGCCAATATCCTCGGCGCCGGGCCGTTCAAGACGGCGATGAAGGTGACGTTCCCGCTGGTGATGCCGGCGATCATCGGCTCCGCACTTCTGTCCTTCCTCGGTGCGATCGCGCTCTACGGCGTGCCGGCGCTGATCTCGATCCCGGCGCGCTACCCGGTAGTAGTCATCCAGCTCACCGAGTTCTTCTCGTTCCCGCTGCGGATCCAGGTGGCGGCCGCCTATTCGATCCCGCTGTTGCTGATCACTGCGGCAATGCTCGGGCTGCAGAAGCTGATCCTGCGCCGCAAGGGTTATGTCTCGGTCAGCGGCAAGGGCGGCGAGCGCCGCATCGTCAAGCTCGGCAGATGGCGCTGGGTGCTGTTTGGCTATTGTTTCTGCGTCGTGGCGCTGTCGGTGCTGATGCCGATGTTCGTGCTGCTTCTCGCCGCCTTCTCGGACTCCTGGACGGCCGGCTTCTCGTTCAGCAACCTGACGCTTTCCAACTTCCACTATGTGCTCTTCGAGCATTCCAGTTCGCAAAAGGCACTGGTCGGCAGCATCGGGCTCGGCATCGTCGCGGCGACGGTGGCGATCACGCTGGCGCTGTTCATCGCCTATATCGTGCAGCGCAAGCTGATCCCCTTCTCGGGCCTGCTCGCCTTCCTCGCGGTCTCGCCTTATGTCGTGCCCGGCATCGTGCTCGCCATCGGCTTTTATGCGGCTTATGCCCTGCCGCCGATCGCGCTTTACGGCACCTATACGATCATGGCGCTTGCCTTCGTCACCCGCTTCCTGCCGATCGCCTTCACCACCAGTTCGGCCGGCGTGCGCAGCATTCATCCAGAAATGGAGGAGGCGGTGCGCATTCTCGGCGGCGGGCGGGTGACGGCGCTCAGGCATGTGGTCGGGCCGCTGTTGAAGCGCACGCTTGCCGGCGGCTGGCTGCTGATCTTCGTGCCGGCGGCACAGGAACTCTCGACCGCCATCTTCCTGGTCGGCCCCACCACGCGCGTCGTTTCCGTCGTGTTGCTCGATCTCAGCGAGGAAGGCGAGCTCGAAAAGCTCGCGGCGCTGGGCTCACTCTTGTTGATCATCATTGTCGCAGTCGTCGCCATCGGGATGCGTTATCTCGGACGCGACTTCATGTTGAGAAGAAGCTAATGGACGGACTTGTCCTCAGGAAACTCGGTCGCCGTTTCGGCGCCGTCGATGCGGTGCTCGATTTCGACTTGCATATCAAGCCCGGCGAATTCGTGTCGCTGCTCGGCCCGTCCGGCTGCGGCAAGACGACGACGCTGCGGATGATCGCCGGCTTCATCGACCCGACCTCCGGCTCGATCGAGCTCGACGGCAAGATATTGTCGGCGCCTTCGGGCTCCGTCCCGCCGGAAAAGCGCGGCATGTCGATGATCTTCCAGTCCTATGCGATCTGGCCGAACATGACGGTGTCGCAGAACGTCGCGTTCGGCCTCAACCTGCGCAAGCTGCCGAGCGATGAAGTCAAGAAACGCGTCGGCGCGGTGCTGGAAACCGTGCGGATGAGCCATCTCGCCGACCGTTATCCGGCCGAGCTTTCCGGTGGCCAGCAGCAGCGCGTGGCGCTCGCCCGCGCCGTGGTTATCCGTCCGGCCGTGCTGCTGCTCGACGAGCCGCTCTCGAACCTCGACGCCAACCTGCGCGAGGAGATGCGTTTCGAGATCAAGCGCATGCATGACGAGTTCAAGATCACCTCGGTCTATGTCACTCACGACCAGGGCGAGGCGATGGTGACCTCCGACCGCATCGCGGTGATGAACAACGGCCGCCTTGAGCAGATCGACAGCCCTTACGCGCTCTACAGCCGGCCGAAGACCCGGTTTGTGGCGAGCTTCATCGGCCGCACGAATTTCCTCTCCGGCAATTGCGGCAACCACATGATCGACTTTGCGGGCTTCAGTGTGCCGCTGGCGATGATCGGCGAAGAGGTTTCTGGCGGCGGCCCGATCACCGTCTCCATCCGGCCGCAGGCGATGAAGCTTTCCGCGACCGAAGCTCCCTGGGAAAAGGCCATAAACCTGCAAGGCTCGGTGCGGCAATCCTCGTTCCTCGGCGAGACCTGGGACTACGTCTTCCAGTCGACGGACAGCGGGTTGCAGTTCCGTGTCGCCGCGCCGCCGGCGGACGTCTTCGAGGTCGGCGCGCCGGCCTGGCTGCAGATTGATCCCGCGCAGATCGTGCCAATCGCGGATTGATGCCCACCTTGCCCGCTATTTCACTTTGAAACCCATCCGTCGCACCACATCGAGCAGCAAGTGCCGGCCTTTCAAGGCCGGCGGGTCGGCAATGTCGCCCGTCCGTTCTGTGAACGAACGGATTGAGGACTGGACGACCTTGACGATATCGACTGGAAAACGGCTCATATAGCTCAGCGACGAATAACCGGCGCCGAGCTCGTCGAGCGCGATGCGGCAGCCGAAGCGGTGGTTCTGGAGAATGCGATGAGTGATATCGACCGCCGCCATGCAGAGCGCCTGATGGCGCAAGCCCGCCTCGACGCCCTGGTAATCTTCCAGCCCGAAGCCTTTCGGTATGCAGTGGGCGCGCCGGCCGGTGTGGCGACCATGTGGGGCAGGGCGGGTGCCGCAATCGCGCTTGTGCCGGCCGATGCCTCGGCGGGGCTTGCCGCAGTCGCCAGCGACCACGCCGCCGGCTCGATCAGCAAGGCAGCGGCAGAGGTCGACCTGCGCACCCATCGCGTCTGGATCGACATGCTCGATCTTACGGGAGCCGGGAGCATCGATCAGATCAACGAGGCCTATCGCCAGCTCGGCTCGGCCGGTCCACGGCCGGAAACGTTCGATCGATCCGCCTGTTTTGGCCTGCTCGGTAATCTGCTGAACGAGCGCGGCCTCGAGCGGTCAAAGATCGGCGCCGACCTGGAATTCATGCCGGCCGCCGATTTCGAAGCCCTGAAACTGGCTTTGCCGACGGTAACCTGGACCGATGGCTCGGACGTGCTGCGCCGTCTGCGGGCCGTCAAGACGCCGCGCGAGATCGAACGGCTGCGTCGTGCCGCCAAGGCCGCGGAGGCCGGGCTCGTCCGCATGGCGGCGGCGGTGAAACCCGGCGCACGGCTCACCGAACTCTCTTGCGCCTGGAAGGCGGGCGCCCAGGCAGCCGCGGCGGAAGGCGGCTTCGGCCTCAGCAGCCACTGGGATTTCATCTCGGTCGGCACCGACCTCTCCGACATGGCCGCGGTGGTGACACCAGGCGCACTGATCAAGGCGGATGTCGGGGCGCTGGTCGATGGCTATTCCTCCGACGGCGCACGCACCTTCACCCATGGCCCAGCATCGCCGTTGGCGCGCGAAATCTTCAAGGCGCTGGAGAGTGCCTTCGCCGCCGGGCTCGGGGAACTTCGTCCGGGCAATACGTTCGGCGCCGTGCATGCGGCCATGCTCGCCTCGATGCGCAGGGACGGCTTTGCAGAATACGATCGCGGCCATTTCGGCCATTCGGTCGGCGGCAGCGTCGGTATCGAGGAATGGCCGTTCTTCTCCGCCGGAAATCGGGAAATCATCCGGCCGAACATGGTTGTGGCGCTGGAGACGCCATTCTACGGGCAGGGCATCGGCGCGCTGATGATCGAGGATCAGTTTCTGATCACCGAAACGGGAGCCGAATGCATGAACACGCTGCCGCGGACGTTGCGCGATCTTTCGGCGGAATAGAGCAGACGAGTAAACCGACGTTGAACCTTTGGCACTGGTCCTGTATCGGTGTCACACCTTCGGCGATCTCGCCGGGAAGGGCACCAGACAGGCGGAATTTCGATCTTCGATGCTGACGAAAAAGGGAAAATACGGACTGAAGGCGCTTGTCCACCTTGCGCAGCTTGAACCCGGCAAGACCGCCTTCGTTAGCGACATCGCCCAGCAGAACAATATTTCCAAGAAATTCCTCGATGCGATCCTGCTCGAACTGCGCAAGGGCGGCATGCTGCGTTCGAAAAAAGGCCCCGGCGGCGGTTACGCGCTGTCCAAGCCCGCTTCGCAGATCTATGTCGGCCAGGCAGTTCGCATCCTGGACGGTCCGCTGGCGCCGATCCGCTGCGCCAGCAAGACCGCGTTCGAGCCCTGCGACGATTGCGACCACCCGGAAGACTGTCAGATCCGCCATTCGATGACGGAAGTGCGCGACGCGATCGCTGCGGTCCTCGACAACATGACGCTGGAACAGATGGTCGCCAAGCGCTCGAGCGGCCTTCTCGACGACGCGCAGGTCGGCAGCAAATAGAATTCAACCAGTTCGCCTGACGCCGCCGCAAACAGCTGCGCCTTTTGTGCGCGGTATTCCTTCAGAACTGTCCGTTCGGCCGCGGGACGTTGCCGTTCAGGTGAAAATCGCCGATCGCGTGATGTTTCCAGCGTACCGGATCGTGCACCGTATGGGTGCGGGCGTTGCGCCAATGGCGGTCGAGGTTCAGGTCCTCCTTGGTCGCAGACGTTCCGGCAAGTTCGAACAGACCGTTGGTCGCGTCGAGTGCTGCCTCCGTCGTCAGGATCTTTGCGGCAGCGACGGAAAGCGAGGCCTCGATCGCAGTCTCCGAGGACGGGTTGATCTGGGCGACATCGACCTTGCGGCCGGCTCGTTCCAGAACGGCGCTCGCGGCCTCCAGTTTGACGGCGATCGAGCCGGTCCGCGCAATGGTCAGTGGATCGGCACTTGCCGTCTCGATGCCGACGTTACGGATGCCTCGGGATTTGCTGCGCACGAAGCCGACCATGTCGGCAAAGGCGGCGCGTGCAATCCCCAGGTCGACGGCGGCATGCAGCAGCTGGCCAAGCGAGCCGAGTGGCGCGTGCCGTTCGAAACTCCGATAGTAGCTGATGACTGAATCCGGAGAAACGTAGACGTTGTCGATCAGCACGGTGCCGCTGGCCGTGGTGCGCTGGCCGAACCCGTCCCAATCGTCGACGATCGTCAGTCCTTCCGCATCGCGCGGCACGATCGCCATGACCGCTTTGCCTTCGGGATCGAGACCGAAGATGGCCACCCAATCGGCAAACAGCGCGCCCGTCGAATAATATTTGCGGCCGGTAATTCGATAACCGACGCCTTCCGGCACAAGCCGGGTTTCGATATCGCCCGCAGCCTTCGTTCCGGACTCGGCAAGGGCATTGCCGAAATGCTCGCCGGCAAGCGCCCGGGCGAAGAAATATTTCTTCTGCTCCTCGCTGCCGGAAAGACGCAAAGCTTCGAGAATGGAGAAATGGTTCTGCGGGATCTGCCCGACCGATGCGTCGGCCTCCGACAGAATGGCGATCACCTCCGCCAGGAAGGCATTCGAAATGTCGGCGCCGCCATATTCGGCGGGCACGGTTATCCCCAGCAGGCCTGACTGGGCGACCAGTTCCATCTCCTCATGCGGAAGCAGTCGCTGCCGGTCGCGGTGGCTCGATCCTTCGGCAATCCGCGCCGAAAGCCCCTTCGCCACCTCGATCGCCTGGTCCTCTGTCGCGAGGTACGGAGCCACTGCTCTGATCTTTCCTGCCAAATGGAAAACCCTGCTCATGTGCGCCTCCCGGATCAAGTCCGTCATTGAGCCACGCCATGGAGGGCGGGAGAAGGAATAAAGCTTCAATTGCACGCGTCGAACGAAGTGAATTTTCTCTTTTGGTGGCCGAAGAGAGAGTTTTGCGGATTGTCACGCCAAGTTGAGCGGAAGGAGAGAGAATTTCTCCGGGACGATGCAATCGGCGCAACAACGTTGCTTAGCATGTGAAACGGGAATGCCTACTTTAAGCCGATCAGCCGTTTCTCACCCCACAAGAGCTTCGTCCCATGGCAACATCACTCCACCTTACCGCCTTCATGCGTCCCGTCAGCCTGCATACCGGCGCGTGGCGATATCCCGGCGCCTATCCGGATGCCAATTTCAATTTCGGACATATCAAGTCCTTCATCCAGAAGCTGGAGGCCGCCAAGTTCGACGCCTTCTTCATGGCCGATCATCTGGCGGTGCTGAACATGCCGGTCGAAGCGCTGAAGCGCAGCCATACGGTGACGTCGTTCGAGCCGTTCACGCTGCTCTCGGCGCTGGCGGCCGTCACCGAAAAGATCGGGCTTGCGGCGACCGCCTCGACCACGTTCGACGAGCCCTATCACGTCGCCCGCCGGTTCGCCTCGCTCGACCATATCAGCAACGGCCGCGCCGCCTGGAATATCGTCACCACGTCCAACCCGGATTCCGCCCGTAATTTCGGTCTCGACGAGCATGTGGAGCACGGCGAGCGCTACAAGCGGGCGCGCGAGTTCTACGACGTCGTCACCGGATTGTGGGACAGCTTTGCGGACGACGCCTTCATCCGCGATCAGCAAAGCGGCATCTTCTTCGATCCGGAGAAGATGCATGTGCTGGACCACAAGGGTGAGGAACTCAGCGTGCGCGGGCCGCTCAATATCGCCCGGCCGGTGCAAGGCTGGCCGGTGATCGTGCAGGCCGGGCAATCGGAACCGGGACGCCAGCTCGCGGCCGAGACCGCCGAACTGGTCTTCTGTTCGCCACGTGATCTCTCCGCTGCCAAGACGCTTTATGCGGATATCAAGGGCCGCATGGTCGCCGCCTCGCGCAACCCTGACCACCTGAAGATCCTGCCGGCCGCCTTCATCGTCGTCGGCGATACGATCGAGGAAGCGAAGGCGAAGCGGGCGAAACTCGACAGCCTGGTGCATTACGATAGCGCCATCGCCTCGCTGTCGATCGGGCTTGGCCACGACGCCTCCGGTTTCGATCCGGACGGTCCATTGCCGGACATTCCGGAGACCAACGCCAGCAAGTCCGGCCGCGCCCAGGTCCTCAAACTCGCCGAACAGGAAAAGCTGACGGTGCGCCAACTCGCGCAGCGGTACGGCGGTTATTCGGGCCTCGCATTCGTCGGCACGCCTCAAACCATTGCCGACGAGATGCAGACCTGGCTTTCGGAAGAGGCAAGCGATGGCTTTACGGTCGTTTTCCCCTACCTGCCGCAGGGCCTGGACGACGTGACGCAGCGGCTTATTCCGGAACTTCAGCGCCGCGGCATCTTCCGCACCGACTACGAAGGATCGACGCTTCGCGACCATCTCGGCCTGCCGCGACCGGCCAACCGTTTCTTCGCTTGAAGGGGACGCAAGGGCTCTTGCAAAGATCGGCATTTCGCCAACTGCCACATTTCGGACATAATAGTTTCCATCCCGCTGACGAATTAGTATAGGGTTTTGGTAGACTACATTGACCCGAGCAGGGTTTGGCCCGAAAGTGAGTGGGCATGATGTTCAACCGACCGGAGGCTGACGATGATCGCTAGTGGCTTATCCCTGTTTGGGTTTGATCTGTTCGGACTGAGCCGGCGGGCGCCGGGCAGGGCAGACACAGAAAGCACCGAGCGCACGCCGCTTGAAAAGGTGCGCGAGGATGGTGACAAAAACCGCGATCCCGATCGCGAACATTCGGAAAGCTTTTTCTGGGGCATGTATCCCGTCTATTGAGACGGCTCGTCCCGCACCGGGTGTTTTACCTGGAACACATCGAAAGGCCGGCGAAGCGATCTGCTCCGCCGGCCTTTTTGTCTGGATGAAACGATATCAGGCCGTGGGCTGCTTGGTCTTGCGCAGGTAGGGCAGGACCGTATCGAACGAACCGAAGCGGGTGATCGCATCCTCGTTGGAAACGGCGGCGGTGATGATCACGTCCTCACCCTGCTGCCAATTGGCCGGCGTCGCCACCTGGTGTTTGGCGGTGAGCTGGATCGAGTCGATCGCCCGCAGGATTTCGTTGAAGTTACGGCCTGTGGTCATCGGATAGGTGAGGATCAGCTTGATCTTCTTGTCTGGGCCGATGACGTAAACCGAGCGCACCGTCGCATTGTCGGCGGGCGTGCGGCCTTCCGAGCTTTCGCCCGCACCGGCCGGCAGCATGTCATAGAGCTTGGCGATCTTGAGATCGCGGTCGCCGATCAGCGGATATTCGACGTCGAAACCAGTCGCCGTCTTGATATCGTTCTTCCACTTGCCGTGGCTTTCGACCGGATCGACGGAGATGCCGATGATCTTGACGCCGCGCTTTTTAAATTCTCCCTCAAGGCCGGCCATGGCGCCGAGTTCGGTCGTGCAGACCGGCGTAAAGTTCTTCGGATGGGAAAACAGCACGGCCCAGCCGCTGCCGATCCAGTCGTGGAAATGGATCGTGCCCTGGGTGGTTTCGGCGGTGAAATCCGGTGCGATGTCGTTGATACGAAGGCTCATGTCTTGGCTCCCTTGAATTGTTTCTATCGATTGCGCATTTTTGGATGGCCGGGACTCTAGCAGCCGGCCGACTAATCGGCGACCGGTATTGCCCGTTGATTATAGAGGATCTTGCGGATTCGCTCCTGCTCCTCCGGCGGCAGTTCGGTATTGTCGACGGCGAGGTCCGCGCCGACAGCAAGCCCCCGCTGGACGCCGGGCCGTGCGCTCAGGTCGTCGAACCAGCGCTTGAAATGCTTGAACTCGTTGATGTCCTGGCCCTGTACCTGCCAGCCGACGGTCCACGGATAGCTGATGATGTCGGCGATCGTAAACTGGTCGCCGGCAAGATAGGGGCGGTCGCGTAGCCGCATATTCAGCACGCCATAGAGACGGTTGGCCTCATCAGTGAAGCGGCGCACCGCGTAGGACTGGTCGCCCTCGCGATCACCCAAACGGCGGAAATGCCCGGCTTCGCCGAGCTTCGGTCCCTGGTTGGCCATCTGCCAGATGACCCATTGGGCCACTTCGTATTTAGCACGCAAATCCTGCGGCCAGAGCTTGCCGGTCTTTTCGGCGAGGTAGAACAGGATCGCACCGGATTCGAACACGCTGATCGGCGCTCCACCGTCAGCCGGCTGGTGATCGACGATTGCTGGCATGCGATGATTGGGATTGATCTTCAGGAACTCCGGCTTGAACTGGTCGCCGCGAGAAATCTGCACCGGGATCAGCTTATAGGGCGTGCCGGTTTCCTCCAGGAAAATCGAGACCTTCTTGCCGTTGGGCGTCGGCCAATAATAAAGATCGATCATTCGAGCTCCCCAGCATTTCCAATCGCGATGACAGGATACTATCCGCTTCCAAAGCCGAGGCCGACCCCGTTTGTTCCAAAATGCCGGTGCGAGAGAGTGTAGCTTTCCAAAGCAGGTGGAATTTTTGGCGAGTTCCATCATCCGCGAGATCGAAGGCGTCGACAACGGTCGCCGGGGCGAAAACATTCCCTCGGCGTTAACCCGCAGTCATCAGCGCCGGCATCAGCTCGTCTCCGGCGATCCGCCAGGTGTTGCGCCCGCTCGACTTTGCCCGGTAAAGCGCACGGTCTGCGGTCTGAACAAGCGTTTCACGATCGCCGCCGGCGACACTTGCGGCGGCGATGCCGATGCTGACGCCGATACCGATCGAAAAACCCTTGATCTGGAAAGGTGCGCTGAAGGCCGATATGCACCGTTCCGCAAGGTCGGTATCTGCCTGGCCCGTGGTCTTCACGAGGATGGCAAATTCGTCGCCACCAAGGCGGGCCACCAGATGTCCGGCTGCGGCCGAAAGCAGCCGCTCACCGGCCATCTTCAAAACCTCGTCGCCGGCGGCATGGCCGAACGTGTCATTGACCGGCTTGAATCCGTCGAGATCGAGACAGTAGACGACGACAACGCCATCCTCCGCCTGCGGTTTGAGTGCCTCGTCGAGAGCCTTGTAGAATTGCATCCGGTTCGGAAGGCCGGTCAGAACATCATGATGCGCCAACCGGTTGGCCTCGGCCTCCGCCAGCACCCGGTCGCTGACGTCGGCGATCGTCAGCAGCAGCCGCCGGTCGCCACCCTCGTGGAGCAGCCGGACATAGATGAGGACGTGGTGTTCCCGGTCCTTCGCCGTTCGCTGGCGCCAGACGGTGCGGGCTTCGCAGTCCCCGTCGAGATTACGAAGCCTGGCGGCGAACTCCTCACCCTGGCCTTCGGCATGCATGTCGCAAACGGCTTTGGCCAGAAGGACCGATCTCTCGTAGCCGTAGAATTGAAGCGCCGCGTGATTGGCTTCAAGGATCGCAAGGCTGTCGCCGTCGCAGAGCAGCATCGGCATCGGGTTTGCCTCGAACAATTGCCGAAGCCATTCCTCGCGCTGCTTGAGACTGGTGATGTCTATGCGCATTCCAATGGCACCGCCATCCGGCGTGCGGCGATCGTCGTAGCGCAACCATCGGCCATCCTTCATTTGCCGCTCTTCCTGAGATGCGACCTGACGAAACTTGGCCATGCGTTCGCTAAGCCAGGCGTTCTGGTCCAGCACGACTTCCTGGATGCTGCCGCCTGCTAGGCTGATCTTCAAAATCTCCTCGAACGGAATCCCCGGCGTCAGGTATTCGGCGATATCCGCGTAGAGTTCGGCGTATTTCTGATTCCAAAGGACGTATCGGTCCTTGGCGTCGAAGACGCAGACGGCCTGCGGCAACATCTCGATGACATATCGCAGACGAAGATTGGCTTCCCGAACGGCAAACCCGGCGGATTTTTCCGACCCGCCGACTTCTATCCAGACCACGGTGATCGGTTCACTCGAACCGGAACATGGCGAAACCCTGATGTTGCAGCTTCGTGTTTCTCCCGTCCTACTGCGCAAGAGAACCGGTGAACCATCGGGCTTGTCGAGTGGCCATCCGGCCAAGAGATCGGCAACGTTCGTGCCATTCAGCGTGTCTGCACCGTCAAAGAGTGCGCAGGCCTCGGCATTCGCAAACATGACAAAACCCGCTGCGTTCACGACGAGCGCGGCGAGTGGACAGGATTCCAGCAAGACCATTACTTCCGCACCAAGCATAGCTTCCTCAAGCACTGCCTTTTCGACCGGAACAATTTCAGATGGGAGGTTAGCGGGAAGGATAAAATAAATCGCTAAAGTTCAATTGCTGCATATAGGCGCCTATAAATAACAGGCACCCCGCTCGGAGGACCTGTTGCGGGGTCGTGAAAGCGATCTTCTACGTCAAGATATCCAGACCGTACGTATTTTAGTTAATATTAAATTATCAATCTAGTGCGACATTTTGTTCTGACCGCAATCAGGTCACCACCCCCCAAGAGCCTCTGATCGGAGAGCCGCAGCATGAAACGCCCAAGCATCAAGCAAGCCCTCGTCCTAAAGCTTTCGATCATCAGTATCTTCATGGTAGGTTTATCCTACGTCTCGCTCAGCACGATCTCGACACTCAGCGCCAACGCTGAACAGATCGGGACATTCTGGATGCAGCGGTTGATGACGGCTCGTGAGATCAAAGGCAGTTTTCTCGATCTCAAACTCGTTTATAGCCA
Organism: Neorhizobium sp. P1_A6; assembly: GCF_056406795.1. Taxonomy (NCBI): domain Bacteria; kingdom Pseudomonadati; phylum Pseudomonadota; class Alphaproteobacteria; order Hyphomicrobiales; family Rhizobiaceae; genus Neorhizobium; species Neorhizobium sp. P1_A6. The sequence continues at coordinate 352,954 of NZ_JBFTZM010000001.1, read as the reverse complement.
GTATATTCTCGACGATACGGCAGAGGAACTGGGCGTCGGGAAGCGAAAAATCGATGCTGCTGCTGCCGCGGTCGAAAAGGTGGTTGCCGAATATGAAAACGGCGTTCGCACGGAACGCGGGCGGGAACTGATCAATCAGATCAAGCCGGAGCTCAGCAAATATCGCCGCTTGGCGGAGCAGATGATCGCGCTTGATGACGCCGGAAAAACACCTGAAGCGATCAGGTTATTCAAGACGGATATGGAATCGCAGGCCGAGCTGGTGAACAAGGGAATAACAAACCTGGTCACCTTCATTCTCAGCCAGGCTGAAGGTTTCGTGGCGGCCAGCGATGCCTCCGCGAAGTCCGCTTTCGCATTGACCGCGGCAATCGCCGTGCTCGCAGTGCTGATCGTGCTGGCCGGCATCGTATTTGCAATCTCCGGCGTAGCCAATCCGATCCGGAGGATCACCTCCGCCATGAAACAACTGTCGGATGGAGACCTCGAAAACGATATTCCCTATGCCGGTCGCGCTGACGAAGTTGGTGAAATGGCGGGTGCCGTTGAGATCTTCCGGCAGAATGCCCTCAATGTCGTGAGGCTCGAGAACGAAGCGGCAGCATCGCGCAGCGAGATGGAAGCATCACGCGCTGCAGCCCAGCAGCGCGCCGAACGGGAGGCTGAACAGTTACGCTTCGCGACCACGACATTGGGTGGAGGTCTCCAGCGCCTCGCAGCGGGAGACATCTCATTCCAGCTTTCGGAGCAATTTGCGGCCGAATACGAGACATTGCGCGAAGACTTCAACGCTTCCCTTCGGCAATTGGGGACGACGATAGGCGCGGTGCTGCAGACGGTACACAGCATAGACAATGGCACCGGCGAGATTGCATCCGGCGCCCACGACCTTTCCAAACGCACGGAACAACAGGCAGCCTCGCTCGAGGAGACGGCCGCCGCATTGGACGAGATCACATCCAATGTCGCAATGTCGACGAAACGGACGGACGAGGCACGCAACGTGGCTCTGGAAGCCAATGTCAGTGCCCAGCGGTCAGCAGCGGTCGTATCGGAAGCCGAAAAAGCCATGCGACGCATCGAAGACAGTTCGCAGCAGATCTCGAACATCATTGGTGTAATCGACGAGATTGCCTTCCAGACGAACCTTCTGGCACTCAACGCCGGCGTTGAAGCCGCTCGTGCGGGTGAAGCGGGCAAAGGTTTCGCGGTCGTCGCACAGGAAGTCCGGGAGCTTGCCCAGCGCGCCGCTCAAGCGGCCAAGGAAATCAAAGGACTTATCCAGAAGTCATCGACGGAGGTGGAAAACGGCGTGAAACTGGTTCTCGAAACCGGGATTTCGCTGAAGTCGATCGGCGAATACGTGGTCCAGATCAATCAGGTCATGGACGCGATTGCCACGTCGGCGCGCGAGCAGTCGACCGGGCTTGCTGAGATCAATACCGCGGTTAATCACATGGACCAGGCGACGCAACAGAACGCGGCAATGGTCGAACAGTCGACAGCCGCTGTCGCTTCCTTGTCGTCCGAGGCGAGCCGTCTGCGAAACCTGGTCAATCAGTTTCAGCTGGAGAGCAACAAGGGTACGGTCACCCAATCGCACGCTCGTTCCTTGCAGAACAACTGGCCAGTCGAGGTCACCGCTCCGCGCCGTGTCGCGCAAAGATGATACGACGCGTGTCGGATCGAACGCGCGCGAATGCGCAGTCGGCCGGCTGACGATTTCCTGCATGGATTTACCGGTCATTGCCCGCTCATCCTTAACCCGCGCGAGCGGTTTCGGCTCAATATCCCAGTGTAACCGCACATGATGTCGGCCAAAAGTTGCGACGAGTTTTGGAGGACGTCGTGTTCTCAGATGCCGGTATGACCTCATCCAGCCAGCCGCCCACCGGAGACGCCCGCGCGTGCAAGCGCCATCAGCATTGGACCAACCGCAAACTCGCCTCTTTCGGTTCGTCGGGTCAGATCGCGCAGATAGCCACCTGCCGAATTGATCTGCTCTCCCCTCTCGAGAATGCAGGCAAGGACAGTCGCTGCATTTTCCCGTCCCATCGCCGTGCACGCCTCTTCGTAGGCCGAAGACGTGATCCCCAGCATCGTTCGAACAACGACAGCGGCAGCCATCAGGTCGCGCCAGTTGTCGATCCTGCCGCCTGGTCCATAGTCGGCGATCTGCGGGCAGGACTGCAGCACGAGCCCAAGCGGGAAGGATTGCAGGGATTTGGCTGCTGCGGTCTCCGTATGGGTCGACGTTTGCCTGTTTTGCCTGCTTTCGACCGGTTCACTCAGCGGTTCAGGATCATCCGATGACGGCGCGGCATGTTTCATCTCGAAGCAAGGTTCAGATTCATAATTGTATTTAAGATTGGAATTCTGTTTGTGGCGCTCAATTTGAGACTCACTGGCGTCGATTTTTCCCGTTTTTAACCGCATTTCCAGAAGGTTGACGATCTTCGAGCGCAGGGTCGCCATGTCATCCAGAATGGGGGAAAGGTTTTTGACTGTGGCGACACGTGGAATCCGCGCGACCAGCGTTCGGAAGATATCCAGGATCGCCCCCCAGTCACCCGGGACGCCGTCTTGGGTGGCCGCTGTGATCAGCTTTGCGACATCGCGACGGCAGACAGTCAGTCGGTCCCGGGTAATCCGCAACAGCTCCCGCTCGGCAATCACCTGGGCGGCGAGGCTCTCGATCTCGGCAGCACGGGCCAGAAGCGGAGCGAGGCTGAAGCCGAACGCCTCATTGATCTCTCCGGCCCTGCTGCGACGCGCATAACGTTTCCCGTTGGGGCTATCCTTTCGCAGGATCAGGCCTGCCTCTATGAGAACGGCAAGGTGCCGCCTGAGGGTCGCGGCGGTCATGCCGCGGGCGCGGAGGGAAAGCTGGGCGTTTGAGGGAAAGACCACCAGGCCTCTCGCCTCGCAGAGCTCGTCATCCGGGTAAAAGGTCAGGAGCGCGTCGAGCACCGTCAACGCGCGATCGGTCACGCCCAGTGATGGTCTTGCTTCGCAGACCGCCCTGAACAGTTTCCATTTGTTACGGCTAATTCCGGGTTCAATCCTCTCAGCGAGCTGCTGACTTGCCAGCATGCCAAGCGACATCGCCCGCCGCCCAAAGGGCGTCGTTACATACCTGTTCTCCATCTGCCTTCACTTTCGCTAAGGCAAAAGAAATCCACTCGCCCAAACGGCGCCTAAACTCTTGACAGTGATTCGAGGAAATGCGATTCTTGATTTGCTAAGATCTGAGAAGGGCTTCCACGACTTTGTCGCTTGGGGGCCTTTTTCTTTTGCGGTTTACGCTCCTTTGTTTTGTTGGAATTCTGCAAAGAGGGTTACGAGCCTCTCCTGCACGAATTGGTCGAACCCAGGCGCCGCCTTGTTGTCGAAGACAAAGGTCGCGCTCGATGCGGTCTTCTTGAACTGGACCGGTACTCCGGAAATTTGCGCCTTGGCAGCAGGGGCTGTTGTCAGTGCCGGCCTTTTCGAGGCAAAGGCTAGAGCCCGATGGAAGCGCTCGTCGCTTGACAGCTGTCCCGAGTTGTCCGCGGACAACTGCGTCAGAACGACATCAGGCTCCACAGTCTCAAGCCGCTCGCCCAACTCCAGCCAGCGCCTGCGGCCGATTTCCGGCGCAGCTCCGATGGCTGTAATCAGGGCGATCGGCACCTGTCGCGTCACGATCAGCATCTTGGAGAGTGCCGCCTTGTCCACTCCGAGCGCCGCCATGATAATATCGCGGGTAAAACCTCGTTGTTCGAGCCGCAAGGCAAAAAGAGCCCGCTCAATATAGGATAAATTCGTCCGGGCACTGTTTTCCTGCCCCTGGCTGACCACCAGCTGGTCATCCGTGAGATCGCGGACCACCGCCCGCACACTGAGGCCGAGTTTCTTCGCCGCCGCCAGCCTGCGATGGCCGTAGGCGACCTGATAACGGCCTTTTGCCTGCGGATGAGGCCGCACAAGGATGGGTACCTGCTGACCATGCTCGCGGATCTGCTCCACCAGCTCATTCAGCTGAACGGGGTCTATCTCCAGTCGATCCTCGACGAAGGAAGCGTCAATCAGGACGGGATCGATCTCGACGACGATCTGACCCTTGGCCAGCTGCCGCTCAAGATCGTTCGCCCGTTCGACCTTTTCGGTGATATTGCCAAGCGTCCTGGTGATGCCGCCCACAGGCGCGGAATTGCGGGCCTGTGGCACAAAACCGGCAATAGGCCGGTTGTCCCTCGGAGCCACCGGTTCGGGGCGCGTTGCGCTGGAAGAGGAAATTTCGATGAGGTTCTTTCTGGCCATCTAGCTACTTCCTTCCCCATGTGGCTCGGATATGGGCCTCGATCTCTGAATTGACGAGATTGAGCGACTCCCAGGCCCGGTCGTAGGTGCCGCGCACGAATAACGACCGTTCCACTTCATACAGCGTCTGTTTCGTCACCCCGGCATCGGCGATGGCGGTCGATTTCAGCATGGCGTTCTGAAGCATGCGGTTTCCGAAAATCGCACGCATGAAGCCGGTCATCTGGCTTTGCGGACCGTCATTGGGTTCGAATCTCGTGACGAGATAGCGCATCCAGTCATAACTCGTCCTGCCTCCGGCCCTTTCGACGACGGACATGAGCTCGCTCGTCATGGTCAGGAACTGGGACATCGACATGACGTCGAGCATTTGCGGGTGCACGGTGATCAACACGGATGTCGCCGCGCAGAGCGCCGACATCGTCAGAAACCCGAGCTGAGGCGGGCAATCGACGACAACGACATCGTAGAGGCTTTCGATCTCGGTCAGAGCCTCGCCTATCCGGGCAAAGAACATCGTCTCCGCCGTGCCGGATGCCATTGCCTTGGGCGTCTCATGTTCGAACTCCATGAGCTCGAGATTTCCGGGGATCAGATGCAGATTGGGCGTATAAGTGGCGCGCACGATATCGGCGATCGGCCGCGGATCTTCATAACGGATCGCCCCGTAGAGCGTCTCAGCTTCTCCGACATCCAATTCCGGCTGATGGCCGAACAAGGCGGAAAGAGAAGCCTGCGGATCGAGATCGACGGCCAAGACCCGGTAGCCTCTCAGGGCCAGATATTGCGCCAGATGCGCAGCCGTGGTGGTTTTCCCGGAGCCGCCCTTGAAGTTCATGACCGATACGATTTGAAGCTTGTCGGCGCTTTTCCGGGCCGGAACATATTTCGGAGTCCCGTTTCTCTCATCAAGAACCCGGCGGATCCGGTCCATATCATCCGCGCCGTAGAGGCGGCGCCCGTTGGCGAGAGGACTTGGGCCATGGCCTTCGGCAGCGACTTGCCGGAGATAACCTTCACCGATGCCTATGAAGCCCGCGGCTTCGGCAGGAGAGAAGAACCGCATCGTCTTTTGGGAAAGAGGCGGAAAGATCTTCGCTTGATGCTGTTGGAGCTGATAGGACAGCTCCTGCGCATCTGTTGCCAAAAGTGAAGGAAGATGCTCTTGATCGTCCTGGATGACAAGACTCGGTTGCATGTGGTTTTCCCGAATAACTGCGCAATTTTTACCGAAAGCGCTCTAACTGCGCAGTTATATTATGCGCCGATTCGTTACCGATTTACAAACGCTTAACCAAACTGTCATTTTCGCTGTTTTGCTGGCCAAATTGGCATTCGTGGGCGCTCATCAGGCCGGTTGGATTTCGGGCGAGGTGGGTATCTAGCGTCGGCTCTTTGAGGCGAGTTGTCCGCGGACTACCGCTCTTGCAGATCCGCTTCTGATTGATGCCGGGCAAGGGGATATGGCCATTGCAGTATGTTTCCGTGGTGACGGTAGCCCGCGGACAACTGCGATGCTTCCGGCAGATCGAACCACGCGATCTTCGGGAGAGGAGGGCTTTTCACCTAACGATACTCTCTCGCGTTTGGCTGCTTGTTGGCCACGAGAGTGAGTGCTGCGACTGGAGCAACGTATGAGCTCACGGTCGGTAAGGCCGGCGTGGGTTGGATCCAGTCATCCGCTGTTCTCAGCCTTTGCGAGAATATCCTCGACGGCTGTTTTATCCTGTGGTCGATCTTCTTCGTGTCCGGCTTGGATTTCTTGTCCGGCGGTCTTCGGATTGGTGGGGCCGGCCAACATGGCGCGCCGACGGAGGCCGCGAAGCAGCAGATCTTTCGACGAGACACACGAACCGAGATTATGGCCGGTATGGCCATTGCTATCGGCGACCGTATGAGGGGCTTCACTTGTTGCGCATGACGGCGAACTGATGAGCGGCAACATCACTGCTCTCGTGGATAGGTCGCTCCAATTGGGGATCTATTGGAAGACATCCCTGGTCATCGCGCGCATAAAGTACTCCCGCGATCACTCAGTCCGGCTCGGCTACATACTGTCCTGGTCCAGCCCATAAAAAGGCACCCAGCTTCCCCTGCTGCTGCCGCGGAGGGACTTTGCTCGGCAGCAACAGAAAACCTCGGCGGACGCTCGATCGATACCGCACAATTCCTCGCTTGCTTTGCCGCGTGATTTCCTTTCGTCGAAGATGCGAACGGGCGATCCGTTACCGGTTCGGCTCTCAGGGCAGTCACGAGCTTCAAAAAGGGACTGAGTTGGCAAGCCGCTTGGCTCCAACTCACTGAGGCCGGCATTCGCTCCGTGATCGCCGGATGGGCTTTACGGCATGTTTCCGGGCTCGCTTTCAATTCTATTCCCGCGGCGGAAGGCAGGCGAGGGAGCTCGCTGGGCATTGGTTAGAATGACAAAATATCGACCTCCCGCGGCTTTTGACTCTACCTCTCGTGACATCTGAAGGTAACAAAACGTCGGCTGGATAGGTCGACGAATCCGTATCTCTCGGGTAGAGTGGCACAAATGCCGAGGGTTCTCTTCATGCGACGAGTTTCTCTTGGAAACAGATGAAATTGCTCGCCGACGGGCCGTGCGGTTTTAATCGAAATCTGGCCACAAACCGCACTCATGATCTGAGCTTGGGCGAAATTATCTCCTGAACAGAAGTTCAAGGAGCTTCTCCGATGCTGCGCCCGCGCGAACGTTCGCCCTGGAACAGAGCGCTTAGATATGCGCTGTCTGCGCCGCGTTGATCGATGAGATGAAGCTCTTGGTGCGTTCCTGCCTCGGATTACCGAAGATAGCTTCCGCCCTGCCGGACTCGACCACTTTCCCGCTCTCTAGGAAAACCACGTGATTAGCGATCCGCGAGGCAAGGCGCAGGTCGTGCGTCGCCATCACCATCGTCGTTCCTTCGGCAGCAAGCCGGCCGAGCACGTCGATGACCTCGGCGGAAAGTTCAGGATCGAGGGCCGAGGTCGGTTCGTCACAGAGAAGAACCCGCGGCGAAGGCGCAAGCGCCCGGGCGATCGCCACCCTTTGTTGTTGCCCACCGGAAAGCTCTGACGGCCACGCATCGGTCTTATGCGCCATTCCTACCTTGGTGAGCAGTTCGCTGGCGCGGTCATGGGCCTTTTGGCGCGGCCATTTCAGAACCGTCGTCAGTCCCTCCATGACGTTCTCGATCGCCGTGCGATGCGGAAAGAGCTGGAAGTTCTGGAAGACCATGCCGGTCTGGCGGCGGATCTTCTGGATCGACTTCCAGCCGATCTTCAGGCCGGGCTCGAAGTCGAACTTTTCCTCGCCGATGCGGACGGAGCCGGCGGTCGGAATTTCCAGCAGGTTGATGCATCGCAGCAGCGTGCTCTTGCCACCGCCGGAGGGACCGATGAGCGCGGTCACGCTTCCCTCGGGAATGCCGAGGCTGATGTCCTTCAGGATGACCGCGTCGCCGAACCGCTTTTCGATGTTGGAAAGCTCGATCATCGGTTTGACTCCATCATGCCGCCATAACGGGCGAAACGCTTTTCAAGCCTGTTCTGCAACGATGACAGCACCGAGCTCAAGACCAGGTAGATCAAGGCCGCCTCGATATAGAGGATCAGCGGCTCATAGGTCGTCGCGACAATCCGCTGGGCTGCCTGGAAGAGTTCCGGCACCGTGATCGCCGCGGCAAGCGATGTATCCTTGACCAGCGAGATGAAGGTATTCGAAAGGGGCGGCACCGCGACACGCGCCGCCTGCGGCAGGATGGTGCGGCTCATCGCCTGGCGCCATGACATGCCGATCGAATAGGCCGCTTCCCACTGCCCCTTCGGCACCGAGGAAATGACCGCGCGGATAATTTCGGAACTGTAAGCACCGATATTCAGGGTAAAGCCGATCAATGCCGCGGGAAAGGCGTCGAGCAGGATGCCGACGCTCGGCAGGCCGTAGAAGATGACGAAGAGCTGCACGAGAAGCGGGGTACCGCGGATCACCCAGACGTAAAACCGTGCGATCAGCGCAAGCGACGCCGGGCCGAACAGCCGCGTCACCGCCGTTATCAGGCCGAGGATGAGCCCGAGCAGGAAGGACAGCAATGTCAGCGGAACCGTAAAACGGACGCCCGCCCATAGGAGGGTCGGAAGTGAATCCGACATCAATTGAAGCCAGTGCGGCACGATGTGATCCTCAAAAAATGACGTCCGGCGCGGGCGCCGGACGCTCTAACAATGTAGGTCAGGAATGGGAACTCGGCAGCCTATTTGGAGACGTCCTGCCCAAAATACTTGTCGGAGATCTTCTGATAGGTGCCGTCTGCCCTGATGTCCGCCAGTGCCTTGTTGATGGCACCGAGCAATTCCGGCTCGCCCTTGCGGATGATGATGCCGGAATAATCGGCATTGTCCTGCTGCGCGGCGATCTTTACCGGCGCGTCAGGTTTCTGCTTCTTGAAATCGAGGAACGAGAGGCTGTCATTGATCGTCGCGTCGGCGCGGCGTGTCAGCACGAGCTGGATCGACTGGTCGAAGCCATCCGTGCCCACGAGTTCGGCGCCTGCCTGTTCGGCGATCTTGCCGAAATTGCTGGTCAGGGACTGAGCGGATTTCTTACCCTTGAGGTCTGCGAAACCCTTGATGTCGCTGTTGTCCTGGCGGACGATCAGCACCGCCTTGGACGCGATGTAGGGGTCGGAGAAATCATATTTCTGCTTGCGGGCTTCGGTTATGCCCACCTGGTTGATGACGGTATCGTAACGCTTGGCATCGAGCCCTGCGATGAGGCCGTCCCACTTGCCTTCGACGAACTCAGCCTTGACGCCAAGTTTTGCGGCAACGGCTTGGCCGATCTCCACGTCGAAACCGACCAGTTTGCCGCTTGCGTCATGGAAGGTGAACGGCGCGTAGGTCCCCTCGGTGCCGATCTTGAAGACGCCCGCAGACTTGACGGCGGCGAGATTTTCGCCGGCGAGGGAAGGCGTAAGGGCTGCCGCATGAATAAGGGCCGCCGCGACAATGGTTTTCAACCGAAACATTTAGGTCATCCTTTCAGCAGTGCTTGCTGGCGACTAGATGACAGAAAATAGGACGTCGGGATTGAAAGAAAACCGCAAAAAAAGCCGGCAAATGCGAATATTTTACTCAGCCGCAGTCATGCCCCAATTCGCGGACGGCTTGTAGCCAAACAAGCCTGGGTCTCACGTGCCGTGGCCCGCATCGATGCAAGGTAAGGCTGTAGATTGAAAGTTTTCGCTCGTGGCTCCGACGGTGACGCAGCGAAATCCAGCGTAAAAAAATTCTGAACGCCTTGAGCGCCTTAGCCAGGTGAGGGCCAAATTTGCGCGCAAGCACGCTCCCGCGCGGTTGACATAAATCAATGACGGCGACATCATATTCAACATGGATACGACATATTCAAATAGAATACAAGAGGAAAGCGGTGGCGTCCGCCCGCTCTCGACGGTCCTGAAGACCATGGCGGTGCTCGACGTGCTGGCCTCCAGCGCTCGCGGCATGAAACTGCCGGAGATCGCGTCGGCGATGGAGCTCTCTCGCCCCACCGCTTATCAGCGGCTGTTGACGTTGATCGAAGCTGGCTGGGTCGAGCAGGATCACGAGATGCGCTATCGGCTCACGATGCACGCCTGTCGGCTTGCCGCGGCGGCCATGGAGCAGGCCAATCTTGGAGCGCGGGTTCAGCCGATCATCGAAATGCTGGTCCACCGGGTGAAGGAGACGGCTTCGCTGGCGGTGCTCGATCGCGGACTACCGTGCATCGTCTCGCGTGTCGAGTCCCAGAGCGTGCTGCGTGCGGAACAGAAGATCGGCACGACCATGTCGCTCGAGGGTTCCGCATCCGGCCGCATCCTGACCGCTTTCGCAGACGAAGTGACGCTCGCCCGCCTGGAGGAAAGCGGCGAGCAACTGGCCTCGGAAGAGCTCCTGGGCGAGGCGCGCGCCAACGGCTACGCGCTGTCGAGCGGCTATACCCATAGCGGCGTCGTCGCCATCGCCGCGCCGATCTTCGATCTCCACGGCAAATGCACGTCGACGATCTCGCTGGTCATGCCGGAGATGCGCTTCGACCTCGAAAGCTTCCGCGAGCCGCTTCTCGAAACCGCCCGTACCATCACGAAAATGCAGCAGGGAGAACGTTGACGGTCATGACCGCGACTTCCGAACAGGTGGCAACGCCCCGACCGCGCCCAAGCCAAGAGGTGATGAAGACTTCACGGCTGGCGGCAATCCAGCCGAGCCGGCTCAGCGGCACCCGCGCCTTCATGAACAAGATGATCCGCGAGCGCTGGGACATCTCCAATGTCCTTTTCGACGTGGACGAAAACGCCGAAGGGACCGTCGTTTATTCCATCAAGGCGCCTGACCAGGAGTTCTCGTTCATCGGCTTTTCCCGTCCGCCGAGCCGGACGGCTCGTACCGGCCGTATCATTGGCCAGGCCTGGGACATGATGGGCGCGCTGATCGAAGGGCCGGCGACCGAAATCGAGATCGAAACGGCGCGGCGGGAAATCCCCAAGCTCTATACGGGCCGGGCGACTGCCGGCACGCTGATCTGGTGTCGGTCGAACCGCTCAATGCGGGTTTTCGACCAGACGCTCGAAGCGCTTGCCGAAGGTCGCCAGCCGTCCGTCGCCGATCTTTCGAAGGTCTGCTACCTGATGCGCAATACCGGCCTTGACGGCAACGGCACGTTCGGGACGCGTTCCTTCCCGTCGCTCGGCGCCCGCCATGCGCTCGGTGGTGTCCTGCAGGCGCAGTTGCTGACCGCCTACCTGATGCGGGAATTTTCCTGCGACCTCGTCGAGCATCTGGCGGCCAAGAAATCCGAGACCGCCGTGCGCCTCGACCCGCAGCTTCGCCGCTATATCGGCGTCGGCAATGGTTCGGCGCTTGGCCTTATCTTCTTCGTCCACAAACATCCGCGCCTGATCGACGGGCTTCTGTCCGCGCGCGAAGGTGCGATTGCGATGGCCCGCGCGCTGAAGCTCGATGCGTCGGATCCTCGCGTCGCCAGACTGCTCGAACTTCTCCGCCAGGCAATCGCGTTCCGCAAACAGGACCAGATGGTCTACGAGACATTTGCCTCCAGCGCCGACGTGGCAGCCGATATCGACAAGGTGGTGGCGGCGCTCGAAGAATTCCGGCGAAGCGGCACGGTGTTTGGTCGTACGACCGATTTCCCGTTTGATGTGCTTGCCGCCGAATTCGAAACCGACCTCCTGCCGGAAGCTTTCGAGACGTTCCTCTCGTTGCTGATCGAATTGGTGCCGGAAGAAGCCGACAGGCTGTTGGCAGCCATTGATGCTCCCGACGAATTCAGCATCTCGCCAGCCGAGACGGTCGAACAGCTAATGGCGCTCGTCCATGACGAATATCAGTGGGCGCTCGATACCGACATGGCCGGCCCAGAGGCCTATAAATATGTCTGGTACAAATCGGAGACGGCGGAGGAGCCGCGCCGCGGCGCCCGCGAGGAAGTCCCCGATGCGCTAGATCTCGGCCTCGATGTTTGCGGCGGGATCCAATCCCTTTTTGCCGATCTCGGCAGGGCCGAAGGTTCGCTCAGCATCGCCCGTTTCCTGATGAAACATCCTGAACACCGCTACATGGTGGCGCGCATTCAGAGCCTGCGCGGGCGGGACTATCACACGCCTCGCGCCAACATCAACGCCGAGGCTTTTGTGCCGATCGATCTCGTGCGGCTGATGAACGTCGGGGTCCACGGCATCGACAAGACCCGTGACTTCCTGAACCGCAACCTGCGCGGCGTGCTCTATCACGGTGCACCGACCCCCGACGATCTGCGCGCCGGCTACACCCGCACCTGGTATTACCCGGCGGAGCCTGTTCTATGACATCCTTGCATTCATCTCCCTCCATGCGCGTCATGCCCCGCGAAATGCGGCTGATGTCCGAGCGGATCTTCTCGCTGAGCAGCCTGCCCAAGGGTTTCTTCCTGACTATCGGCGACATCCCGATGTATTCGCAAAAGCTTGGTCTTGGTGGCTTCAAACTGTTCGAGCAGCGGTTCGAGAGCTTCAAGTCGGCGGTTCCCACCCGTATCGCGATTGCCTCCGAAGCCGGCAACCGCTTGACGCTCGACGCTTGCGGCGAACACGCATGGTTCGTGCTGCCGACGGCGATCGATCTTCTCGGTGAGCTCGCGGCCCGGTTCGGGTCGGCGGAACTGACCGTGACAGGGACGATGGATGTCGAGGAACTTGCAATCGCTGCGCGTTTTAGCGGTCGATCTGGGCTTTCGATCTCCGTGTCCGGCGATGTGCTGAAGGCGGTTCCGGCCGCGGTCACCGGCGACGTTCAAAAAGACGATCCTCTTCTCTGGTCGCTTCTGGAAAGCGGTGCTGAAATCGAGAGCGATCTCTGGTGGCGCATCTATCACCTGGCAAAACAGGCGCTTGCGACCGACAGCATCGTCTCGCGCCGTCATGCCGGCCCGATGATCGTCAACGAGGACGGCACCGTCATCGGCCGCAAGGACAATGACGACGAGACGGATGTCTCCTTCCTGTCGTCCAGCATTTCCGAACGTATGAAAGAGAGCGCGAGATCATGATCATCGACGGTTTGCAATGCGGGCATTTCGATCGCGCCGCCTTTGAATCCTTAAGGGCAGGCAATGTCGGCGGGGTCGTCAACACCTGCGGATTCTGGGAGGGCACCCTCGAGTCGATGGATTCTATCGGTCGCTGGCGTGACCTGGTGCGCGAAAATTCCGATATCGCCGAGATCGCCCTTACCGCAGACGACATCAGCCGTATTTCAGACGTAGGCAAGCTCGCGGTCATCATGGGTTTCCAGAACGCCAATCTCTTCGAAGGGCGGATCCGCTTCGTGGAGATGTTTGCCGAACTCGGCGTGCGCGTCGTGCAACTCACCTACAACAACCAGAACGAACTCGGTGGCTCCTGCTATGAAGCCGAGGATTCGGGCCTTGCCCGCTTCGGCAAGGAAGTGGTGCGCGAGATGAATGCCGCCGGCATTCTGGTCGACTGCAGCCATGTCGGCGACCGCACGACACTCGACGCGATCAAGGTTTCCGAAAAGCCGATCGCCGTCACCCACGCCAACGCCCAGTCGCTTTTCATGCACAAGCGCAACAAGTCGGACGACGTCATCCGGGCGCTGAAGGATACCGGTGGCGTGATCGGCTGCGCCGCCTATCGCAACATCACCGGCGACGAGTTCTGCGCCTCGATCGAAGCCTGGTGCACGATGGTTGCCCGCACGGTGGATATTGCCGGCATCGACTCCGTCGCGATCGGCACCGACAAGAGCCACAATTTCACGGCTCCCGATTACGCCTGGATGCGCAAAGGGCGCTGGACCCGTGGTGAGGACTATGGTGCCAGCGCCGCGGGCAAGCCGCTCAAGGCTGCGCCGCCGGAATGGTTCCAGAAGGTCGAGGACATCAGGGTGATCCCGGACGGCCTCAGCGCCGTGGGCTTCTCGGAAGAAGAAGTTGCGAAGATCACCCACAAGAACTGGCTGCGGCTCTACGAAGCCACCTTCAGAAAATCATAAAAGAGGAGAACTGCAATGACTGGAATGAAGACATTTCTCATGCCTGACCGCCGCCGTTTCCTGAAGACGGCCGGCGCTGCGGTGACCGCTTCACTCGCCGCTCCCTATCTCGTTCGCGCGCAGGAGAAGGTCCTCTACGTGAACACCTGGGGCGGTCCCTGGGAGGCTGCCGCAAAGGCGCATCTCATCGATCCCTTCACCGCCGAAACAGGCATCCAGGTGAAGACGGTTTCCCCGGTCTCTTTTGCCAAGCTCGCCCAGCAGGTGAAGACCGGCACCTACGAATTCGACGTCACCACGCTCGGCGGCGGCGAATTGGTTCGTGCCAACCAGGCCGACATCATCGAAAAGCTCACCGAGCCCTACAAAGGCGGCCTCTTCGAAAACGGCGTCGCCTCACATGCGTTCGCCACCGTCATGGCCTGGCGCAAGGATAAATATAAGGACACACCGAAGACCTGGGCCGACTTCTGGAATGTCGAGAAATTCCCCGGCGGGCGGTCGCTGCAGCGTTATGCGTCGCGCGTCATCCCGATCGCGCTTCTCGCCGATGGCGTCGCGGTCAAGGATCTCTATCCTCTCGATGTGGACCGGGCCTTCAAGTCGCTCGACAAGATCAAGCCGCATATCCGCGTCTGGTGGACTGCCGGCGCCCAGTCGACGCAGATCCTGCGTGACGGGGAGATCGACATGATCGGTATCTGGCACGGCCGTTATTTCGAGGCGGAGAAGGCTGGCGCTCCGGTTGCCATGACCTGGAACCAGGGCGAGATCGAACGCGCCTACTGGGTTGTCGCCAAAAAGAGCCCGAACCTTGAGAACGCCAGGAAATTCGTCGAATTCGCGACCAGTGCGAAGCCGCTTGCCGGATTTTCCAAGGCTGCGGACTACGGTGCGCTGAACCCGGCCTCCAACCAGTTCGTCGACGCGGCGGATGCCAAACGCATGCCGACCTCTCCAGACAACTACAAGCTGACCTTCGAGCAGGACATGTCGAACTTCGGCATCGACCCGGCGGAGCTCGCCGAACGTTTCGAGGAGTGGGTCGCGAGCTGATCCGCTCTCCTGGATCAACCCGACCCGCTGGCCGGCATCGCGCGGAACAACCGCGCGATGCCGCAGCGACCCTGCCTGCCATAAAAGGGGAACGGCAATGGGCATCAGCCTTTCAAAACTGACGGAAAAGACGAATATATGGCCCTGGCTGCTGCTGGCGCCGCTCGGCATCTACATGCTCATCTTTTTCGTCGTGCCGCTCGCCGAAGTGGCGATCATGAGCTTTACGGAACCGAAGGTCTCGCTGGCGAACTACCAGAAGGTCCTGACCGGAGCGCTTTACCAGCGCGTCTTTCTGAACACGTTCGTGACGGCCGCTTTCGTGACGCTCTGCTGCCTTCTGGTCGGTTATCCGCTGGCCTATCTGATGGCGCATTCCAAGCCACGCACGGCAATGCTGATCCTGCTGCTCGTCACCATGAGCTTCTGGACCAGTTTCCTCGTCCGCACCTATTCCTGGATGGTCCTGCTCGGCAATAATGGCCCGCTGATTGCCTCGCTGCAGATGATCGGCGTCGACAAGCCGCCGCAGCTTCTCTTCACCCGTTTTTCCTCGACGCTCGCCATGGTGCATATCCTGGCGCCCTACATGATCATGAACATCTATTCGGTGATGAAGAAGATCGACCCGGCGCTGATCCGCTCGGCGGAAAGCCTCGGCGCCAAAGGCTGGTCGCTGTTCCGGCATGTCTACCTGCCGCTGACGGCGCCAGGTATCGCCAACGGTTCGGTCCTGGTCTTCGTCATCTGCCTTGGGTTCTACGTGACGCCGGTTCTGCTCGGCAGCCCGCGCGAGCAGATGGTTGCCGGTCTGATCGGTCACCAGATCGAGGAGTTCCTCGCCTTCGGTCTGGGTTCCGCCATGGCGATGATCCTGCTCGTGGTGACACTTATCATCCTCACCATCTATCACCGCCGTTTCGGCCTCGACAAACTCTGGGGGTGACCGAACATGAACACGTTCATGCGCTGGGCCGGTTTCATTGTCGTGCTCTTCATTGCAGCACCGCTCGTCATCGTCGTGCCGATGTCGTTTTCGAACGCGAGTTCCCTGCAATTTCCGCCGCCGGGTTACTGGCTTGGGTATTACCGCGCTTATTTCACCAGCATGGATTGGCTGATACCGACCTGGAACAGCATCCTGATCGCGACTGCGACGACCATCCTCACCATGGCCCTGGTCGTGCCCGCGACTTTCGCCCTGGTGCGCCACAAGTTTCGTGGAAAGGGGTTTGCCGACCTGATGATGCTGATGCCGATGGCGGTCCCCCATATCGTCATGGCGGTCGGCTACTATTCCTATTTCGGCGATCTCGGGCTGGTGCACAGCCATCTCGGCGTCATCCTGGCACATACCTGCCTGTCGGTTCCGATCGCCTTCCTTGTCCTTTCGGCCAACCTCAAGGGTTTCGACCGAAACCTGGAACGGGCCGCACAGAGCCTCGGCGCCAGCCCGGCAAAGACCTTCCTGCACGTGACATTGCCGATCCTGCGGCCGGGGCTTGTCATCAGCTCGCTCTTCGCCTTCATCCAATCCTTCGATGAGACGGTGGTGGCGATCTTCATTTCGGGCCGCGACGCAGAGACCCTGCCGCGCAAGATGTTCGACAGCATCCGCCAGGAGGCCGACCCGGTGATTGCCGTCATCTCGACGCTGCTCTTCGTCGTCGTGCTGGTCGGCATCGCGGCTCCTTATTTCGCCAGCGCGCTGCGCAGCCGCGCTCCCAAGCCGAGCCGCCCGGCCGGCGCACATTGATCCTCCCAAGGACTCCCCCCAAGGATTTCCAATGACGAACTACCTGCAACTCTCCAACATCACCAAGACCTACGGACATTTCACGGCGCTCGACAACGTGAGCCTGTCGGTCGACAAGGGGGAGTTCGTGACCTTCCTGGGCCCGAGCGGCTCGGGCAAGACGACGACCCTGATGATCATTGCCGGTTTCGAAAAGGCGAGCGGCGGCAAGGTGGAAGTCGGTGGCCAGTCGATTTCCGAGCTTGCGCCGCATGAGCGCAATATCGGCATCGTGTTCCAGAACTATGCCTTGTTTCCGCACAAGACAGCGGTCGAAAATGTCTATTTTCCCCTGCAGATGCGTGGCGTCAACCGCTCGCAGGGCTTGAGACAGGCAGAGGACATGCTGTCTCTCGTCGGCCTCAAGGGTTTTGGTCATCGCCATCCGAAGGAATTGTCCGGCGGGCAGCAGCAGCGGGTCGCACTTGCCCGCGCCCTGGTTTTCGAGCCTTCGCTGCTTCTGCTCGACGAGCCGCTTGGCGCGCTCGACAAGAACCTGCGTGAGCAGATGCAGATCGAGATCAAGCGTATCCAGCGCAGCCTTGGCGTGACGACCATCTTCGTGACCCACGACCAGTCGGAAGCCATGTCGATGTCCGATCGCATCGTGGTGTTCGAGAAGGGACGTATCGAGCAGGTCGCAGCGCCGCTGGATATCTACCATCGCCCGCAGACCTCCTTCGTCGCCGCCTTCATCGGCGAAAGCAACCTGATCCCGGCAATCATTACCAGCGGGGCCGTCAGAACGGCCGAGAACCCGACGCTTGGAGCCGTCCAATACGCTGGCGAAGATGCTCTTGCGGACGGCCAGAAGGTGACGCTTCTGATCCGCCCGGAGCACATCAAGCTGTCGCGCAGCCCGGTCGAGGGCCGCAAGAACGTCCGCATGATCGTCGAGACGATCGTCAACTACGGCGACAACGCCCTCGTGATCGGCCGGGCAGGGGATATTCCCATGCGCGTCAGGGTGCTCGGCGCCGATGTGGTGATCATCAGGGAAGGCGAGGAATGCTGCATCAGCTGGACACCGGACGCGGTCTTCGTGATCACCAAATAGGGTTGCAGCGGCGAATTCCGACCGGCCCCTTCAATCAACGCACGTTATTGCACCATCAAGGCCGGGATTAGAACCTAGAGAAGATCGTACTTTTTCAGGATCTCTCTTATTTTCTCGTCCTGAGCCTCGTCCGGAAGCAGGGCAGGTTGCCTGCTCGCGCCGACTGATTTGTCCTGAAGGTAAAGCGAACGCTTGACCATGGCGGGCGCAAAGCCCAGCGCATAAAGGTCGGTGCGGAAGGCGGTATAGATCGCCTGCTGACGCTCCGCTTCCGCAATGTCGCCGGAGTTGAAGGCTGCAAGGATGCCGGCGAGCACGTGCGGCAGGGCATTTCCGAGCCCCGATATGCAGCCTGCAGCACCGTTCTGCAGCGACCATAGGACGAGATGGTCGGGGCCGGAATAGACCTCGAAGCCCGGGTTTTCTTTCGAGACCTGAAGGTAGGCTGCCAGCGTTTCCTGAGCGCCACCGGAATCCTTGATACCGGCGATATTGCCGTGCCTGGCAAGATTTGCTGCCGTCGCCGGCTCGATGTGGTTCTGGGTCCGGGCGGGGATGTCATAAAGATAAACCGGCGTCTTGACCGTATCCGCTACCGTCGAGAAATGGCGGATCAGCCCGTCCTGTGTGCAGGCGATGAAGAATGGGGTGATGACGGCGATGCCGTCGACGCCGATCCGGTCAAATTCCTTGGCGAGCTGTACGGTCTCGAAGGTGGCCGGCATGCCGGCATTGACGATGACTTTGGCGCGCCCCGCAACCTCGTCGACGACGTGTTCCGTCAGCTGGATCTTTTCTTCGTGGGTGAGAGCGGTGAAGTCACCATTGGTGCCGGCACACATGATGTTGTTGCCCGCCGCCACCTGCCGGCGCACCTGTGCGCGGGTCGCCTCGAAATTGATCGTCTCGTCCTCATTGAAGCAGGTCACGAGTGCGACAAAGGCATTTCTGGTCATTCAATCAACTCCGCTTATCCGCCGCTCGGCGGTGTGTCATGCACGTTTGAGACGGGCTGCCCGGTGTTCGGCCTGAACATCCGGGTCCGGATCGAGGCTCGCCGCCAGGAGCGCTCTTGTATAAGCTTCACGGGGGGTCTCGAAGATCTCCCGGACCGTTCCCATTTCCACCACTTCGCCCTTCTGCATGACCATGACGTAATCCGCGAAGTCGCGAACGACAGGCAGGTCGTGGGCGATGAAGATGAAGGAGATGCCCATGTCCCGTCGCAGCTTGTCGAGAAGCGCAATGACCTGGGCCTGCACCGACACGTCGAGTGCCGACACCGCCTCGTCGCAGACGATCAGCTGCGGTTCGAGCGCAAGC
The DNA here is from genome assembly GCF_056406795.1 of Neorhizobium sp. P1_A6. Classification (NCBI taxonomy): domain Bacteria; kingdom Pseudomonadati; phylum Pseudomonadota; class Alphaproteobacteria; order Hyphomicrobiales; family Rhizobiaceae; genus Neorhizobium; species Neorhizobium sp. P1_A6. The sequence continues at coordinate 333,866 of NZ_JBFTZM010000001.1, read as the reverse complement.
GCACGGGCGATTGCAATCCTCTGCCGCTGGCCGCCGGAGAACTGGTGCGGATAACGGCTCATGTGTTCGGCCGAGAGGCCCACCTGCACCAGCAGTTCCGCGACCCGTTCCCGCCATTGGCGTTTCGGCAGGATATCGGGATGGATGGCCCAGGCTTCGGATACGAGCTGGAACACCGTCATGCGGGGATTGAGCGACTGGGTGGGGTCCTGAAACACCATCTGAAGATCGCGCCGGAGCTTGTAGAGTTCCGATGGCGAGAGTTGAAAAAGGTCGCGTCCCTTCCACTGCGCCGTGCCGGCATCCGGCTCGTCCAGCCTCAGGAGAACGCGGGCGAGCGTCGATTTGCCCGAGCCGCTTTCGCCGACGATCGCCATGGTCTCGCCCGCCCTGAGGTCGAACGAGACACCCTTCAACGCATCGAAGAAGCCGTAGCGTTTGCGCACGTCCCGGACGCTGAGCAGCGGCTGGCCCGAAAGCTGTGCGACGTGCATCTCGCCCTTCCCGGGGGCGGCGCCGATCAGTTTTTTTGTATAGGGATGCGTCGGGTTCTTGTAGACGTCGCGGACGGTGCCGGTCTCGACCAGCTCGCCCTTTTCCATGACGACCACCCGATCGGCGATTTCGGCCACAACACCGAGGTCATGGGTGATGATCAGCACGCCCATGCCGGTTTCCCGCTGCAACTCCTTCAACAGCGCCAGCACCTCGGCCTGGACCGTTACGTCGAGTGCGGTGGTCGGCTCATCGGCGATCAGCAGATCGGGACGCAGCGCAAGCGCCATCGCAATCATCACGCGCTGGCGCTGGCCGCCAGAAAATTCGTGCGGATATTTGCCCATGGCGCCTTCCGGGTCCGGAATTCCAACGCGCGTCAACAGGCGCAGGGCTTCGCTTTTGGCCTGTCCGGTCGGCATGCCGTGGGTCGTCATCGCTTCGCGAATCTGCCATCCGACGGTATAGACCGGGTTCAGATGGCTGAGCGGGTCCTGAAAGATCATCGCGATCCGCCGTCCGTTTGCCTCGCGGCGCGCCTGGGGCGGCATGGTCAGCAGGTCTTTGCCGTCGAGCAGGATCTGCCCGGCACTGATCCGCCCGGGCGGCATGTCGATGAGGTTCATGATCGCCGCCGACGAAACCGACTTGCCCGATCCGCTTTCGCCGAGGATCGCCAGCGTCTCGCCGCGGTCGAGATGGTAGGAGATGTTGCGCACGGCATGCACGACGCCGGCGGCCGTGTGGAACTCGACCGAGAGGTTGCGGACTTCCAGCAGGTGCTCAGCCATTCTTTCGGCCTTTCATTTCCAGGCGCCAGCGCTGGACGGGGTCGAGCGCGATGCGCAGCCAGTTCGACAAAAGGTTGAGCGACAAGGTGGTCATGATGATCGCCAGCCCGGGCCAGAACGAGAGCCACCAGGCATTGGTGAGATACTGGCGTCCCTGGGAAATCATCAGCCCCCAGGTGATCGCCGGCGGCTGGATGCCGATGCCGAGGAAGGACAGCGCGCTTTCGGCAAGCATGACATAGGCGAAGTCCAGCGTCGCCAGCGTGGTGAGCGTCGGGAAAACGACCGGCAGGATGTGACGGAACAGGATGCGGTTCTGCGAAGCGCCCATCACCCGCGCCGCCTGCACGAACATCCGCTCGCGAATCTCCAGCACCTCGGCGCGGGTGGTGCGCAGATAAACGGGGATGCGGGTGATCGACAGGACGGCGACCAGGTTCAGGATCGAGGAGCCCAGGAGATAAAGGACGATCACCGCGATCAGCAGCGAGGGAAAGGACATGATCACGTCTGCCAGGCGCATGATCACCTGCCCGACGCGGGGCGACGAAAAGCCGGCGACAAGGCCGAGCAGCGTGCCGATGACCGACGACAGGATCACCGCGCCCGCGGCGACCATAAGCGTATTTTGGGTCGCGACGATGATGCGGGCGAGCAATGGCCGGCCGAGAGCGTCCGCCCCCATCCACCACACCCATTCACGGCTCCAGTCGAAAGGCGCGAGGTTGCGGCCGCGGAGATTCTGCTTGGTGGCAAGTTCGCCGAGCCAGGACGGCCCGATCAGAGCAAGCACGATGACGACGAGCAAGAAGATCACCGCGCAAAGCGCGAATTTGTCGGCCCAGAGCATTCGTGCCATGCGGATCGGGAAGGAGGGCTCGTGCGCGATCGTCGTATCGGAGGTGGAAACACTCATCGTTGCTGTCCTCAATGACGGATGCGCGGATCGAGAAGCGCATAGGCGAGATCGATCAGCAGGTTCATGAGGAAGATCGCCAGCGCGGTCACCAGGATCGCGGCCAGGACGACGTTGAAATCCCGCTGCAGGATCGAGTCGATCATCAGCTTACCGACACCGGGGAAACCAAAGATCGTCTCGACCACGACGGCGCCGTTCAAAAGGCTCGCTGCCTGGTCGCCGATGACGGTGATGACCGGCAGCATGGCGTTGCGCAGGGCATGGATGAAGATGATCGGGCCGGCTTTGACGCCTTTTGCACGGGCCGTCTTCACATAAGCGGAGGATAAGGCGCCGATCATCGAGCCGCGCACGACCTGGACGATGATGCCGAAGGGACGGACGAACAGGACGCCGATCGGCAGGATCCAGTGCAGGATCGAACCGGTGCCGGATGTCGGCAGCCATGCAAGGTTTACCGAGAACACGACGATCGCGACGATGGCCAGCCAGAAGTCCGGCACCGATGCGCCTACCAGCGAAATCATCGAGGAGAGCCGGTCGAAGAAGCCGCCGGAGCGAAAAGCGGCGAGCGAGCCGACGACGATGGCCGCGGCCGTGACGAGCGACATGGTGATCACCGCAAGCCAGAGCGTCCACACGAACGCTTCCGTCACCACATCCAGCGCCGGCCGCGCCTTGCGGAGCGATTCACCAAGATTTCCGGTCAGCACGTCGCCGACATAACGTCCGAACTGCACCATCAGCGGGTCGTTCAAGCCATGAAGCTCGCGGAACTGCTGCTTCATTTCGGCCGAAGCTTCGACGGGCAGGAAGAGAGCGGCCGGATCGCCCGTCAGGCGGGACAGGAAGAACACCAGTACAAGCAGCCCGACCAGTGAAATCAAGCTCGCCACGGAGCGCTTACGAATGAAACTAAGCATGTCGCCCTCGACTATTATGGCGGCGGATGGGTACCCGCCGCCTTTGGGTCGTGATTGGAAATCCGGGAGCCGGTTTCCGCTGACTATTTGATGCCGATTTCCGACAATTGCAGCATTGAATTTGTAGCGATGGTCGGTTTGAAGTCGATACGCGGCGAAACGCGCGAGAAGCCGACCATGTGGAAGAGAAGGGCGTCGGCAACCACGTCGTCATGCAGGTAGGCGATCAGCTGTGACCAGAGCTTTGCACGTTCGTCACCGACTGCCGCCGAAGCGCGCTTGATCAGGTCGTCGACCTTCGGGTCGGAGAAGCCCGACTGCGTGCCCTGCGAGGCATATTTGAAGAACATGGTGAAGGACGGATCACCCTTGGAATTGTCGTGCATAGCGGCGACGATGATCGGACCACGACCTTCCTTGAAGGGCTTGGAGTAGTAGCTCTCGTGCTCGGCCACTTCGACGAACTTCAGATCGACCTTGAAGCCGACTTCCTGGAGCTGTGACTGAACCGCTTCCATGATTTCCGTGACGTTCGGGAAGTTCGCCGTGCGGGCGATCAGCGTGATCGGCGTATCGACCTTTACGCCGGCGGCCTTTGCCTCGGCAAGAAGCTTCTTGGCGCCTTCCGGATCATAGGGGAACACCTTGACGTCCGGGTTCCAGCCTTGCGTGGTCGGCGGCACCAGCGCCGTCGCAAGCACGGCTCCTTGGGGCACCAGCGTGCCGATGAACGCCTGGCGATCGATGGCCAGATTGAGCGCCTTGCGAACCCGCACGTCGTTCAGCGGCTGAATGTTGTGGTCGAGGCGCAGATAGACCGTCTCGCTGTCGAGATAGGAGAAGTCAGTCTTCGGGTCGGTCGCATCGAGCTGCGAGATCGACGGAGAAAGGTCCGCTTCTCCGGCCTTCACCATCGCCGCACGTACGGACGGATCGGCGCGGAACAGGTAGGTGGCCTCGGTCACCTGCGGTTTGGCACCCCAGTAATCGCTGCGAGCCGCAAGCACGATCTGCTGACCCGGCGTCCAGTTCTTCAGCGCATAGGGACCGGTGCCGATCGGCTCGCGAATGAATGCGAGCGGAGTTTCTTCCGGAACGATCGTGACCAGCGACATCAGCAAAGGCAGGATCGGCTGGGCCGGATCGGCCTTGAAATCGATCGTGTAGGGGTCGACGACATTGGCGCTGATCTTCATGCCACCGAAATAGCGGCGGGATTCGCAGGCGTTCTTGTCGCTCATCACGCGGTCGAAGCTGTGCTTCACATCCTTGGCGTCGAACGTCGTCCCGTTGGAGAACTTTACGCCTTGGCGGAGATGGAACCGCCAGCTGCCGTCCTGGGTCTGCTCCCATTTTTCGGCCAGGCGCGGCATGACGCCCTTCTTGCCGCGAACATCGAGCTCGGTCAGCGTTTCGCTGACGTTCTCCATGATGATACGGCCGATATTGGAACGGGTCGCCATGCACGGCTCCAGCAGATCGGCTTCTTCAGGCAGCACAATCTTGATAGGGCCGGACCCTGCGTAAGCGGGGGCAAGCGCAGATCCGAGGATCAGCGCGGTCATCAGCATCTTCTTCATGTGGTTCACCTCCCAAGTGAATATAAATTGATCAGACACCGTTCCGATCGACCTGCCGTGGCCCGGTGGATGAACGGCTGATTTGGTGATTGGCGAGCCGACCCGTGAAGGAAGACCGATGGCGATTTAGAGGCTCTATCGCGGGGCGTTCAGGTCTTGGACCGAAAATTTTCCCCGACGGCAGGGCCACATATTTCGCTGCACCGCGATCGCCTACTCCTCCTGTGCTATTCTCCCCCAAACCATGTTCTGTCGCGCACAGTTTGTCAAATTGTTTTGCGATGTTATTTTTTGAGGAAAATTTGCGCGTAAAATTATTGTTATTTTACAGCATGTTAATGCTCTGCAAGTCTCCAGAAGTTAGGGCTGGTGTATTTTATAAAACTTGACAACTTTGTGTTTCTGGTAATTCTCGGGGCTTAGAGGAGAGCTTTATGAGCCCTGATGAAATAGCGTCAGCGATGACTGGCAAGGTACGGATGACCGCCGGCAGGCACGAAGCCTTCCTGCCTTCCCCCATGGTGCAGAACCATGCAAGCTTCCTACATCTCCTGGCCGACGGTGCGTTGATCTGCGCCTGGTTCGGTGGCTCGCTGGAAGGCAAGTCCGACATATCCATTTTCGCGTCCGTTCTCGTGCCGGGCTCGGACGTCTGGGGTCTGCCGCAGAGGCTGAGCTTCGATGACGCCCATTCCGAGCAGAACCCGGTTCTGTTTAGCGCGCCCGATGGCCGGCTCTGGCTTTTCCATACTTCACAGCCTTCCGGTAACCAGGACGAATGCCGTATCCGCATGGCTGAAATCCGGCGAGATCAAAGCGATACGACAAGACTGACAGCGGAAGCCGGCGGTTATCTCGATCTGCCGAAAGGATGTTTTATCCGGGCTCCGCTGACGGTGCGAGATGACGGCGCATGGCTTCTGCCGATCTTCCGTTGCGTTCAGCGACCGGGCCAGAAGTGGAACGGAAGCCATGATACGGCGGCGGTCGGGATATCGACAGATGCCGGGAAAACCTGGCGCCTCGAAGAATTGCCGCAATCGACCGGCTGCGTCCATATGAGTCCCGTCGCCTTGCCGGCAGGCGGCCATGCGGCGTTTTTCCGCCGGAGGCAGGCGGATTTCGTCTACCGGAGCGAAAGCGCCGATGGCGGCCGATCCTGGTCGGCGCCGGAGGCAACGGATGTGCCGAACAACAATTCCTCGATCGCTGTTATCCTGTTGAAGGACGGTCGGCTTGCGATGATCTGCAACCCGGTAAGCGCGGCTCAGTCCGGTGATCGGCGGGCTTCGCTTTACGACGAACTCGGCGAAAGCGACGAAAGGCCGGATGCGGATCCCACAGGTGGTTGCTTGCCCGTGTGGGGCGTGCCCCGCGCGCCGGTCTGTGTCTGTATTTCGGATGATGGCGGGTTAAGTTTTCCAGTCCGTATCCTGATCGAAGACGGGCCGGGTACCTGCCTGTCCAACGATTCCACCGATGGCCGCAACAAGGAAATGTCCTATCCGTGGCTGCTGGAAGCGCCGGACGGGACACTGCACATCGCCTATACCTACCACAGGCGGGCAATCAAATACGTGAGCCTGGCTTCGGGCTGGGTAGACGCGACTGACGGGAGAATTTGATGAGCAATATCATTGGCATCACCATGGGAGACCCCTGTGGCGTCGGTCCGGAAGTAACGGTCAAGGCGCTGGCCGAGATGTCCGACGCCGATCGGTCCGCAACGCGGGTCTATGGCAATCTTGCGACGCTGGAGGCGGCTCGTGACGCGGTGGGGGTCACGATCGATCTCACCCCTTATGTCGTCGACCTTCCGGTGGAGGGAGCGCCTCTGCCGTGGGGGCAGTTGTCGGCGGTCGCCGGCGACGCGGCGTTCCGCTTCATCGAGCGCGCCGTACGCGATGCCGAGGCCGGTTCGATCGGCTGCATCGTCACCGCGCCGATCAACAAGGAAGCGCTCAACCTTGCAGGTCATCATTACGATGGCCACACTGGCATGTTGCGCAGCCTCACCGGTTCGGCAGCGGCATACATGCTGCTGGCGTCCGATCGTCTGAAGGTGATCCATGTCTCCACGCATGTTTCTCTGCAGGAGGCCATCCGGCGTGCCACAACGGAACGGGTTCTGGCGACGATCCGCGCCGGCGACGCGCATCTGAAGCGCATCGGTTATGAACGTCCGCGCATTGCGGTTGCCGGCATCAATCCCCATTGCGGCGAAAACGGCCTCTTCGGCACGGAAGATGACGATCAGATCGCGCCGGCCGTTGCGGCCGCCCGCGCCGAAGGCATCGAGGTTCACGGTCCGATCTCCGCCGATACGGTTTTCCACCGCGCCTATTCCGGCGCCTTCGATCTGGTCGTCGCGCAGTATCACGATCAGGGCCATATCCCGATCAAGCTCGTGGCCTTCGATACGGCCGTCAACGTCTCCGTCGATCTGCCGATCGATCGCACCTCCGTCGATCACGGCACCGCGTTCGATATCGCCGGCAAGGGGATCGCCAATCACGGCAACATGAATTCTGCCATCGCCTACGCGCGCAAGCTCGTGGCGGGGGTCCGGTAAGGAACGCGTCATGGCCATTGCACCCATCACACTCCACCAGCCGCTACGCCTCGCCGTCGGTGCCGGCACGATCAGCCAGGTTGGCGTCTGGGCCGGCGACGTCGTCTCGACCCTGGTCATTGCCACGCCGATTACGGCTGGTTTTGCCGACCGTCTGCAGTTGCCCGGCCGATTTTCGGTATTCGACGCCATTCCAGGCGAGCCGGATACCGCAACGCTGGATGCTGCGCTGGAGGCTGCCCGAAAGGCCCGCCCGCAAATGATCGTCGGACTTGGTGGTGGATCGGTATTGGATGTCGCCAAGCTGGTTGCTGCGCTGTGGGATTCCGAGCAGACGCTTGAGGACGTTGCCGGTCCCAATCGCGTCGCCGGTCGCCGCACGCGGCTTGTCCAGGTCGCGACCACCGCGGGTACCGGCTCGGAGGCGGGTATCCGCTCGCTCATCACCGATCCGGTCAAGCGGACCAAGATCGCGGTGGAGAGCCCGCACATGATCGCGGATTTCGCGGTGCTCGATCCTGAATTGACCTATTCGGTGCCTCCGGCTGTGACGGCTGCTACGGGTGTCGATGCCATGGCGCATTGCGTCGAGGCCTTCACCAACCGCCGTGCCCATCCGATGATCGACGGCTTTGCCCGCATGGGTTTTGGGCTGGTCGGCCGGTACCTGGCGCGGGCGGTGAAGGACGGGCACGATACGGAGGCCCGCGAAGGGCTGATGCTTGCTTCCTATTACGGCGGCATTTGCCTCGGCCCGGTCAATACCGCGGCCGGCCACGCGATCGCCTATCCGCTGGGCACGCGTCTCAACCTGCCGCACGGCCTGGCGAATGCCATCGTTTTCCCGCATGTCCTGGCTTTCAATCAGCCGGTCGTTGCTGCAAAGACCGCGGAAGTGGCTGCAGCATTGGGCCTTGGCGATCACCTCTCCTCGGACGAATTGCGCTCTTCAGCCTACGATTTCTGCGGAGGGCTTGGCATCCAGATGTCGCTGGCGGCTCATGGCGCCAGGCAGGAGGAACTTTCCCTCTACGCTTCGGAGGCACATGCCATCCGCCGGCTGATGGATAACAACCCGGCCGAAATGAGTGTCCAGGATGTGCTGGGTATCTATGAGGCGGCGTTTTGAAATGACGGTCATCCGGCTGTAGGCTGCCGGATGACATCTAGAGGTTTCACCGGTGCGAGGACTGAAACAGTCGCTCGCGTGAACCTTTCAAGTGGTCCAGCATCAGTTGCCGCGATGCTTCCTGGTCACCGCGAGTGATCGCATCGGCGATTGCCTCGTGCTCGCCGAACACTTTCGCGAGTCCGGTGGCTTCTCTTTTCACGGAGGCGCCGTGGAATTTCATCCCCACTGCAATGTGATCTTTCAGGGCTTCCATCGCCGTCGAGAAGTAGTTGTTCTGAGCCGCACGGGCGATGGCCAGATGGAACTGGTAGTCGGCATCTTCACGATGGGCCTGGCGGTTCGTGGCATCGCGCAGCAATTCCAAGGCCCGCTTTATCGCCGCCAGGCTCTCCTTGTCGTGACGCACTGCCGCCGCAGCCGCGGCCGCCGGCTCAAGCGTCATGCGAAATTCATAACAGTTGAGGAGATCGGCGACGTTTTCCAGCTGGCCGAATCCGAGCGGTTCACGCAGGCCGAGCGCACGCACGAAGCTGCCGGCACCGCGCCTCGAATAGATCAGTCCCTGCTCGCGCAACCGTCTCAGCGCTTCCCGGATCACCGGTCGCGACACTTCGAATTCGTTGGCTAGCTCGTGTTCGGTCGGCAACCGTTCATCCGGCTTGTATGCTCCCGACTTGATCGCGCGCAACATCCGCTCAAAGACGATATCGGGAAGGCCCTTGCGGGCAGTACCGCTCTCAAGCCCCATCGTTCAACCCTTCTCGCCCATGGCTATTCTTGCTATCTCGCACAATGTGCCCGGCGTGCCGAATCCGCCGGATTTGGCGATGATGCATTGGCCATCGATATAAGCCAAGCCAAGGCCCGGCAGACATTCGCCGAGAAGCTGGAATCTCGAGACATTCATTGCCTTCAGGACAGCCTCGGCAGTCGCCCCGCCCGACAGAAGCAGAGTGGCGGCCGGCGCCGTCATGTCTGGGACTATGCCGGCCGCCATCCTGTCCGATACCAGAAGCGGCGGATCGTCCTTTCCAGCCGGCGTGGCCTGAACCAGCGTCACGCAATGCTGGGGCGGCGCGATCTTCTCCGGGCGTCCGTTCGGCGCGGCAATATAGTCAAGCACGACCGCCTGCCGCAGTTCCTCGACTTGCGCCAGAGTGATTGGATCTCTCGAGCCGATGACAAAAAGGGCGGGGCCCGGTTTGGGGAGGGCCGGTTCGGCGGTCTGACGGCCGGTCATATGACATGCCAGCGCCTCGGCGAGACCCCTGGCGCCGACAAAAAGATCGGTCCCGGCCTCGCGGCCAATTGCCAGAGCCGCGGACATGTCTTCCTGCGAAAGGGTATCGGGAATGATGGCCCGTTCGGCATGAACGCCAAGCGCATCGGCGACATTCAGCGGCTTGTCCAGGCCGAAACCTTCGACATGTCCGGTTCGGACATTCCGCCCGAAATCGGGTATCGCCGGAGCGACCAGCGCCAGGTGAAAAGGCGTGACGTCAAGCTCGGCGGCGATATTGCCCTTGAGGCGGGAATCGATCTTCTTGAACAGAACGATGTCCGATGGCAGGGACGACAGGGCCGCCGCAGTCGCCTGCCGCGCAGCCTCCGCCCCGACTTCACGAGATCCCAGGTTGATTGAAAGAACCGCGGGCCTCATTTGCAAGGCCCACTCGATAGCCTCGGCGCTCAGCGCGATTTCAGTATGCAAACCCCTGCCGGCAAACGGCGCTGCGCAATCAAGCGCGCCAGTCAGGTCGTCGGCGAGAATAACCAGCATATTAGACCACATGATCTGTTGTTATCTTTTTTGAGCGAAATATGCTCGTATTGTCAATCGTATAACTGCAGTATTTGACAAATTAAGCCGGGGCTCGTGTGCCGGATCGACCGGCCGGGCCGTATTTTTCCGGGCCTTCACTTGCCGCAATTAGCGTCCCTAAGCCGAGCGGAATTTGCTTGTCTGACGCGGGAGGTGGAGTGCGCCCGGCCAGTAGTCTTTTTGAAATCCTGCGCTAGATTAAAATGGCACTCTAAGGCAGGGGGCTTCGGTGGCTAGACAGGGCAATGACGTTCAGCGCAGTGGCGTGGATTCGAGCGACCTTTCAGACGTGAATGTCGCGGTGATGGCGGACGAAGATGCCCGCGCCCTGCTTGAAGCTCTCCTGGCGATGAGACGAGGAGATTTTTCGGTCCGGATGCGGTCCGATATGACCGGTGTCACCGGAAAAATCGCAGATACATTAAACGATATCATCGCCGCCAACCAGAAAATGGCCGCTCAGCTTGAAAATGTCGGCCAGGTGGTCGGGCGGGATGGGCGCACCAGCACGCGGGTCAGATTTGGGCTTTCCGACGGAGCCTGGGCAGACATGGAAGGGTCGATCAATACCCTGATCGACGATCTGCTGTGGCCGACGACGGCGGTTACTCGGACGATCACGGCGGTCGCCAAAGGCGACCTGCTGCAGACGGTTCCGCTTGACGTCGATGGGCGACCGCTGAAAGGGGAATTCCTGCGTTCAGCCGAGATCGTCAACACGATGATCAAGCAGCTGAGCGTGTTCACATCCGAAGTGACGCGTGTCGCCCGCGAGGTCGGCACGGATGGCAAATTGGGTGGGCAGGCTCAGGTTCCGGAAGTCACCGGCGTGTGGAAAGACCTGACCGAGAGCGTCAACTCGATGGCTTCGAACCTGACCGCTCAGGTCCGCAATATCGCAGACGTCACGATTGCAGTCGCCAACGGCGATCTTTCCAAAAAGATCACCGTCGATGTTCGCGGCGAAATCCTGCAGCTGAAGGAAGCCATCAACACGATGGTGGACCAGCTCCGCTCCTTCGCGTCGGAAGTGACGCGCGTTGCCCGAGAGGTCGGCACGGAAGGAAAGCTGGGTGGCCAGGCTCTTGTGCCGGGCGTTGCGGGCACGTGGAAGGATTTGACCGACTCGGTCAACGCAATGTGCGGTAACCTGACGGCGCAGGTGCGAAATATCGCCCAGGTGACGACCGCCGTCGCCCGCGGCGACCTCTCCCGAAAGATCACCGTCGATGTGTCCGGCGAAATCCTCGAACTGAAGGAAACCATCAATACGATGGTCGACCAGCTCAACGGCTTTGCCGGCGAGGTGACGCGTGTTGCCCGCGAAGTCGGCACCGAGGGCCGACTGGGCGGCCAGGCTCAGGTGCCGGGCGTTGCCGGGACCTGGAAAGACTTGACCGACAACGTCAATTCCATGGCCTCCAATCTTACGGCCCAGGTGCGAAACATCGCCGAAGTGTCGACTGCAATCGCCAATGGCGACTTGTCGAAAAAGATCACGGTCACGGTTTCGGGTGAAATCCTGGAACTCAAGGAAACCATCAACACGATGGTCGATCAGCTGAATGCCTTCGCCTCGGAGGTGACGCGCGTCGCCCGCGAAGTGGGAACGGAAGGACGGCTCGGCGGGCAGGCAAACGTCCGCGGTGTCGCCGGCACCTGGAAGGACCTGACGGAGAACGTCAACTCCATGGCCGGGAACCTGACGGCACAGGTCCGCAACATTGCCGAGGTCTCCACGGCAATCGCCAATGGCGACTTGTCGAAGAAGATCACCGTCGACGTGAAGGGTGAAATCCTGGAGCTGAAGGAGACCATCAACACCATGGTCGACCAGCTCAACGCGTTTGCATCCGAAGTGACGCGCGTGGCGCGCGAAGTGGGGACCGAAGGCCGGCTTGGCGGACAGGCGAATGTGCGCGGTGTCGCCGGAACCTGGAAGGATCTGACCGACTCGGTCAATTCGATGGCTTCCAACCTCACCGGCCAGGTGCGCAACATCGCTGAAGTTGCGACCGCCGTGGCCCAGGGCGACCTGTCGAAGAAGATTACCGTGACGGTGTCGGGTGAAATTCTGGAGCTCAAGGAGACCATCAACACGATGGTGGACCAGCTCAACGGCTTTGCCGGAGAGGTGACGCGTGTCGCCCGAGAGGTCGGGACTGAAGGGCGGCTCGGGGGCCAGGCGAACGTTCTGGGTGTTGCCGGAACGTGGAAGGATTTGACCGATTCGGTGAACTCGATGGCCGGCAACCTGACGGCTCAGGTCCGCAACATCGCCGAGGTCTCGACCGCGATCGCCAACGGCGACCTTTCGCGCAAGATCACCGTCGACGTGAAGGGGGAAATCCTTCAGCTGAAGGAAACCCTCAATACGATGGTGGACCAGCTCAACCGGTTCGCCTCTGAAGTGACCCGTGTGGCGCGCGAAGTGGGTACCGAAGGCAAGCTCGGCGGCCAAGCCCAGGTACCGGGCGTTGCCGGCACCTGGAAGGATCTGACCGAGAACGTCAACTCGATGGCCTCCAACCTCACCGGTCAGGTGCGAAACATCGCGGAAGTGACGACTGCGGTCGCAAGAGGAGATCTGTCGCGCAAGATCACGGTCGACGTGAAAGGCGAAATCCTGGAACTGAAAAACACCATCAACACGATGGTGGACCAGCTCAACGCCTTCGCCGGGGAAGTGACGCGCGTCGCTCGCGAGGTGGGCACCGAAGGCAAGCTCGGCGGCCAGGCGCAGGTCTCGGGCGTCGCGGGCACCTGGAAGGACCTGACGGATTCGGTGAACTCGATGGCTGGCAACCTGACGGCCCAGGTGCGCAATATCGCCGAGGTCGCCACCGCGATCGCCAATGGCGACTTGTCGCGCAAGATCACCGTCGACGTTCGCGGTGAAATCCTGCTGTTGAAGGACACGCTCAACACGATGGTCGACCAGCTGCGGTCGTTCGCCGGCGAAGTGACGCGCGTGGCGCGCGAGGTCGGCACTGACGGCCGTCTTGGCGGCCAGGCGGTGGTGCCGGGCGTCGCGGGAACATGGAAAGACCTGACCGACAACGTCAACCTGCTTGCCGCCAATCTCACCACGCAGGTCCGCAATATAGCCGAAGTCACGACCGCCGTTGCGCGAGGCGACCTGTCGCGCAAGATCACCGTCGACGTGAAGGGCGAAATTCTCGAACTGAAGAATACCATCAACACGATGGTCGATCAGCTCAACGCCTTTGCGGGCGAAGTCACCCGCGTGGCGCGCGAAGTCGGCACCGAGGGCAAGCTCGGCGGGCAGGCGCAGGTGCCGGGCGTGGCCGGGACGTGGAAAGACTTGACCGACACGGTCAACGTCATGGCCGCCAACCTGACCGAACAGGTACGCGGCATCGTCAAGGTGGTGACGGCGGTTGCCAACGGGGATCTCAAGCAGAACCTCACTGTCGCCTCCAAGGGTGAGGTCGCCGCACTTGCCGAAACCATCAACAACATGACCAATACGCTCGCGACCTTCGCCGACCAGGTCACCACGGTTGCCAGAGAAGTGGGCGTCGAAGGCCGCCTCGGCGGCCAGGCGAACGTGCCGGGCACCGCCGGCACGTGGAAAGACCTGACCGGTAACGTCAACCTGCTGGCGGCAAACCTGACCACCCAGGTCCGAGCTATCGCGGAAGTCGCGACGGCCGTCACCAAGGGAGACCTGACGCGGTCGATCCAGGTGGAAGCGCGCGGTGAAGTCGCCGAGCTCAAGGACAACATCAATACGATGATCGGCAACCTGCGCCTGACGACGGAGCAGAATACCGAACAGGACTGGCTGAAGACGAACCTGGCGAGGTTCACGAACATGCTCCAGGGGCAGCGCGACCTGACGCTGGTCGGGAAAATGCTGCTTTCGGAACTCGCGCCTCTCGTCGGGGCACATCAAGGCGTTATCTATCAGGTGGACGCTGAGGATCACCAGCCAACCCTGTCTCTGCTGTCAAGTTACGCGGACGGGGTCGGTGCGGCACATCCGCGGCGTCTGGCGTTCGGCCAGGGGCTTGTGGGGCAGTGCGCCATAGATGCCCGGCGCATTCTGGTTACCAATCTTCCCGACAATGTCGTTCCCATCAGCTCTGGCGTTTTCTCGACCCTTCCCAAGAGCGCCATCGTTCTGCCGGTTCACTTTGAAGGGCAGGTCAAGGCGGTGATCGAGCTTGCGTCGGCCGGCGAATTTACCGAGTTGCAGCTTTCCTTCCTGGACCAGCTGACGACCTCGATCGGCATCGTGCTCAACTCGATCGAGGCGACGATGCAGACGGAAGGCCTGCTCAAGCAATCGCAACAGCTTGCGACAGAACTTCAGACGCAGCAGAGGGAGTTGCAGCAGACCAACGAGCAGCTTGAGCAAAAGGCGCAGCAGCTCGAAGAACGAAATGTCGAGGTCGAGGCGAAGAACCAGGAAATCGAGCAGGCTCGCCGCGCGCTGGAAGAGAAAGCAACCGAGCTGGCGCTGACGTCGAAATACAAGTCCGAGTTCCTCGCCAACATGTCGCACGAGCTGCGCACGCCGCTGAACTCGATCCTTATCCTCGGCCAGCAGCTCGGAGAAAACCCCGACGGCAACCTCTCCGGCAAGCAGGTGGAGTTCGCAAAGACGATCCACGGGGCTGGCACCGATCTCCTCAACCTGATCAGTGATATTCTCGATCTCTCCAAAATCGAGTCGGGGACCGTGTCGGTCGATGCCGAAGAGATATTCATCACCAACCTGCTGGAGATGATGTCGCGGCCGTTCAGGCATGAGGCGGAAAATCGCGATCTCAGCTACATGGTCGAGATTGGCGAGGACGTGCCGAGAAGCATCATTACCGACTCCAAGCGGTTGCAGCAGATCCT
The DNA here is from genome assembly GCF_056406795.1 of Neorhizobium sp. P1_A6. Lineage (NCBI taxonomy): Bacteria > Pseudomonadati > Pseudomonadota > Alphaproteobacteria > Hyphomicrobiales > Rhizobiaceae > Neorhizobium > Neorhizobium sp. P1_A6. Next base: position 318,760 of record NZ_JBFTZM010000001.1, on the reverse strand, counting down.
CAAGAACCTGTTGTCCAACGCCTTCAAGTTCACCGCGCAAGGCGGCGTCACGCTGAAAGTCGCTCCGGTGACCGAAGGCTGGTCGCTGGATCATTCGTCTCTCAAACATGCGCCATCGGTGATCGCCTTCGAGGTCACCGATACCGGGATCGGCATACCGCCCGAAAAGCAGCGCATCATATTCGAGGCTTTCCAGCAGGCTGACGCGTCGACCAGCCGGAAGTACGGCGGCACCGGGCTGGGCCTTGCGATCAGCCGTGAACTCGCGAACCTTCTTGGCGGCGAAATCCAGCTGCGCAGCACGCCCGGCGTCGGCAGCACGTTCGTGCTCTATTTGCCGCTGACATATGTGGGCGCTTCCCCCGCTTCTAAGGCCCTGCCGGCCCACAGCAATGTCGTGCAGCTCGCAGAGGCTGCTGCCGCACGTCGCGCCGACAAGCCCGCGGAACAGGTCGAAGACGATCGTGGCGAAATACAGCCCGGGGATGCGGTTCTGCTGATCGTCGAGGACGATCCGCATTATGCCCGCGTCCTTGTCGATCTGGCCCATGACAGCGGGTTCAAGGTGCTGGTGGCGACGCGCGGTGGCGAAGCGCTGAATTTGGCGCAGGAATACAAACCTGCCGCGATATCCCTCGACATTTTCCTGCCGGACATGCTCGGCTGGACGGTGCTGAGCCAACTCAAGCAGAGCGCGGCGACGCGGCATATTCCCGTTCAGATCATCAGCCTTGATGAGGACCGTCAACATGGCCTCACACGCGGCGCCTTCGCATTCATGAGCAAGCCGACCACGACCGACAGTCTCGGTAAAGCATTCCTGCGGCTGAAGAATTATGCGGAGCCGCGCCGCAAGCGGCTTCTTCTTGTTGAAGACAGCGAGGCTGAGCGGCTGAGCGTGACCGCTCTGCTCAGCCATGACGATATCGACATCGAAAGTGTCGGCTCGGGTGCCGAGGCGCTCGCCGCACTTAAAGAGGATCCGGCCGACTGCGTCGTTCTCGATCTTACTCTGCCTGATATGTCCGGTTTCGAAGTTCTCGAAAAGATCCGTGACGACGATGACATTGCCGAGGTTCCGGTCGTGGTCTTCACGGGACGCGAGCTCTCGCCCGAGGAGGACGCCCGGCTACACACCATGGCGCGCAGCGTCGTGGTGAAGGGTGTAGAGTCGCCTGAGCGTCTCCTGGACGAGACTGCCCTGTTCCTCCACAGGGTCGTGGCCGATATGCCGGCCGCCAAGCAAGCGATGCTCGAGGAACTTCACAGCTCCGACGAGGATCTGATCGGAGAGACCGTTTTGCTGGTGGATGACGACGCCCGCAATATCTTCGCACTCAGCAGTGTTCTCGAACGTCGCGGAATGAGAGTTCTGACCGCGACCACAGGCAGCGAAGCCATCGACGTCATTCAGAAGGATCGGGCCATCGCCATCGTTCTGATGGACATCATGATGCCAGGAATGGACGGTTACGAAACGACGCAGGTGATCCGCTCGGATCCCAGATTCCGACGCCTGCCGATCCTTGCGCTGACCGCGAAAGCAATGAAAGGCGATCGCGAGAAGTGCCTGGAAGCGGGTGCGTCTGATTATCTGGCAAAGCCGGTCAATACCGAACAACTGCTATCCGCGCTCCGCATGTGGTTGCACCGCTAGGGGATATGGCCATGGACCCTGTCAACATCCTTCTCGTGGACGATCAGCCGGCGAAACTTCTAAGCTACGAGGTCGTGCTCCAGGAGCTTGGTGAAAATCTGATCAAGGCCCAGTCGGGGCGAGAGGCTTTGGAGCACCTCCTGCGCAACGATATTGCCGTCATTCTGGTGGATGTCTGCATGCCGGAGCAGGATGGTTTCGAACTCGTCAGCATGATCCGGGAGCATCCCCGCTACCAGCATACGGCAATCATATTCGTATCGGCCGTCATGATGGCTGAACCGGACCGGTTGCGCGGTTATGCGGCCGGAGCGGTCGATTATGTCTCGGTTCCCATCGTTCCCGAAGTTCTGCGGGCCAAGGTGCGGGTATTCGCCGACTTGTACCGAAAGACGAGGGAACTTGAGCGGTTGAACGCTGACCTCGAGGACAGGGTGCGCGAACGTACCGCCGAGCTCGAAGCTTCCTCCAATCAATTGCGTCAGCTTAACGAAGAACTCGAGGAACGGATTGACCAGAGGACGCGCGAGCGGGAAGAGGCGATTGCTCAACTGTTCGAGGCGCAGAAGCTGGACACGATCGGTCAGCTGACCGGCGGCGTCGCCCATGACTTCAATAATCTGCTGATGGCGGTGCTGGGAAGCCTGAACCTCCTGAAGAAGCGACTTCCCACCGATGAGAAGAGCGAGCGGCTGGTCGCCAATGCGATACAGGCAGCCGAGCGTGGCGCGGCTTTGACCCAGCGATTGCTGGCATTCGCGCGCCGCCAGGAATTGAAGCCGCACGCGGTCGATTTCGCCGAGCTCTTCGAAAACATTCAGGACCTCCTGAGCAAGGCGCTCGGACCTGGGGTGGATATCAGGAAAGATATTCCGCCACGGCTGCCGCAGTTGCTGGTCGACAGCAATCAGCTCGAGCTTGCCCTCCTCAACCTGTTCGTCAACGCCCGGGATGCCATGACCGGGGGTGGCACGATCGTGGTGTCCGCAGAGGAAAAAGATGTCACGCGGGCCAGCAGCCTGACCGTCGGCCGTTACGTGCGAATTTCGGTTTCCGACACCGGAGAGGGCATGGACGAAGCCACGGTGACGCGTGCGGCCGAGCCCTTTTTTACGACGAAGGGACCTGGGAAGGGAACCGGTCTGGGCCTTTCCATGGTACATGGTCTGGCGGCCCAGTCGGGCGGTATTCTGGACCTGTCGAGTGTCAAGGGAGAGGGGACGACCGTGTCCCTGTGGTTGCCGATCGCCGAAGATATTGGTGGGACGGCTCCATCGCCGGAGGCCGCACCGCAGGATGCTGCTCCCAATATGCCGAATGCGCTGACGGTACTTGTGGTCGATGACGATGCGCTCGTCAGCATGGGAACCTCGGCCATGCTGGAAGATCTTGGCCATGTCACCACGGAGGCGCCTTCGGCCGCTGCCGCACTGGAAATCCTCAACTCCGGCCGGAGGTTCGACCTCGTCATCACGGACCATGCCATGCCCGGGATGACCGGGGCGGAGCTCGCGCGCCTGATCATCGGGTCCTATCCGGGCTTGCCGGTGATCCTGGCCTCCGGATATGTCGAACTACACGAAGATCACGGGCTTTCAGATCTCTTGCGCATGACCAAACCGTTCACTCAAGAGCAACTTCAGACGGCAGTCCATCGCGCGGTGGCCGAGCGGGCGTCGGCCGCCTGAGCGCCCCTTCCGGCTCTGCGATTTTTCGCAACCCGATATCTGCCTTGTTCAGACCGGCAGCCAACCCGCGGCGAGGGGGTGATCTGTAGCAAGCGGCAGGCGTACGATCAGGCCTTCCCTTGCCGATGCATAGATTGCCGTAACAAGCTCGATCGAGTGATAGCTTTCCTGAAGCGATGGCAGATAGAGGTCCGGCTTCCCGGTGAGACGCGCATGGACATCCACGAATAGTCCCGGAAACCGTGGAAGGACGTCGGGTATTTCTCGGGTTGCCGCATCGATCTCGGGCTGCCGCGACGGGTCGGTGGCTTCGAACTTCCACGGTCCCGCCCCGATCTGATAGGCCTCTGCGCCTGACGTGACCGTGACGTGCTCGAAACACATCCTCAATCGCGAACTGTTTCCGGCCGCACCCAAGGTGACCGACGATGTGATCAGCGCGCCCTGCGCGGTGCGCATGGAAAGCACCGCGCAATCCTCGGTCTCGATCGGATTGACGCGGGTATCGAGGAAGGCGGCGACCTCCACGACATCTCCGACGAGATGAGTCATGAGATTGTGGATATGGCATGCATGGCTGACAAGTACGCCGCCGAGTTCGCCTTTCCATGTGCCCCGCCAGCGTTCTGCGTAATAATCGGGGCCCCGCTGCCAATGTGTCTCCAGCGCTACAACGTAAGGCCGGCCGAGGAGCCCTCGGACCTTCAATTCGTGTGCAGCTCGGTAGCCGGCGCCATAACGATACTGGAATACGGGAAAGACCTGCCGCCCCGTTCGTTTGGAAAGGTCGGCGATCCGGCGCACCTCGGTTATTGAACCGGCAAGCGGTTTCTCGCAGACGACGTGCTTTCCTGCTTCCAGGGCGGCAAGTGTCATCGGCGCATGCAGTTGAGGCGGCAGGCAGATGTCGACCAGATCCACGAGAGGATCGGCGAAGACCTGGTTGATGTCGGGAACAGCCTGGCTGCCCGGCGCCTGTTGCGCCGCGTCCTCGGCGCGAGGCAGGTTGAGATCGCAGACGTAACGGACGTCGAATAGTTCAGCCAATTCGGCATAAGCGGCGATATGCGCCTTGCCTATACCCGCGCCGATGACGGCGACCCGGACACGCTCCGTCATCGGTCTGTTTTCTCTTCCGCGACAAGTTGCGCCTGCAGTCCCAACCGCGTCGCGAGGAACGCATGAGACTGGCCCATGGCCGTCTCGGTTCGCCTTTCCACGTCGGCGGCCAGGCGGGCGAAAAACGGCTTTCCGGCGCCGCTCGCCTCGAACCGCTGTACACCCGACTTGTCGACCAGGAAGACGTGGTCCGGGCCGTCCCGGCCGGCGATGTCGATGTATTTGCGCAGCTCGATATAACCTTCCGTCCCCAGAATGGTCATCCTGCCGTCGCCCCAGACGGGAAGACCGTCGGGCGTCAGCCAATCGACACGGGCATAACCCCGGCCGCCATTACCCTCTAGCAGCACCTCGCCGAAATCCTGGAATGCAGGCCGATCCGGATTTGCGACATTGGTCACATGGGCGGAAACAACACGTGCCTCAGTCGACCCGGTATAATGGAGGAACTGATCGAACTGATGGGCGCAGATATCGGCGAGAATTCCGCCGCAGCGAGCTCTGTCCCAGAACCAATCCGGCCTCAGATGTGCATTCAAGCGATGCGGTCCGAGACCGACCGTCTGAACCACCTTGCCGATCCGACCTTGGCCAATCAGCTGGTCCGCCAGGGTGGCGCTCTCGACGGAGACACGTTCGGAAAAGGACACGGTCCAGCGTCGCCCGGTCTCCGCGACGGTGCGTTGGATGTCTGCCAGCTGTTCCAGGCTGGTGCAGCCGGGCTTGTCGACCAGAACGTCCTTGCCGTGCACCATTGCCGCCACCGCGATATCGGCGCGCTCGCTGTTGATCCCGGACGACAGGACAAGGACAATGCTTTCATCGTCGAGGATGGCCTGCATCGACCGGGCCGGCAGATCCGGATAGGTTTCCTGGAATGTCTTGCGGGCCGCCTCTGGGGTCTCCTCGCCCGTTGTCCACGCTACGAGCGTGGCGCCGGCATCCAACATGCCGTTGATCATGCCGTAGATATGTCCATGGTCTATGCCGATGACGCCGATCCGAAGGTTAAAAGCCATGGGAACTACCTGTTCAGGTGGATGCCGCGAGCGCGGAGCATGGATTGTATGTTGACCAACGAGCCCGTTTCTATGGAAGCGTTGGCAGCGATGCCGGTGAGGATGGACCAGGCGCCGGCAACATGATCGGAAGCCCGGCCATAAGGATCGGGCTGCATGCTTTCCGGATCAAAGATATAACCCAGCATGACCGGATCCGCGCCGCCGTGATCCCCCGTCGCCTTCGGAACGGTGAGCTGGCGCGGAGGCTCGCCGGCCAGGTGGAGTTCGGTGGTGATCGCATCTTCGTCCGCATGGGCGCGTTTGCCGCCGAAAACCCCATGGACCTCGACATGGCGATGGGTAATGTCGCCTTTGGTGCCCTGGAACTTGATCTCCAGCCCTTCCCAGGGCGAATAGGCAGTCAGGGTGTAATTGGCGGTGACGCCCGAAGCGTAGCGGATATGCGCCTGCATCGTATCTTCGATGCCAATCTCCTCGTCGAATACGCAGAGATCGCGGAAATAACCGTCTTCCTGCTCAGCTTCCACATAGAGCTTGCGCAGGTTTTCGTCGGCTGCAAGGTCGAGGCGGAAATCGCACTTATAGGCGACGGGACAGTCGCTGCAGCGTGGCCCACGGCCCGCGAGGCCAAGCTCCACTGCCATTTCCGGTCGATAAAAGACGCGTCGGCCGGAGGCCAGGACTTCCGTCGGCGCGGTCCCCAGCCACCAGTTGAGAAGATCGAAATGGTGGGTCGATTTATGGACCAGGAGGCCGCCGGAATTCTCTTTCTGGCGGTGCCAGCGGCGGAAATAATCGGCGCCGTGAACCCGATCGAGGTGCCAGCGGAAATCGACCGCCGTCACGGTACCGATCGCTCCCGATGAAATCAGCTCCTTGATTTGGGTGCGTGCCGGCGAATAGCGATAGTTGAAGGTCACGGTGACCTTTCGGCCCGTGCGCGCCTGAGCATCGACGATCTGCTTCAGACGGCTGAGATCGATCGTCAGCGGCTTTTCGCAAATGACGTCGCAGCCGGCCTCGAAGGCACGAACGATGTAATCGGCATGCAGGAAGTCCGGTGTCGCGACGACGACCGTATCCGGCCTCTGTTCCGCGATCAGGCGGTCGAAATCGGCGGCAAGATAAGTCGCGACGCCGTTCGTCCCGGGTTTTGAGGCCGCTTGCGCCGCTTCGCCGAGGCGATGGGCGTTGCTGTCGCAAAGGGCAACGATCTCATGTTTATCGGCATAATCTTCAACGACGGAATTGCGGAACATCTGATGCCGGGAGCCGCATCCAACAATGGCGATCTTCACTGTGCTTGGCTTTCTTTCTGGATGGGTTCGATGCGTTTGCCTGCGCTATCGAAATAGTGGAGTTCGGAGAGGTCGAATCCGACGGTAACCGGATCGCCCATCCGGTAGGGCGTCCGTCCGTTGTCGCTGGCCAGCAGCACCTGGCCTGAAGACAGCGCGATATGCAGCAAGGTCTCGCTACCGAGATATTCCACCAGCCGGATCGTGCCTTCGCCCGTGACATCGCCATTGCCGACACGCAGAGACGAAGGCCGCACGCATAACGTCAGCGCCGGATCCTCGGTCGGAAGCTCGGCAATCGAAAAGTCGGGCATGCCGGCCACCGACACAGTGGTCTTTCCGGGCCCGCGGGTTGCCCTTGCCTGTAGCATGTTGATCTTCGGAGAGCCGATGAAGCCTGCTACGAAGAGGTTCTGCGGCCGTGTATAGAGTTCCTGGGGCGTGCCGAGCTGCTCGATCTTGCCACCGCGCAGGACCACGATCCGGCTTGCCATGGTCATCGCTTCCACCTGGTCGTGGGTCACATAGATCATGGTAGTGCCGAGGCGGGCGTAGAGCGAGGCCAGTTCCGCGCGCATCTGCACGCGCAGTTCCGCGTCGAGATTGGAAAGCGGCTCATCGAACAGGAAAAGCTGCGGCTCACGCACGATCGACCTGCCGATGGCGACGCGCTGCTTCTGGCCGCCCGAAAGCTGGCGCGGCTTGCGGTCCATAAGCTGCTCGATCTGCAGGATGCGCGCGGCGTCCGCCACTCGCCGCTCCACCTCGGCGCGCGATACCTTGAAGTTCTGAAGGCCGAAAGCCAGGTTCTTTCGCACGCTCATATGCGGATAGAGAGCGTAGCTCTGAAAGACCATTGAAAGCTCGCGTTTCGAGGCGGGCAAGTCGTTGACGACCTTTCCGCCGATCGAGATCGTGCCTTCGCTGATGTCTTCGAGGCCTGCGACCATGCGCAGGAGCGTCGATTTTCCGCAGCCCGATGGACCGACGAGAACAAGAAACTCGCCGTCGTGGATGTCCAGATTCAGCCCCTGGATGATGGACAGCGCCCCATAGCGCTTGCCGACGTTTCGAAGCGTCAATCCTGCCATGCGTCTTGTTCCCTATTTCATTCCGGAGGTGGCGATGCCGCGCACGATGAGTCTCTGGAACAGGACGAAGAAGATGACGACCGGGACCAGCGAAAGGACCGACATCGCGAACATCTGGCCATAGGCGGACTGCCCTTCCTGATCGAGGAAGAGGCGAAGCGCCAGCGGCACGGTGTAGCTCTTGATGTCGTTGAGGTAGATGAGCGGGGCGAGAAAATCCTCCCAGACCCAGATCAGCGAAAAGATCGCCGCCGTGCCCATGGCCGGCAGCGAAAGCGGCAATATGATTGCCCAATAGATCTTGAAGGGCGAACAGCCGTCGATCATTGCGGCTTCGTCCAGCTCGCGGGGCAGTTGCCGAAAGAACTGCACCATCAGAAAGATGAAAAAGGCATCGGAGGCGAGGAAGCGCGGCACCACGAGGGGCAGATAGGTGTCGACCCAGCCGAGGTTCAGGAACTGAACATATTGGGGGATGAGAACCACGTGATAGGGGATCATCAGGGTCATCATCATCAGCGCGAAGAAGAAGCTGCGCCCGGTAAAGTTCAGCCGTGCAAAGGCATAGGCCGCGAACGAGCAGGAGACCAGATTGCCGATCACCGACAGGCTCGTGACGATCGCCGAGTTCACGTAGAAGACCGTGAAGGATATCGGCAGCGCGTACCAGCCCTTCGTGTAGTTCTCGAACCGAAATTCGGAAGGCCAAAGCGTCAGGCTGCCGAAAATCTCGTTTTCCGGCTTCAACGAGGAAGCGAGCAGCCAGAACAGCGGATAGAGCATCACGCATGACACGGTGATCAGGAAGATGTGCTTGAGGATTCGGCCGTTGCGATCGCGTTTGTCCCGCTTCAGCCGAAGCTCGTGAGCGATGCGCGCGGCCTCATCCACCTGGATGGCGATTTCCAGATCAGTCGCGCTCGTTTTCATAGTGCACCCAATATTTGGAAGTGAAGAAAGCGATCGCGGTGAAGGTCGCTATGATGACCAGCAGGAACCAGGCAAGCGCCGATGCATAACCCATGCGGAAGAACTTGAAGGCCTCGTTGAACAGGTAGACCGTGTAAAACAGGAGGCTGTCCGCCGGGGCGCCGGTGCCGTTGGAAATGATGAAGGCGCTGGAAAAGGTCTTGAAGGAATCGATGGTCTGCAGCACCAGATTGAAGAAGATCACCGGAGCAAGGAGCGGCAAGGTGATGCGGGTGAATTGCCGCCAGCGCGGCGTGCCGTCGATTTCCGCCGCCTCGTACAGATCCCGCGGAATGCCGCGAAGGCCAGCCAGAAAGATCAGCATCGGCGAGCCGAACTGCCACATGGCGAGCACAACGATCGTGAAGAGCGACGTGTCGGGATCGGTGATCCAGGAGGCACCCTGGATTCCCACCATTGCCAGAACCTGATTGACGACACCGTCGGCGGCGAAAAGCTGACGCCACAATATCGCGATAGCAATCGAAGAGCCGAGCAGGGACGGCAGGTAGAAGATGGCTCGATACAGGCCGATCGTTCGCAAGCCCTTGTCGAGCAACATGGCGACACCGAGGGCCATGATCAGGCGGGCGGGCACAGCCAGTGCTACATAGGTGAAAGTGACCTGCAGCGCTTTCCAGAAGCGCCGATCCCGCGTGAACATGTATTCGTAATTGCCCCAACCGATCCATCGGGGGGCGCTCACCATGTCGTAGCGGGTGAAGGATAGGTAAAGCGACGCAAGAATCGGCCCCAGGGCGAGCAGAAAAAATCCGATCAGCCATGGGAGAAGAAACACATAGGCCGGTGCATTGCGGGCAAAAAAACGTCTCATCGAAACGACCTTGTTGTCGGAAGAGAGGCCCCGGCGGCAGGAATTGCCGGGGCCTTGATATTCCCGCACCGATTACTGGGCGCGCTCGACGATCGACTGGGCGTCTTCGATGAAGGTGCCAGCGGCTTTTGCAATTTCCACCTTGCCAAGCACGACGTCGGTGCCGGCACGCATGAAGGCGTCTCGCACCTCTCCCGCTCCCTTTGGGGCAGGAAGCGGCAGAGGACCAACCTTGCTCTGAATCGCTGCGAAGTAGTCGACCGAGAGTTTTTCGACCTCCGTAAGCTTGGGGGTCAGCGCTGCACGGATTTTTGGCGAACAGGGAATACCGCGTTCGAGACCGAGAATGCCAGTGATTTCGGGATCGTTGACCCAGGCATTCATATAGGCAATTGCGGCCTCCGTGTCCTTGGCGTCCCGGCTGAGAGACAGGAACATCGAGGGCTTGATGAACTGGCCAGGCTTGCCGCCCGCCTTATGGGGCACCATGGCGGCACCGATCTTGTCTTTTGCCACCGACTGGATGCCGACCAGCTGGTTGGACCAGTAGTGCGACATGGCAGTATCGCCGACGGCGACGCCCGATTCGGCAATCGGCGGGTCGAGAATAACGGTCTTGTTCTTGTCGCGAACGACCCCTGCCTTGCGCAGGTCAGCCCACATCTGCCACCAGCTTGCAACGTCCCCGGCTGTTGCCGTGACCTTGCCGTCGGGGCTGTAGAATTCGCGACCGTTCTGGCGAACCCAGGATTCGAAGGTTTCGATCATCAGGGACAGGTCGTCCGAGCCCTTCATCTTGCCTCCGGACTTGGCGGTAATCTTTTCGCATGCCTTGGCAAAGTCGTCCCAGGTCCAGTTGATCAGGTCTGCGTCGATGCCCGCTTCCTGGAATGCGCGCGTATTGTAGACCATGACCTGGCTGTTCGAGCCGATGTTGAGGGCATAAAGCTTTCCGTCGACCCTGCCGCCATCGAGGGGGCCTTTGTCGAAGTCGGCGATCATCAGGCTCTTGCCGGCGAATTCATCGAGAGGCTTCAGAGCCCCGCGATTGACATATTCGAACAGGAACCGGTAATCCATCTGCACCAAGTCGGCCATGTTCCGGCCTGCGGTCTGGGTCGCCATCTTGGTCCAGTAGTCGCCCCAGCCGATCGTTTCGCCGGAGACGGCGATGCCGGCGTTCTTCTTCTGGAATGCGTCGATAACGGCAAAGGTGCGCTTGTCGCGCTCCGGATTGCCCCACCAATAGTGGCGGATGGTGCGCGTGGCAGCAAGCGCCGGCATGGCCGGAAGCGCAGAAGCAGCTGCCGCCGCTCCTATCGTGCCCAATAAAGTTCGCCTTGTCAGTTTGGTCATTTCGTCCTCCTCCTTCTAACTCCGGAGCGTCTCGTCGGCGCCGGATGCGTTGTGGTTGTTCCATGGTTTGTCGCGTACCGGCTCCTCCTGCCGGACACGCTCCATTCTTTTCGGCGCAGTTCGCTACACGAAGCTGCGCAAAAGTTCAGTCAGGCAGAGCATCGCCATCGCCTGCCCGTAAGGCATGGATGTCAGCTTGATCTGCCGGTAGAAATCGAGATCGCCGCCCATCGCCGTGCCGAAAGAAACCTGCCGGAGCTCTCCCTCCGGGCTGATGTTATCGATCACGCCTTTCATGGCTTTCTCGGCGGTCTCCAGATACTCGATGCCCAGATACCGCTTGCGCACACCCTTCATCAGACCATAGGCAAAGCCGGCGGTCGCCGAGGCTTCCAGATAGCTCGACGTATCGTCGATCAGCGTGTGCCACAGGCCCGATGGATGTTGGTGGAGTTTCAGCGCTGCCGCCTGCCGGCCGAGCAAGGACACGAGATGGCGGCGGACGGGATCACTCTCAGCCAGGTCCAGGAGTTCGATGAATTCCGGAATGGCGATGGTGATCCAGCTATTGCCGCGTGCCCAGCGAGCGCGGGCAAAATTGTGATTGCCGTCGAACGTCCAGCCATGGAACCAGAGGCCGGTTTGCGTGTCGCAGAGATATTGGGCGTGCACCAGGAATTGGTATTTTGCCTCCTCCACGAATTCCGGGCGCTTGAGCACGAGGCCGATCTTGGCAAGCGGCAGCACGCTCATCATCAGCGTGTCGTCCCACATCTGCTGATCATTGACGCTGTTATAGACGATATGCTGCAGCCCACCTTCGCGGGTACGCGGCATTTCATGCATCACCCATTCGGCCCATGTTTCCAGGTAGGGCCGCCAACGGGGATCTCCCGTCAGCTCGTAGAGATGGGCAAGCGTCAGAAACGGTGCGACGGTGTTGATGTTCTTTGTGGGGGTTCCTTCAGCAAGCCGGGCTTCAAACCAATCGACGATGATATCCATCACCTTCTGGTTGCCGGTCAGCTGCCAATATTTGAGAAGGCCAAAAAGCGCGACGCCATGGGTCCATTCCCAGCCCGCCCAGCCTTTGGTGTCGATAACCCGGCCGTCGTCGAGGCGCAGGAGGAATTCGCCGGTGCGATCCTCGATATGGACAAGGTTGTCGATCAGCCGATCGATGAGGCCGCACACATCGTGGCGCTCGATAAGATGTTGCTTTTGCCGCAGCAGCGGATGCATGCCGGACGTCCTCCACAAATATTCGGAACGATATTCCGGATTTTAAGAAATCACACTCTCCATGGCTTTTCAACCGTGTTTTTCTGTTGCACTCTGTGCCTGTTCCGCATGCTCACCTGTATCTTGACACAGGTTTTTTCAAATTCCAGAATAAGATTTCGAAAAAAATAGAACGCGCTATGTCAGAGTTGAACCCAAAAACCGAAAATGTCGCCGCCGTCCTCAAGGTTTTCGCCGTGATGGAGGCCTTGGTCGAGGGAAAGAAGGTGAGCCTTGCCGATCTCGCTCAACGAGCCATGACGTCGAAGACCACAGCGCATCGCCTGCTGCAGACCATGGTGGAACTCGGTTATGTGGAGCAGGATGCTGAGACGGAAAAATACGGCCTGACGCTGAAACTCTTCAGCCTGGGCGCTCGCTCGCTGACCGAGCAGACGGATCTGCTGCGTGTTGCGGATCAGGCGATGGGAAAGCTCTCTCGGGTAACCGGTGAGTCCGTCAATCTCGGTATTCTCGATGACCGCGACCAGAAGGTCGTCTACATCCACAAATACGATTCCGCCTACAGTCTCTCGATGAAATCGACGCTCGGGCTCCGCAACCCGCTGCACAGCACCTCGCTTGGCAAGGCGCTTCTTGCATGGCGTGACGACGACGAGATCCGGGAGCGGATCAATAAGATGGAATTGACGAAGCTCGCGCCGCGCACCATCACCGATCCGCAGGAATTGTTTGCCCAATTGCAGGCGGCCCGCAGTCGCGGCTTTGCCGAGGAGGTGGAGGAGAGCGAAGCGGGTGTGCGATGCATGGCGGCACCGATCTTCAACTATCTTGGAAAACCGATCGCAGCGGTCTCGATTTCCTTTCCGATGTTCCGGTTCGACGAAAGCCGCAAATCTGAATATACCGATCTTTTGCGCACGGCAGGGCTCACGGTCTCCGCCGGGCTCGGCTACCAGCCCGCAAAGAACTAACGCCTGGCGCTTTCAACGCCGATCGGACATTGCGGAAGCGAAGCGGCTCAAAGAGCCGCCAAGATGCCGCCATCGACGTAGAGCACTTGGCCGTTGACGAAATCCGATGCCGGAGAAGCCAGAAAGATCGCTGCACCGGAAAGTTCCTCCGGCTGACCCCAGCGGGCGGCGGGGGTGCGGTTCTTCACAAAGGCGTCGAATACCGGATCGTCCATCAGCGCGTGGTTCATCTCGGTCGCGAAATAGCCCGGGCCGATGCCGTTGACCTGAATGTTGTGATGGGCCAGTTCCGTCGCCATGCCGCGGGTCAGCATTTTCAGCGCGCCTTTCATTGTCGTGTAGGGCACGACGGTCTTGCGGCCGACCTTGCTCATCAGCGAGCAGATGTTGATGATCTTGCCGCTGCCGCGTTCGATCATCCCAGGCAGCACGGCTTGCGAGGGAAGCACTGCGCCCATCACGTGGGTGTCGAACATCCGCCGCCAGGTTTCGGCGCTCTGCTCGAGGAAGGGCGCGCGGATCTGAATGCCGGCATTGTTGACGAGGATATCGACCGCGCCGATGCCGGCGAACGCCGCCTCCGTTTCGTCGGCCCTGGTGATGTCGCAGACCATCCCCGAGGCCTCGTAACCCTCCGTCTTCAATTGGTTCACTGCTGCCGAAAGCGTCGCCTCATCGCGCCCGTTCAGCGTGACCCGCGCTCCGGCGGAGGCGAGTCCGCGTGCCATGGCAAGGCCGAGGCCGCGGCTCGAACCGGTGAGGACGGCATGGCGTCCCCGCAGATCGAAAAGTGGATGTTGGACGTTCATCGAAATTTCTCCTGCATGGCCTGAATACCGGGAAAGGCATCCATAAGATAATCGTGACGAGGTCAAGGTGCTGGATCAGACCGCGGCAATATCCTTTGTCAAGAAGCAAGGTGTCGCCGGGGCGGGTCGGGTAGGCATCGAAGATGCGGACCTTTACTATCCGCCCGGAGGTTTTATATAGATGACTAGAATTATCATGTTATGAGGCGCGCCTGAGCAGTCCGTTGCGGCGCCTGATAGTGGATATGATATTTGCAATGGCAGATGGCGAAGGATTCCGGTGTTGAGTTATTGGCATTCCATGGCTTGGCATACGGAGGGGATAAGGGTTGTCGCTCCGGTCAAGTGGCGTCGTTTCGACGGATTGGTGAGTGTCTTCTGGGAAGCCGAAAGCCAGTCGGGTGCCACAGGCTACTATTTGGCGGATGACCCGCGCATCATGATTTTCTTCAACGACGTGTCGTCTCGAATTCGCGTGTCGAACCGAGACGGCTCGCAGGGCTACCGCCCGATGACCCGCGCCGTTTATGTCCCGGCCGGCGTTCCCATGTGGACCAGCAGCGAAACCAAGCACCGATTTTCCCACCTCAACCTGCACATGCACCGGGATCGGTTGCTGCGGTTCCTGTCGCCCTCGGTTGGGGCCTCCGCCGCCTTGGCCGCGGTGCGCCGGCCGGTGGAGCTTCAGGATGTCGGCGCCATAGAGACGCTGGCGGGCCTGCTGGTCGACGAGATATCGAGCCCGGCAAAGCACGCCGTCTATGCCGAAAGCCTGGTGGGCAGCATCGTCGCCGGCCTTCTCGACATACCCGACCATGAAGCCGAAAAGGCCAATGGCAGGCTTACTCAAGCGCAGATGAACAAGCTGGTATCGCGTTTCGACGGCTCGAACGACTGCCGCTTGACCGTTGCCGAAATGGCGGCGACCGTCGGTCTTTCCGAAAGCTGGTTCTCCAACGTCTTCAAGCAGACGACGGGCAAGACGCCACTGCAGTGGCAACTCGCCAGGCGCATCGATCTGGCCAAAAAACTGCTGGTCGACAGCGATCTGGCCGTCGCGGAGGTCGCGGCCCAGCTGGGTTTCACCGACCAGGCACATCTGACCAAGGCGTTCAGGCAGATTGCCGGCGATACGCCGGCTGCCTGGCGCCGGATGCGACAGATCTGCTGATCTTCAGGCACCGTAAAGTCAACTGACACCAGCCTCTTCCGCTAAGCGACTATCGCCGACGTGTCGAAAGACCGGTGTTCGACATCGCGGGAATTGACCATAGCCCCTGCCAGCTG
The DNA here is from genome assembly GCF_056406795.1 of Neorhizobium sp. P1_A6. Classification (NCBI taxonomy): domain Bacteria; kingdom Pseudomonadati; phylum Pseudomonadota; class Alphaproteobacteria; order Hyphomicrobiales; family Rhizobiaceae; genus Neorhizobium; species Neorhizobium sp. P1_A6. The sequence goes on along the minus strand of NZ_JBFTZM010000001.1, from coordinate 303,413 downwards.
CCGGAAACTCACGGTTCCAACCGGCTTACCTGACGGATCGACAACGGTCACGTCGCCGTCAGGTGCAGAGACGAGCGCGCGTATCGCTTCCTCGATCGTGACATTTGCTGGAATGGTGGGCTGCTCACCCCCAGTCCGGGAACGTAAGGGAGCCATGACCGCTTCGACCTGCACGACCCGTCCGCGGTTCACTTCTTTGACGAAATTGGCCACATATTGATCCGCTGGCCTCAGGACGATGTCCTGGCTTGTACCTTGCTGTATGACCTCGCCGTCGCGCAGGATGGCGATCTGGTCTCCCAGCCGGAGAGCCTCATCGAGATCATGTGTGATGAACACGATCGTTTTCTTGATCTCGTTCTGAATATCGAGAAGAACGGACTGCATGTCCATGCGGATGAGCGGGTCGAGTGCAGAATAGGCTTCGTCCATCAGGAGGACAGGCGCATCGTTCGACAAGGCGCGGGCAAGTCCGACGCGCTGCTGCATTCCCCCAGACAGTTGATTGGGGTACTTATGCTCGAACCCCTTCAGCCCGACGCGCTCCAGCCATCTCATTGCGACGTCGATCGCTTTGGAGCGGCCGATGCCCTGAACCTCAAGGCCGAAAACGGTGTTGTCGACCACGCTCCGGTGCGGCAGCAAGGCGAATTTCTGAAAGACCATTGCCGTCTGATGACGCCGAAAGTTTCGCAGTTCGTCCTTGTTCATCTTTACGACATCCACCCCGTCGACCAGCACCTCACCCGCGGTCGGATCGATGAGGCGGTTGATATGGCGGATGAGCGTGGACTTGCCGGAACCCGACAGGCCCATAATGACCTGAATACAGCCTGACTTGATGTCCAAATTGATATCGCACAGCCCCAGCACATGGCCATGTGCATCGTTAAGCTCTGTCTTCGTTAGACCGTTGCGGACAGCATCGACATAGGCGGCGGGGTTGGCGCCGAAGATTTTGTAGAGATTGCGGATTGCGATGCCGCCCAAACCTTGCTCAGCCATGAACGATCTCCCGATGCTTCTGGAGCCGCTTGCCATAGGCCTGGCTGACCCGATCGAAGATTATGGCGATCCCAACGATTGCGAGGCCGTTGAACACGCCGAGGGTAAAATACTGGTTGGCGATTGCCTTCAGCACCGGCTGGCCAAGCCCCTGAACGCCGATCATCGAGGCGACCACCACCATCGCCAGCGCCATCATGATCGTCTGGTTGATCCCCGCCATGATGGTTGGCAGGGCAAGCGGCAGCTGCACCTTGAAAAGCTTCTGGGTCTCCGAGGTGCCGAAGGCGTCGGCAGCCTCCAGAACATCCTTGTCGACGAGGCGGATACCGAGATCTGTCAGCCGGATCATTGGCGGTATGGCATAGATCACCACGGCGATGAGCCCGGGGACGCGGCCGATACCCAGCAGCATGACGACCGGAATGAGATAGACGAAGCTCGGCATGGTCTGCATCACGTCGAGGATCGGGTTGACGACCCGCTGGACGCCGTTCGAACGCGCCATGAGTATGCCGATCGGCAGGCCGACGGCAATCGACAGGACGGTGCAGACAAAGATCATCGCGACAGTACGCATCGTGTCGGTCCACATGTCGAAATAACCGATCAGCAGGAGCGTGATCAGACAGCTCAGTACGATTTTGACACTTCGGCTCGCAAACCATGCAATAGTGAGGATGATCGCCGTGATGATCGGCCACGGGGTCTGTGTCATGAAGCGATCGGCCGCCAGCAGAAAGCTCTGCAGAGGCGAAAACATGCTTTCGATCGTATCGCCATAGGCGCGGGTGAAAGCGCGAAATCCCTCGTCGATCGCTTTCTTCAAGTTGCGAAGTGCGTCGTCATCCATATGTGGAAATTTATAAAACCATTCCATTCGGTTCCCTTTCTCTGGAAAGAGCCGTGTGAGGTCTTTTTCTTCTTTTGACGGCAAGCGGAAGGGGCGATGCGTTTGGCGCATCGCCCCAAGGTCCTGTTAGAGCGCTGCCTCGATCTTCTTGGCGGCGTCCGTTGAAACCCACTTGGTCCAGATGTCCTTATTTTCCTTCAGAAAATGCTTGGCGCCATCCGCACCGCTGGCCTGATTGTCCGTCATCCATGCCATGAGCTTGCCGATGGTCTGGTTGCTCCAGGACCGCTTTTCGAGATAGGTCATCACCTCGGGTCCTGCTTTCTCCGAAAAGGGCTTGGCGACCAGAGTGACGATCGTGTCGATCGGCCAAGAATTCGGCTTCGGATCCGGGCAATCGGCAACCGTGTTGCAACGCTTCCATTCAGCCGGGTCGTTTTTCACGCCGGCCTCAAGTTTCACCATCGGGTATTTGCCGAGCAGCGCCGTCGGCGCCCAGTAGTAAGTGGCAAAACTCTTCTTCCGCTCATATGCCTTTGCGATAGCGCCGTCCAAACCGGCTGCCGATCCGGTGTCTATCAGCGTGAACTTGGCCTTTTCCCCGCCGAACGCCTTGAACAGCTGGGTTGTCACGACGGTGCCACCCCACCCCTGAGGACCGTTGAGGATTGCGCCTTTGCTCGGGTCTTCCTCACCCGGGAAGAGTTCGGGATGCTTCAGCAAATCCGGAATGGTCTTGATGTCCGGATGCGCGTCCGAGACATATTTCGGGATCCACCAGCCCTGATTGCCGCCGTCCGGCAATGGAGATCCAACCTTCACGATCCGGCCCTCCTGCGTGCCCTTCGCAACCACGTCGGGAAGCAGGTCGATCCAGGCCTCAGGAGCGATATCAGGCTGGCCCTTTTCCGCCATGGAGGTGATGGTCGGCACGGTATCTCCAACCGTGATCTCCGCCTGGCAGCCGTAACCTTCGTTTAAGATGAACTTATCCAGATTGGAGATGACCTCCGCGCTTTGCCAGTTCATGCTCGCGATCGTGACGCGGCCGCACCCGGCGGCACTTGCCGCCGATGCGCCGGCGAACACTCCGACTAGCACGCAACCCGAAGCCAAAAGCTTATTCATAGCACTGTTCCCTTTTTTTAGCGGCTTGACGTAGAATGCGGGACGCCGCGGATACCCGATTCACAAGTGCTTGGGAGCGTCTCCCAAACTCATCGATTTCTCGAACGCTGCCGTCAGTCCGCAAGCAATCGCTCTCTCGAAACCCGCAGCGCGCATTGTCTCGATCGCGACGGCCGTGGTGCCGCGGTAATCGAGGAAGGTCTGCACGATTTCGGTGGGACAGGTCTCACGCATTTCCATGAGACGCCCCGCGCCAATGATAATCGCGTTAACGGCACGCCTGGCCATCGCGACGGGGATGCCCCGGGAGAGGGCATCCCGCATCATTGCGTCGGCAAGAAGCGCCGGAAGGGCGGGGCCGGATCCGGACAGGCCGGTGAAATAATCCATATCGGTTTCGCTGTGCACTTCATCCTGAACACCGCAGGTCTCGAACAGGGCTCGGACAAATGTGCGTTCTTCTTCACTGACCTCCGGGGTCGCGATCCACGGCGTGTAGGACCGGCGGACCTCGACCGCTGCATTCGGCAACGAACGAACGACACAGGCGGTCTGATGATGGTCGCTCAGCGAGTCCAACGGAACGCCTGCCATGACGGAAATCAGCAGCTTGCCCTTCGCATCGACGTTAAGGTCACGCCAGTCAGCGGGGCGGACGCAGAGAATGATGACATCCGAGCGGTCGGCGAGGGCCTGATTGTCCAATGTCCAGAAAGCCTCTTCGAAACGATCCGGCCGCTTGTTGCGATAAGAGAGCGACAGGTCCCGAGGCTTGACGAAGCCGGCGTCCAGCACCGCGCCGGCAAGGGCGCTGCCCAGCCAGCCGTTGCCGCCGATCACGCCAATTCTCCAGCCCCTGCCAGCTTCCACCTTGCTCTCACCCTTGTTTATAGCCGTGCCGCGCGTAGAAGCGATCGAGTTCCCGCTGTTGCGGAATCTGACCGGTGTAGATTGCGATGTATTCGGGAATGCGCTTCATACGCAGTCCGATATCCTCGGTGGACTGCATGGAGATGTAGCCGATCTGGACCAAATACGTTGTTCTCGCGCGAACGTCCGCAGGCTCTTCGTCAAAGCCGAACCGCACGAACATACGGCTCAAAGCGTCTATTCGGGCCAGATCAGCCTGCTGAACTTCAACCTGAATTTCCGGAGATTGCAGTGCCCAACTGCGAATTGCAAACTCGAACTGGGAGTCGAAGAGATCTTTGTTGAGCCAGCAATCGAAGACATTCAGCATCGCTTCCGCAAGAGATTCCGCATATGCCTCGGACTGCTTCACCAGGTTGCCTGTGTTCTTGTCCCTCCAGCGCAGTATCAGCGTGCTCAGCAGTTCCTCCCGATCCTTGAAGAACCAATAGAAGCTTGTCCGCGATAGACCCAGCTTCTTGGCAAGCGGCAGGATCTTCACCGAATCTACGCCGGATTCGAGCAGCGCTTCGTAGGCGGCTTCAAGCCAACCCTCCTGAGAACCACGCCAGCCGCCGTCATTTACCGCCTGTTCCATAGGCACTTCTTAACAAATTCATAACCGCACTTCAAGTGAAATGTACATCAATGTCAACTGTAGGTACGGCGATGTTTTCAATATTGACATAACTGTACATTCCTGTTTAGCCTTATGCGCAAAGGCCAAAACCGGAGCCCGTCGCATGTCGAACGATCCCCTCCTTCAGCCCTACACACTGAAGCATCTGACCCTACGCAACCGTATCATCGTTACATCGCATGAGCCCGCCTATCCTGAGGATGGCATGCCGAAGGAACGTTACCGTGCCTACACCGTGGAGCGGGCGAGAGGCGGCGTGGCCCTGACAATGACGGCGGGGTCGGCAGCGGTGTCGAAAGACAGTCCACCGGTCTTCAATAACCTGCTCGCTTACAAGGACGAGATCGTTCCGTGGATCCGGGAAATGACCGATGCCGTGCACGAAGAGGGCGCGGCTATCATGATCCAGCTGACCCATCTCGGCCGGCGCACCCGTTGGGACAAGGGCGATTGGCTGCCGGTGGTCGCGCCGTCCCATCATCGTGAAGCGTCGCACCGCTCCTTCCCGAAGAAGATGGAGTATTGGGACATCGAGCGTATTATCAGAGATTTCGCAGACGCAGCCGAGCGCATGAAGGCGGGCGGCATGGACGGTGTCGAGTTGGAGGCTTACGGTCACCTGATCGATCAGTTCAATTCGCCGCTCACCAATGAACTGGACGGGCCATATGGGGGCTCGCTCGAAAATCGCATGCGTTTCTGTTTCGACGTCTTCAAGGCGATGCGCGAGCGCGTCGGAGACGACTTCATCCTCGGCGTTCGCTACACGGCCGACGAATGTCTCCCCGGAGGTACTGGAAAAGCTGACGGCATCGAGATTTCGCGACGGCTGCGCGACAGCGGTCTGATCGACTATCTGAATGTGATCCGAGGTCACATCGATACGGATGCCGGCCTGACGGACGTCATTCCGATCCAGGGCATGGCGAACTCGCCACATCTCGATTTTGCCGGTGAGATCCGCGCCGCAACCCAATTTCCGACCTTTCATGCGGCAAAAATCCCGGATGTGGCGACGGCACGGCACGCCATTGCCGCGGGCAAAGTGGACATGGTCGGGATGACGCGCGCCCACATGACGGATCCGCACATCGTTCGCAAGATTATCGAAAAGCGCGAGGAGGATATTCGCCCTTGCGTCGGCGCGAATTACTGTCTCGACCGCATTTATCAGGGCGGGATGGCCTTTTGCATCCACAATGCGGCAACTGGTCGCGAGCAGACCATGCCGCATACCATTGCAAAATCCGACACCCGCAGGAAGGTGGTCATTGTCGGAGCCGGGCCGGCTGGCCTCGAAGCGGCGCGCGTGGCCGCCGAGCGGGGTCATGCGGTCGTGGTCTTCGAGGCGGCCAACAATCCCGGCGGGCAGATCCGCCTCACCGCGCAGAGCGAACGCCGCCGTGAGATGATCAGCATCATCGACTGGCGGATGAGCCAATGCGAGAAGCTTGGTGTCACGTTTCATTTCAACAACTGGGCGGATGCTGACATGATCGTAGCGGAAGAGCCCGACGTGGTCATCATCGCAACAGGTGGACTACCGCATACCGAGGTTCTGTCGAAGGGAAATGAGCTTGTCGTCTCCTCCTGGGATATCATTTCGGGCGACGTTAAGCCGGGCACCAATGTGCTGATCTTCGACGATGCCGGCGACCATGCCGGCTTGCAGGCCGCGGAATTCATCGCCAAGACAGAGGCCAAGGTCGAGATCATGACGCCCGACCGCTCCTTCGCGCCGGAGGTCATGGCGATGAACCTTGTTCCCTACATGCGCTCGCTGCAGAAACTCGACGTCACCTTTACCGTCACCTACAGGCTGCAATCAGCGGAAAAGAGCGGCAACCAGATCATTGCCCATGTCGGCAGCGACTATGGCGGCGTTGAAAAGCAACGGACCGTCGACCAGATCGTCATCAATCACGGTACGATCCCATTGGACGACCTTTATTTCGAGATGAAGCCCGGCTCGAAGAATCTCGGTGAAGTTTCTTACGACCAGCTGATTTCCGGCGCACCGCAGACGGCCGAGCGCAATCCCGCGGGCACCTATCAGCTCTTTCGGATTGGCGACGCTGTCGCTGCTCGCAACACGCATGCAGCGATCTATGACGCATTGCGGCTTGCCAAGGATATATGAACATGGCCCGCAGCCAGGCCTTGCAGGATTTTCTGAATGCCGCGATCGTCGCGTTCGACCGGTTTGTCGAGGATTCACGGGCCCGGCAGTCACAGACGCAGATATTTGCGCACCTGCAAACATCGCTGCCGGAGCGGGTGAATATCGCAAAGCGGCTTCCGGTTTGCGGCCTGTATTTGCAGAGTGTCTTGGCGGCAAAGGCGGAGCAACCCTCGTTGAACATCTTGCTCCGGCGCTTCGCAGCGTTGGAGGCGCAGCTCGAATGGAACTGTCGCTCGACCTATGACAATTCAGCCAGCGCAAATTTTCCGATGGGCCACGCCAATACCATGATTGTCGGGCCGGGCGGTCTCGAGGACCGTCCGGACGTGTGGCTTGGCGCGACCTTGATGGCGCCGAACGTGCGGTATCCGGATCACGATCATGCACCGGAGGAAATCTATCTCGTCCTGTCGGATGGCGAATTCATGCAGGGCGATTCCGGTTGGTTCACGCCGGGCATGGGTGGCTCTTTCTACAATCCACCTGGAATCCGGCATGCGATGCGCTCGGGCGAGAAGCCCCTCTTCGCATTCTGGGCACTTTTGCCCGACCAGCGGAAACATTGAAGCAAGGTGATCGATAGTTTCTTCGGTCATCCCTGCTAGTGTTTAAGGCCTTACCGATCGACCACGAGGTCACTGAGCGGCTTCGAACAGCAGGGCAGGAATAACCCGGCATCGATCTCCCGCTGGCGGATCCCGCCATTGTGGTTCATGTCGACGGATCCGGACACCAGTTTTGATTTGCAGGTGCCACACACCCCGTTGGAACATGAAGAGGGGAGTTTCACGCCAGCTTTTTTCGCGCAGGACAAGATGGTTTGCTCGCCTGAAACATCGATTTTACGGACTTGCTTGGCAAACTCCACCGTGAACATTCTCGTGGCTGCTTCCCGGACAACCGGAAGGTCGATGTCGTCGATGACCGCAGCGTCGAAGCTCTCCTCGATATAACGGGACGACGGAACGCCGAGCCCTGCGGCAATCCCGCGGGCAGCAGCCATGAATGGCGCCGGGCCGCAGCACATGACGACACGCTCTGCAATGTCAGGTACGGCCAGCTTCATGTAGTCTGCCGAGATGCGCCCGGTAAGGCCAGGCCAATGGGCTTCGCCGGCGGTGATCTCAGGTAGGAAATGCAGGCGGAGCTGCTTTCCTCTATTCGCCAGGCAGGCGAGCTCTTCCCGAAAGATCAAGTCTTTGGGGCTTCGCGCAGCATGCATGAATACGACGTCGATGGGTTCAAAGGTATCCGCCAGTTCGCGGACGATCGACATGACTGGCGTGATCCCCGACCCGCCAGACAGAAGCAGCAGTTTCTTGGCATTGGGCCGGATGAAATGCCCGAGCGGTCCATTGCCCTTCATCATTGAGCCAGCTGTGACGTTGTCATGAAACCAGTTGGAAATCTTACCCCCTGGCACGCGTTTCACGGTGACTGAAAACGCGTTGGTGCGCTGCGGCGAGGAGGATATGCTGTAACAGCGACTTTCGGGCTCTGCGTCAATTTCGAGATCGAACAGGAAATACTGGCCGGCTTTGAAGGCGAACCTTTTTCCAAGCGAAGAAGCGAATGTGAATGTTTTTACATCGTGCGTTTCCTGGTGGACGTCGATGCAAACCAGACCCTCGTCCAAATCCCGGTTCCAGAATTCAGTTTTCTCTATCCGATCGACAGATGCGAAAGCGCTCTTAATATCCATGCGCCCGCATCCGATCGATGTACCAGGTGGCGAATTTGTCGAGGTTCGTCTCCGAGAATGGCGAATAGGGACCGGGCACATAGGCAGGGTCTTCGACGCCGGCATGGGAGCGCGCGACGAGTTCCGCGTCCTGATCCGTGGTCGCCACCCAGACATTCGTCAACTTCTCAAGGTCGTAGTGCACGCCCTCGACGGCGTCCTTGTGAACGAGCCACTTCGTGCGCACCAGCGTCTTGTCGGGCGAAATTGGAATGACTATCGCCACGATGGCATGGTCACCCATGAAGTGGTTCCAGCTGTTATGGCCCCAGAGATGCATATCGCCGAGGTCCTTGCGGGTCATCGTTCCTAAAAGTTTGGATGATGCCGCCGTGGCGTCCGGGGTCTGGGATTCGCCCGCACCGGAAATGATAAGGCGCTGCGTCCTGAAATTGGTCTCACAATCGACGAGTTGTTCGATGGCGGCGGATGGGTAGCCGTCTGCTGTCCATTGAAGGATGCGCTCTTCATAGAGAGCAAGATGCTCTTCGGCCTGCGCCCTGTCTTCTGGGCTGAGTGTCTCGGGATCGAAACCGAAATCCAGATCGACGAAAGAGACGCAAAGCTCCGGGTGGTTTGCCGAGCAATGGTAACACTCACGATTGTTCTCCATCGTCAGCTTCCAGTTGCCGTGCTCGATCACATCGGTTTCGAATGCGACTTTGGAATTGCCAATATCGTAGGGCGCCAGGCGCTCGGTCATCGCCAACTCGAGCCGAGTAATGTCCTTTGGTGGATTGTCGGCAAGGCAAACATAGATGAGGCCGCTGATCGACTTGAAGGTCACAGGCTTCAGGCTGTGACACTCTTTGTTGAAGCTCTTGCCCATATGGGGTGCATAACTCAGCTCCCCGCTGAGTTCGTATGTCCAGGTGTGATAGGGACAGACCAGCTTCGAGACGATCGTCTTGCCGGGATTGAGGAGGCGCGAGCCCCTGTGGCGACAGACGTTGTGCACGACGCGGATTTCGCCGTCATCGTCGCGCAGCAGGATCAGGCTGGTTTTGCCGATGTCGATAACCGCAGCGTCGCCGGGCTCGGGCACGTCGCATTCAAGTCCGACGCAGATCCAGTGCCGACGAAAGAAGACGTCGATATCCGCTTCGAACACGTCTGACCGGGTATACAGGCCCGCTGGCAGAGCATGGCCGTCAGCACGCGCGTCCAAAAGTGACGAGATCGAAGACGCAAGTTTGTTCAGCATGAAGACCTCTTTGCCAGCTTTCGGGCAAGAGTGACCTTGCCATGCAATTCGTTCAACGGCATAAATTGTTACGTTGGCATAATGAAAAGTAATGGATTGAGGGCGGGAGCATGCAGTTTCGTAAACGGCTGCCATCCTTGACCGCGCTGCTCACGCTTGAAGCAGTTTTGCGCAGAAAGAGCTTTACCGCGGCCGCGACCGAACTTGGCGTCACTCAGGCGGCCGTAAGCCGGCAGATTGCTTTGCTTGAGGAAGAATTGGGGCAGCCAATGTTTGTGCGTAAACATCGCGCAATCGAACCTACGCCTGCGTGTCGCATTCTGGGAGCGTCGCTGGCGCGGAGCCTTTCCGATATTGCGGAGACGGTCGATGCGATCAAAACGTCCGGTCAGGATGTCGTCACAATCGGCGCGACGATCGCGTTTTCGTCTTTCTGGCTGCTTCCGCGTCTGGCCGACTTCCGTTCCCAAAACCCCGGGATCCAGGTGCGTGTCGTATCCCAGGATGAAAAGATCGATCTCGATAGCGGTGAGATAAACATTGCCATTCGCTATGGAATACCGCCGTTTAACGATGGGACGGTCATTGCTTCAAAAGACGATTTCATAACGCCCGTATGTTCGCCCGATTATCTCAAACGCAGACAACCAGGCCCGCTATCCTCGACAGACGAGTATATCGAAACTCACAGTTCCGACCCGTTGTGGTTTTCGTGGGCTCAATGGCTCGACCAGATCGGAGCATCCTTCGATTTCAAGCCATCCCTGAGATTCAGCCATTATACCGAAACGATATTCGCTGCGTGTAATGGCCAGGGGGTAGCACTCGGCTGGGGCGCGCTCGTTCAGGCTTTTCTTGATGCCGGAACGTTGGTCACGCTGCATGATCTGACTTACAAGGCTGACGGGCGATATAATATCCTGCTGCCACTCAGGGCACGACGAACGGCTGCCAGTGACAGAGCCGTTGCCTGGCTCACGGCAGCATTGCACGCATAACCAGAAGTATTGGCACCCGGACCAGTTCTCCATGTCGTCTGAGACCCGCCAAGGGTGATTTTTACCATCAACGGCATCTTGCTCTACGAGTTCTGCGCGAATGGTCGCCGCAGCGACGGTACTCCGGCCGGCCTGGTATTGATGAAGCTCTCCTAAGAGGCGGAAAGCCGGGCCGAGGGTTACCGCCGCAGTATGGTGTCAGCGCCCCTGCCGACGCTCGCATACATGCCGGTCGTGCGGAATTCGGTGGGGTTGGTGCCGTAGGCACGGCGAAAGACCTTGGAGAAGTAGTTTGCGTCCCGGAAGCCCGAGCGGATTGCCACTTCCTTCACCGGCATGCCGTCGGTCTTGGTCAAAAGCTTGATGGCGCGCTCCAGGCGTTTTTGCAGAACGAATTCGGCCGGCGGAACGCCTTCGCTGGCGGCGAAGATACGTGAGAAATGCGCTCGGCTGAGGCCCGCGACCTTGGCTAGCTCCTCGACCGGCAGCGGATGTTCAAGATTGCTCGTGATGTGGCCGATGACATGCTGCATCGTCCGGTATTCTTCGCTGAAGATGGGATGTGAACCGAAGACGTCGTCATAGAGCGCCATGGCCGCTTCGTAGGCGATGGCCGATGCGCGGCCCGGGGTCTCCGCGCCATTGATGAGACGCAGGCTGCAATCGGCCAGATGCTCGATGGTGCGCGGCTGCAGCGTGAGGATCGGGCCGGTCACCGCGAGGACGGAGCGGTGAATGCGAAGCGCTTCGTCGCCATTCATCGAGATCCAGAAGAACTCCCATCGGCCGCCATCCTCCAGCCAATAGCGATGGTTATGCGGGACGAGAACCAACAGGGTTTCGCCTTCCTTCACTCGCAGCTCCCGGTTGTCGTACCTGAGGTTGCCGGCGCCGCCAATCGTGTGCTGGAGCACGGTGAACGGCGTCTGGCCGCGCTTGCGTCCGTCCCAATCATAGGCTGCATCCGTGCGGATCTCGTAGCCGGTGCTGGTCGGCATCGTGTGCAAAGTCTGCCGGCCCCGCGGCAACGAAACGGTCCGCATGACCGGCCCCCGCTCGATTAAATCCCGCAGCATAGAATTACCCATGAAAGCATAATCCTTCTCTGGCGGCCCCGCCGAATTTGCGCATAATCTGCCCCCGAGAGAGAGAACACCGCCAGCATCGAGGAACGGCGGGGAGGGGAATAAGCCGGATTTCTGGCCTTTTTTGGCGCTGCGCGCAAGTCCGGCGGCTATTCTTCTTCTCATCCCCAACGCCGGCATTTTCATCGCATCGAGGTCAGGATCATGAGCTTCAAAATCGCTATCATTGGCGCAGGCAGCGTCGGCTTCACGAAAAAGCTGTTCACCGACATCCTGTGCGTTCCCGAATTCAGGGATATCGAATTCGCGCTCACCGACATGAACGAGCATAACCTCCAGATGATCAAGGCGATCCTCGACAAGATCGTCGAATCCAACCGGCTTCCGACCAGGGTGACGGCAACCACCAACCGTCGCGAGGCGCTGACGGGTGCCCGCTACATCATCAGCTGCGTTCGCGTCGGCGGCCTGGAAGCTTATGCCGACGATATCCGCATCCCGCTCAAATACGGTATCGACCAGTGCGTCGGGGATACGATCTGCGCCGGCGGCATTCTCTACGGCCAGCGCAACATCCCCGTGATCCTCGATTTCTGCAAGGACATCCGCGAAGTCGCCGAACCGGGCGCGAAATTCCTGAACTACGCGAACCCGATGGCGATGAACACCTGGGCTGCGATCGAATACGGGAAGGTCGATACCGTCGGCCTCTGCCATGGTGTCCAGCATGGGGCAGAACAGATCGCCGAGGTTCTCGGCGCCAAGTCGCGCTCCGAACTCGACTATATCTGCTCGGGCATCAATCATCAGACATGGTTCGTCGATCTGCGCCTCAACGGCCGAAAGATCGGCAAGGACGAACTCGTCGCAGCCTTCGAGGCGCATCCGGTTTTCTCGCAGCAGGAGAAGCTGCGTATCGACGTCCTGAAGCGCTTCGGCGTGTATTCGACGGAAAGCAACGGCCACCTGTCCGAATACCTGCCCTGGTATCGCAAGCGGCCGGAAGAGATCACCAGATGGATCGACATGTCCGACTGGATCCATGGCGAGACCGGCGGTTACCTCAGGCACTCGACGGAAACCCGCAACTGGTTCGAAACGGAATTCCCGCAGTTCCTCGCCTCGGCCGAAAAGCCGATCGATCCAGCCAAGCGCTCGAACGAGCATGCGAGCCATATTCTCGAAGCGCTTGAAACCAACCGCGTCTATCGCGGCCACTTCAACGTCAAAAACAACGGTATCATCACCAACCTGCCGGCCGATGCGATTGTCGAGTCGCCCGGTTTTGTCGACCGCTTCGGTATCAATATGGTCTCCGGCATCACGATCCCGGAAGCCTGCGCAGCGACCTGCATCGCCTCGATCAACGTGCAGCGCATGTCGGTGCACGCAGCCATCAGCGGCGATATCGACCTCCTGAAGCTGGCGGTCCTGCACGACCCCTTGGTCGGCGCCATCTCGACGCCGGAGGAAGTCTGGCAGATGGTCGATGAGATGGTCGTCGCCCAGGCCGGTTGGTTGCCGCAATATGCCGATGCCATTCCTGCGGCCAAAGAGCGGCTGGCCAAATCGACGGTGAAGACCCGCGATTGGGCCGGGGCGGCACGCCGCAACGTCCGCTCGATCGACGAGTTGCGCGCCGAAAAGGCGGCGCTCAAGCAGGCTGTCTGAAATTTCGGAGGATGGGCGGCGATGGGGCTCCGGGAGGGAGCCTATTGCCGCAAGCCCGCATCCGGATCGTTTGAGGAGAACCGGGGTATTGCAAAGTGCTCCGCAACAAGAGGGAGAAACGATGACAAATTTCCGCAACCTTGGCAGTCTTGCCGGACTGGCGCTGAGCGTCTCGGTCTCGGCTTTGAGCGCCTATGCCTCCGAGCCCACTGCTCCGCCCGTTCCGGCGCAGTTCCCGGCGGAAGGCAAGATCAAATACGTGTCCAGGGATTCCATTGAGGAGTTCAAGGCGCTGCCCACCTATCATGAGCCCGATTGGGTGACGAAGAACTTTGTCGACAGCGGCAAGCTGCCGCCCGTTAAGGACCGCCTGCCCAAGGTGCCGCTCGTCTTCAAGACGGAGAACATGGTGGATGGCCCCGGCGTCTATGGCGATACCCTGCGGCATGTCATCGGCGGCCGGCCTGAAGGGTGGAACTATGGCGCCGGCCAGACCCAGGGCTGGGGCGGCATCGATATCGGCCTGTCCGAGTGCCTGACGCGCACCGCGCCGCTCTTCCAGGTGGAAGCCAAGGATACCGAGCCGCTGCCGAACCTTGCCAAGAGCTGGGACTGGTCCAAGGACGGTCATAAACTCACCATGCATCTGGTCGAAGGCGCGAAATGGTCCGACGGCGTTCCCTTCAATGCCGACGACATCATGTTTTACTGGGAAGACGAGGTCATCGACCCGAATGTCTCGCCGCTCGGCGGCGGCGCATCGCCTGAAGCGTTCGGCCAGGGGACAACACTTCAGAAGATCGATGACTATACCGTCGAGTGGACCTTCAAGGAGGCTTTCCCCAAACAATATCTCTACACGATGGCCTATCCGGGCTTCTGCCCGGGCCCGTCGCATATCCTGAAGCCGCAGCATCCGAAATATTCGAAAAATACCTACGATCAGTTCAAGAATGCGTTCCCGCCGGAATTTTTGAACATGCCGGTGATGGGCGGTTGGGTGCCGGTCGAATACCGTCCTGACGACATCATCGTGATGCGCCGCAATCCATACTACTGGAAGGTCGACGAGAAGGGCAATCAACTCCCTTATCTGAACGAACTGCATTACAAGCTGTCGACCTGGGCCGACCGCGACGTACAGGCCGTTGCCGGATCCGGCGACATTTCCAACCTCGAGCAGCCGGAAAATTTCGTGGCATCGCTGAAGCGCGCCGCCGAGAAGACCGCCCCGGCACGTCTTGCCTTCGGCCCGCGCCTGATTGGCTACAACATGCGCATGAACCTGTCCGGTAACGGCTGGGGCGAGCCAGACGCGCGCGGCCAGGCCGTTCGCGAGCTGAACCGCAACGAGGATTTCCGCAAGGCGATCACCATGGGCCTCGACCGCAAGGCGATTGGCGATTCGCTGGTCAAAGGTCCGTTCACCGCGATCTATCCGGGTGGCCTGTCCTCGGGCACCAGCTTCTACGACCGCAACTCGGTGGTCTATTACCCCTTCGATCTGAATGGCGCCAAGGCGCTGCTGGCGAAGGCCGGCCTCAAGGATACCGACGGCGACGGTTTCGTGAACTTCCCCGCCGGAACCGTCGGCGGCAAGGACGTCGAGATCGTCCTTCTGGTCAACAACGGCTACGCGACCGACAAGAGCCTCGCGGAAGGCGTCATCGGCCAGATGGAAAAGCTCGGGATCAAGGTCATCCTCAATGCGCTCGATGGTCCGAAGCGCGACGACGCTCACTATAGCGGCCGTTTCGACTGGCTGATCCAGCGCAACATGCCGGAACTTGCCTCCGTGGTTCAAAACACCGAGCAGCTTGCACCTGTCGGTCCGCGCACGAGCTGGCACCACCGCGCCGGAAAAGACGGCAAACTCGACCTGATGCCCTACGAAGAAAAGCTGGTGGCTATCGTCGCCAAGTTCCAGACCAGTCAGGACAACAACCAGCGCGTCGACCTGATGAAGCAGTACCAGAAGATCGCAACCGAGAATGTCGATACGATCGGACTGACGGAATATCCCGGTGCGCTGATCATCAACAAGCGCTTCTCGAATGTGCCGGAAGGAACACCGATCTTCATGTTCAACTGGGCCGAGGACTCCGTCATCCGTGAGCGCCTGTGGGTCGCTGCCGACAAGCAGGGCAAATATGAGCTGTTCCCCGAGAGGCTGCCCGGCAAGCCGGGCGAAAAGGGCCCGATCAACTAAGAGCTCCCCTCCCAACCGAGGACTCCGGCCGCGCGTGAAGCGCGGCCGGGCAAGATCAACAAGCCGGCCGCACCGACAGGCGCGACTGGCGGCAAGGAGAAGCGAACCGTCCGATGTTACGATTCCTGCTCGTGCGCATAGCGACCGCAATCCCCGTCCTGATCATTCTGAGCATCGTGACCTTCGCGATCATCCAGGCGCCACCCGGTGACTATGCCGATTACATCCGCTCGCAGCTGATCAACCAGAGCGGCGCGTCCTTCGCACAGGCCGACGAACAGGCTCGGGCCTACCGCATCGCCCACGGCCTCGATCAACCGATGGCCATCCAGTACTTCAACTGGATCAAGGGCATCGTTACACAGGGCGATTTCGGCTACAGCATGTTCTACAACAAGCCGGTGGCCGACGTCGTCGGCGAACGCCTGCCGCGCACGCTGCTCCTGGCGCTGGTCTGCCACATCCTTGCGTCGGTGCTCGGCATCGGCTTCGGCATATGGGCGGCAACCCGGCAATATTCCTGGATCGACAGCCTGCTCTCCGGCATCTCATTTCTCGGCATGACGGTGCCGCGCTTCCTGATGGCGCTGATCATCGTCTACCTGCTCGTCTTCCAGCTCAACGTTTCTGAAATCGGCAGCTTCTTCTCGCCGCAATATGGCGGCGCGCCGTGGTCCTGGGCGAAATTCGCCGACCTTGTCAAACACGTCTGGCCGGTCGTCGCGATCGCCACCTTCGGCGGGCTCGCCTACAACATGCGCGTCATGCGCGGCAACCTGCTCGATACGCTGAACGCCCAGTATGTCGAGACGGCAAGGGCCAAGGGGCTTTCGGGCGGTGCGGTCGTCATGCGCCATGCCGTGCCCAATGCCCTGCACCCGCTCGTCATGTATCAGGGCGTCGTGCTTCCCTACATGCTGACCGGCGAGATCGAGACGGCGATCATCTTTTCGCTGCCGACCGTCGGGCCGGCGATCGTCGGTTCGATGGCCGTCGGCGACGTCTATGTGACGGCGACCTTCATGATGGTGCTTTCGGCCACGCTCATTGTCGGCAACATCATCGCCGATATGCTTCTGGCGATGCTCGACCCGCGCGTCCGTGCCTACGGAGGAGCCTGATATGCTCGCCTTCGACTCCTCCCCGCCATTGCCCCACGGGCAGATGTCCCTCGAACAGACGGCCAAGAACGCGCCGCACGGCAATGAGAGCTACACGGCGCTCGTCTGGCGCCGGCTGCGGCGCTCCTGGACCGGAATGATCGGCCTCATCCTCGTCGGATTGCTGCTGATCATGGCGATCGTCGCTGAGTTCTTTGCGCCGATGGATCCGAAGGCAACGGATGTCGGCTTTGCCCCGCCGCAGATAATGAGCTTTCACGACAAGGACGGCAACATCGTCTTCCAGCCGCGCGTCTATGGACAGACCGAGTCCGCGGAGCTCGACCCCGTGACATTTCAGCCGGTCGTCGGTCCCGACTACGACAACCCGAACCGTCTCGGCTTCTTCGTGGCAGGCGCCGAGTACCGGCTGTTCGGACTGATCCCGGCGAACCGCCATTTCTTCGGTTCCACCACCGGCCAGCCGGTGCATTTCCTCGGCACCGACAAGTTCGGCCGCGATGTGCTGTCGCGCGCCATCGTCGGCTCGCGGATTTCGCTGACGATCGCGCTCACCGTCGTCTTCATCGTCACGGTGATCGGCACCACGGTCGGCATGGTATCCGGCTATTTCGGCGGTTCGTTCGATACCTGGGTGCAGCGCTTCGTCGAAGTCGTCCTCGCCTTTCCGCAGCTGCCGCTCTATCTGGCGCTGACCTCGCTCATCCCGGTGACGGCGCCGACCAACGTTTTCCTCGGCTTCGTCATCGTCGTGATGTCGGCGCTCGGCTGGGCGCAGATGTCGCGCGAGGTGCGCGGCAAGACACTGGCGCTCGCCCGCATCGATTATGTCCGGGCGGCCATGGCCGTCGGCGCGACCGACCGGCGGATCATCTTCCAGCACATCTTTCCGAACGTCATGAGCCACGTGATCGTCGCCGTCACGCTGCATATCCCGAGCGTCGTGCTGCTCGAGTCCTTCCTCGGCTTCCTCGGTTTCGCCGTGAAGCCGCCGCTGATCTCCTGGGGACTGATGCTGCAGGATACGGCAAACTATTCCGTGATCGGCACCTATCCCTGGATCCTGGCGCCGGTCGGCTTCGTGCTCATCACGGTTTTTGCGTTCAATGCGCTCGGCGACGGGCTGCGCGACGCAGTCGATCCTTATTGAGGTGGTCCAGATGGCTCTCGCACTCGTCAACAGCTTCGCCCCGCCCATCCGCCTCGACCATGCCGGCCGTACGGAACAGCCAATCATCGATGCCCGCAACGTCGCCGTGAACTTCAAGGTCGAGCACGGCACGGTAGAGGCCGTGAAGGATATCTCCTTCCAGCTCTACCGCGGCGAGACGATCGCCATCGTCGGCGAATCCGGATCGGGCAAATCGGTAACCGCGCGCACCGTCATGGGGCTGCTGTCGAAACGCGCCGTGGTGTCGCCGCAATCGACCGTCGCCTATGACGGCGCCAATATCCTGAAATTCTCCGAACGTGAGCGCCGCAAGCTGCGCGGCGATCGTATCTCGATGATCTTCCAGGAGCCGATGAGCTCGCTGAACCCGATCTACACGATCGGCAGCCAGATCATTGAAGCCATTCGCGTGCATCGCCGGATGAGCCGGAAACAGGCCGAGGCCCGTGCGCTTGAACTGCTGAGGCATGTGCAGATTCCCGATCCGGAAGCTCGCCTGCGGCAATATCCGCATCAGCTCTCCGGCGGCCAGCGTCAGCGCGTGATGATCGCCATGGCGCTGTCGAACAATCCGGACGTGCTGATCGCCGACGAGCCGACGACGGCACTCGACGTCACCGTGCAGGCGCAGATCCTCAACCTCATCCGCAACTTGCAGAAGGAATTGCGGATGGCGGTGATCCTGATCACCCACGACCTGACTGTCGTGCGGCAGTTCTCCGATTATGTCTATGTCATGCAGCATGGCGAGATGTGCGAGCACAACATCACCGAAAAGCTCTTCGCCAATCCGCAGCATGCCTACACCAAGCACCTGCTCGCCTCCGAGCCCCGCGGCCAGGCCAATCCGCTGCCGGAGGGCTCTGACGTCATTCTCGACGCCAAGGGGGTGCGCGTCTCCTTCATGCTGCGCCATGGCACCTTCTTCAAGCCGGAGCTGAAGGAGCTTGTCGCGGTCGACAGCCTCGATCTGACGCTTCGCCGCCATGAAACGCTGGGGCTCGTCGGCGAGTCCGGTTCGGGCAAGACGACGTTCGGACAGGCGCTTCTGCGGCTGAATGACACCGACAGCGGCGAAATCTATTTCGACCGGCAGCCGATCCACGACCGTTCGCGCATCGAAATGCGGCCGTTGCGCTCGCGCATGCAGGTGGTCTTCCAGGATCCGTTCTCGTCGCTCAATCCGCGCATGACGATCGGCCAAATCATCGAGGAAGGGCTTGTCGTCAACAAGCTCGGCGCGACGAAGGCCGAACGGCTCGACCGCGTGCGCGAGGCGCTCATCGCAGCTGGCATGCCGAGCAACATCCTGTCGCGCTTCCCGCACGAGTTTTCGGGCGGCCAGCGGCAGCGTATCGCCATTGCCCGCGCCATCGCGCTCGAGCCTGAGTTCATCCTGCTCGACGAACCGACCTCGGCTCTTGATCTCTCGGTTCAGGCGCAGATCATCGAACTCTTGCGCAAGCTGCAGGACGAGCGGGGCCTCAGCTACCTTTTCATCTCGCACGATCTGAAGGTCGTGCGTGCCCTCTGCCACCGGGTCATTGTCATGCAGCACGGCAAGATCATCGAAGAGGGTCCCGTCGACGAAGTTCTATCCCACCCCAAGACCGCCTACACCGAACGGCTCGTCAAGGCCGCTTTCGAGGTAGCATAATGATTGCCGAATGCCGGAGGTTATAATGGCACGAAATCCCAGGATCGCATTTATCGGAGCAGGCTCGACCGTTTTCATGAAGAATATCATCGGCGACGTCCTGCAGCGCCCGGCGCTGTCGGGCGCCACCTTCGCCTTGATGGACATCAATCCGCAGCGTCTCGAAGAAAGCGCAATCGTCGTCAACAAGCTGATTTCAACACTCGGCGCCAAGGCGAAAGCCGAGACCTATTCCGACCAGCGAAAGGCGCTGGCGGGCGCGGACTTCGTCGTTGTGGCCTTCCAGATCGGCGGTTACGAACCCTGCACGGTGACCGACTTCGAGATCCCCAAGAAGTTCGGCCTGCGTCAGACGATCGCCGACACGCTCGGCATCGGCGGTATCATGCGTGGCCTGCGCACCGTGCCGCATCTGTGGAAGATCTGCGAGGACATGCTCGCCGTTTGCCCCGAGGCGATCATGCTGCAATATGTCAACCCGATGGCGATCAACATCTGGGCGATTTCGGAGAAATACCCCGCGATCAAGCAGGTCGGCCTCTGCCACTCGGTGCAGGGCACGGCAATGGAATTGGCGCATGACCTCGACATTCCCTATGAGGAGATCCGCTATCGCTCGGCCGGCATCAACCACATGGCCTTCTATCTGAAGTTCGAGCATCGCCAGGCGGATGGCTCCTACAAAGATCTCTATCCGGATCTGGTCCGTGCCTATCGCGAAGGCCGCGCGCCCAAGCCCGGCTGGAACCCGCGCTGCCCGAACAAGGTGCGCTACGAGATGCTGACCCGCCTTGGCTATTTCGTCACCGAGAGCTCGGAGCATTTCGCCGAGTATACGCCTTACTTTATTAAGGAGGGCCGCGAGGACCTGATCGAGAAATTCGGCATCCCTCTCGACGAATATCCGAAGCGCTGCATCGAGCAGATCGCCCGCTGGAAGGGGCAGGCGGAAGCCTACCGTTCAGCCGACAAGATCGAGGTCGCGCAGTCGAAGGAATATGCCTCGTCGATCATCAATTCGGTCTGGACCGGCGAACCCTCCGTCATTTACGGCAACGTGCGCAACAATGGCTGCATCACTTCGCTGCCCGACAATTGCGCAGCCGAGGTTCCCTGCCTGGTCGACGCGTCGGGCATCCAGCCGACCTTCATCGGCGACCTGCCGCCGCAGCTCACGGCATTGATCCGCACCAACATCAACGTCCAGGAGTTGACGGTTCAGGCACTGATGACCGAGAACCGCGAGCACATCTACCACGCTGCAATGATGGACCCGCATACAGCGGCGGAACTCGATCTCGACCAGATCTGGGCGATGACAGACGAGCTGCTTGCCGCTCACGGCGACTGGCTGCCGGCCTGGGCCCGCGCCAGCCGCAAGGTTCAGGCTGCCTGACCAACTCCCTCCCGGTCCAGCGCCTCAAGAAGTCTCGCGGCCTTGCCGCGGGACTTTTTGTCCTAGGACCGGAGGATCACCACGTCTGGCGCAGCGTCGCGTAGATTGCGCGACCGGGATTATAATAATAGGCGCCGCCGTCATCGTTGGCGATATGCTTCTCGTCAAACAGATTGCTGGCATTCACCTGGAGTGTCGTGTTCTCCTGGATCTTATAGGTAAAGGCGGCATCGAAGACGATGGCACCGTCCGATTTTCGGCTATTTGCGTTGTCGAAGTAATACGAACCCGTATAACGAGCCCCGAGCCCGAACGTCATATCGCCGCGGCTTCCGTTGCCTTCTACCGTATAAGTGCCCCAGATCGAGGCCAGGTGCTGCGGAACCTGGGCGAAGCGCTTGCCATCGTAGGAGCCGCCGTTCTCGACGATCTTTGAGTCGATATAGGAATAGGATGCGATGAGGTTGATATTACTCGTCACCTCCGCCTTGGCCTCGAGATCGATACCACGATGCCGGATCTTGTCGACCGTCGCCGGCAGGTACGTCGGAGCTTCATAGGTCGTGATGTTCTCCATCGTCAGGTCGTAGACGGAAGCGGTGAACAGGGCGGGGAAGGCATCCGGGCGATATTTGATGCCGGCTTCATACTGCGTGCCGAGCGTAGGCTCGGTACCCGCGCTCGGCGGCGCGACGGATTCGGCATAGCTGACATAGGCCGCAAGTTCCCCGGTGAGCTTATAGCTCAGGCCGAAGCGCTTGGTGAATTCGCTAAAGTCGCCAGACGCCGAGGTGCCTGTAAGCCGGTCTGTTTCCTTGAGGTCAAGCCAATCGTTGCGCAGGCCGATGCTCGCCGTCAGCTTGTCGAAAAAGGTCAGATCCTGCTGCAGATAGATCGCCTTGGTCTTTTGGTCGCTGGCCACGCTGGCGTACGGCGACAGCGATCCGGGTCCGCCCGAATAGACCGGATTTTGCCAGTTTATGGCCGGAGCAGCGGTGTAGAAGCTGTCATTCTTCGACTCGAACTTGTTATACTCGACGCCGAGCAGCGTACGGCTTTCCACATCGTTAAAATTCGTCTCGTAGAGCAGATGCGCATCGACGATGAATTGTTCGGATGACTTGTCGCTGCCGAAGTAATTTCGGTCAACCATGCCCGTGGGATCGTTAGCACCCAGCGCATCGTAGATATAGGCATAACCGAATCCGGTATCCGACTTGCTGTAGCGCGCGTTGGCGTTGAAGGTCAGGCCATTCCCGAAATCGTGGTCGAGCGTGACACTGTAGGTGTTCCTGTTCGTCGTATCGTAGTTGTAGTCCGGCTCGCCGAAGAAGCGATCCCTGTCGAGATTCGTCCCCCTCGGATGGCCGCCGCTGCTGGGTGTGCCGTCCTTGTCGAGATGATCGAAGACGAATGAGAGGCTCGTCGCAGCCGTGGGGCGCCAGGTCAGGCCACCCATGATGAAGTTTTCGTCATCCTGCGAGTAGTCGTACTCGGCGTCCGACCGCTGCAACTTGCCGGTCAAGCGGTATGAGAGGGTATCATTCTCGGTGATATTGTCGCCGAAGTCGAAACCGGTCTCCTTGTGGCCGAAGGAACCGCCGGTGCCGTAAATCTCGCCGAAACGTTCGCTCTTCGGCCGCTTGGTGACATAGTTCACCGAACCGCCGGGATCGGAAACCCCGAAGCCCGTCGAGTTGGCGCCCTTCAGTACCTCGATGCGCTCGAAGGCAAAGGGTTCTTCCCGGATCCCGCTCCAGGTTCTGCCGATGACTAGCCCGTCGCGATATGTAAAGGGCGTGAAACCGCGGATCTTGAAATAGTCGTAACGGTCGTCCGAACCGTAATAGTCCGTGACCACGCCGGCGGTATATTGCACGACCTGCTCGATGCTGTCCGCACCGCGCTCCCGGACTTCCTTGGACGTGATGACGGAGACGGACGCGGGCGTTTCCAGAATATCCGCCGGCATCTTGCCGACGCCGGTCGTCTTCGTCGCGACGATCGACTTCGAATCGTTGTCGGTATCGAGGCTGGCGCCGCTGCCCTGGATGACGATCGGTGCGAGTGTCGTATCGGCGTTCGAGCTTTCCTGGCCAAGCGCTAAGGTCGGCGTGAAGGCGACAAGCGCCGTGCAACCCAGAAGGACGGCATTCCAGTAGCGGATAAGGGCCGGTCTCGAGCGAGCGCTTGTTCTTTCGTTGTCCATATTCACGTTCCAGAAGTTGATTAGGCGAGAGATCGCCGAGACTGATGCCAGATCTGGGGGAATCATCCCGAACGACATCCTGGTCCGGTACGCCCCCGGGCCGCTATTAACTTGAGCATGATTGTCCAGTATTGTAAATTCTTCAAGCTTTGTAGGATCCCACGGGAATCTCAGTGCTCTTGTCGGTGCAGGCCTGGAGGGCGGTTGACGTGGCTCTCTTAACCTGAAAGTGAAAGTCCACTTGAGGTCTGCGGAGTTTGACGATGCTGCGGTTACTGCTTTCGGCCGTGAAAATGGCGGCGATAGCCATCTGGATTGTTGCGTTCGGCAGCGCCGGGGCAGGCGCCCGGGCTGCCGAAGGAACAACCTATCCCGTCACCATCAAGCATGCGTTCGGCACGACGATCATTCCCCAAAAGCCTGCGCGGGTAGCGACCGTCGCCTGGGCGAACCATGAAGTACCGCTGGCGCTCGGTGTCGTGCCTGTCGGCTTCGCCAGGGCCAATTTCGGCGACGACGACGGCGATGGCGTGCTGCCCTGGGTCGCCGAAAGGCTGGCAGCGCTCCACGCCGCCAAGCCCGTGCTTTTCGATGAAGGGGACGGTATCGATTTCGAGGCGGTCGCCGCCACAAGGCCCGATGTGATCCTGGCGTCCTATTCCGGCTTGAGCCAATCGGACTACGACACGCTGAGCCAGATCGCCCCGGTCGTCGCCTATCCCGAGGCGCCCTGGTCGACCGACTGGCGTGACATGATCCGCCTGAACAGCGCTGGCATGGGCATGGCCTCCGAAGGCGAGGCGTCGATCGCAAGGATCGAAGCCGACATCGCCAAAGTGGTTGGCGGGCATCCTGAGCTCCGGGGTAAATCCGCGATGTTCATTACCCATCTCGATGCGACTGACCTGAGCACCGTCAACTTCTATACGACGAACGATACCCGGGTGAGGTTCTTCGCGGATCTTGGTCTGAAGTCCCCCGGAAGCGTCGTCGAGGCTTCGAAGTCGGGGAAATTCGCAGGCTCTGTCAGCGCCGAGCGCATCGACGTCTTCGACGACGTCGATATCGTCGTCACCTATGGAAACCGGAAACTGCTCGATGCGCTGGCGGCGAACCCCTTGATGTCCAGAATGCCGGCTGTGGACAAGGGCGCTCTCGTCATGCTCGGCCGCAACCCGATCGGCACCGCGGCAAATCCGACACCGCTTTCGATCTCATGGGTCTTGAAGGACTATGTGGATCTGCTGTCGGACGCGGCCAGAAAACCCAAATGACGGTCGGCAGCATACGATCGTTCTCTCGGTCGCTCGTCTCTCGACGTTCGAACCGGACCCGCGGTCTCTGGCTAGCCGGATTGGTCCTCACCCTTTCCGCTCTCTGTGCGCTCTCCGTCACGGTCGGCACCCGTGAGGTGGCCTGGAGCGATATCGTCGCGGCACTCGCGGGGCGGATCGACAGCATCGGGCAGGCAGCAGTGAGCGTGCGTATCCCGAGGACCGTGCTTGCCGTACTTGCTGGAGCCGCGCTCGGGCTTGCCGGGGCAATCATGCAGGGCGTCACCCGCAATCCTCTCGCCGATCCGGGCATTCTCGGCGTCAATATGGGGGCATCGCTGGCCGTCGTGACCGGCGTGGTCTTGTTCGATATGTCCTCCGCGCAGGGTTATATCTGGGCTGCGCTCCTCGGAGCCGGGTGTTCGGCGGTTTTCGTCTACACGATAGGATCGCTCGGGCGCGGCGGGGCGACGCCGTTGAAGCTGGCGCTGGCCGGAGCCGCAACGTCGGTTGCCTTCTCCTCCATGGTGATTGCCGTGGTGTTGCCGCGCGCCGATATCGCGGGCGGCATCCGCTCCTGGCAGATCGGCGGCGTGGGCGGCGCGACCTTCGAGCGCATTGTTCCGGTCCTGCCGTTTCTTGCCGCCGGTTTCGTGGTTAGCCTTCTGTCGGCGCGAAAGCTGAATTCACTGGCTTTGGGCGATGATGTCGCGGCAGGGCTCGGGGAACACGTCGCCGTGGCCCGCGCTGTCGCCTCGCTTGGTGCCATTCTCCTGTGTGGGGCAACAACGGCAGTCTGCGGGCCAATCGGCTTTCTGGGACTGGTCGTACCGCATGCCTGCCGTCTGCTGGTCGGGATCGATCATCGGTGGTTGCTGCCGTTTTCCGCGCTTGGCGGCGCTTGCCTGCTGCTGGCGGCGGATGTCGTCGGGCGTATCGCCACCAGACCTGCCGAAATCGACGTTGGAATTATCACGGCCCTCGTCGGGGCTCCGTTCTTCATCTGGATCGTCAGGCGGCAGCGGGTTCGAGAACTGTGACAGTGCTTTCCCCAACTATTGGTCTCATCGTTGAAAATCGCCGCCGGCGCACGCGCCGGCATGTTCTCGTGACAACCATTTTATTGGCTGTCCTCGTCATTCTTTTTGCGGTGACCCTGTCGCTCGGCCAGTCCTTCACGCCGCCCGGTGACGTCATGCGCGTCCTGCTCGGGGAGGATGTCGCAGGTGCTGCCTTTACGGTCGGCAAGCTGCGGCTGCCGCGCTCGGTCCTTTCCGTTCTCGCCGGACTGGCCTTTGGGCTCGGCGGCGTCACGTTCCAGCTCATGCTGCGCAATCCGCTGGCCAGCCCGGACATCATTGGCATCACTTCGGGCGCAAGTGCTGTGGCCGTGTTTGCCATCGTTGTCCTGTCATTGAGCGGGCCGATCGTTTCGGTCCTGGCGGTTGGCGCCGGCCTTGCCGTGGCGCTGCTGATCTACGCATTGTCATTCCGCAACGGGGTTGCGGGGACCCGGCTCATTCTCGTCGGGATCGGCGTCTCGGCCATGCTGGAAAGCGTCGTCGCCTATATCCTCTCCAGCGCTCCCGCCTGGAACCTGCAGGAGGCCATGCGCTGGCTGACCGGCAGCGTCAACGGCGCGCAGCTCGGCCAGGCGCTTCCGCTTCTCCTAGTGCTGGTCACATTTGGCGGACTTCTGCTCAGCCGGGGGCGCGACCTGGAGGCACTTCGCCTGGGCGACGACATGGCTGCGGCCTTGGGGGTCAAGGTGGCAAGGACCCGAATGCTGGTCATGGTTGCGGCGGTCGGGATGATCGCATCCGCGACGGCGGTGGCGGGGCCGATCGCCTTTGTCGCCTTCCTGTCCGGACCGATCGCCGCCCGGGTCATCGGACGTAACGGATCGTTGCTGATACCGGCGGCATTGATCGGGGCGATACTCGTCCTGGGCGGGGACTATGTCGGTCAATTCCTTCTGCCAAGCCGTTATCCGGTGGGTGTGGTGACCGGAGCACTCGGCGCGCCCTATCTGATCTATCAGATCGTGCGCGCCAACCGGATGGGAGGCTCGCTATGACTGTTCATTCTCTGACCGCGAGCCGGCTTTCGGCCGGTTATAACGATGCCGAAATTTTGCACGCGCTGGATCTTACGGTGCCGTCCGGCAAGATTACCGCTGTCGTCGGCGCCAATGCCTGCGGCAAGTCCACGCTCTTGCGCACCATGTCCCGGCTCATCTCGCCCAGCCAGGGGCATGTGTTGCTGGACGGCAAATCGATCCATCGTATCCCATCCCGGGAGCTGGCCCGGACACTGGGGCTACTTCCCCAGTCGCCGATCGCGCCGGAGGGCATTACCGTCGTCGATCTCGTCAGCCGCGGGCGGCATCCGCATCAAGGCCTGCTTTCACGCTGGACGCGCAAGGACGACGAAGCCGTCGAGAGTGCGCTGACGGTGACCAGAACCGTCGAGCTTGCCGAGCGGCCGGTGGACGAGCTTTCAGGTGGGCAGCGCCAGCGCGTCTGGATCGCCATGGCGCTGGCGCAGCAGACGGAGGTTCTGCTGCTCGACGAACCGACGACCTTTCTCGACATCAATCACCAGGTCGAAGTTCTCGATCTGCTGACCGATCTCAACCAGACACGGGGAACCACCATCGTGATGGTCCTGCACGATCTCAATCTCGCGGCGCGTTATGCGGATTACCTCGTCGCGATCGCCGAGGGGCGGGTGCATGTCGCCGGCAGGCCCGAGGACGTATTGACGGAAAAGAACGTGCGGCAGGTCTTCGGGCTTGAGAGCCGCGTCATTACCGACCCCACATCGGGCCGGCCGATCATGCTGCCGATCGGCCGCCATCGGATGGCGGAGGGGCAGGATCTAAAGGAGAACCGGTCATGAATGCAGTTCATCCGCTCAAATTGTCCGGCGTCGCACTGCCAAAGGATGCCGAACGCATGCTCGACGAAATCTGCGAGCACTTCATCGAGCATGCCGACGTGCAGCGGAGCAAGGACCACGCTCTGCTGAAGAGCAAGAACAGCACGACGAGCATTCGGCTGGCAGACAGCAAGCTCCTGATCGAACTGGCATGCGAGTCGCAAGCGGCGTTGCAGCTGAATCAGACGATGATTGCAGAGCACCTGTTCTATTTTGCAGGAGAGGATTCTCTTGAATTGACGTGGTCCGAGCATTCGTCCCTCGCGGTGCTGCCGAATATCCACGAGGTGACGGTCGTCTCGGCGGAGGATGTCACCCCTCACATGCGGCGGGTGAAGTTTGCTTGCGCCGATATAGCGCCGTTCGTCGGTGGCGACATGCACGTCCGCCTTCTGGTTCCCCCGAAGGGCAGGCCGCCGGTGTGGCCGGGGATCCGCCAAGACGGCCGTGTCGCCTGGCCCGAGGGAGAAGACGAACTTCTGGTTCGCATTTACACGATCCGCGCCGTCGATATCGAACGCCGGGAATTGTGGATCGACTTCCTGCAACATCCGTCCTCCCATGTGGCGACACCTGGAGCCGAATTCGCCCGCGACGTGCAGCCCGGAGAAAAAGTAGCGCTGCTCGGGCCGGGAGGAGGAAGCCTTCCGGCGGCACAGTCCATTCTTCTGGTCGGCGACGAAAGTGCTCTTCCCGCCATCGCCCGAATTGCGGCCGAGGTGACGCCGGGCACCCGGATGCAGGCCATCATCGAAGTGCGGGATGAAGCGGAGGAACAGCCGCTTCCGTCGGCGGGTTCATTGGAAGTCCGCTGGCTGCATCGGCGGAGTTATCCGGCTGGAGCCAAAGGCATTCTTGCAGAGGAAGCCAAGAAGGCGATCGCCTCCGTCGATGACGAGACCTTCGTCTGGGTCGCCTGCGAAAAAGAGGACGTCCGTTCCATCCGCGCCCTCCTGAAAAGCCGCCGGCACGACAAAAAGATGATGTATGTGGCCTGGTACTGGGAACAACATTCCGCCTGATGCTTTGTGGGGCGGGCGAGCCTTTCGAAAGCCGTCCGGCATACCTCGGCGGCCCCTCTTGAGGCTTGTCCGCCGCAATCTATATGATCTTGTTCAAGGGTTTCCACTGCAAAGGTTGAACATGACAGAACGGTTCGAAGAGGCGGAGTTTGTCGACCCTCCGCGTATCTCGAGCGGCGTGCCCGGTCTCGATACCATCCTCGACGGGGGCCTCGATGAAAACCGGCTTTATCTCTACGAGGGCCGGCCTGGCACGGGCAAGACCACGATCGCCCTGCAATTTCTGCTCGAAGGTGTCCGCCAGGGAGAGCAGGTGCTTTACATCACCCTTTCCGAGACGGAACGCGAGCTGCAGCTTGTCGCCTCCCGTCACGGCTGGTCGCTCAAGGGTATCGAGGTCTTCGAACTCGTCCCTCCGGAGACCACGCTCGACCCCGACCGCGAGCTGACGGTCTTCCATCCGGCGGAAATGGAGCTCAACGAGACGACGAAGCTCATTCTCGATCGCGTCTCCGAACTCAACCCGAGGCGCGTGGTCATCGACAGCCTTTCCGAATTGCGCCTCCTCGCTCACAGTCCGCTGCGTTATCGGCGCCAGGTCCTGGCGCTGAAGCACTTCTTCGCCAGCCGGCAGTGCACCGTCATCCTTCTTGACGATCTGTCGTCTCAACAGAACGACCTGCAACTCCATTCGATTTCCCACGGGGTCGTGCTGCTGGAGCAGTTGGCGATCGACTTCGGCGCAGAACGGCGCCGCATGCGGGTCGTCAAGATGCGTGGCATCAAGTTTCGCGGCGGCTACCATGATTTCACGATCGAGAAGGGTGGTCTCCACATTTTTCCGCGCCTCATCGCTGCGGAGCATCATCAGGCTTTCGACGACGAGTTCACCTCCAGCGGGAACAAGGAAATCGACGACATGCTGGGCGGCGGGCTCGAGCGAGGTACCAACGTCCTGTTCCTGGGGGCCGCCGGGGTAGGAAAGTCGTCACTTGCCCTGACCTATGCCTTGGCGGCGGCAAACCGCGGCGAACATGCCGTCATTTATGCCTTCGATGAGGGGCGTGGAACGCTGCAGGCGCGGGCCAGGAACTTGGGTTTCGATCTTCAAACCCATCTGGACAGCGGGTTGATCCGGTTGCAGCAGATCGATCCTGCGGAACTATCTCCAGGGGAGTTTACCGCCAACGTCCAGAAAAGCGTGGAGGTCGACGGCGCGCGCGTCGTCGTCATCGACAGTTTGAATGGCTACATGAATGCGATGCCGGACGAGCGTTTTCTGGTCCTGCAGATGCACGAACTGCTGACCTACCTTGGCCAGCGTGGCGTACTGACCATCCTTGTCCTCGCACAGCATGGGCTCGTGGGCCCGCTCGAGGCTCCGCTCGACCTGAGCTATCTCAGCGATTCCGTCATCATGCTGCGGTATTTCGAAGTGCAGGGCACCGTGCGCCGAGCGATATCCGTCGTGAAAAAGCGAAGCGGCAGGCACGAGCACAGCGTGCGCGAGTTCAGGCTGTCCGACAATGGCATCAAACTCGGGCCGCCGACGCTCGAGTTCACCGGCGTGCTAGCCGGCTCGCCGTATTTTTCAGCCGCTCCTGTAACGAGTTCAGCAGACGGAAATGATGGCGCCAGGTGAAGACCAACCAGAACCCGTTATTGTCTTTGCTCCGGTCGGCAGAGATGCGGCCGCCTCAGTCGGCTTGCTCAATCGAAGCGGCATCGCGGCAAAGGCCTGTAACGATCTTCAAAACCTCACGGGAGCACTGCAGACCGGCGCTGCAGCCGCATTTATTGCCGAAGAGGCCCTGTTCGGAAAAGATGCGAGTTTGCTTTTCAAATGGGTTGCCGACCAGCCGCCATGGTCGGATCTTCCTTTTATCCTGCTGACCAGCCGCCAGGAGCAGACCGGCATCGAGGCATGGCGGCAGAAACTGATCGATTCCTTGCGCAACGTGTCCCTTCTGGAGCGCCCGATCCAGGCTCTGACCCTTGTCAGCACGATCCAATCGGCGCTTCGCGCGCGAGCCCGACAGTTGGAACTGCGTACGCTGCTGGAAGAGCGCGAGCAGGCCGCCCAGGAACTGGAGAAGCAGGTCATCGTGCGCACCCAGGAACTCAAAGCAGCAAACGAGGCCCTGCGCGACCAGATGACGGTGCGGGCGCATGTGGAGGAGAAGCTTCGGCAAGCCCAGAAGATCGAAGCGATCGGCCAATTGACTGGGGGCGTCGCTCACGATTTCAACAATCTGCTGATGGTGATTTCCGGAGGACTGGAAATGCTCGACCGCCAGACGGACCCGGCCAGGCGAAAACGCTTGATGGACGGCATGCGCCAAGCCGCCGAACGCGGATCGGGCCTGACACGGCAGCTTCTGGCTTTTTCCCGCCGGCAGGAACTCCGGCCGCAGACAGTCGATCTCGCCCGCCAGATCGGGGGGATGCGCGAACTGCTCGACCGCAGTCTGAGGGGCGATGTCCATGTCACCCTCGAGTTCTCACCTGATCTGTGGCCCGTCGAGGTTGACGCAAGCGAGCTGGAACTTGTTGTTCTCAATCTTGCAGTCAACGCCCGCGACGCGATGCCCAAAGGGGGCACGATAGAAATCCGCGCGGAAAACGTTCCTGTCTCGGATCAAGCCGGCCCCGCCAAGGACTTCGTCTGCCTTTCCGTCAGCGACAACGGCTCCGGAATGACCCGAGAGGTGCAGGCGCGCGTGTTCGAGCCGTTCTTTACCACCAAGGACATTGGCAAGGGATCCGGCCTTGGCCTTGCGCAGGTGCACGGTTTCGTCCAGCAGTCGGGCGGGAAGATAAAGATCGAAAGCGAAATCGGCCGGGGAACGAAAATAATCCTCTTGTTGCCGCGTTCTTCGAACCAGCCTGGACCGGATCAGCACAATCTGGTCGATCTGCACGTCGCGCGGCGACGCCCGGCTTCGGCGGGCAGCATCCTGCTGGTTGAAGACGACGACGAAGTCGCGGCTCTTGTCAGTGAAATGCTGGATGATCTTGGATTTCAGGTCGTCCGTGCCGCGACGGCTGCCGCTGCTCTCGGCGCGCTTGCGAACGGGCGGCGGGTGGACCTGGTATTTTCCGATATCATGATGCCTGGAGGAATGAACGGCGTGGAGTTGGCAAAGGAAATTCGCGCCCGCCGCACGGACCTGCCGATCCTGTTGACGAGTGGATATTCCGAGGTCGCCAAACAGGCGGCAGACGCGCAAGGCATCAAGATCCTGCGAAAACCTTACCAGCTTGCCGAACTGTCAGAGGCTCTTAAAGGAGCAATATTCAAGAACGACATCAACTGATGCCGCCAGACCGTGGATTGACAAACAATGCGAGGGGAGTTTTTCGTTCGGCCGAGCGAGGTGCGTCCGGCGACATACTTTTGCCGGCGCCGAATCTATCATTCTTCTGGCTAAACTAGAAGGAAGCACAACCGGGAATAACAAATCCTTTAATTATTTCTCCTAGGATCACGGAGTTGGAGGGGTAGATGAAGGATTTTCTGGAAAGCAAAGCCGGCAGGCAGCTGGCGCAAGTGACGGCAGTCGCGATGGTTTTGCTCATCGGCTGTATAGCTTATGACGACCTGCTGCTGGAGCTGGTTCAGTCGATCAGTGCGGGAAAAGCCCATCTCATCATTATCGTACTCATCGTTGCAGGGCTTGCGAGCTTCGCCTATTCGGTGCTGCGCATTCTCGATATGCGCAGTGAAATGATGAATCGCCGGAAGGCCTTCAATGAGGCTGACCATATCGCCACGCACGATCATCTGACGAAACTTCCCAACCGCTATGCCTTCGACAGGTTCGTCCTTTCGCACCCCGATGAAAGGCAGCAGGAAACGGACGAGGATAACGGGCGGCAGACCGCAACGGTGTTTTCGATCGATCTCGACGGCTTCAAGAAGGTCAATGACCTTCTCGGCCATCAGGGCGGCGACGTCCTGCTGAAGGAAGTGTCACGGCGCATCTGCGCATTGGCTGAATACGAATGCGTCTTCCGCTTCGGCGGCGACGAGTTCGTCGCCGTGGCTCGTAATCTCTTGCCGGAAAAGGAGGAGCTCTTCGCGCAGCTGCTCATCCACTCGGTTTCCCGACCGGTCCGCATCGGCACTCTGTTGACGCAAGTCGGTGCCAGCGTCGGTTATGCGCGCCTGCCGGACCACGGTAGCTCGCTCGAGGAAGTCTGCCATCGGTCGGACGTCGCGCTATACGAGGCGAAGAGCCGAGGTCACAATCAATATTCCCTGTTCCAGCCTGAAATGCAGGAAAAGGTCTCTGAGCGCGCCAAACTCGAAGGCGACCTTCGCCGGGCCATCGACGAGGGCAAGATCGAACCCTTCTACCAGCCGCTGATCAATCTCAGGACAGGTGAACTCTGCGGTTTCGAAGCGCTTGCCCGGTGGAACAAGGACGGCGTATTCGTCTCACCGCAACACTTCATTGCCGTGGCCGAAGAGACCGGCCTCATTACCACGCTCTTCGAGCAGCTTCTGTCGAAAGCCTGCCGCGATGCGCAGCTTTGGCCGGGAACATTGTCGCTCTCCTTCAACGTGTCGCCGGTCCAGATGGAAGACAGGCTGCTCGCAAGCCGTGTTCTCCACATCCTGCAGCAGACCGGCCTACAGGCGTCCAGGCTGGAAATCGAGATTACCGAAAATGCTCTGATCGACGACCCGGACCTTGCCGCCGCGACGATCGAGCAATTCCATGCCGCCGGCATCCAGGTGGCGCTGGATGATTTCGGAACCGGATATTCAAGCCTGGCGCAGTTGGCGCGCTTCAAGTTCGACAAGATCAAGATCGACAAGAGCTTTGTCTCAAGTTTTACCCACAACGACAAGAACGCCAAAATCATCGACGCCGTGCTTGGCTTAAGCCGCAGTCTCAACCTCAAGACCACGGTCGAAGGGATCGAGGAGAACGCCCAGCTCGCCTACTTCCTTGGCCAGGGCTGCGATATAGGGCAGGGCTATATCTTCGGCAAGGCAATGCCTCAATCGGAAGTGGCCGGCTTCGTCAACAACCGTAGGCAGGCATTGAGCGCCTGAGCGAAGCCTGTCCGAGAAGAGGCGAGCGGAAGGTCCTGGCCGAGAAGTATCGGCGGTGTCGCCATCTTCAGGGCCAGGGGATTTAATGTGGCGCGGGAGCTATACGGCTGCCCGTGCCTCCGGCTCAAGCTGTGAGCGAAGCACGAAGCCGTTCTGCGGGCGCTTGAGGCCGAGGTTCTCCCGCAGGGTCGTTCCTTCATATTCATGTCGGAAAAGGCCGCGCTTGCGCAGGATCGGCACGACCTGGTCGACGAAGTCCGTCAATCCGGCGGGCAGGATCGGTGGCATGATATTGAAAGCGTCGGCAGCGCCATTCTCGAACCATTCCTGCATCGCGTCGGCAATCTGTTCCGGCGTGCCGATCACCGTTCGATGGCCGCGAGCGGTCGCAACCGCCAGATAGAACTGGCGCAGCGTCAGATTGTTGCGCGATACCAGATCGGTGACCAGCTTGAGGCGGCTTTTGTTGAGTTCCGTATCCTGCGGCAGGGGCGGAGCGGGATCGTCCAGCGAATAACCGGAGAGGTCGACGCCCTTGTAGTGGCGGGCAAGGATGTTCCAGGCGATCGAGGGGTGAACGAGCGACTGGATATAGTCGTAGTTCTCCTGTGCTTGCCTTTCGGTGCCACCGAGAACGGGGAATATGCCGGGGCTGATCAACAAGTCGTCCTGGCTGCGTCCATAACGGGCAAGCCGCCCCTTGACGTCGGAATAAAATTCCTGGGCGTCCTCGAGCGTCTGGTTGGCAGTGAAGATCATCTCGGCGGTTCTGGCGGCCAGCTCGCGGCCGGGTTCCGATGCGCCGGCCTGGACAATCACCGGATAACCCTGCACCGGACGGCCGACATTGAGCGGACCGGTGACAGAGAAGAACTGACCCTTGTGGTCGACGAGATGCACCTTGTCCGGGTCGAGATAGACGCCGCTTTCCTTGTCGCGGATGAAGGCGTCGTCCTCGTAGCTGTCCCACAGCCCTTTCACCAGATCGACGAATTCCTCGGCGCGCGCGTAGCGGTAGGCATGGGCGGGATGACCGGGGATGGAGAAGTTTTTGGAAACATCCGCGCCTGTCGTCACCACATTCCAGGCCGCCCGGCCCTTGGAGATATAGTCGAGCGAGGCGAATTTGCGCGCCAGAAGGTAGGGGTCCTCATAGGTGGTGGATGCCGTGGCGACGAAGCCGATATGGCTCGTGGTCTGCGACAGCGCGGCCCACAGGGTCACCGGTTCGAAATGGGCACCCTGCGAGGAACGGCGAAGCGCCTCCGGGTCCTTGGCGCGCTCCCAGCCGGCCGGGCTGTCGGCCACGAAGACCAGATCGAACTTGCCCCGTTCCGCCGTCTGCGCCAGTTCGCGGTAGTGATCGATATTCAGTCCCGCGTCGGCCTGCGAAGCCGGATGGCGCCAGGCTGCCACATGATGGCCCGTCGCCATGATGAAGGCCCCTAGCCGCATCTGTCTCTTCTGTTTACTCATTGACGTGTCCTCCGTTCGAGGCGTTGAGATTGAGCTGACCCTTGCTGGTCATGATGACAACTTCCGTTGGATTTCAGGCGACCCGCCGTCCGGGCGTTTCAACCCCCAGCCGGCTCAAAAGCTGGGTGCGGATCTTTGCAAAGCGTGGATCGCCATGATCGCGCGGCGTCGGCAGATCGATCCGCAGGTCCTCGATCAGATGACCTTCGTCGATAACCAGTATCCGGTCGGCGAGCGAGATTGCCTCGTCGACGTCGTGGGTGACGAGCAACACGGCCGGCCGATGTCTTGCGCACAATTCCCGCAGCAGGTCGTGCATCTTCAGCCGGGTCAGTGCGTCGAGGGCGCCGAACGGCTCGTCGGCCAGAAGCAGGGACGGCTGGCGGACCAGCGAGCGGGCAAGAGCGACCCTCTGCTGTTCGCCGCCCGAGAGCTGGTTTGGCCAGGCCGCTTCGCGCCCCTCGAGCCCGACTTCGGCCAGTGCTTTTCTGCCTGCTTCCTGCCCGGCAGCCCCCGGCAGACCGAGAGTGACGTTCTGGATCACGGTGCGCCAAGGCAGAAGACGTGCATCCTGGAAAACCACGGAAAGGTTTTCCGGAGTTTCAAGCGTGCCGGTTCCCTGGACGTCGTGATCGAGGCCGGCGAGCGCCTTGAGGAAGGTGCTTTTGCCGGAGCCGCTCCTGCCGAGCAGGGCAACGAACTCCCCTTCGGCGATATCGAGATCCACGCGATCCAGGATCGTCTTGGTGGCGAACCGGCGCACGAGGTTGCGGACATGCACGGCTCTGGATGCGGACTTCAGTTGGCTAGAGTGCGGCGCCATGAGAGGACCCTCCGTTCGAGCAGGCGGACAAGACCGTCCGAGACAAGGCCGAGCAGTACATAGACGACCAGGCCGACGAGGATGACATCGGTTTGCCCATAGTTGCGGGCGAGGTCGATCATGTAACCGAGCCCGCTGGTGGCGTTGATCTGCTCGACCACGACAAGCGAAACCCAGCAGAGAGTGACGGCAAACCGCAGGCCCAGAAGAAAGCCGGGCAATGCGCCGGGCAGCACCACCTGAAAGATAAAATCCTTCTGGCTCATGCGCAGGGTCTCGGCCAGTTCGACGTAGCGGCTGTCGATGCCGCGCAGCGCATTATGGGTGTGGATGTAAATGGGTATGATGACCGCAAGGGCGATCGTGGTGACCTTCATGCCTTCGCCGATGCCGAACCACAGGATCAGCAGAGGGATCAGAGCCAGCGTGGGGATGGCGCGCTTGATCTGAACAGGGCCGTCGATCAGTGCTTCGCCGATCCGGGAAAGACCGGCGGTGACGGCCAGGATCGTGCCGATGACCAGACCGATGCTGAGCCCAAGCAAGGCACGCGTCGCCGATGTCACGAAGTTGTCCTGCAGCCGGCCTTGCTCGATGAGCCTTCCAAAAGCCTCGACGACCGTCCAGGGCGCAGAGAGGATGCGCGGATCGATCCACCCGAGAGCCGAGCCGCCTACCCATAGCAGCACCAGCAATGCCGGCCCGATTTGAAGCCCGAATGGTATCGCCGGTCCCGGCCCCAGTCTCCGGCGGCTCCGGGACGTGACGGGCCTCGCCACGGCTGGAACGATATATGCACTTTCACGGCTGGAAGACCGGGATGATTTCGCCTCATCCGCATCCCAAATGGTTGCCATGCTTCGGATCTCCTCTTGGATGATGCAGGGGGATTACTGGCTCTTCGCCAAGGCGGCGGAGGCGGTCTTTTCGAACCGGTTGTCGAAGATCTTTTCCACGTCGAAGGGCTTGTAGCCGAGCTCCGCCGCCAGCAGGTTGATCGTCTCCTGGTGCCGCTTTTTCACCTCGTTCCAATCTCCCGAAACAACCTGCTCCCCGGTCAGCTTGACCAGATATTCGCCGTCATCCTGGCTCAGACCCTGCTGGCCGACATAATATTCCTTGATCCAGATCTCCGGATTCTTGTTCACCCACTCGGTGGCGCGTGCCCAAAGCCCGACATAT
This sequence comes from Neorhizobium sp. P1_A6, assembly GCF_056406795.1. Taxonomy (NCBI): domain Bacteria; kingdom Pseudomonadati; phylum Pseudomonadota; class Alphaproteobacteria; order Hyphomicrobiales; family Rhizobiaceae; genus Neorhizobium; species Neorhizobium sp. P1_A6. Next base: position 266,452 of record NZ_JBFTZM010000001.1, on the reverse strand, counting down.
TCGGCGAGAGCCGCGGCCTTCGCCGGATCGTCGAGCACCCATTGCGGTGCATAGAGATGGCCCGGATCATCACGCAGTCCGTGTTCGACGAGCGTCGCGCCATCGCCGCCGTACTGGGCGATATAACGCCTTATATAGACGCCCCCGAGCGGCGCGACATCGACCTGCTTGCTGGCCAGCGCCTTCGGATAGACATCGCCGGTGCTCGGCAGTTCGACCAGGGTGACGTCGCTTTTCTTGAGGCCTGCGGCATGGAGGGCGCGCAGAACGAGTGCTCCCTGGGCCTGGCCGGGGCTGAAGGCGATGCGCTTGCCGCGGAAATCGGCCAGCGTCTTGATGCCAGCGCCGGGCGCCACTCCGAAGCGGTAGATGGGATTGGCAATCGGGTCGCGGCGTTCGCGATAGGCGATGTTGCGAACCGGCAGGTTGTTCCAGTTGGCGAAGATCGAAGGGATTTCGGCCACCGACCCGACGTCGAGCGCCTTGGCACGGAATGCTTCCGAGGTCTGCGGGCCGCCACTGATATTGGCCCATTTGACTTCAAACGACAGTTCCTTGATCAATCCGGAGACCTCCAGCGCCTTCTGCGTCACCGGATCGCCGACCGTCAGGACCGTTCCGGGCGGCACCTTCGGAAGAAGGGGCGCGTTCGTCTGGGCCGCGACCACCCCGCTCATGGTGCCGAAGGCAAGCAGGCCGAGCAGGACCGTTCTCACAGTTTTTACCAATGTCATCGTTGATCTTCCCCTCATCGGTTGCAGGACACGAAAGTCGATGCACGGAAGGGTGGGATATTTTCTATAAAAGAAATAGACTATTTAATTTAAGAATGCGGCGGATAGTGAAATATCATCCCAACATGTCGACCGAGGACACGAGAACCGGCGACCCGGTGCGGCATTTCGTTTTCTTGCTTGGACGCTACAGGGCCTGCCCATGATACGCCGAAAGCGCCGGCACATCATCTATAAGCCTCTGCGCCAGGGTCTGCTGCGTGGCGACGTCGCCGCGATAACGTGCCTCAAGAAATTCGCGATGGACGTTCCGTGCCGCCTCGGAAGTTTCACGAAGCACGGTGCAGACGGGAACCTCTTCCGTCTTGCCTTTAACCGTGATGCGGTCGAGTTCGAAGACTGCGAAAATATCGTCCACTGCCTGTGCGGTCCTCTCACCTAGCAGCAGTGGCACGCCATAAGCCTTTGATGCGGATTCAAGTCGAGCTGCCAGATTGACGGCGTCTCCAAGCGCGGAATAGTCGAAACGGCTCGTCGAGCCCATGTTACCGACCACGCATTCGCCAGTATTGATGCCGATTCCGATCGCCAGCGGATAATAAGTCCGTCCTGCCGCCTCCGCTTCGGCCTCCAGATCGTCGTTCAGCGCCTGCATCGAGTCGAGCATATCAAGCGCGGCGGCTACCGCATGGGCCGCATGTGCAGCGTCGTCGAGCGGCGCATTCCAGAAGGCCATCAGGCAGTCGCCGATATATTTGTCGATCGTGCCGCCATGCGAAAGCGCAATATCGGACAGCGGCGTCAGCAGCCGGTTAATCAGCATCGTCAACTGTTGCGGATCGTCCTTGAGTTGCTCGGCAATGGTGGTGAAGCCCCGTACATCGCAGAACAGGATCGAAAGCTCGCGCTTCTCGCCGCCGAGCTTCAGCTTGGATGGATCGCGAGCGAGTTGATCGACCAGGGCAGGCGCCAGATATTGCGAGAAAGCTCGGATGATCTGCCGGCGGCTCTTCCGCTCCTGGGCGTAGTCGAGCGCTGCCTGTGCCGCGGTCATGCCGGCAAAGGCGAGGGACGCCGCTATAGGTGACAGGAAGACGCGGCCGAAACGCAGGGTGACGTAGCTGCCGATGAACAGCACGACGATCACCACCGCGCCGCCCGCCACCGTGTGCCAGCCCGTACCCTTCCAGATGAGCACCGCCGCCGCCACGACCGCGACCAGAAGCAGCAATTGTCTCATCGGGCGACTGGCTTCGGTGATTGATTTCTTGAGCCGCAGGTTGTCGAAAATGGTCGCCTGAACTTCGGCGCCGGCCAACAGCTTGCCGTCGTGAATCGTATGGGAGGTCGGGAAGGCGTCGGCTCCGCCATTGTCGATCGACGGTGCATTCTGCAGGCTCAGCCCGACGATGGCGATCCGGTCCTTGAACAGCCCCGGCGGCAGGAAATTTTCAGGATCCAGAGCCTGATAATAGGACACCGTCGGATAGGCGCGGGGACCGCCGAACACCTGAATAAGGCTTCCAGGCTCCGGCTGATCCACCTCGATGCCCGCGGCCGTCGCGACCACGGCGGCAAAGCCGTCGACAAAGTCCGGCATGTCCCGCAGCACGCCGTCTCGATGCAGGCCGACCGAGGCGATGCCTGTTGGCGCTTGCCTGTCGGAGAACATCTGCAGCGGCATGACCCGGATGAACTGGTCGGCCTGGTTAGAGGTTACGAGCGTCTCGTCGCCCGCCAGCACGACATCCGGCCCGAGCGTGGCGGCAAGCGCCTCGTCCTCGGCCGGCGCAGACGGTTCGGAAAAAATGATGTCGAGGCCGATCACTTTGGCGCCGGCGGCGCGCAGCCGGGAGACCAGCTTTGCATGCAGGCCGCGTGGCCACGGCCACTGCACGTTGACCTCCGCGAGCGACGGCTCGTCGATCGCCACGACGATCGGCCCTCCCTGCGCAATCGGCTCAGCCGGGACGGTCGAAAGATAGTCGAATGCCCGATAGTCGATCAGCGGCCATCCCGGCAGGCGCGTGAGGAGCGCTGCCGCAGCGAAGAAGAATGCCGCCAGAATGGCAACCTGCACGCTGCGCGACGAGAAGAAGCGCAGCGTTGAAAAGGAGAAACCGCGCCGGCCGGCCATTAGAACCGAACTTTGAGCGTGCCCCGGAAGGACCGGCCCCAACCGGGTGTGTTGCCGTTGAGCTGAATGTTCTCATCCAGAAGGTTATAGGCGGCGAGTTCTAGTTCAAACAGCTTGTCAAACGGCTCCCAGGTAAGGCTTGCATCGAGCGTCCAGAAATCATCAAGATTGAGGCCGGCCTCGTTGACGCGTTCCCCCACATAGTTTGCCGCGATTGTCGCCTTGACGTTCGCTTCGTTCACCCAGGTGAGCGCAACCTGACCAGCCCATTCGGGAATATAAGGTATTTGCCCGCCGGCAAGGGGCACGCTGCTTCGGTCGTCGGTCTCAGAATAGGCGATGGTTGAAGACAATCCAAAACCATGACCAAGCAGAAAGTTGGCGCTCAAGCTGGTGCGATTGATTGTCCCTCTATCTATATCCGCTGTGGTAGCCAGCAGAGGTATGGAAATGCTCGCATCACGAACCTCTTGATGCTGGAATTCTGCTGCAGTGAAAACATTTGGCGTCCATTCTGCATCCCAACGGACCGCGTAGACATCGGAATACCCCGTCGGATTGATGCTGGCCTGGTTCTGTTGCAACCCCACAACTCCGATCGGCGACAGCGTCGGAGTTGTCGTATCCAAACTGTTGCGCATGAAGCCCCCGCGGAGCCATTGGCCTTCGCTGGGCGACCAAGCGGCACCTATACGTGGCCCCAACCGGAATTCGCTCGTCGCGTCGTTATCGAGATATGTTCCAAATAGAGCATACTCCAACTTCAGGTCGGGACCAACCTCATGAAGAAGATCAACATAGACGCGGCCGATAGTACTGCGGTTCGACGCTTCACCCTCCGCAAATCCTCCGAACAAAAGATCTTCATCTCGTTGGAACTGGCGCGCGTCCACCCATCCCCCCTCGATCCCATATCGCCAAGTGAAATCGCCAACCGCAACATTGTGGTTTGCTGCCGCAATGTAGCTGTTTTGCTCCAGTTCGCCTGTCGAACGTCGAATAGGCAGAGGGAGGCCGAAGACATCGGCCTCCTGATAGAATTCCGAATCCCGGCGGAAACCGCTGTACATGATCGCCAAATTCACCACATCCCGGTAGCCAAGCGTATGGCTCCAACCAATTCCGGCGTTCGTCCCCCTTGCGTTAAAATCCTGCCTGTCGATGGCCGGGAGACCGAAAAAGGGATCGATATCCGGGAACTCGATATTCAAGTCGGCTTTTGAGTGGTTGAAATAAGCCACTATCCGATCGTATGGGGTCGGGCTGGCGGTGAGATAGCCGTTGCCGCCGATGACCTTATTCTCGGTGTCGAGGTCCGATGGGCCTAAGAAATCCCGGCTGTCCGGCACCTTCTGCCATTGCAAATTCCCATAGAAGCTGATCGGGAACGGCAGGTTGCTGTATCCCTGGATCTCCCCCTCACCGATATATCCGAGTTCTCCGCCGGCAGTGTTGATCCCTCCGCCGATCGAACCTTCGAAGAACGGCCGTCTCATGATGTTGGCGGAGCGCGAGCGGCCGGAAATGATATGCGGCTCGAGCATCAGGCCCTGCAGGAAGGACGAGAACGCCTGCCCGTTCGGCGCGTTGGTGATGACGTTGTCGCCGTAGAAGTAGTTGTTGACGAAGGGGTTGGCGCTGCCGTGGATGCTCTGGTCGATATAGGCGGTGCCGGCGAACGGATCGAAGGCGGCGTCGCTGTAATATTCGCCCCAGGCGTTCATGCCCTGCAGTCGGAACGCATCGTTCAGCGTCGACCCGGCCTGCTGGTTGGCGCCGAGCGAGGTGAAATCGCCGCCGCGGGCTTTGGAGCGCTTGAGATATTCCTGCGCGTTGCGGATGGCGCCTTCCGAATCGTAATTGTCGATCGCGATTGCCGTGCGCAGGGCGGATATTATCGGATCGTTATCGTCGAGCCGTTCGGCATTTTCCGTCGCCTGCTCGGCCGGCACCCGGTCGCCTTTTTCGTAATTCGCGGCCGCAAGCAGCAATTGCGCTTGCGAATAGGCCGGATTGGCCACGCTTGCCGCGAGCAGGTCGTCGACGGCCTTGTCCAGCTCTCCGGTCTGCAGATAGTAGCGACCGCGCGCCACGAGCGTGATGTCGAAGGCCGGATCGATGGCGAGCGCTGTGTCGATCTCGCGCTTGGCATCCTCGATCCGGCCGATATCAAGATAGAAGATCGCCAGGTTGGAATGGGCGAGCGGGTCCTGCGGATCGAGCTCGATCGACTTCTTGAAGGCGGCTTCGGCCTCGCGGTTGGCGTTTCGTGCGGCCTGGATGTTGCCGATCGCGTTCCAGGTCGTCGAGCCCCCGGGTGCGACCTTGATGGCCGCTTCGAGGTCGGCGAGCGCGCCCTGATAATCGCCCTTGAAGCCCGCGCGGAAATGCGAACGAGCCTCGAGCGCCGTCGGCTCAGCGGGATCGATCGCAAGCGACCGGTTGAGCGCCTCCTCCGCCTGGGCGCGATCGTTCAGCAAGACCGCAAGCCAGCCGCGATAGGCAGGCAGTTCCGGATCGTCCGGATACTGGCGCTCAGCCTCCTTGAGGACCTTGATTGCCGCCCCCAGGTCCTGCAGGAAGCCGAGCGCGTAGGCGCGCAGAAATGCGCCGTCCGGTCCCCCCACCTGCGGCGGCAGTGCTTCGACCCGGTTGGGATCGGCAAGCGCCCGGGCATAATAGCCGCCGTAAAGTGCGATGCCCCGTCGTTTGGAATCCAGGCCGCGCTGCGCCTTCTCGAACAGCTTCGCGGCTTCCGCATAGCGGGTTTCGCTTGCGGCGAGGACTGCCTCGATCAATGTCACTCGGGCCTTCTGCGAGGCGGAAAGCCGCTGGCCCTTGGCCTTGGCAAGCGTCTGCCGCGCCCGCTGGCGACCCTCGAGCGAAAGCTGGGCCTCGGCAAGCGAGACCCAATCCTCCGCGCTGCGCCGTTCGGCGGGGATCGCCGTGATGCGATCGGCATTGCGGCGCATTTCGGCAACCGGTTGGGCTGACGGCGGCATCCGCTCGAATGCCTGGCGCGGCGGCAGGAAGAACAGCATCTGCTCGCGGTCGTCGGAATCGACGATGACGACCTTGTGCGGCGCCTGGCCGATCGAGGCGACGGCTCCCTCGCCCTGGCGCACTTCGACGCTGCCCTGCGGATTGCTGAGCTGCACGATGCCCTCGAGGACGTTGAGCGAGGTTTGGTCGCCCTTGACCGTCATCGTCCAGTCGGTGCCACGGATCGCCGCGGCCGCCGCCGGCGTCTCGACCCGGACACCAGGCCCGCCGCGTTCCGCGCGTGCCCAGATGGTACCGGACTGAAGCTCCAATATGGTGTCGGCGCTGGTGCTGGCGGTGATCTGCTTGACAACCAACGAGGAATTGCGGCCGAGCCGGACCTGCGTCCGATCGGAAAAGAGGATCGCCAGCTGGCCGGTCGCATTGGTACGCAGCACGTCGCCGGTGACGAGGTCTTGCTTCAGGTCGACGAACTGCCAGCTGGACACGTCGATAAAGCGGACTTCCTCGCCTGCCTTGCGCGCAATGACTGCCCCGGCAGGCTGCCCCGATCGTTGCACAGGCTCTGCCGCTGCCGGCGACGCTAGTCCGCCAGCAAGTATAGGCAGCGCGACCGCTGCAAGATAAAAACGATTGATCGCCCCCGACATGCTTCACCACTGCTTTTAAACCTGGCAAGTGTCAAGATAGCCTTTAGAAACGGCATTGCTTTTCGGCCAGAGTGTATTAACAGGGAAACAGTTCGGAACTGAGGAAAAGCAAGTTGAGCGACTTCGACAGCGCGCCGATCGAGATGCTCGAAATGCCGATGGCGTCCGGTGAGATCACTGAAGAGTATTTCAATCACGTCCGTAAGATAAACGACGTGTTTTATGACCAGATCAAAATATCCGATCAGAAGGCTGCCTATATTTTTACCTTCATGCTGGCATTTTTGATCTCTTCGAGCGAGGGGCGCGGCGTCTTCACCTTGGCGCGGTATACCGGGGGCACGTGGCTTGCGGTGGTTGTTTCCGCATTGCTCGCCATCGCGTCAGTTTCCTCAATTCTTTCAGCCATCCTCGTTGTGTTGCCTCGGCGGGTGGCGAAATCCACCTCGCTTTTTTGGGGGACATGGCCGCAGCACCGGGCAATATTCGAGCACGCGGCGCAGCGCAGCGACGTCGGTTATCTTTTCAAGGAATACCTGGACAATGCCGACGTGTTGTCCCTCATCGCCCGGCAGAAGTACCGATGTGTCTCCTATGCATTCCGCGGGATGCTCTTCACGGTAGTTTCATACGTCCTGCTTCTTCTGATCACCTGAAGGACGATGTCCAAGCCTGCCCCGAGCGCAAGCCCGATGGTTCCGGCCCCCGATTGCGGCCGCCACGATGAGGCCAGGCTTTGTGCCGCGCGGCAGTTCGCGCTCTTCAGGAAGAAGTCCCGTGTAGCGACTGGATTTCTCGCAGGCGCCAGGCGCGCGGTGTCTCCCCGGTCTGCTTCAGGAAAAAACGCGAGAAATAGGCGGGATCGGCAAAGCCGAGGCGATGACCGACTTCCTGTACGGATGCGAGCGAGAAGACGAGCTCGCGCTTCGACTCCTCGATCAGCTTGGCGGCGATCAGATCGTGCGCCGTACAGCCCGCCATCGACCGGACGATGCGGTTGAGATGGGTCAGCGAGATGCCGAGTTCGTCCGCGTAAAAGGATATCGGCTTATGCGAGCGGAAGTGCTGCCGGATCAGGCCGCCCAGCATCTCCATCCGCCGTTCGCCTTCGTTCGCCGGGAGCTGGTTGAGGTCGTCGGCGCGAGAGATGCGCGCCGTCAGCCTCAGCGCGAGCTTTACATAGGTAGCCAGAAGCTCATTGCGCCCGCTGTTGCGGTGGTCGAATTCCTCGCCAATTCGTTTCACTGTTTGCATCACGTAGGCAGCATCGGCGTTCGACGGGTCGAGCGGGGTGAGGTGCGGTGTGGCGAGCCATTCGCCGAAGCGGCTGCGCTCCCCCGGCGGATGGTCCAGATGAGAGCTCAGGATCGTGACGACCAACCCCTCGATATCGCGGGAGAACCGGAAGCCATGGTTGAGGGCAGGGGGAACAGTGACGATCGACGGCGGGCGGATGGCATGCGTCTCGGTGTCGAAGGTCGCGTCGCCCGATCCCGCCTCGATGTACAGTATCTGAAAGAATGACTCATGCCGATGCAGGCGGATTTCCCATTGGTGGCGGCTGCTTCTCGCCTTGATGGTTTCGCAATGCAGCCAGAAATCATGCCGCTTGCCCGGATCCTCTCCATATAGCTGGTAGGTCGGTATGTGCCTGTTCATCGGATGCCTCCGGTCACAATGTTCGGTTTGTCCAATTTTTTGGCTTGAATGTCCATTGCCGCCAACGCGGAAGCCGAGCACAATTTACCAAAACAAAAACATTCGGGAGGAGACGCATGAGAACGCAGGTCGCCATTATCGGCTCTGGACCGTCGGGTCTCCTGCTCGGCCAGCTTCTGACGGAAGCGGGTGTCGACAACATCATCCTCGATCGTGTCGGCAAGGAGTACATCCTCGGCCGCGTCCGCGCCGGCGTGTTGGAGGAAGGCACGGTCGAGCTGATCGACCAGGCCGGGGCCGGTGCCCGGCTGCATGCCGAAGGTCTGCCGCACGAAGGTTTTTCGCTCGCCTTCGACGGGCGCGACCACCGGATCGATCTCCATGGGCTGACCGGCGGCAAGCGCGTCATGGTCTATGGCCAGACCGAAGTGACCCGCGACCTGATGGAACGTCGCGAGGCAGGCGGAGCCCAGACGATCTATGAAGCCGGCAATGTCACGCCCCATGATTTTGACACCCGCTTACCCTTCGTCACCTACGAAAAGGACGGCAGCACGCATCGCATCGACTGCGATTTCATCGCCGGCTGCGATGGTTCTCACGGCCCCAGCCGCAACGCCGTGCCGAAAAGCGCAATCCGCGTTTTCGAGAAGATCTATCCGTTCGGCTGGCTCGGCATCCTAGCGGAGGTCGCTCCGGTCAACCATGAACTGATCTATGCCAATCACCCACGCGGTTTCGCGCTCTGTTCGATGCGCTCTGCGACCCGCAGCCGTTATTATCTCCAGTGCGCGCTCGATGAGAAGATCGAGGACTGGAGCGACGACCGGTTCTGGGACGAGCTTCGCCGCCGCTTGCCGGTGCATCACGCCGAAGCGCTGATCACCGCGCCGTCCTTCGAGAAGTCGATCGCACCGCTGCGTTCGTTCGTTGCCGAGCCGATGCGGTTCGGCAACCTGTTCCTCGTCGGCGACGCAGCCCATATCGTGCCGCCGACAGGAGCCAAGGGGCTGAACCTTGCCGCAAGCGACGTGCATTACCTCTTCGACGGCCTGCGGGAGCATTATTTGGACCATTCCGATGCCGGCATCGACGCCTATTCCGAAAGAGCATTGGCCCGCGTCTGGAAGGCAGTGCGCTTCTCCTGGTGGATGACGACGATGATGCATCGTTTCCCCGATACGGGCGAATTCGATCAGAGGATCCAGGAAGCCGAGTTGGACTATCTGACGCATTCGCGGGCGGCCTCGACGGCCCTTGCAGAGAACTATGTGGGCCTGCCTTTTTAAGGACGCGCGCCCCACGAAATCGGCAATCAAGAGGCTTTGGTTTTTCGTGGCGGGCCTGCTTAAATTTTTTTCGGATTCCCTCTTGAATCGAAAATCGCTCAAAACCAGATCATTTTCGTCGGCAGCCTAAAAGGGGCCGATCGAACCGGAGGCGCAGGTTTCCGACGCGTCTCCATTCCATGTTGCTTTACGGAGGATATGGCTATGAGAAACGAACTTGATTTCGCACCACTCTACCGGTCCAGCATCGGCTTCGACCGCATCTTCAATCTCCTGAACAATGCGCAGCGCCTGCAGGCTATCGATACTTGGCCGCCCTACGACATCGTCAAAACCGGAGAAGACGACTATCGCATTCAGATGGCCGTCGCGGGTTTTGCCGAAGGCGACCTTGACATCACCCAGGAGCGCAACGTTCTTGTGGTAAAAGGGCAGAAAGCCGAGGAGAAGGACGGTGAATACCTGCACCGCGGCATTGCCGGACGGACATTCGAACGCCGCTTCGAGCTTGCCGACCATGTCAGGGTCGAGAACGCCTCGTTGACGAACGGCCTTCTCTCGATCGCGCTGAAGCGCGAAGTGCCCGAGGCCATGAAACCGCGCAGGATTGCGATCGGAGACAGTTCCTTTCAGCAGGCGCCTCTTCAGATCGAGGCCGAGCGCCAGGTGGCTTAAGGAGCACGTCTCGATGAAGTTTCTGACAAAGCCGTTCACGGTTCAGATCAAAAAACGTCGAGGCCTCAAGTCGAGGGATGCTCGAAAGAGCGTGTTCTCGAAGCTGCTGGACAAGGTCCGTTCCGAAACAGCGGCTCCGGCAGCACGATCCTGAAGCGACTTTTTCGACGCAGAAAAGGGGCCGGCATCTCAGGCCGGCCCTGCATCCGGCTTCGATCATCCTCGAACCCATCATGGATCAAGGATCATTCCGGCTCACATGCTCAGGCGCTTACCGCTTCCAGCGTCGAAAAGATGCAGCGCAGACGTGTTGCCTCGGACATGCATGACATCGCCCACACTCATCTCCTGGTCTCGAGGAAACTCTACCGCCAGCATCCTCGTGTGCCCAACCTCAATATAACCATAGGTCTGACTGCCGAGCTTCTCGGCCACCATCAATTCGCCGCTGAACCAGGCCTGTTCGGCCGGACATTGCATCAGGTCTTCCGGCCTTATCCCGAGGACGATGTCCTCGGCGCCATGGCCTGACAATTCAAGCCCGTCCAGCTTCACGGTTCTTCCAAGCACTTGAGCCTCGCCTCCCGATCTGGAGAGCTTGGCCGGGATGGTGTTCATGGTCGGACTGCCGATGAAGCGGGCGACGAACAGGCTCGACGGCTTGTGATAGAGGTCGAGCGGCTTGCCGACCTGCTCGACCACGCCTCCGTTCATCACCACGATGCGGTCCGCAAGCGTCATGGCCTCCACCTGGTCATGGGTCACGTAAACGGTGGTCGCCTTCATGCGGCGATGGAGCTTTGCAATTTCGAGGCGCATCTCCACGCGCAGGGCGGCGTCGAGGTTGGAAAGAGGCTCGTCGAAGAGAAATGCCGCGGGCTCGCGGACAATCGCGCGTCCCATCGCGACGCGCTGGCGTTGTCCGCCAGACAGTTGCGCAGGGCGCCGATCGAGGTAGTCCTGGATCTTCAGGATGTCCGCCGCCTGGTTGACGCGGTTGTCGATATCAGGCTGATCGCCGCCGCGCATCTTCAGGCCGAAAGACATGTTTTCCCGCACGCTCATATGGGGATAGAGCGCGTAGTCCTGAAACACCATGGCGATGTTACGCTCGGCCGGTGGTAGCAGGTTCACAGTCCGGCCTCCGATATCGAGTTCACCGCCGGAGATTTCCTCCAGTCCGGCAATCATGCGCAGCAGGGTCGATTTTCCGCAGCCGGAAGGGCCGACGAGGACCAGGAATTCGCCGCTTTCTATCTCGATATCGATGTCGTGGATGACCCGCAGAGCACCATAGGATTTCTGGATTTTCTTCAATGCAATGCCGGCCACGTTTTTCCTCCTCCACACGACTTTGGCGCTTGACGCCAATTATCGATATCAATATCAATAATGATAAGTTTAGAAATGCGCAACCGGCTGGATCGACTACATGGCGTATTTTTCGTCTCGACCGACATCGACCAAACCCCCCAAGGCAGGCGCCGCCTTCAACGCCTTGAAACGCGACATCATGCTTGGAACGCTGGCGCCGGGGACCGGGCTGACCGAACTGGAGTTGGCGGCGCATTTTCAGTGCAGCCAGGGAACGGTGCGTGAAGCGCTGCTTCAGCTCCAGGAGGAGGGACTTGTTCGTCGTCAGGGGCATCGGGGCACGCAGGTTTCGGAATGCACCGAGGACGAGGCGATCGAAATGTTCCGGCTGCGCCAGCAGATCGAAGGCAGCGGCATGGCGCGCGTGATGCGTGCGCCGAGCCGGACGCTGGTCAGGGAGCTCAATGGCCTTCTTGAGAAGATGCTTGTCGCGGCCGGAGCGGGAGACGAACTGGAACTCGCTTCGTTCGACCGCGACTTCCATCGCCGAATTTTCGAGGATGCCAATCTGCCGGCACTCGACCCGATCCTGCATCGCTGCCTGGTGCATAATCACCGCTTCAAGATTTCCCGCAGCCCGATGGCGCGGGATCTCGAGGCGACGGCGCTGCGCCATCGCAGCATCATCGACGCGATCGAGGACGGCGACGTAAGGCGCGCCACCGCCGCCATGCATCATCATATCGCGACCATCGTCGACTTCGGACCGGAAGTCTTCCCGGAGGTGATCCAGTGAGCAACGATGTCGAATTGTCGGGTGTCTTGTCGGACGAAATGGCGGCGCTCATGGAGCGGGTTCTCGCCGAACTGGGGCCATTACCGGATCCCACAATGCTGCCGCCTGCGGAAGGTCGGGCGCAATCGCTTGCCGCCAATGTCCGCTGCAACGTCAATCTGCCGGCGATGGAAAGTGTGACCGAGGTCATGGTGGCGGAAGACCCGGGCCTTGGTTCCGCGCGTTGTCGCCTCAAGGTGCTCGTGCCTCCCGGCGGCGGGGCAGGCGCCATCCTTTTCGTCCACGGCGGCGGTTTTGCCTTCTGTTCGCCCGAAACCCACGAACGTTGCGCCCGGGTCCTGGCACTCGAAAGCGGCTTGCCGGTGGTCATGCCTGATTATCGCCTGGCGCCGGAAAGCCCCTATCCGGCAGGCCTCAAGGACGTCGTTGCCAGCCTGCGCAACTTTTTCGAAGTGACGGCCGATGCTGGCGTCCGCCGCGGCCCGTTGCTGATTTCGGGCGACTCCGCGGGCGCGAACCTTGCTCTTGCGGCGATGCTGCATGAGCAAGCGGAAGGCCGCGCATTGCCGGATGCAGCGCTGCTCTTCTACGGCTGTTACGCACGGAGCTTCACGTCGCCGTCCTATGTCCGCTTCTCCGAAGGTCCCGCGCTGACGCGCGGAAAGATGCAGCGCTACTGGTCGTTCTATTCCGGCGAGTGCGCGATCGAGGAGGATCCGCTCGCCTGTCCTCTTGTGGCTTCCGATGCGGCCCTGGCCGCGCTGCCGCCGCTTTATCTGATGGCGGCCGCCGTGGATCCGCTGCTTTCCGACACATTGGGCCTGAGCCAGCGCCTCAAGGCTCTTGGCCGTGATGACGAGTTGCACATCGTGCCGGGCGTCATCCACGGTTTCCTGCAGAACACCAACGAACTTTCGGCCGCAAGGGAGGCTCTGGCGGCCGCGGGCAATGCAGCAAGGCGACTAACAAGACGTCCATGACGTAAACAATCAGGAGGAGGAGACTATGAAATTTCTGAAGACACTCGCGCTCGGGGCCGCTCTTGCGGCTTCGGCCGCTTTCAGCCAGGCCAAGGCGGAAACAGTCCGCTTCTGGTACCATTTCGACAATCCGGCGAACCCGATGTCGGATCTGGTCAAGAAATTCGAGACAGCCAATCCCGGCATCAAGATCGAAGCCGAGAACGTGCCGTGGAACAGCTACTACGACAACCTCTACACCGCGCTGGTCGGTGGCAACGCGCCTGACGCGGCCATGGTGAAGCTCTTCGCCCAGCCGCGGCTCGCCGAAATGGGCGCGCTGGAACCGATCGGCAAGCAGATCGACAGCTGGAAAGGCAAAGCAGACCTTCTGGATAACCTGCTCGAGCTGAACAAGGGTCCTGACGGCAAGCAATATTATCTGCCGATCCAATATGTCGTCCTCTATCTCTACTATCGAACCGACCTCTTCCAGGCAGCTGGCCTGCAGCCGCCGAAGACCTGTGAAGAATTCCGCAACGCGGCCATCAAGCTGACCAATGCGCCGCAGACCTATGGTTTCGGCTTGCGCGGCGGCAAGGGCGGCTGGGACCAGTGGGGTGCGTTCGTGCTCTCCCAGGGCGCCGAGCTGAAGCCGGGCGGCTTGACCAAGCCGGAGGCGATCGCCGCAAACCAGTGGCTGGTGGATCTCTTCCAGAAGGACAAGGTCATTCCGCCGTCCGCACCGAATGACGGTTTCCAGGAAATCGTCGCTGCCTTCAAGTCCGGCAAGACGGCGATGACCATCCACCATATCGGTTCGTCCAAGGATCTCGTCGCCGCACTCGGCGACAAGGTCTCGGCCGTGCCGGTTCCGAAATGTGGCAATGGCCAGTGGACTTCCTACGGCGACGAGTCGCTCGCGATCTTCTCTTCGTCCTCGGTGAAGGATGCGGCCTGGAAGTGGATTTCCTTCCTCGCAGAGGGCCAGAACAACGTTGCCTTCAACAGCGCGACGGGTCAGTTGACGGTCACGAAGAGTGGTTCCGCCGACTGGAAACTCCATGAACGCCGTTTCGTCGAAGCGACGGTCCAGTCCTTGCCATTCGCAAAGGTGCTGCCGCAGACCTCGGCGGTTTCGGAATTCGTCAACACGGCCTGGCAGACGAACATGCAGCAGGCGCTGACCGGTCAGATCACGGCGAAGAAAATGATGGAACAGCTGCAGACGCTGTTTGCTCAGTAAAATCTCCGGTCCCGGCAGTGATGTGCCGGGACCTCCTTCTCCGCCGCGGTCCACAGGCAGGATAAGCATGTCCCTATCGATCTCTTCCCCCACGCAGCGCCGCACAACGTCGATATGGCGTTCCGAGCGGCTGCTTCCCTACCTGCTGCTTGCCCCCGCCGTCGTGGTCACCGTCGTCATCGTCTTCATGCCGATGGTGCAGGCGGTGTTCACCAGCTTCTACGATCTCATCCTGTTTCGGCCGAACGCCAGCAGGTTCGTCGGTTTCGGAAACTACGTAAAACTGTTCAACGATCCGGTCTTCTGGACGGCGCTCTGGAACACGATCATCTGGATCGGGCTGACCGTGCCGCTGCAGATGGGGTTGGGGCTTGTCGCAGCGCTGCTTCTCAACCGCGAATTTCCCTGGCGCGGTCTTGCGCGCGCCCTCATCATCATTCCCTGGGCATTGCCGAGCGTTGTGATCGCGCTGATGTGGCGCTGGATCTATGACCCGAATACCGGCGTGCTCAACGACATCCTCATCTATCTTTCGATCGTTCGCTCGGCCGTGCCGTGGCTGGCCGATCCGAGTGTCGCGATCTACGCGATCATCGCGACGCTGACCTGGCAGGGTTTTCCTTTCTTCGCGGTGATGATCCTTGCCGGCCTGCAGGGCATTCCACGCAGCCAGTATGAGGCGGCCTCGATCGACGGCGCTTCTACATGGCGGCAATTCGTGCATATCACCTTGCCGGGGATCGCGCCGGTGCTGGCAACGGCCGGGCTGCTCCGGGTGATCTGGGTCGCCAATTCCATGGATGTCATCTTCGTCATGACCGGCGGCGGTCCGGGTTATGCAACGCACACGCTGCCGCTCTACGCCTTCGTCAAGGCGCGCCAGAATCTCGATTTCGGATACGGCACGTCGATCGCCGTCACCTTCACCATTCTTCTGGGCGCGTTCGTGGCCCTCTATCTCGCTCGCACCATGCGCGAGGTGGAACGATGAGACAGCAGAGCACGCTTCGCCGGATCCTCACAACGGACCTGCCCGTCCTGGTGATCGTCCTCTTTGCCATGGCGCCGTTCGCCTGGATGATCCTGACGTCGCTGACGCCGACCGCCGCGCTTTCTGCGACCGGTGTATCGCTCTCGCCGCGTGGCTGGAGCCTCGACAACTATGTGCGGCTGGTCGAGCAGACGTCCTTCCTCAAGAACATGCTCGACAGCCTGATCATCGCCGGCGGCACGGTCGTCGTCGGACTGATCGTCTCGGTTACGGCCGCCTATGCCTTCTCGCGGTTCCGCTTCCCGGGCCGCAAGCTGTTGATGCTGCAGTTCCTGCTGATCAACATGTTCCCGATCGTGCTGCTCATCCTGCCGCTCTTCGTGCTGATGCGGCGCTTCAACATTCTCGACACCCATTTCGGCTTGATCCTTGCCAATGCGACGGTGGCGATCCCCTTCGCGGTGTGGATGCTGACGAGCTATATCGGCGCCATCCCGAAGAGCCTCGACGAAGCAGCCATGACGGATGGGTGCTCGCGGCTGACGGCACTGCGCAAGATAGTCCTGCCGCTGACCATGCCGGGCATCATCTCCACCGGCATCTACATCTTCATCACCGCCTGGAACGAATATCTCTACGCCCTGACGCTGGGCGGGCGAAACGTACGGCCGGTCACGGTGGCGATCCAGACGTTGATCGGCGAGTACCAGATCGAATGGGGCCTGCTGGCGGCCGGCGCCGTCGTCGGCGCCATGCCTGCAACCATCCTGTTCCTTCTCGTTCAGCGCCGCCTCGTCGGCGGCCTGACCCAGGGTGCGGTGAAAGGGTGAGAAATGGCCGGCGCTGAAAGAGTTCTGCCCTCATTCCTGTGCTCGTCACAGAGATGAGGGAAGCAAACATTCGCCAGAAAGAACAACAGAACTATCGAGGAATTTGAAAAGGAAATGACAATGAACCCCATCGGGTTGATTTCCATGCAATATGCGAGGCCTTTTACGGCCGAGCATTTCCCGCTGTTTGAGAAGATGCGTGAGCACGGTTTTGATTTTGTGGAGCTTCTGGTTCCGGAGATCGGCGAACTCGACATCGGGGAAACAAAAAGGGCGCTCGACGATGCCGGCCTCGGCGTGGTGCTCGCCGCCCGCGTCAACCTGCAGCGCAATCTCGCATCGGCGGATGCCGAGGCCCATCGCGCCGGTATCGACTACCTGAAATACACGGTCGATTGCGCCGCCGGCCTGGGCGCGAAGATCGTCGGAGGCCCGCTGACCGGAAATCCGCTGGTTTTCGCCGGACGCCCCCCGCAGCCGGTCGACGAAACCGAAAGGCTGGCCCGGAAGGAACGCTGCGTCAGGGGTCTGAAAGAGGCTGGTGATTATGCGGGCAAGGCCGGCGTGCTGTTGGCCGTCGAACCGCTGAACCGTTTCGAAAGCGATGTGCTTTGCACGACGCAGCAGGCGATGGAATTGCTGGACGCGGTCGATAACCCGGCCGTCAAACTGATGCTCGATACCTTCCACATGCACATGGAAGAAAGCTCGATCGCCGAGGCGATCCTCCTTGCAGGTGACCGTCTCGTGCATTTCCAGGCCAATGAGAACCACCGCGGCTTCCCGGGAACGGGAATGACCAACTGGGTCGAAGTCTGCCGCGCCCTTCACGAGGTCGGTTACAAGGGGCCGGTATCGCTCGAGCCGTTCCGGCGCAGTGACGACCGTTTCGGGGTGCCGTTTGCCCAGTGGCGCCCGCCGCACGAGGACGAAAGCAATCGCCTCGCAGCCTCCAGCGCATTCATGAAATCCCATCTCCTGCTTACGGAATATCGTCGATGACTTTGAAAATCGGTTGGATCGGTTGTGGTATCCACGCAACCCAGATGCTGCTTCCCCAGCTCGTGCGCCATGATGTCGAGCTCGTGGCGATGTGCGATATCGACGGCAAGCGTCTGAAGGATGCCGGCCGGCAATTCGGCGTCGCCAATCTGACGACGGATGCCCAGACGTTGCTTTCGACACCCGGAATCGATGCGGTCGGAATGGCCGTCGGGCCGGATCAGCATCTTGCCTTCGGCAAGGCGGCGCTCGAACGGGGCCTGTCGGTTTTCATGGAAAAACCGCCATCGGGTTCTGCCGCCGGTGCGCGGGAGCTTCTGGCCGCCTCGGAAAAGGCAAAGAAGCCGCTGCTCATCGGGTTCATGAAGCGATATTCGATCGGCAACCGCATGGCGGCGAACATCGTGAAATCCGGACGCTTCGGGGACGTGCTGGGCCTGACCGGCTACTACATGACAGCCCCCGGCTATTTCGTCGGCAACGTCGATTACACCGGCTTCTTCCTGCACCACTGCGTCCACTACATGGACCTTGTGTCCTTCCTGGTTTCACCGGTTCGTTCGATCTCCACCCGCAAGGTCGAAAAGACCCCGGGACGCCTGCTTTTCCATGTGGCTTTCGAATTCGAATGCGGCGCGATCGGCAATATCGCCATGGGTACAGTCCAGTCGCGGGGCACTCCGGTCGAGCGGATCGAGCTGATGGGCGACCATCAGCGCATCGAGGTGGACGACGTGATCGAGATCCGCTGGCACCGCAACCCGCCCTTCAAGATCGACGACCTCGGCGCGACGCTGAAGGAGGATTGCGATACGCTGACCTGGAAGCCGAACTTTACCGCAGCCGCCAACGAGGACCCGAAAGGATATCACGCATTGCTGGCCGACGTCGTCCCGGCCCTGGGGGGAGCTTCGACGCCCGCCCCGACGATCGCCGAAGGCGTCATCGCCATGGAGCGGCTGGAAACGATGCGGCGCGAACTGGCACTTTGATCTGACCTGACGCACCTGTCATCAGCACGTTGCCGTCTCCTTACTTTGGACGCCCGGCTTTCAATCGAGGATCGCCGGGCGAAGCGTCGTTTCGCACCATTGGCGGAAGCTCGTGGGCGTGGTGTTTTCAGCACTTCGCTCGACGCCGAGGTCGAGGCCGCGGTTCTTCGCGTCCGCCATGTCCGTCATTCCCTGGGCCATTGCTTCGGAATACCCGAACTGCAGGAACCGGGCTTTATAGGCGTCGAGCGGAATCTGCTGGAACCGTATCGGCCTGCCGAGCACATCGGACATGATGTCCGCCATGTCATTGAAGGAGATGTTCTCTCGACCGAGGACCGCGACTTCTTCTTGACCTGTCCAGGTCTCGTCGAGCAGCAGTCGCGATGCGACGGCCGCGATGTCGCGGGTAGCGCAGCTCGGCAATTTCAGGTCGCCGTCGATCGGCGAAAAGAACGCTCCTTGGGCCTTAATCACCGCAGCCTGCATGAGGGTGTTGTCTATGAACGACGGCATGGTCAGCGCCCTAAAATTCACGCCAGTGGCCGCAATCAGGTCGTCCATCGCAAGCGAGGCCGTGACATAACCGGCCTGGTTGGCGAGCGGGGTCGCTCGACCGAGCGCACTGACGCTGACGACGCGTTTGACGCCGCAGGCCTTCAACGCTTCGGCGGCCGGCTTACTAAAATCGACATAGGCGGCCGTGACGCTGTCTGCCTTCGAGTCGGCAGGCACCAGCCAAAAGACTGCGTCGGCGCCCTCGAACGCCTGGTTCACGACATTGGCATCGGCATGGGAACCCGAAACGATCTCAACCCGGTTGCGAATGGAATCGGATAGCCTGGATGGATCGCGGACGATGACGCGTACGGCGGCGCCGTTCTCAAGCAGATTCTCAACGAGCTGATGGCCGATATCGCCCGTAGGGGTCGTGACTACAATCATGGCATGCTCCTTATGTTCTCGCGGGTCGATGTCGTTCCTTGTTCAGGACCAACGCCGTGGCTCGCCGAAACAAATAAGGCGTTGCTCGCAGACGATCCATGCTCCATGGTCTTGATTATCGTCGCGATCGTCCGGAAAACGTATGGATCCCCTGTCCGAGCTTCTCACCCTGCTAAAACCCAGCAGCACCATTTCGTCCGGCTTCGATGCCGGCGGGGATTGGTCGGTCCGGTTCGGCGACCAGCAACGCCAGATCAAATGTTATGTGATCCAGTCGGGCGGGTGCTGGTTGGCCGTCGATAGCGTCCGCGATCCGGTACGCCTCGAGCAGGGTGACTGCTTTGTGCTTCCGCGCGGATTGCCGTTCCGGCTTGCAAGCGACCTCAATCTGCCCTCGATCGATGCCTCCACGATCTTTCCGCCAGCCCGTGCCGGCGGAATGGTGACCATCAACGGAGGGGGTGGTTTTTCCCTGACGGGATCCCGCTTTGCGGTCGGTGGTCATCATGCCGAACTGCTGCTGGAGATGTTGCCGCCCATCGTGCACCTCAGCCAGGAAGCGGAGCGGGACGCCTTGCGCTGGTCGATCGAACGCATGATGCAGGAAGTTCGTTTAAACCAGCCTGGCGGCTACCTCATGGCTCAACATCTTGCGCATATGATGCTGCTCCAGGCGCTTCGCATGCATCTCGCAAACGGTCATCAGGGCACGGGATGGTTCTTTGCCTTGTCGGACAAACGCCTGAGCGGCGCAATTCGGGCCATTCACGCTGACCCTGCAAGACATTGGACGCTGACGGAGCTTGGCGAGACAGCTGGCATGTCACGCTCGGTATTTGCGGAACGCTTCAGGGCAACTGTCGGAGAGACACCGATCGACTATCTGTCGCGATGGCGCATGCTTCTTGCCTGCGACCGGCTCGAAAAGGGAAATGATCCCATCTCCGTTGTCGCGCCGGCGCTCGGCTACCAGTCCGAGAGCGCCTTCAGCAAGGCGTTCAAGCGAGTGGTCGGGTGCTCGCCGCGAGAATATCGCGGACAGGTGGACACCTCTCCTGAAACACAGCTCGCACCCTGATCCGGATAGACAGCGTCTTTCGCTACGGCGGAGACGTCGTCGGCTCGGAGTGCACGGTGCTACAAAAAACTTGCGTCGAACAATTCGTGGGAATAGCTCGCGTGGGTCACGCCCGCCTGCAGATCCGCCTTGGTGAGTTCGTCGACGAACACGCCATTCTGCATGACGAGGACCCGATCGCACATATGGGAGATGACGGAGAGATCGTGACTGACGAGAATGAACGTCAGATTGCGCTCCTCCCGCTGGTCCGCCAGCAGATTGAGCACTTCCGCCTGGATCGAGACATCGAGCGCCGAAGTCGGTTCGTCGAGAAGCAGGATCGGCGGTGACAGGATCAGCGCCCGTGCAATCGCTACGCGCTGACGCTGGCCGCCGGAGAGTTCATGCGGGAAACGGCCGGCGAAATGCACCGGCAGGCCGACCTGTTGCAGTGCCTCCGCGACCCTTGTCCAACCGTCGCCAGCGCCCATCGACCTGATGGGTTCGGCGAGTGCGGTGCCGATGCGGTGGCGTGGATGCAGCGAGCCGTAGGGGTCCTGAAACACCATCTGGGCAAGCTTCAGCTCGTCGCGTGTCCGCACCTTGCCGACCGGTTTGCCGTCAAACGATATCGATCCAGTCCATGCGCCCTCGAGGCCGGCAAGCGAGCGCAGCACCGTCGATTTGCCGCAACCGGATTCACCGACGATGCCGAGCGCTTCGCCGCGGCTCACGGCGAAACTGACACCGCGAACGACATGATTGCTTTTATCCTTGGAGCCATAGACGACATCGAGGTTTTCGACCTTGATCATGGATTGGTCTCCACTTCGATCGATTTGCGATCGAGGACTTTCAGGCGTCTGACGGGATGTTTGGGATCAGGCATCGCAGCGATCAGGCCCCGGGTGTAGGGATGCGCTGCATCTTCGAGCTTGCTCAGCGTTTCGACGACGCGGCCAGAATACATGACCAGAATGCGCTCGCAAAAAGCAGCGACCATACGGATGTCGTGGCTGATGAGGATCAGGCCGGAATTGTTCTCCCGCACCAGTTCATCGAGCAGCGTCAGAACGTCCTTGCGTACGCTGACGTCGAGCGCAGACGTCGGTTCATCGGCGATCACGAGCTTGGGGCGCGCCAGAAGCATCATCGCGATCATCACGCGCTGGCCCATGCCGCCGGATATCTGGTGCGGGTAAAGAGACAGGACACGATCGGGATCGTTGATGCGCACCCTCGCCAGCATGTCGCGGGCGTGCGCAACGGCAGCCTTGCCACCGACGCCAAGATGCAGCTTTGCAGCCTCGGCAACCTGTTTTCCGATGGTCAGGACAGGGTTCAACGAATAACGCGGATCCTGCATGATCAGGGCGATATCCTTGCCGCGAAGGCCTCCCATCTGCCGTTCGGTCTTTTCCAGCAACGGGCTGCCGAGGAAATCCATTCGCTCGGCGGTCACGCCGGCGCGCTGCGGCAAGAGCCGCATGATGGCGCGGCCGGTGGTCGATTTGCCCGAACCGGATTCACCAACGATGCCGATGCGCTCCCGCCCCACATCAAAGCTGACATTGGAGACCGCCGGAATGGAGTTTCGGCCGAAGCGGACGTTCAGGCCGCGAACGGACAGGACAGGCATTTCCTCAAGATCTGGCATGGCGCGGGTCCAATAGATCGCGAAGCGTGTCTCCGGCGATGTTGAAGGCAAGGCTGGTCAACAGAATGGCGACGCCGGGCATCACCGCGACCCACCAATAATCGAGCATGAATTTACGCCCGCTGGAAATCATCGCACCCCATTCCGGCAGCGGCGGCTGTGCGCCGAGACCGAGGAAGCCGAGGGAGGCAGCCGTCAGGATGATGCCTGCCATGTTGAGCGTCAGCCGCACGATCACCGAGGGAATACACATCGGGGCGATGTAGAGAAACAGGATGCGCAATGGCGAAGCGCCGTAAAGCCTTGCGGCCGCCACGTAATCCGCGTTGCGCACGACGAGCGCTTCCGCGCGTGCAAGTCGGGCGATCGGCGGCCAGGCCGTCAGCGAAATGGCAACGATCGCGGTTCCCAAGCCTGCCCCGAGAGCAGCGGCGAAGGCAAGCGCCAGGATCAGTGACGGAAACGACAGGACTATATCCGTGGCCCGCATCAGAATGGCATCGGTGCGTCCGCCGAAAAAGCCCGCGACGACGCCGATGACGAGGCCGATCGGGCCGACAATCACCGAGACGGACAAGACGGTCTGGATGGTGATGCGCGTGCCGTAGACGAGACGGCTGAAGATATCGCGTCCGAATTCGTCCGTGCCGGCGAGATGCGCGAGGCTCGGAGGCTGAAGCGCGTCGCCCAATGTCTGGGCCGCGGGATCGTAAGGTGCGATCCACGGCGCAAAGATTGCGACCACGACCAGAATGGCGAGGATGATGAAGCCCACCATGCCAAGTGGTTCGTCGGCGAGTTTGCGCAGAATGCGAGAGGTCGAGTTCCATATCCGGGTGCCGATTGCCGGCGGCTGAATGATGGCGTCGTCCTGAATGATATTGCTCATCGTGCGGCCTCCCGGGTGCGCGGATCAAGAAGCGCGTAGGCGATGTCTGCAATGAAGTTCAGGAGCATGAAGATGAAACCAACAATGATGGTCGCCGCGAGAATTGCGTTCATGTCGCCGATCATGAGGGCGTTGGTCATGTACTGACCGATGCCGGGCCATGAAAACACGATCTCTGTCACCACCGCGCCTTCCAAAAGGTTGCCGTAAGAGATCGCGAGGACCGTGATCAATTGAACCGCGATATTGGGCAGGACGTGGCTGATGACGGTGCGGACCGGGCCGACGCCCTTGGCGCGCGCGGCGATGACATAGTCCTGGTTGAGCTGCTCCAGCGTGAATGCCCGGGTCATGCGCGTGATATAGGCCATGGCCATATAGGCAAGGATGCAGGCCGGCAGGATGATATGCGACAGGGCGTTCCAGAAGATGTCCGTCTCGCCTTCGAGCAGGCTGTCGACGAGCATCAGTCCCGTGGTCGGTTCGATCAGGCCTTCATAGAAGACATCGACGCGACCGGGGCCACCGACCAGGTTGAGGCCGGCATAGAAGATAACCAAGCCCACGATACCGAACCAGAAGACCGGGATCGAATGCCCGACCAGTGCGAAGACGCGCGCAAATTTGTCGACCGCGCTATCCCTGAAGAGACCGGCCGCCAGGCCGAGAGGAACGCCGATCAGAGTGGAAATCAACACCGCGAGCGTTGCAAGTTCCAGCGTTGCCGGGAATGCCTGCGACAGGTCCTTGGTGACCGCGTTGCCGGTCAGGATGGCTGTGCCCATATCGCCGTGCAGCAGTCCCCAGACATAGACGAAGAATTGCTGATAGAGCGGCAGATCGAGGCCAAGCCTAACGCGCATGGCCTCGTAGGCTTTCGGATCGGCGAGTTCGCCGACAATGGCCCCGACCGGATCGGTCGGCATGACGCGACCGATCACGAAGGTGACGCACAACAGGATGAACAGGCTGACGATCAGATGGATAAGTCGTCGTCCCAGCTCGGCTAACGAAAGTTCCTTCATGATCGGCTGCCTGATCTGACGCTAAGTTACTTATCGGTCTTCGCGACGCCTTCGAGACGTGTCGTCTGGCTCGGATGCCCGACATAACCCTGCACGCGGCTCGTCAGAACGATCGGCTCATATCGTTCGAAGAGCGGCAGAACAGCAGGCTTCTGGGCAACGAACATTTCCTGCATCTGAACGTAAAGGGCGCCGCGCTTCTTCGCATCCGGTTCCAGCGCAGCCTTGGCGGTGATGGCCGTCAGTTCGGGAATGTCCCAGCCGGAGCGCCATACGAAGTTGCCGGCATTGTTGGCCTTCAGCGAATTATCCGGATTGCTGGAGAATTGCTCCATCGCGCCCAGGACGTTCGGCATATAGGCACCCGTCTGCGGGATCAGCAGATCGAAATCTCGCGCCCGGTGCGCGGCGATGATATCCGCACCATTGCCCTGCATGATATTGACCTTGACGCCGATCTGGCCGAGCGACGCCTGGATAGCGGTCGCAAGATCGATGCGCGGCGTCTGGGCAATCGTCTTCAGGTTCACCGTGAAGCCGTCCTTGTATCCGGCTTCGGCCAACAGCGCCTTTGCCTTTGCCACGTCCAGCTTCCAATCCGGGCTCGGAATGGCAAATTCGAAGTTTTCCGGAACGGGAACCGTGCGTGCCCGGCCGTACGGCCCCATGATGGCCTTTTCCATGCCCTTGTAGTCGATGCCGTAGGCAATCGCTTCGCGGACCTTGGGGTTGGAAAGCGGCTCCTTGCTGGCGTTCATCGACAGGACGTAAAAGCCCCCTGTTGGGACGCGCTGGATTTCATAACCCTGCTTGCCGGTGAAGGTTGCAAGGTCGGTCGCGGTCAGCGCACTTGCGATGTCGATATCGCCACGCTCGAGCATCAGCCGCTCGACCTGGCTCTCAGGCACATGGCGCACGATGACGCGGCGCATCTTGGGCGGCCCTGCGACGTAATTCTTGTTCGCATCGAGGATGACGATCTCGTTCGGCGTCCACTTGTTCAGCGTGAAAGGGCCCGAGCCTGCCGAATTGGTGCGCAACCATGCATTACCCCAGTCGTCGTTGACGACGTGGCTCTTCAGTTCCTTGCTGTCGACAACGCTCGCGATGACCATTGCCAGGCGATAGAGCAGGAGCTCGGAGGTGACCTCGCCGGAAAGGTCAATGCGGACGGTCTTCTCGTCCGGCGCCGTTACCAGCTTTTCGACATTGCCGCCGTTGTAGCCGACGCGCTTGAGATTGGCGGCGGCGGCCTGGTCGAGTTTCAGGAGGCGGGTAATCGAGTAGACCACGTCCGCGGAGGTGACCGGGTTGCCCGAGGCGAATTCCGCCTTGCGCAGATGGAACGTGATGCCCTTGTCGTCGATCTCCCATTTTTCGGCGAGCTGCGGGGAAATCTTTCCCGAACCGTCGGTGGAAACCAGGCGATCGTAGAGGTTTGCCATGATCTCGTTGGCTTTGGCTTCCGTCGCCTGATGCGGATCCAGCGAGAGAACCTGGGCAAGCGAAGTCGCAATAACAAGCTGATTGGCCGGCGTCTCGGCAAAAGCTGCTGGCGTGCCGAACGACATGACAGCGAAAGCGGCGCCGACGAGCAATCGAGTGCAAAGATATTTCATTGTAACTCCTCCCAGAGCTGACCAAGGGCATCGCCGCTTGTTTTAAGCGTTGTATGATGACTTAGCGGACTTTATGGGGGATGGCAAGCATTGCCGAAATAGCCCATCAGGCTGACTTCCGGACCTTCGGCGAGCCTCCCCGAAGATCTTCAGGGCAAGCTATCCAAGGATAACCGTTTGATAATGCGCGTTATCACGCGATCTCTGGCGAAAAGCCTGAAAGACTATCTGCCGGTGGCGGGAAGTGGCCCCGTAATATGTCCGTCCGCCCGTCTGAACGCCGGACCGCACGAAGATGCTCGACAGTCGATAAAAATCATAATAGGTCGTATGATATGTGAGAGGCTCGGGAGGACGTTAAAATGTATGTTGGCACACAAGTTGGCGCGAGAGATGATGACGACTACCGTGTTTTCGCTCAATTGGGGTTGAAACACATCTGCGCAGACCCGCCCGGCGCGCCTTCGAGCTGGAAGCTGGAAGATCTCGAGCGTCATCGCGACAAGATCGAAAGCTTCGGGCTGATCCTCGACATGATCCAGCTTCCGCTTCCCTCGCAGCCCATCGAGAAGGCGTCCTATCCGGATATCCTCCTCAAGGGCCCTGATCGCGACCGGCAGATCGACGCCGTGTGCAGGTTGATCGAGGAAACGGCGAAGGCCGGAATCCCGTCGGTGAAATACAATCTCAACCTGATCGGCATCCCACGTACCCAGATGGAATCAGGGCGAGGCGGGTCGCTCAACGAAGCATTTCGATGGGACAAGGCCGACCAGCAGGCCGAGCCAGGCCTGGCGGGCGTGCTGTCCGAGGACGAAAACTGGGAGCGGATCGACTATTTTCTGGAACGCGTGGTGCCCGTTGCAGAGAGCAACAAGGTGCGGCTTGCCTGCCATCCGCATGATCCTTACACCCCGCCCGGTTACAAGGGCGTTACTCGTGTGCTCGGCACTGTCGAGGGTTTGAAAAAGTTCGTGCTGATGCGCGAGAGCCCCTATCACGGTCTCAATTTTTGCCAGGGCTCGATCGGCGAAATGCTCGACAATCCCGGGCAGGAAATCGACGATATCATTCGTTGGTTCGGGACACGCGGCAAGATCTTCAATGTCCACTTCCGTAACATCGCGGGCGGAAAGCTCTCCTTCATGGAGACCTTTCCGGACGAGGGCGACATGGACATGGTGCGCTCTCTCAAAGTTTATAAAGAGGTCGGCTATCGCTACATGATCATGCCGGATCACGTTCCCACGATAAGCGGCCGCGACCCCACGGGCGTAGCCTTTGCTTTTTGCTACGGTTATATTGTGGCCTTGCTCGAGGCGATGAAATAGCGACTTCGACGGCCACTCATGTGGCACGTCGTTGATCGAAGCTGCCGAGCTCAGCGGTTCTTCGGGCTCAGCCCGTCTTGCAACAGAGCTCGGACTTCCATGCCGGCAATCTAACCGGCTCCGTATGGAGCCGGACGGGACTGAGACGAATGCCCACTTGGGCGGCAGACTGGAATAACTGGCAGCCATTGCCAGGTTTAAGTGTGCAAAAGATGCTGCCTGAGCAGACGTTCGCCGGCCAGGCTGCTATTTCCAGCTTGTATAATCGCTTGCGACGCAGCCAAACGGCGCTCGATCATGGCCGAACCGTTTCTTCAGCTGGCCGCATCCCCATTCGTTCAACGGCGCCGGCATCAGGTTGTTGATGTCCATCCCCGGGCTTTGAAACTGCGTGCTCGAACTGGTCACATACCAAAGCCAGAAACCGAACACGCCGACCACGATCACCAGCAGCGTGCCGAAAAACATTTGCAGCCGCTTCCCGACTGAAATGGTGTTTTTTGCCTCGTCGAGCAACACCGATCTGCTCTGGCCGCCGTTAAACTGCGCGAATGGGGCAAGCGCAGCGTCACGCTCGTCTCCGGTCAGCCCGATACGCTGCAGACGATCATCCAGAAGTACCGGCAAGGCGGTATTACCGTGCCTGACGGCCAGCCCAACGGCCTTTCCATTCGCTTCGCCGACGATCAGCGGCTCTTCGCCGTCCCTCATCCGCGTGTAGACCGAGCGCCCCGTCTTATCGCCGGCGAGCTTGTCATTGTAGGTGATATTGAGGAGGTTTCGCTTCCGGTCGAAAGCGGTGATTTCGACCGGCACAGGCTTTAGGAGCGCTGGCCGTCGCAGCTGACGTTTGACATGCCAGATCCGCAGAGCCAGAAACAGCATTCCCAGGCTCATGCCGCCGACCAGCGCGGTGAACAGGCCAAGGGTGATGATCCGATTCCAGAGCTTGTCCAGGCCAAGGCTCATGGTCGCCAGTTCCGGGTGATCGATGGAGATCACAAGATCCGTCTCGTAGTCTCCCATATGAAAGTCTACGAACATGATCTCCACATCAGAGCTGTAGTTTCGTCCGTTGTAGCTGTAGACGAGCCGCGCCTCGCAATCGGTGAAGATGGCCCTGCGGGTCGTGCATCGCCCGTTTTGCACATCCCCATCGTCCATCACCAAGGGGTTCCGGCTGATCTGGAAATCGCGCAGGACCCCCGGCGCTTGCCAGAGGACCAGGAAAACAGCCAGTGCGAGAATGATGGGGGCCAACCAGAAGTAAGCTCCAGGTGTCGAGATAACGTTGCGGGCGATTGAGAGCGGGCGGTTCGGCAAAATGAGAGCGGGCATAATGGCGGCTTTCAACTATGTCGTTCGACGGTTGATCGGACTGATCTCTAGTGTCGCATCGGTGAAGCAATCTGCTTGTTATAGTGCCTCTTCAAAAATCCCGCCTTGGTTAGGACAATTCGTCGATTCGCGGAATAGATGTTTTCCCGCTTATTCGCCTATAGGTAGCCGCCGCCCGTCGGCACCACGAAGACCGACAACACGATTGTGGATGAAGGGATGCCGATCTTGCAAAGCTGGTGGTCATTGGAACGCCGGCTTGCCGTTGCTTTCGCACCGACCGGCCGGGCGGCCGAAGGCACTCGAATCGGAATTTGATTCGACGACCTCGTTATCGGCGTCAGTCAAGAATGTGCGGCTACGCGGCGGCAATGTCTCGCGCGCCGATGCCGGCGATCCGTTGCAGGTCTTCGATTGCGCCGGGACCGGCTGCAAGAACCGGAGCGCCCTTGGTCAGCCGTTCGCCCTCGACCGGAAACGGCAGGTGCCAGCCGCCCGCTTCCTTGACGATGCAGTAGCCGCCGAGGCAGTCCCAGGCGTGCATGTAGGGCTCGTAATAACCGACGAGACGACCAGCGGCGACATAGGCGAGCATCAGCGCGCCGGAGCCGAGCCGCACAAAGTTGCCGCCGGCGTCAAGCAGGTCGGAGACGATCTTGGCAACCGAAGCGGGGGTGACGTGATGGTTGGCGCCGATCCCTGTCAGCGCGTTGCGGACGGTCTTTTTCGGATCGAGCGACAGCGGCTTGCCATTGAGCGTGGCGCCCTGTCCGGTAGAGGCAGAATAGAGTTCGTTGTGACAGGGCACGTAGATCACGCCCACCACCGGCACCTTGTCGTGAACCACGGCGATCGAGACGCACCAGTTCGGCATGCCGCTGACGAAGGGGCTTGTGCCGTCGATCGGATCGACTACCCAGGTATAGCCGGAGCTTCCCCCGACCAGACCATATTCCTCCCCCAGAAATCCGTCTTCGGCGAAGTTTTGGGAAACGCGATCGCGAATGAGGTTCTCGACTTCCCGGTCGGCGATCGAGACGACATCCTGGGGATCGCCCTTGGTTTCGATGACCAGGGTCTCGCGCTTGCTGAAATAGTCGAAGGCGACCTTGCCGGCCGCCAATGCGATCTCTTCGGCCAACGCGTGTCGGTCCCTGATTTCCCGTTCATGTATATTCATGACAATATCCTTGTCGTCATTCCGCGATGATGGCGATCCCCCGGTTCTTCAAGCCGATCGCGACTTGAGTCCCGGGGGCAAGGGGACGGTCGACCGACGGGTCGACGATGAACAACGTCCCGCCGCTCGTTTCCGCCTCGTATTCGATATGATCACCGAGATAGGCCGCATGGCTGATCCGCCCGGAAAAGGCAGCGCTCTCGGCCGGCTCCAGGGTGATCGCGCTCGGTCGCACGGCGAGCTTGCCGCGACCTGTCTTTGCGCCGCGCGCCGGCACGACATGCCGCAAGCCCTCGATGCTGACCGTCGCGTGCGCGCCCGAAATGTCGATGATCTCGCACGGCAGGACATTCGCCTCGCCAATGAAGTCGGCGATGAAGGTCGAAGCCGGTGCTTCGTAAAGTTCGCGCGGGCTGCCGGCCTGGGCAATTTCTCCGTCTTTCATGACGATGATCTTGTCGGAGACGGCCAGCGCCTCGTCCTGATCGTGGGTCACGTAGACGGCGGTGAACTGCAGCCGCTGCTGCAGCTCGCGGATTTCCGTGCGGACGCGCCGGCGAAGGCGAGCGTCGAGATTGGACAGCGGCTCGTCGAGCAATAACACCTGCGGTTCGAGCACCAGCGCGCGGGCAACGGCGACGCGCTGTTGCTGGCCGCCGGAGAGCTCGGCCGGGAGGCGGCGACCCATGCCGGCAAGGCCGACGAGCTCGAGCCCGTGCTCGGCCTTCTGGCGTGCTTCCTTCTTGTTCAACCCGGAGGATTCCAGCCCGTAGGCGACGTTGTCGAGCGAGGTCATATGCGGAAACAGGGCATAGGACTGGAAGACCATGGAGACGTCGCGCTCGTTGGCCGGCAACATGGTCACGTCCTTGCCGCCGATCAGGATGCGACCGGAGGTCGGATGTTCGAGGCCCGCCAGCATGCGCAACGTCGTCGTCTTGCCGCAACCGGAAGGTCCGAGCAACGTCACCAGCGTGCCGGGCTCGACGGTCAGCGACAGGTCGTGGATGGCGGTAAAAGCGCCGAAGGTCTTGCGGACATTTTGAAAGACGACCGAACCAGGACTTTGCATCATGCGGCTTTCTCCTCGGAAAAGGCGGGGATTGTTTGGCTGGCAATGCCGGCGACGCGGTTTTCGCGCCTCAGCCGCCGTTCGCCGACGATCAGCTGGAAGCCGGCGATGACGCCGATCATCACCACGATCAGCATCGAGGAATAGGCGATCGCCACACCATATTCGCCGTTCTCGACCAGGCCGACGATATAGGACGTCGCCATGTTGTATTGGGCGCTGACGAGGAAGACGACGGCGCTGATCGAGGTGATGGCGCGCACGAAAGAATAAACCAGTGCCGCGGTGATAGCCGGCCGCAAGAGCGGCAGGATGACCTTGCGAATGGTACGAAAGCTGTTGGCGCCCAACGTCATCGAGGCCTCGTCCAGGCTCTTGTCCAGCTGGCTCATGGCAGCGATGCCGCCGCGCACGCCGACCGGCATGTTGCGGAACACGAAGCAGGCCACGAGAACCAGCGCCGTGCCGGTCATTTCGAGCGGCGGCAGGTTGAACGCCATGATGTAGCTGATGCCGATAACCGTGCCGGGAATGGCAAAACTCATCATCAGCGCGAATTCGAACAATTCACGGCCGGCGAATTTCTGCCGGACGATGACGTAGGCAGTCGCAAGTCCCACGGCGGCGGTGAGCGGAGCCGAGATGAGAGCGATTTCCATCGTCGTCCAGAACGAATTCCAGGCGACGCCCGTCCAGGCAATCGATCCGTCGCGCATGGTGACGGAGAAGGCCTTGGTGTAGTGGGCGAGCGTCAGCGTGTTGTCGAGACCCCAGGTCTTCACGAAGCCGCCGAAGATGATCATGCCGTAGACGACCAGCGTGAAGATCATCCACGGAATGACGATCGCATGGACGCCGATGGAAAGGCCGCGGGGTAGCGCAATGTGCGAGCCGCTATCGCCCTTGCCGGTGACGGTCGCGAAATTCTTGCCGGAAAGCCAGACACGTTGGGCAAGGAAAGCCGACAGCGTGAAGCAGAGCAGGATCATGGCAAGCACGGCGGCGCGGGACGGATCGTTCTGCGAGCCGACGACAGCGAAAAAGATTTCGGTCGAAAGCACGCCGTGGCTGCCGCCGAGGACCAGCGGGTTGCCGAAATCGGCCATGCTTTCGATGAAACCGATCAGGAATGCATTGGCGAGGCCCGGCTTCATCAGCGGCAGCGAGACCCGCCAGAAGGTGCGCCAGCGGTTGGCACGCAAGGTCTGCGAGGCTTCCTCCATCGACGGGCTGACACCCTCGACGACGCCAATCAGCACCAGGAAGGAGATCGGCGTGAAGGAGAGGACCTGGGCGATCCAGATGCCGGTAAGCCCATAGAGCCAGCGGCTCGGTTCGACGCCGAGGAGCGACGAAAGCTCCTGAGTGACCACGCCGGCGCGCCCGAAGAGCAGGGTGAGTGCGAGGCCGATCACGAAGGGCGGCGTGATGATCGGCAATACGGTCAGGAGCCGCAAGCCTTTCTTGAACGGAAAGCGGGTACGCGTCGCAACCAGCGCAAAGGCGAGCCCGAGGGTGGTCGAGCCGGCCGCGGTCAGGATCGCCAGAAACAGCGTACGCCAGGCAATCCCGCAGCGTGCCCCGCCAATCAGGCAATCGAGGCTCCAGATCGACGAGTCCGCGATATTGCGGCTGAAGCCGTCGAAGTTCGCCGAACCGTTGAAATCCTGGAAAGCGCCGATGAACATGCTGCCGATCGGGTAGAAGACGAAGACGGCGACGAGGAAGACAAGCATGGAAATGGTCGAAACGACGAATGCATCGCCACGCATGGCGCCGCGTTCCGCAAGGCCGAAGGAGAAGATCAGCACGAAGGAAATCGAAGCAAGAACCGCACCGGCGCCCATTGAGGACTGGCCACCCACAATCTGGCCGAACAACGTTTCGCTTATGGTCCAGGTCCATCCGGTGGCGCCGATCGCAAGGCCCTGCAAGGAGAGAAACAGCACGCCGAATCCGCCGGCCCAGGCGAGAATTGCGCCGCGCCCCATGGGATCGGCAACGAAACGTGCGACGAGCGCCACGGCGAGGGCGAAAAGCACGGCCAGCAACCACCAGCGGCCGTAGATGGTCATCTGCAGAATGCCCGGCGCGACCGCATCCGTGCGGGGAAAGTCAGGCAGCCACGAGAAGGAAAAGAACCCCTTCTCGATCCGGTACCATGGCAGGACAATCGTGGCCGCGATGGCAATGGCCAGCACGATGTCCAGTCTGCGGTTGCGATTGTCCATGGCCGACAGTGACCTTGCTTAACAGGAGAACAGGTCCGCCGCACCGGGACGAGCCCTGGCGCGGCGGAACGATTGACGTCAGTTGGCGTTCGCGCCGATTTCCTTGTCCCAGCGCTCCAGGAGCTTCTTGCGGGTGTTCGGATCGCCGTATTTGGTGAAGTCATAGTCGATCAGCTTGATGTCGGAGAACTTCGGCGATTCCTTCGGGACTTCTGCCTTGGAATTCGACGGCAGCTGGAACGACTTGGCTTCCTTCATATGCGACTGCACATCGGCCTTCAGCGCCCAGTCGTACCACTTCTTGGCGTTTTCCATGTTGCGGGCGCCCTTGACGATCGACATGGAGCCGATTTCGTAGCCGGTGCCTTCGCATGGCGCGACCGACTTTACGGGGAAGCCTTCCACGGCCACAGCCACGGCATCGTGCATGAAAACGATACCGATCGCGGTTTCGCCGCGGCCCGCGGCCTTGACCGGAGCCGAGCCGGACTTGGTGTATTGCGAGATGTTGGCGTTAAGCTTCTTCAGGTAGTCATAGGCCTTGTCCTCGCCCATGATCTGTACGAGCGTCGCCAGCGCGGTATAGGCGGTGCCGGACGAATTCGGATTTGCCATCTGGATCTCACCCTTGAAGGAAGGATCCAGCAGGTCGGCCCAGCACTTCGGCTCTTTGTAGTTCTTCTGCTTGAAGCGGTCGGTATTGTAGCCCCAGCCGAGCGCGCCGGCGTAAACGCCGACCGTGCGGAAGCCCGAGGCCTCCGCCTGCTTTTTCGCCCAGTCGTTGAGCTCTCCGAGCAGCGGCGATTTGTACTCCTGGGTCAGTCCCTCGGCGGCCGCCTGCAGATGCGGGTCGCCCGTGCCGGCCCACCAGATATCGGTTTTCGGGTTGCGCGCTTCGGCGCGTATCTTGGCATAGGTTTCGCCGGACGACAGGCGGACCATGTTCACCTGGATGCCGGTTTCTTTCTGGAACATCTGCTGCATCATTTCGCAGATGACGACATCCGCGGAACAGATGAGATTGAGTTCTTCAGCCGCACGGGATGCCGTGGCATTCGTCATAAGGCCAGCCGCGAGCGCAGTCGCAGCCATAAGAGCAAGGCGCATGATTTATCCTCCCAGATTTGGTGACGCCTCCACATCACCCGCTTTGCAAGCGTGTGCAATGGTTCCACGTACTTGCATCGCTTGTCAATAACCTATCGCTGAAGAATTCCAGCAGCATTGGTTGCCCCCATCATATATTTGTTGCACTCGTTTGCAAAAATAGGCATGAGATGGGCAAGGGAGGGGTGGCGATGAGCCGCAAGATTTTCGTCAGCGCCAAGGAGGTCGCCGATCGGGCAGGGGTGTCCCGGTCCGCTGTGTCGCGCACCTTTACGCCCGGCGCCAGCGTGTCGGACGAGACGCGCCGCCGCGTTACGGAGGCCGCCGAAGAACTTGGTTATCACGTCAACCACCTCGCGCGCGGGCTGATGCGCAATGAAAGCGGTATCGTCTGCCTGATCGTGTCGGAAATGGACACGCCCTATCGCGCCAGGCTCGTCCGCGCGCTGACCCAGCAGCTTCAGGTCACGTCGAAGATCGCCATGCTGATCAATACCGACCGTTCGGACGATAGCGTCGATCAGGCATTGCGGCAGGCGATTAGTTATCGCGCCGATGCCTCAATCATTCTCTCCGGGATGCCCGACAAATCGATCACCGACCTCTGCCTGAAGAGCGGCCAGCGCCTCGTGCTCATCAACCGTGACGAGGATCGGGAGGGCGCGCTGATGATCAACCTCAATGACCGGCAGGCGGCGCGACGCGCCTTCATCGCGCTGTTACGCGCCGGTTGTCGCAGTTTCGCCTTTGCCAATTCAGAGGCGATGACACCAAGCCTGATGGCGCGCGAGGAGGGGTTCTGCGCCGCCGGCCGCGAACATGGGTTCGAGGTTACGGTGGAGCGTTTCGGCCCGACGACCTACCAGAGCGGCGCTGTGCTGGCGCAGCGGCTTCTCACCCGCGAAAAGCGGCCGGATGCGATCTTCTGCGTCAACGACCTGCTGGCCTGTGGGCTGATGGATGCGGCCCGCCACCAGTTCAACCTCGTCATCCCCTCGGATGTCTGCGTCATCGGCTTCGACGACATCGAGCAGTCGTCCTGGTCTTCCTACAACCTCACCACATTTGCCCAGCCGATCGATCGAATAGCGACCGAAGCCGTAGCCTGGCTTGACCGCCTGCCCGCGGAACTTGGCAACTCTCAGAAGATGCACGCCGAACTGGTTTGGCGCGGATCGGTTCGGGGCGGCTGATTGCGATGCCGCGTTTAAGAGCAGAGCGAAAGATCGAAGCAATCAGACTGCAAGTTGGTTCGAGAGGCGATCCAGATCCTCCGAAATTGCTTTTGCCGCGGATTTCAGGATGGGGGCATACCGCTCGCAAGCTTCCTGCTCCGACTTGAATGCCGATTTGAAGTAGGTCAAACCGATGCTCGCCAGCACCCGATCGCCTTGACCGATGATGGGTACGGCAATCGTGTTGGAGTTTTTCGGCTCCACCAGCGATGACCTGACGGCATATCCATTTTCGTGCACCCTTCCCACGAGCCTCTTCAGCTCGTCGGGATGATGGCTAAGGGCGTTCTCCGGATCGTCCGAGCGCTTCAGGACACCGATGATCAGTTCGAATTCTTCCTTGTCCAGAAAAGCCAGATAGGCAAGGCCGAGGCCGCGGGTGAGAAGGTTCAACCGCTTGTTGACCGTGCTGTGGAACGGCGAAATGAAACTGTCCGGCACGGTGCTGAAACGTACCACCATCCTGTCATAGTCCGGCAACGCAATCGCCACCGGCCACTTGTGCTGCCGGGTCATTGCGATCGCCCATGCGCGCCCGGCTTCCACGACCAGAGGATCCTTGTGAAAACCGGAACTTAAGGAGGTTACCAGCGCGCTGACATGGTAGCCGCCCTGCCGGGGATCGTTCTCGACATATCCCGCATCTTCGAGAGTGCGCAGGATACGCACGAGAGTGGGCTTGGGGAGTTTCGTCCGGGCGTGCAGTTGCGCGATCGTGTTGATGGGCTGCAGGTTGAGTTCCTGCAGAACGGTCATCGCGCGTTCGACAGCTCGAATGCCCATGGATCCTCCTCCCGTAGCATCTTGGCGACCGTTTCGTAACGCGGAACGACAGCCAAGACAAGTTGTCGTTTCCCGGGGTCACGCTTTACCAGAGCCTAGTTGATTACAGGGGAAGATCATGGCTTCGGCAGACGATGCAAACCGCAATAGGGAACAAGTCCGGCAGCTTATCGCGGGCATAGACGACGGCGTGGCCAATGGTCTGTTGAAGGGTGCAATCGACCTTCACGTCCATTCCGGCCCGTCGACCATGCCGCGGAAGCTCGACCACATGGAGGCAGCCGACGAGGCGGCGGCGGCCGGGATGCGCGCTTTGTTGTTCAAGGATCACCACTATTCGGTGGCGCCCGTCATTCCGATGATGGAGCGTTTGTTCGGAGACCGCGGGCTGTCGATGTTCAGTGGCCTGGTTCTCAACAATTCGACGGGAGGACTGAACCCGTTCGTCGTCGACGCCCAGTTGAAGATGGGTGCCAAGCTGATCTGGATGCCGACGGCGCAGGCGGGCAACCATATCCGCAGCGCGCATCGCAAGACGCGGTTGGCAACCAATGTCGAGCTCCGGCCCTCTCCGGCGCTTACGGTTGTCGACCCCTATGGAAAAATCCTCGACGAGGTGAAGCAGATTCTCGACCTCATCGCCGAGTTCGATGTGATCCTCTCGTCGGGCCACCTGCATGTATGGGAAATCTGGAAGCTCTTCGACGAGGCGCGGTCACGCGGCGTCAAGCGGTTGCTCGTCAACCATCCCATGTACGGCCTGCATTTTACGTATGAAGACGTCCGCGACCTGGCCAAGCTCGGCGCATTGATCGAGCAGTCCGCCGGGCTTTATGTGGATTCCCGTTTCAACACCTACACGCCCGAGGAGTTCAGGGAGCATATTCTTGCGGCCGGCGTCGAACACTCCTCGATCGGGTCCGACCTCGGGCAGGTGGACAATCCGACGCCGGTGGAAGGCATGCGTCAGGCCATCAAGCTTTGCCTGGCGCTCGGTTTCAGCGAGGCGGAGGTGCGGACCATGGTCGCAGACAATCCCGCCCGCCTGCTTGGATTGACCGGCTGAACGTGGGTGCCGCGGTCGAAACCATGCAGGCTGTCCTGATCGAGAAGACCGGCGGGCCGGAAGTTCTTCAGATCGCTGAACAGCCGCGTCCGCGGCCAAAGCCGGGGGAGGTTCTGATACGGGTCTTCGCCGCCGGGGTTAATCGGCCCGACGTGCAGCAGCGGCGAGGGCTTTATCCAGCCCCGCCGGAAGCCTCCCCGATCATCGGCCTTGACGTCGCCGGCATGGTCGAAGACGTGGGCGACGGCGTTGATGCGCTCCAGATTGGAGACGCGGTCTGCGCACTGGTCAACGGCGGAGGCTATGCGCAATACTGCGTCGCTCCGGCGGTCCAGTGCATGCCGATTCCGCGTGGTTTCAGCTTTGTCGATGCGGCATCGCTGCCGGAGGCCTTTTTTACCGCCTGGAACAACTTGATATGGCTTGCCCGGCTCGGGAACGGGGAGACGCTGCTGGTCCACGGCGGGACGAGCGGAGTGGGAATGGCTGGCATCCAGATTGCTCGACACCTGCGCAATGCCACGCTTTTCGCCACGGCCGGCAGCGACGAGAAACGAGCCGTCTGCAGCGCTCTCGGTGCGCGGGCGGCATTGGATTACCGCGGCCGGTGGGACGAGGAAATCCGTGCGTTGACAGGAGGCGAGGGGGTCGATGTGATCCTC
Source organism: Neorhizobium sp. P1_A6 (assembly GCF_056406795.1). Classification (NCBI taxonomy): domain Bacteria; kingdom Pseudomonadati; phylum Pseudomonadota; class Alphaproteobacteria; order Hyphomicrobiales; family Rhizobiaceae; genus Neorhizobium; species Neorhizobium sp. P1_A6. The sequence goes on along the minus strand of NZ_JBFTZM010000001.1, from coordinate 228,975 downwards.
GATGGTCAGGCCGGACCTGACACGCAACGCCAGCTGAACCTGCTGAAAAACGACGGCCGCCTGGTTTTCATCGCAAGCCATCAGGGGCCGACCGCGGAGGTGGACATTCGTGCGCTTGTGCGTCGAAGGCTGACGATCACCGGTTCGACGCTGCGGCCAAGGCCCGCTTCCTACAAGGGGAAAATCGCCAGGGAATTGGTCGATCAGGTCTGGCCGTTGCTCGAGAGCGGGCTTATCGTGACCCGTATCCACGAGATCGTCCCGTTCTCGCAGGTTCAGGCCGCCCATACCATCCTCGACGAAAACCGGCAGATCGGCAAGGTTGTGCTGGTGGTCGATCCGGCGCTTGCCGAGACCATTCCTGTGCCCCGCGCAGGATCATGATGCTCCAGAGATTGGTCGGGCGGCAGTGGATGCCGCCGCCCGACCAATCTTCAGCTTTCGGGCAGCGGATAATCGTCTTCGTTCAGAACCCAGCCCGGCTTTGCCGAGAAATCCGCGCGCGGCGGTGCAAAGATATCCACCAGCTGATTGACGCCGGCAGATTCCGCCGTCGTCGTGTGGATGGCGGGTGGCGGGATGACGCAGATCGAAGGCGACTCGCAGTAGAGATGTTCGTCTTCGCGCCAGATATTCATGTTGGTCGCCCACGGCCAACGTAGATGATGGGTAAAGCTGCCGCTGAGCGCCAGAGAGCATTGTTCGAAATCATCGTGATGATGGGGCGAGACCTTGTCGCGCTCGCGGGGACCGATCCGCGGGGTAAGATAGTTGATCATGAAGGTCGTGCAGCGATAGATCCGCCCGAACCGCGACGGATCTTCGGGCACGTCCAGGGTATACCACTTCAACTTGAGTCCGCCGGGCGGTTCGGGCCAGGCTTCGAACGGCGGCACGTTGGGGTGCGGCCCGTTAAAGGCATCGGCGTTGGATGCCGCCTTTGCCAGGTCCTCCGACTTCGGAGTGAATAACCGGACGATCGTGCCGGAGGTCAGCAGTCGGATCGAGCTTGCCCCAGGCGGCACAAAGGCCACGGAATAACCCGGAACGATCGTGCTTCCTTCTGCCGTCGTAATCTCGACCGAGGTCTCCCTGTCCGGGATGATCAACGCATATTCGTCAGGCTGGGTTTCTCTTGAAAAGGTGCCGCCTTCCTTGCCGTTGCTATAGACGACGACGAAGTTCTGCCCGCGACTGATCCAGGTGTCGCCGTTGGCATCGCTGACCTGTGGGTCTTCCCGATAGAAAAGGCCGGTCTGAGAGCCGAAGTAGCTGGTACGCGCCACGGCATCCTTCTGCGCGGCACTGCCCTGCAGGCTCGACCGCGGGTCGCTTTGGACGTACATCTTTATCTCCCTTGCTTTGGATGTGTTTCAGATCGCCATTGGAAGCTGTTTTTTCAGCTTCAGGATCTCGCGCGTCTCACCGACCGTGGCGATCGTGCCTCCGAGTTCCTTCACGATTCGCACGGCCTTTTGGACAAGGACCGTGTTGCTCTCGGCCAGCACGCCTTTTTCGAGATAGATGTTGTCCTCCAGGCCGACGCGGACATGTCCACCCGCCAGCCACGCCTGCGCCAGCATCGGGAACTCGAAGCGCCCCACGCCGAAAGCGGCCCAATGCGATCCCGTCGGGAGAAGCGATTTCATATAAAGAAGGGTTTCCGGTGTGGCGATGGCGCCGTAACGAACGCCGAGCACGATCTGGAAAAGCGCCGGGCCATCGAGCCGCCCCTCCTGCAGGAAATGATTGGCAAGCTGTATGTCCCCTGTATCGAACACTTCGAGTTCGGGGAGGACGCCGGCATTTTGAATGATATCGGCCATGATCGCCAGATTGCGCGGCGTGTTGATGACCACCGATGTCCCGGAATACATCGTGTTGAAGTCGAGGCTGCAGATCTCCGGTCGCAATGCGGCGATATGTTCGACGCGAAGTTCCGGCCGCAGCAGGGTCGTCCCCGGCGCGGCAGTCTTCGGGTCGTCTTCGCTCGGGATGAAGCGACCGCCAGGACCCGTGGTGAGGTTGATGATGACGTCATCGTCGGCCGCCCGAAGGCGCTCGACGACCTCCCGGTAGTGGGAAAGCTCCATGCTCGGTCGGCCGTCGGGATGCCTGACATGGATATGGACGATGGCCGCGCCGGCGCGGGTCGCCTCCAGGCAGGCATTGGCGATTTGTTCCGGCGTGATCGGCAGGTAGGGCGTCTGCGAAGGGCTCGTTATATTGCCGGTAACGGCACAGGTGATGATTGTGGGATCGGCCAAGCGTCGCCTTCCTTGCTGAGTGCGGTCGTCTATCGACCATGAGGGTTCGCGTATTCGCTCGCACCGGAAGCCGCCGATCACAATTCTTATCGCCGGCCGTTTCGCGCCTAGAAACGTACAGGCGGCCGCAGCCGGCGTTCCGCAGCGAGAAACGGTACGGCTATTGGCTTCGTAGTTGCGTCCGCAGCGTATAGGCAGCAGCTATCGAAAGGCAGGCTCAATGACCAACCAACGTCCTCACTTCAGTTCCTTCCGCGATCGTTTGCTGGCGCGAGATCGGATGATCGGCACGTTCCTCAAGCTTCCGACCACCCAGGTGGTCGAGATCCTGGGGGCGGTTGGCTACGACTTCGTGGTCATCGATCAGGAGCATGCGCCGCTTGATCGCACCATTACGGATATGATGATCTTTGCGGCGAGGGCATCGAATATCGCGCCGATCGTGCGCGTCGGCGACTTCAGCGACGCGAATATCCTCTCCGCACTGGATTGCGGTGCCTCCGGCATCATGGTCCCGCATGTGACGACGGTCGAGAAGGCTCAGGCGATTGCCAGAGCCTGCCGGTATAGAGGCGGCAGCCGCGGGTTTGCGGGGCTCACGCGCGCCAGCGGTTGGGGCGTGGTTGGCGGTGTGCAGCATATGGCGATGCAGGATCGACGGGTGACATGCATTGCGATGATCGAGGATGCCGAAGCAGTCGAACATGCAGGCGATATTGCCAGGGTCGACGGCATTGACGCATTGTTCGTGGGACGAGGCGATCTTACCGCATCATTCGGCGACGATCCTGATGCCGGCGCCAAGGTGGCCGAAATCGCCACCACGGTGGCCGCGGCCGCTCGGGAGGCCGGCGTTCCCCTGATGCTGTTGCCGAATGGTAAGGCAGATCTGACCTTTGCCAAGGAGCTCGGCGCCAGCGCCATGTTGGTGTCGAGCGACCATGGCTTTATCCGATCGGCGGCCACCGCGGCGCTGAAGGACTATTGCGACTAATTGGCTGCCGCCGGCGAAACCCCGGCGAAACCGTTGTGGATCGCGATCCCGACACCGGCCGCTTTGGGGCGAGGGGCTTTTCGTGGGGGCGTCGACCGGGCAGATTAGCGACGTCCCTGCTTGATCGGGTTCGACCAGCGGGGGATGGCTGGATGGATACGCATTTTCATCAAGCTTTCGATAATGGGCAGGAACCGCAGAGGTCTTGCCGGGAGGGGAAATGACTGCCATCGAAATCCCGGAACTGAAAATTCCGAAAGTCGCGCTCGTCACCGGTGGAAACAGCGGGATCGGTCGGGCGACAGCGGCACGTCTCGCCAGCATGGGCAGCACCGTCATCGTCGGCTACAACAGCCGACGCGAGATGGCGGAGGAGGTCGTGAACGGCCTCCAGGGCAGCGGTCATGCTGCAATTCGCATCGCGATCGACGATCCGGCCTCGGTCACCGAGGCCGCCGCCGCCGTCGGCGAGAAATTCGGTAGCCTCGATGCCCTGGTGAATTGCGGAGGCGCCACCACACCCGTTGCGGCAAACGATTTCGACGCGTTGACGGATGATATCTTCGATCGAGCGTTGACGGTAAATCTGAGAGGCCCATTTGCCATGATCCGCGCATTTCGACCCTTGTTGGAACAGGCCGACAGCGCGACGATCGTCAACATCTCTTCCATTGCGGCGCGGACGGGGGTGGGAAGCAGTCTCGCATACCTGGCCGCCAAGGGCGGCCTGGATGCGCTCACCATTGCGCTTGCCAAGGTTCTGGCGCCCAAGATTCGCGTCTTTTCCGTTTCACCTGCCGGCGTGGACACGGATTTCGTTCCCAATCGGTCCCGAGACCAGCTGCAGAAGGTTGCGGAAAGGCTGCCTCTTGCGAGGATCACTGCCCCGGATGATGTTGCGCGAGCAGTTATCGCCTGTATCGTTCATCTCACCAGTTCGACCGGCATCGTCGTTCCTGTCGACGAGGGGCGCCATCTATAACGCAAGCATGCAAATTGCCCGAAACGTCGCGCGCTATTCTGCGACACGCCGCTTCGGCCGTCTTCGTCTGGTGAAACATCGTCATTGCCGCGTTGCCAGCCTTCACCAGCTTTGTATTGATCAACCATGTGAGCACGTTTCGTGGTGCGTTGATGATCATGGTCCATTCTCAAGAGATGGACCATGCATCGGGTATCTTACGATAGCGTGCCACTTCTTCTGAGGTGAGGAGCTCGGATGAAGCTTAGCCAGGACGTTTTACTGGGACTGTTTTTTACCACCATCGGTGTCGGGTCGGCAGTGATGGCGGCAAGCTATCCGTTCGGGACATCCAGTCGGATGGGGCCGGGTTATTTTCCTGTCATCGTATCGAGCCTGCTCGTTCTCACGGGCATTCTGGTTCTGTTCCGATCGCGGCTGACCCTTGGAGCGATACCGGAAATCGGCTGGAAGCCGATCGTCGTGGTTTCCCTCGCGATCCTGATTTTTGGCCTGGTCGTCGAACCGCTCGGTCTGCCGATCGCCGTCTTCTTGCTGACGGTCGTCAGCGCCACGACGAGCGAAAAATTCCGGCTCGACTGGAGAGCCTTCGCAGGGGCGGCTGCTTTTGCCGCGTTCTGTTCGGTCCTTTTCGTGGAACTGCTCGGCCTGCCTGTTCCGATTGTCGGAAACTGGCTGCAGGGCCTTGGCCTATAGACATCGCAGGAGTTTGACATGGATATATTCAACGGACTTCTGCTTGGATTTTCGACGGCGACCACGCCGGAGAACTTCCTCTACTGTTTTTTCGGCGTGTTTCTCGGCACGGCCGTCGGTGTGCTGCCTGGCCTTGGCCCCATCGCCACCATTTCGATGCTGCTGCCTTTCACGTTCGGACTGCCGATCGACACGGCGCTGATCATGCTGGCGGGCATCTTCTACGGTTCCCAGTATGGCGGCTCGACCACGGCCATCCTGATGAACATTCCCGGCGAGGCTTCGTCCGTCGTCACGACGCTGGACGGCCATGAAATGGCCAAGCAGGGAAAGGCTGGACGGGCATTGGCGGCGGCAGCGATCGGTAGCTTCTTCGCCGGTACGGTCGGCACGCTTTTCATCGCGATATCGGCGCCGCTTCTTGCAAGTTTCGCCCTGACGTTCGGACCTGCGGAATACTTCTCGCTGATCGTGCTCGGCCTGATCACGTCGATGGTGCTGACAAGTGGTTCCCTGCTCACGGCTTTTGGCATGGCGCTGTTCGGCGTTCTTCTCGGCATGATCGGAACCGACGTCAATTCCGGGGCCGCGCGCTACACATTCGATTCCGCCAACCTCCTGGACGGGCTGGATTTCGTGGTCGTCGCGACCGGCATATTCGGTCTGGGCGATGTTCTTGCAAATCTGGAGAATGAGCGGAACCGGGTCGCCAGCGTGGCGACGGTCAGCAGCCTGTTCCCGACTGCTGACGATTGGCGCCGAATGTCCGCGCCGATCCTGCGCGGCACCGGCATCGGCGTATTGCTCGGCGTGCTGCCGGGCGCTGGGGTCTTGCTCGCCTCCTTTTCAGCCTATGCGCTGGAGAAGAAGATTTCCCGGCATCCCGAGCAATTCGGCAAGGGAGCGATCGAAGGCGTTGCGGCACCCGAGGCTGCCAACAATGCCGCGGCGCAAACCTGTTTCATCCCGATGCTGACGCTCGGCCTTCCCGGAACCGCGACCATGGCGCTGATGATCGGTGCGCTGGTGGTTCAGGGCGTCCAGCCAGGGCCTGAAATCCTGACGCAACAGCCAGCCCTGTTCTGGGGCCTTGTCGTTTCCATGTGGCTCGGCAACCTCATGCTGCTGTTTCTCAACCTTCCGCTTGTCGGCATGTGGGCAAGGCTGATCTCGGTGCCTTACCATTTTCTGTTCCCGGTGATCTGCGTCTTCATCGCGATCGGCGTCTACAGCATCAACAACAACGTCTTCGATGTTTACATGATGGCCCTGTTCGGCGTGCTCGGATATTTCTTCAAGAAAATTGGGGCAGAACCTGCGCCTCTCATTCTCGCGATGATCCTCGGCCCGATGGCGGAAGAGTATCTGCGACGGGCGCTTCTGATCTCCCATGGCGACGCGACGGTCTTTTTCACGAGCCCGCTCAGTCTCGGCACGCTGATCGTTGCCTTCCTGCTCCTCCTGTCGATTGTATCGCCGCGCTTCCGCAAGGTGCGTGAGGAGGGGCTGCAGGAGGCCGACTGATGGCAACAAATGAAGCGTCCGGCGCCTTCTGCCGGAAGCGCCTGACTCTGACCGAACCAATCGATCAACCTTCAGGGGGTTATGATGCAGCTGGACGATGACAAACGCCTTCGAGCTCTTCTCGATCGTGAAGAATTATTCGATCTCGTGCGCCGCGAGCGATTTGCCCGTGACCAACGTCGTTTCGACACCATGAGCGCATGTTTCCACAAGGACGCTTACATTCGCACAAGCTGGTATGACGCCCGCGGCGGAGAGGCCTATGTGGAGGCGACCCGCAAATGGATGGGCGCGACCGGCAACAGCAAGCACTGGGTGTTTCCGGCTTTCGCGCAGGTCAACGGTGATCGAGCAACCGTTGAAAGTCCGGCGATGATTTTCAACCGCGCACGCCCGGACGATATCGAAGTCGACGTTCACGTCTTCTGCCGCTTCTTTTCTCGGGCGGTCCGGGAAACGGGGACGTGGAAGCTGATGAGTTTCGAGGTGCTTTTCGAGAGGGACATCATGAAACCGGTCAATCCGTCGGATTTGCTGCCTGTCGATTGGTCGCTTCTGGCGACGATGCGGCCGTCCTACAAGTTCCTCACCTATATCCAGCACAAGCGGGGTGTGACGGTCAGTCCTGACCTTTTGGGGGACGATCGGCCCGACGAGCTCAGCGCTTTCCACGCCGGCGAAGAAAGCTGGCTTGCCGGCCATGAATGACGGCCGGCGCAGGAAGGCCATGCCGGCCGTTCCAAAGGGCGGAACGGCGATAGTCAGCAGTTCGCCCTGAAGAGCAGACAGGGTAGGGCTTTAGCCAAGGAACTCGATTTAACGAGTGGGAGGAGGAACAGAATGAACAGACGAGAATTCATCGTGCTGGGAGGCTCAGCTGTCGCGCTGGCTTCAGGCAGAATAGCAATTGCTGCCAATTGGCCAAGCAAGTCGGTGGTGGTGATCTCGGCTTACCCTCCGGGCGGCACGAGCGACATTATCGCCCGTCTCGTGGCAGACCTGCTGACGGCGAAATTCGGCCAGCAGTTCGTGATCGAGAACCTGGCCGGCGCGGCCGGCGCACTCGCAGGCGGAAAGCTCGCCCGCTCGGCGCCGGACGGCTACACGATCCTCATCAGCGGCAGTGCACCGATCGCCGCCAACAAGGTAGTGCAGACCAATCTCGCCTATGATCCTCAGGTCGACTTCACGCCCATCACCGTGGTTGCGGAAAGCCCGGCACTGCTGACCGCAAGCGCCAAGGCGCCGGCGAAATCGCTTCAGGAACTGATTGCCTACGCGAAAGCCAGTCCCGGAAAGATAAATATCGGAAACCCGGGCGCCGGAACGAAAGGTCATATCTGTGCTGCCATTATCGGCCTGCAGACCGGCATTGAGATAAACCACATCCCTTACAAGGGCTCGCCGCCTCTGCTCGCCGATCTGCTCGGCGGGCATATCGATTTCGCTCTCGACGCGCCGTCCAATTACCTGCCGCATATCAAGGATGGGAAAATCCACGGCGTTGCCGTGACGTCAGCACAGCGCATCGGCGAATTGCCGGATGTAAAGACGGTCGCCGAACAGGGGCTCAAGGACTATAATCAGACCCTTTGGTTTGGCGCGGTAGGCCCGAAGGGAATGTCTCCCGAGATCGTCAGTGCCATCCATAAGGCCATCAAGGAGTGGAGCGACACGCCCGCCGCCAAAGCCAAGCTGGCGTCGCTGGGTCTGACGGCCGTGGTCAATACGCCGGACGAAATGCGCGGTTCGATGGAGCGCGAGATTGAATCACTCAAACCCCTGGTCAAGGCGGGCCTCGTGCAACCGAGCTGATTTCGATCTGAAGAAGGGCGGCAAAGAGATTGCCGGGTGCTGAAATTCAACGCCCGGCATTTTTCAGAGCAGGCTGGGCGGTCCCGCCAGCTGCGGTCCTCAGCGACCAGATATCTCGTTAGGCAGGCAAAGAAGAGACTACATTGCATGAGCAAGCCTTTTACTCTGGCCGTCAACGGTCGGGAATATGACCTGGATGTTCCTCCCACTATGCCTCTGCTGGACGTGCTGCGTAATCATCTGGGGCTGAAGGGCAGCCGATATGGCTGCGGGCTTGAACAATGCGGCGCGTGCATGGTGCTGATCGATGGTTCTGCAGAGTATTCCTGCAGTCGCGAGGTCGGTACGCTTGGCGGTCACAGCATCACCACCGTGGAAGGTTTGGGCTCGGCTGAAGCGCTGCATCCGCTTCAGCAAGCTTTTCTCGATGAGCAGGCAGGACAGTGCGGATATTGCCTCTCGGGTATTCTCATGTCGGCCAAGGCTTTCCTAGATCGTAATCCGGACCCCACGCGCGCCGAAGTCGCTGCAGCGCTCGATGCAAACCTCTGTCGCTGTGGATCGCATCCCCGCATCCTGCGCGCTGTGCTCAAGGCAGCAGCCGTGTTGCGCCATGAGGCTGCTTGATGACCGGGCTTGTCCACAGTCTGAAGGACAACCCGCGTCTGGACCGCTGGCTTCGCTTCCTCAGCGACCGCACGGTACGGATCGGCACTGGCAAGGTCGAGCTTGGCCAGGGGGTTCTGACGGCGCTCGCCCAAATCGCTGCGGAAGAGCTGGATCTGGGCATCGGCCAGATCAGCATGATGTCCGGCAACAGCGTGGAGGGGCCGGGGGAAGGCTATACCGCCTCCAGCTGGTCGATCGAGCATTCAGGCGCTGCAATTCGCCTCGTCGCAGCGGAAGTCCGTGCGCTTGCCCTGAAGCATGCTGCCCTGCGCCTGAACGCCTCGCCGGATGAACTCACCGTCATCGAAGGCGCCTTTTTCAGAAACGGTATTCCGAGCAGGATCGACTATTGGACGATCGCAGGCGAGCTCGATCTTTCTGCCGAGGCGACAGGCATGGTTTCGCCGAAGCCTGCGGATGCTTATCGTCTCGTCGGCACTTCCGTTGCGCGGCTCGATCTTCCTGCAAAGCTGACCGGATCAGGCTTCATCCACGACATGACGCTGCCCGGCATGCTGCATGCCCGCACCCTGCGCCAGCCCGGCCGCGGTGCTACGCTTACCCTTCTCGACGAGGCGGCCGTGCGGCGCAAGGCCGGCGCCGATATCAACGTCATCCGCATCGACAACTTCCTGGCGTTCGTGGGGGGCGACGAGACCGCCGTTCGCGCGGCGGCCGTCGCTGCGGCGGAATATTCCGTCTGGACCAACGCTCGGACGCTGCATCCCGAACAGGCCACGGCTGAATGGGTGGCCGCACAGCCTTCTATTGACCGGCTGATAGGCGATCCTCTTGCTGACCCCTTATCCGATCGTGTGTCGGCCACCTTTTCCCGCCCCTTTCTGTCTCACGGTTCCTTAGCCCCCTCCTGCGCCGTCGCAGTTTACCGCGACGGCATGCTGACCGTCTGGTCCCACGGCCAGGGCATGCATCCGCTGCGGGAAAACATTGCAAAAACGGTCGGCCTGCCCCTCGAAAATGTTGCATGCCACCATGTGCAAGGCGCTGGCTGTTATGGCCATAACGGCGCCGATGATGCCGCGTTGGATGCCGCTCTTGTGGCATTGGCACTTCCAGGCGAACCGATCCGGCTGATGTGGCGGCGGGAAGAGGAGTTTGGCTACGAACCGCTCTCCTCGGCAATGACCGTCACCGTCCACGCGGCAGTCGACGCCGCCGGGCGCCCTGCCGATTGGACAACCGAGATATGGAGCGCCACGCATGGTCAGCGTCCCGGAGTTGGGGGTGCCTACCTGCTGGCCGCAGAGGCGATGAAGGAGCCACCGCCCGAACGCAAGCCCTTCGACATCCCGCTCGAGCGGGGAGGAGGTGCGGTGCGTAACGGAATTCCGCTCTACGATATGGCCGCCAAGCGGATCAGCTACCACCTGATACACGACGTGCCGGTGCGCACCTCGTCGTTGCGCGGGCTCGGGGCGACTTTGAATGTCTTTGCCATCGAAGCCCTGATCGACGAACTTGCCGCCCGGGCCGGCGAGGATCCGGTGAGATACCGCCTGTCCAGCCTTTCCGACCCGCGGGCCCGCAGAACCCTTGAAAAGGCCGCGGCGATGGCCGGCTGGTCGTCACGTGACGCTGGCGGCGCCGGGAAGGGCTTGGGTATCGGCATCGCCCGCTATAAAAACGCGTCGGCCTATGCCGCGGTCGTTGCAGCCGTCGAGGTCGACGAGGCGGTGCGCGTCACCGATATCTGGTGCGCCGTGGATGCGGGGCTCGTCATCAATCCCGATGGCGTCGTCAACCAGATCGAAGGCAATATCGTTCAGGCCATCAGCTGGGCCCTGATCGAAGAAGTTGGCTTCGGCCCGCAAGGGATCTCGACCGTTGATTGGCATAGCTATCCCGTCATTCGGTTTTCGGACATACCGGAAATTCGTGTCGAACTTATCGAAGCGGACCAGCATGAGGCGCTTGGAGTGGGCGAATGCGCCGGTGGGCCGACCGCTGCAGCCATTGGCAATGCCGTCGCCCATGCGTTGGGCATGCGCATCCACGACATGCCGATGACGCGGGAACGGATCATGACCGCCGCTTTGAGAGCTTAGGCATCCGGCAGACGGCTTGGAGAACAATAGGGAGGAGCGGGATATGGAGAATGTTGAGCTGCTATCGGGCGGGCTCTCGGCTCCGAAGGGTGAAACGATCCTCTTCTATAGTCCGGGAGCCTGTTCGCTTGCTCCCCATATCGCTCTCGAGGAGACCGGCCGGCCGTTTCGACCGATCGAGACATTGCTGGGGAAGCAACAGCACCTCACTCCCGACTATCTGGCGATCAATCCCCGGGGGAAAGTCCCATCCCTTGTGACGCTGGATGGCCAGGTGATCACGGAAAACACCGCGATACTGGCCTATATTGGCCTCATCAATCCCGAACTCCGCATGTTTCCGACAGATGTTGTCGAGCAGATGCAATGTATCGCCCAGATGGCGTGGTTTTCGAACACGCCGCATATATTTCAGAAAGCCAAATTCCGGCCCTATCATTTCGCCGATGAGGAAGAGGTTCACGACGCTATCCGGACGAAGGCTGCGGCGAGATACTGGGAGAGCATGGTAGAAATCGACAGGTTGATTGCCGATCACCATTGGATCATGGGCGAACAATATACGGTCGTGGACCCCTATGCGCTCGTCTTTTACGGCTGGGGCACGAGCAACGGCTTGCCGATGGAGACGCTCGGGCATTTCACCCGGCACAAAAACCAGATGCTCGAAAGAACAGCCGTGCGAACCGTGCTGGAACGCGAGATGAATCCTCATTTTAGAACCGCTATCTCGACCAATGCCTAACCAAAGGCGGGCGACAGGCGGTTCAGGACATTATAGGGAAGCTCAGCGCAGCCGTGAAATGGCGGCGCTTCTGCCGATGTCCGCGTCTGCTTGGGGAAAGGGCAGTCCGTACCGCTCGCGGACAGTTTTTTCCTCGTACCGGGTACGGTAGACGCCGCGCTCCTGCAGGATCGGTACCACCTTATCGACAAATTCCTCGATATCGTCCGGCGCGCGGGGTGGCTGCAGCGTATAGCCGTCGACGGTTCCATCCGCCCAAAGATCGATGATCCCGTCGGCCACCTCCTCGGGCGTGCCGAGCAGGAGGCGGTGATGCCCTTCCGAACGCCGCACGACCTCTCTGGCGGTCAGCTTCTCGTGGGTGAGCAGATCGACAAGCCCAAGTCCCATGCCTACCGCCTGCAGGCGATTTGGATCGGGAATGAAACGCTCCGCATCCAGAACCGCGTCCGGATCGAAACCGTCAGGATCAATGCCGTTCTCCTTGACGAAGCGGGCGATCAGGCCGTCTTCCGAGCCGGCGCCGCTGAAGAGTTCGTGCTTGCGCAGCGCTTCCTCGCGGGTCTCGCCGAGAATGACGACGAGACCGGGCACGATGCGAATGCCCAAGGGGTCGCGGCCGAACGCAATTGCCCGGTCCCTGACCTTCTTGCCGAAGGCTTGGCCGGCGGGACGCGAGAGGATGTTGCAGTAGATGATCTCTCCATGACGGGCGGCGAGGTCGATGCCGCCTTCAGACGCGCCTGCCTGTGCGATGACCGGGTGGCCTTGCGGCCCGCGCGGAACATTGAGCGGGCCCTTGACGGTAAAATAGCTGCCCTGGTGATCGATCGCATGGGCGCTGGTCGCATCCCAGAAACGGTCTTCCGGCACTTCGCCTTCGCGAGAGGGGTCCCAACTCGCCCAGAGCTTCTTGGCGACGTCGAGGAATTCCGATGCCTTCGCGTAACGCTGGTTGCGCGGCGGTAGCGGCTCCGAACCAAAATTGGCGGCGACGTTCGGATTGAAGGAAGAGACGATATTGATAATCAGTCTGCCGCCCGAAATGATGTCCGTCGATTGGGTGCGGCGTGCGAGGTTATAGGGCGAATTGTAGGTCGAGGACATGGTCGCCACGAAACCGATATCCGGTACTTGGGCGGCAAGCGCGGTACAGAGAATAAGCGGATCGATCGTGTGGAAGGGGCGGCCATTCGGATCGGTCATCAGCGCCGGATGGTCGGAGAAGAACACCGCGTCGAACAGGCCCTTGTGGGCAAGCTCGGTCAGGCGCCGGTAATAGTCGGGATCGGTGATCTCGTGCCGGTTGCCCGTCCGGTATTTCCAGGCATTGCCGAGATAACCGGTCGTGTTAATGCCGACATTGAGGTTGAGCTTGCGCTGTGTGCTTGTCATCTGTGTGGAATCCTAAATACGTGAGCCGTCAGTAGGCGGCAGTGAAGCGCCGGCGGACGAACTGGCCCCTGTCGAGTTCGTCGAGGATGGCGATGGCGAAGTCGGCCTCCGAGATGCGGCTTTCGCCGGCTTCATCGCGCAGCAGACGGTCTTCGCCGAGCCGGAACTTGCCGGTGCGCTCGCCAACCTTGATCGAAAGCGGCGGCGAGACATAGGTCCAGTCGAGATCGTGGTCACCGCGCTTGAGGCTCCTCAAGATCTCGCGGTTGCGCAGCGTATGGGCCTTGTGTTCGGCCGGGTAGAAATCGCTGTCGACCACATCGACACCCGGACTCGCCTCAAGGCTGCCAACGCCGCCGACGATAATAAGGCGGCGGACGCCTGCGTGTTTGATCCCCGCAAACAGCGCGTCATGCGTCTTGCGGATGAGTTCGGCTGCGTCATCGGCGCAGTGGCGGCGCAGGCCGGGACTGTAGGCACTGATCACCGCATCATGGCCGGCGGCAATCTTTGCGACGTCGTCGGAATTGGCGATATCCGCCTTGAGGACAGTCAAGCGCTCAGCAGGTTCGATCTCTGTCGAGCGGGTGACGGCGGTGACGCGGTGGCCGCGGGATAGTGCTTCCTTGCGGATATTGCTGCCGATGTTTCCGGAGGCGCCGAAGACGACGATGGACATGCGATTATTTCCTTGAAGCTATTGGGGAGCGGCCACGGCCGAAATCGGCCGGCCGGCACCGACATTGCGTACCATTGCCGAAAGAGAGGAGCGCACGGCCTCGTAGCCGTGCTCGCGCATGGCATTTTCATAATCGTTGACGGCAGCCGCCTGGGGTTTGCCGTGGCGGCGGGCGGCGGCGATCTGCGGCACGAGAAGGCCGGTATCGTAGAGCGCGGTATTGCCGCCCAGGGCGCGAAAATAGGTCATGGCGTGGATGGCGTCGCCAAGCAGGGTGACCGGTCCCGTCTGCCAAATGGCGCCGGGCGTCGAACTCTTCACCTTGAGGAAGGCGACGGTAGAGGGATCGGTATGCCGGATAAGCTTCAGGATGCGTTCGTCCCAATGTGGGATACGGGCGAGAAGCACCTCGAGCAATGCAGCGCCGTCCAGCTTTTCCAAGGCTTCGTCCGGTCCGAGCTCGCCGGTGTCGTAGGCCGTGTTCCACCAGGCATAGCTGGTGGTGTTGTTGAAGTGGAAGCCGGGGATACTCAAATGGCTCGGGTCCTCGGTGCCAATCAGGCCATGGCGCGCGTAAGCAGCCGGATTGACCCGGTGGCTGGTGATCATCAGCGTGCGGCCTCCGCGCGGGCGGATATGGGTGTTGAAATCGGTGAGCAGCGGCGAGATGCCATGGCGTTCGGCGTCCCTGAGCGCGATCTTTCCTGCGAGACGACGTACGCCGGTATCGATGCTGGTGAGATCAGGCAGGAGCTGGCGTCGCACCGCCGATCCCGCCCCGTCGGCACCGACCAGCAGATTGGCGCGCACTGCCGAGCCGTCGGCAAAATGAGCGATCACCGTGCCATCCGGCTGAAGAGCGTATCGTTCAAAACGTTTGCCGGTTTGAACGATATCGTCGAGGCCGGAAAGCAGGATCTGTCGCAGCGTGATGCGGCTTACGGATTTTTCGATATGCGTATCTTCCGGCTCCCCGCTGCCACGCCCCGTGTCGTCCAGCCGATTAAACTGCTCGTCGAGTACAAGATTTTCCGTTGGCGCAAGGCCGAGCGTATCGAGAAAGGCGTCGTACAGATGCGGCGGCAGGTTGGCCTGAAGCGCGTCGATGCCGCGTTGGCGGATACGCATGCGAAAGCCCTGCACATAGTCGGCGTGGACCGGATCGCGCTCGAAGACGGCGGCATCGATGCCGTTTTTCTTGAGGCCCTGAGCCAGGGCGAGGCCTCCAGGGCCGCCGCCGATGATGACGATGTCGACGAAGGGAATACTCATGGGTTCTATCCAACCAGGGCCGCTTCGGCGGCGAGATAATCTGACACGAAGGCCTCGACGCTTCGCGGTGGTCGCCCCAGGATCGAGGCGACGAGATTCGTCGTAACGGCCGCGCGGCCGGCGGCGATGAGGGTGGCGAATTGCGCGACGGCCCGATGTTCAAAATCAGTATCGGAAGGGCCGATGGCAGGCCGCTTCTCGATCGCCGTGACCCGTCGCCCAAGCGCTGTCGCGATGAGGCTGGCGATCTGCCGCGGCATCTTCACGTCAGGGCCGGTCAGGTTGAGCGCGTCGGCGTCGGCGATACGGTCGGCGATCCTGTCGGCGAGAAGAAGATGGACGGCGACATCGGCTATGTCGCGGGCATCGATATATCCGACGCCGGCATCAAGGTTCGCGGCGGTGAGGGGATTGCCGGCCAGGACGTGTTTGATGGTGTTGGCAAGCGACACCTGCATCCACGCATTTGGACGAAGGGAAACCGATTCAATCGAAAGGCGGCGGAGGTGTTGCTCGACGGCCGCGTGGGCGTCACCGGAAATCGAGACGCCGGGCGGATCGATCGTCCAGTCCGAACCCGAAATCTTGACGATGCGCTGCACGCCCGCCGCCTCAGCGGCGTTGGCGACGGCGATCTGGTCCGCCGCCAGCCGCTCACTGATCGGTGACAGGAGGAGAAGCCGCCCGACGCCCCGGAGGGCGGCATCGAGCGAGTAGCGGTCGGCAAATTCGCCGGCGGCGATCTGGACGATGGCGCCGAACAGATTGCGTGCCGTTTCCGGTCGGCGGGTGAGGATCCGGACCGGCCGGTTCTGCGCGACGAGCCGTTCGACGATAAGCTGGCCCAGCCTGCCGGTCGCGCCTGTGACGAGGACCCGGCTCATGCGGCGGCCCGCCGGTTTGCAGCTTCCAATGGCCTGCTGTCGATCCAGGTCGAAACATTGAAGTCGGCGGGAATGAAGCCCCATTCGAGCAGGAAATTCTTGAAATGGTCGAAGGCGGCGATCTGGTCTGCATCCAGCGAGAGCGTCAAGTGCTTGTGCACGTCGGGGCCATTTGCCGCCCAGACCGCATCTTCGCCAACGCCGATCTCATTGGCGATCAAGCGTACCGCATCTCCCGGATTGGCCTCAGCCCACGCCGCCACGCCGCGGATGGTTTCGACAAGCTCGGTCACGAGGTCGAAATGCTCGTCGAGGAAGCGCGCATCGACCGTCAGGGGCCGCGGCGTGCCATTGTTGATGCGAATCTTCGCGTCGGGATGGAAGCCGAACTCCGAGACGACGACGGCGCCGATCTGGTTGGCAAGCACGATGCCTTCCGCACCCTTGACGAAAAAGGCGTCGATGTCGCCGCGGGCAAGGGCCAGAAGTTCGTCGCCATAAGGGTAACGGCGCTTCAGGCCGAGAAAGGCGGTGTTGCCCCGCTCGATCAGGTTGGCCTCGGTGCTGTCGAGATAGACGAGTTTGACGTCATCGTGCGTCAGGCCATCGAGCGAAAGCGCCGAAACAATCCCTTTCAGAGCCGTGGCTCGCTGGAAATCGACGATCTTCTCGTCCGGCTTGCGCGGCACGCCGAGGCGACGGCCCTTCAAGTCGGCACCGGTCTTTATGCCGGATGAGGGGAGCGCGATGATCGCCTGGAACTCATCGGTGCTGGTGATGCCGATGACGCGGGTCTCGCGTCCGCCGGAACGCGCCCAGATCGGCGGGATGTTGCCCCCCTGCCGGAAAGAGTAGTCGAGCGCATGGGTGAAATGGCTCTGACGAACGACGGGGTCCTTGCTGTCGCGGATCGAGCGGACAATGACCCCGGAGGATTCGAACTGCCGGTCGATCCAGCCGAGCTGGTGGGCGATGGAGAGGGGCGTCGGCGCCGGGCAGCGCGTGTACCAGACGGAGGAGAGAAAAGACATGATGGCTCCTAACCGCGGCCGACGACGGCGAGGCGGGGTTGTGGGTGAGGGCGCACCGGCACCGGTTCGAGCACGACCGCGGGTGCAGCGGCGTGCCGGCCGAGCGCGGCCTTGGCGAGCATGGTGCGGATAAGGTTGTTCTGGGGCGCATGGGCCTTGCCGGACAACGCATCCCGGTGATGCCGCTCCAGTGGGTTGTCGCGGCTGATCCCGGGATTGCCGCCGAGTTCCAGTGCCAGCGTGGTGACGGCGATGGCGTTTTCCATGACGGTATGTTTGACCGCCGCCGCATCCGCACCGAACGGCCGTCCTGCATCGAAATCCTCGGCGATCGAGCGGAGCAGGCGGCGGTTCGCCGTCAGCCAGACCTCGATCTGGCCGAGGCCGTCCTGAATTCGGGGTACTGTCGAGAGGGGAGCGCCAAGGCTTGCCGGCGCCCTTGATGTGGTGAATTCGATCAGCCAGTCGCGGGCGCCTCGGGCGGCGCCGTCATAGATCGCCGGGACGAGGCTGAAATACCAGGCGCCTAGGCGTTCGTCACGTTTGATGCCCTCACTGGCCGGCGCGATGTCGAGCACATCCTCCAGCGGGATTGCCACATCGTCGAGGATCAGGTCGTCGCTGTTGGTGGCGCGCATGCCGGTGGCGTTCCAGGTCTTTTCCACTCGGATGCCATCGGCACTGGTCGGCACCAGGAATGAACCGAGGCGCGGCTCCGGCTCGTCGGTAATGGCGAGCACGGAGACCCAGCGCAGCAGCGGAATGCCGGTCGCATAGGTCTTGTGGCCGGTGATCCGCCATTCGTTGCCGACCCTGCGGGCAACGGTTTCCGGTGGCGTGCCGTGCGAAGGCGAGCCGACGCGGGGCTCCACCTGCGCGGCATTGATCAATGCCACGCCTTCACGATTGGCTTTGGTTACCCGCTCGACCAGATGTTTCGGCCATTTGCCCGAAGCGCGGATCGAATAGTGCTGGTTATAATGCATGGAGAGCACCAGCGCGGTGGAAGGCTCGCCGCGGGCGATGGCGGAAACGACCGCAAGCGCTTCGGTCAGTCCTCCGCCGAGGCCGCCATGTTCGACCGCTGTCACGAGCCCAAGAAGGCCGGCTTCGTGAAGGGCATCGAAATTGGCGAAAGGAAATTCGCCCGTGTCGTCATAATGCCGCGCGGTAAGCGCGAAGCGTTTCCCCAGTTCCTCGGCTTTGGCAATCAGCGGTGCGAAATCGATCGAAGCGGTCATAAAGTTCTCCGATCAGGCGACGGCACGGGTTTCGAGCAGTGCCCAGGGACGATGATCGACCCAGGCGTCGATATCGAAATTGGAGGCGAGGAAGCCCCATTCGTGCAGAAAATCCTTGTAGTGGCCGATCGCTTCGACCAGCTCAGGCTCGAGCCCGATACCCAGATGCTTGTGGAGGTCCGGTCCGTTGGCGGAGGCGACGACCTCTTCCGACGCGCCCACCTCGCGGGCAACGAAGCGGCGCACGTCGTCCGGATGGCTCTCCGCCCAGGCGCTGGCGCGCTTTAAGGTTTCGATAAGCTTTGCCACGAGATCCGGCCGGTCTTCGGCAAACCGTTCATCGACGGTGAGGATGCGCGGCGAGCCGGAATTGATGCGGATCTTCGGGTCGGGGTGGAAGCCGAATTCGGCGACCGTGTGGGTCGCGAAGAGGTTGGCGACACCGATGCCGGGCGTGCCTTTCACGTAGATCGCGTCCACCTCGCCGCGCAGCAGGGCGGCGATTTCCGGCCCGTAGGCCTGCCGGTTGCGCAGGCCGTAGAGCTGCGGGCCTTCACGATTGTCGAGTACCGAGTCGGGAAGCGCAAGATCGACGATCTCCACGTCCTGGTGGGCGAGGCCTTCCAGCGAAAGTGCGGAGACCAGGCCTTTCAGCGCGGTGGCGGCCATGAAATCGACGATGCCGGGCGGACGGCGGGTGATGCCGAAACGGCGACCGACGAGATCCCTCGTCGTTCTGATACCGGTGCCGGGCAGGGTAATGATCGCCTGGAACTCGTCTGTCCAGGTAATGCCGACGAGGCGCGTCGGATTGCCCTCCGAACGGGCTCGGATCGGCGGGACATTGCCGCCGTGGCGGAAGGAATAGTCGAGGTGATGATCGAAATGGCTGGACCGGATGTTCCGGTCCTTGCTGTCGATGATCGAGTTGAGGGTGATTCCCTCCCTGGCGAAGGTTTCGTCCAACAGACCGAGCTGGGTCGCGAGACCCACCGGAGTGGGCACGGGGCAGCGCGTGTACCAGATTTGAGAAATGGCGTTGCGAATGGTCATCGTATCCTCCTATGCCTCGTCCGCGTCTTCAGGCCTGCGGAAGCCTTTTTCTCCCAATCGCAGCAAACGAGTGCGTTCTTGCCTCTCGCTCGCGAAACGTGGGAGATAATTGCGATTATCGACCAATATTGAGCATTAACGAAAACCTGATTTCGAAAAATGATTGTTATCTGGTTTTATTTTGCGCAAACAGATTTGACAAAGCCTATAGAATTAGTCAACTATCAAAATTACCGGATACCAAAATCGATGTTTCCGGAAGCTTTGAGCTGCTCCGTGCAGCTATCTTGAACCTGAGAGGCGGAGCACGATGCCGGCGCTGCTGAGAATTGCACGAACACTGCGACGCACGCTGTTGCAGGCGATCCCGACCGTGCTTGGGATCGTCATCCTGAATTTCTTTCTGCTGCAGCTGGCACCCGGTGACGCGGCCGACGTGATGGCCGGCGAGGCGGGATCGGCGACGGCGGAAAGCATGGCGGCACTGCGCTCGCGCTTCGGCCTCGACAATCCCGTGCTCGTGCAGCTCGGGCACTATCTCAACAATCTCGCGCATTTCAGCCTTGGATTTTCGCCGCGCTACGGCATGCCGGTCGCCGACCTGATCGCCCAGCGCCTGCCGGGCACGCTGACCTTGATGGCGCTCGCGCTGACCATCGCCATCCTGCTCGGCGTCGTCCTCGGTTCGCTGATGGCAAGCTTCGCCGGCCGTATTCCGGATCGCTTGCTGTCGATCTTTTCGCTGCTTTTCTATTCGATCCCGAGCTTCTGGATCGGCCTGATGCTGATCGTCTTCTTCTCGGTGAAGCTCGGCTGGTTGCCGAGCGGCGGCGCCGGGACGATCGGTTCGCGGCTGACCGGTGTGCCGGCAATCCTCGACAAGGCGCGCTACATGGTGCTGCCGGCGACGTCGCTCGCGCTGTTCTACGTGGCGATCTATGCCCGGCTGACGCGCGCTTCGATGCTGGAGGTCAAGAACCAGGATTTCGTGCGCACCGCCTATGCCAAGGGGCTGACGCCTTTCGGCGTCACCGCACGGCATATCCTGCGCAATGCGCTGATCCCGATCACCACCATGGCCGGCATGCATATCGGCGGCATGCTGGGTGGCGCGGTAGTGGTCGAGACGGTCTATAGCTGGCCGGGACTCGGTCGGCTCGCTTTCGAGGCTGTCATGGGCCGGGACTTCACAGTGTTGCTCGGCATCCTGCTTTTGTCTTCGCTTCTCGTCATCATCGCCAATGCCGCCGTGGATATCATCCACGCCTGGCTCGACCCCCGTATTGGAGCCCGCTGATGTCCACGACCGATGTCGGAAACTTTCGCAGCCTTGTGGCCGAACGCGAGGCGACCGCCGAGCCGGAAACGGTTGCCGCGAGTGCTGCGGCGAACGGGCCGGCTTGGTCCAACATGAAAGCACCCGATGCCCGCTCGCAGCAGAGCGCGGCGGTTGCGGTGACCAACGGGCGGCGGGCGCTGAAGGTCTTTCTGTCGAACCCGAACGCCTTGTTCGGCACGGGTTTCCTTGCCTTCGTCATCCTCGTCGCTCTTACCGCCCCGATCCTTTATCCGGACGATCCCCTGTCCATGGTGGGCCGCCCGTTCCTGTGGCCGGGGCAGAACTCCGCCTATCCGCTCGGCACGGATTCGCTCGGTCGCGACGTGCTTGCCGGTATCCTGCATGGTTCGCGCATTTCATTGTTCGTCGGGCTCATGGCAACGGCGCTGGGGCTGACGTTCGGCGTCCTGGTTGGCTCGACGGCGGGTTATTTCGGCGGCTGGATTGACGATCTCCTGGTTCGGCTTATCGAAATCTTCCAGACGCTGCCGAGCTTCGTGCTGCTGGTCGTGCTGGTGGCGATCGCTCAGCCCTCGGCGACAACGGTGACGTTGGCGATTGCCGTGATCTCGTGGCCGACGGTCGCCCGGTTGACCCGCGCCGAATTCCGCGCCATCCGCGAGAAGGATTTCGTCATGGCGGCCCGCAGCCTCGGCTACGGCCATGCCCGCATCATCTTCCGGGAGATCCTGCCAAACGCGCTGCCGCCGATCATCGTCACCTCGTCGGTCATGGTGGCGACGGCAATTCTCATGGAATCGGCGCTTTCCTTCATGGGGCTTGGCGATCCGAACGTGGTGAGCTGGGGTTCCATGATCGGTACCGGTCGCGAGCTTGTCCGGACGGCATGGTATCTGACCGCGCTGCCGGGACTGGCAATCGTGTTCACCGTCCTCGCCCTCAATCTTATCGGCGACGGCTTGAACGACGCACTCAATCCCCGTTTCTCGCAGGATCGTTGAGACCATGGCCCCGCTGCTTCAAGTCGATAATCTGACCATCCGCTTTCCCCGTGCAGAACCGGTCCGCAATCTGTCATTCGAAATCGAGCAGGGGGAGACGCTGGCGATCGTCGGCGAATCCGGCTCTGGCAAATCGCTGACGGCGCTGGCGCTGATGCAGCTTCTTCCACGCGCCGCAAAGATCGCCAATGGCCGCATTACGTTCGGCGGGCGCGACCTCACCAAGCTCGATGCGCGCGAGATGCGGCATCTGCGTGGCCGTGAGATCGCCATGATCTTCCAGGAGCCTATGACCAGCCTCAATCCGGTCATGACCATCGGCCGGCAGATTGGCGAGGTGCTGAAGGTGCACGAAAAACTGTCGGGCAAGGCGGCGCGCGAACGGGCGATCGAGCTTTTGAGGCTGGTGCGCATTCCGGCGCCCGAAAAGCGGGTCGACGATTATCCGCATCAGCTCTCCGGCGGCATGCGCCAGCGTGTGATGATCGCGATCGCGGTTGCCTGCAAACCGAAGCTGCTGATCGCCGACGAACCGACCACGGCGCTCGACGTGACCATCCAAGCCCAGGTTCTCGACCTGCTCGACACGCTGCGGCGAGAGCTGCAGATGGCTGTCGTGCTGATCACCCATGACCTCGGCGTGGTAGCGCAATGGGCCGACAAGGTGGTCGTCATGTATGCCGGCCGCAAGGTGGAGCAGGCGCTGCCGGGCGATCTTTTCAACGATCCGCTGCATCCTTATACGCGCGGCCTGCTCGCCGCCTCACCGCGACTGAAGCACGATTTTCATTATCGTGACGGTGCGCTCACCGAAATTCCCGGCTCGATCGTCTCGGCGGTCGGTGAAGCGGGCTGTCCATTCCGGCCACGATGCAATCAGGCGCGCGCCAGCTGCAGCCATCACGTGCCTCAGCTCATCGTTCCGGCCGCAGACCGGCTGGTTGCCTGCCCTTTTACGACATCCATCAAGGCCGTGCCCCATGCCGCTGCTTTCAGTCTCTGATCTCAAGACCCACTACAAGAGCCGGGACGGCCTGTTGCGTGCCGTCGACGGTATCGATCTCGTCGTCGAACGTGGCGAGACAGTCGGGCTGGTCGGCGAGAGCGGCTGTGGCAAGTCCACGCTCGGCAAAACGGTGCTCAGACTGGTCGACCCGACGGCAGGCCGCATCGAGTTCAAGGGCGAGGATATCACCGTGCTCGACCAGCGAAACCTGCAGCGGGTTCGCAGATCGATCCAGATGATTTTCCAGGATCCGTATGCCTCTCTCAATCCGCGCCAGACCATCGGTGAAATCCTCGAAGCGCCGCTTGTCGTCCACAAGGTCGGGGATCGCACCGAACGGCGGCAGATCATCGCCAATATCGTTGCCAAGGTCGGGTTGCCTGCGGAATCCATCAATCGTTATCCTCATGAATTTTCCGGCGGCCAGCGTCAGCGCATCGGCATCGCACGGGCGCTGCTGCTCAATCCCGAACTGATCGTCTGCGACGAGCCCGTCTCAGCGCTCGACCTCTCCATCCAGGCGCAGATCCTCAACCTGCTCGTCGAGATGAAGAAAGAATTCGGCCTTTCCTACCTCTTCATCAGCCATGACCTTTCGGTGGTGCGCTATTTCGCGGACCGGGTTATGGTCATGTATCTCGGGCGGATCGTGGAGAGCGCCGATAACGCGACACTCTGGTCCGATCCGCGGCATCCCTATACGCGGGCGCTGATGGAGGCAGTGCCGGATCCGTCGCGGCCACGCCAGGCAGCCCCTCTCGGCGGTGACCTGCCAAGCCCCAGCGACATTCCTTCGGGCTGTCGGTTCCACACCCGTTGCCCGCTCGCGACAGATCTCTGTCGCGCCGACGAACCCGAATTCCGCGCCATCGCACCCGGCCATCAGGTCGCGTGTCATTTCGCGGACCGCATCAACTGAAAACAAGGGAGTTTTTGAATGGTTGACTATCGCTATCTGGGGCGCAGTGCCCTGAAGGTATCGCCGCTGACGCTGGGAGCCATGATGTTCGGCAACCAGACGCCGGACGACGTCGCTTTCCGCATCATCGATAAGGCGCATGAACAGGGTATCAACTTCATCGATACCGCCGACGTCTATCATGACGGCAAGTCGGAGCAGGTGGTCGGGCGCGGCATCAAGAAGAACCGCGACAGCTGGGTGGTGGCGACCAAGTTCGTCAACTCCCACAACAAGGGTCCGAACCTCGGCGGTTATTCCCGCAAGTGGGTCTATCAGACGGTCGAGAATTCGCTACGCAATCTCGATACCGACTATATCGACATCCTCTACTTTCACCGCGCCGTCTTCGACGCACCCCTGGACGAGCCGGTTCGGGCGATCGCCGATCTGATCAAAGCCGGCAAGCTGCGTTATTTCGGCGTGTCGAACTTCCGCGGCTGGCGTATCGCGGAGGTCGCCCATCTTGCCGACCAGCTCGGCATCGACCGGCCGATCGCCAGCCAGCCGCTCTACAACATCGTCAACCGGACCGCTGAAGCCGAGCAACTGCCGGCCGCTGCCGCATATGGTCTTGGGGTCGTTTCCTACAGCCCGCTGGCGCGCGGTGTTCTCACCGGCAAATATAATGTCGGAGAAGCCCCGGCCGCCGATACCCGTGCAGGTCGCGGCGACAAACGCATGCATGACGTCGAGTTCCGAGAGGAATCGATCGGCATCGCCAAGCAGATCGCGGCGCATGCGCAGGCCAAGGGCATTTCGCCTGCCGATTTCGCGTTGGCCTGGGTGCTCAACAACACGTTGATCACTTCGGCGATCGCCGGCCCACGCACCGAGGAGCAGTGGGACGCCTATATCCGCGCACTCGACGTGAAGCTCGATGCGGAGGATGAAGCGCTCGTCGACCGGCTGGTCGCGACCGGCCATCCGTCCACGCCGGGCTTCACGGATCCGGGTCATCCGGTCGAAGGTCGCGTACCCCGCTCGGTCGCCGCATCCGGCGAAGTCGTTCCGCTCGCCCGTCCCCAGCGCGTTGCCTGATCGGGAACTGTGCCCAATTGACGGACACAATTCTTTAAAAGAAGCCCCGGATTCGGTCCGGGGCTTTGTCGTCGGCCAAGGTCTATTCGGCCGCTTGAGCTTGCGCCTCTCGAACCTCAAGCAGACGCCTGGCATTGCCGCCGGCCACAAGGCGTGCTTCCGCTTCGCTCAGACCTGCCTCGGTGAGGCTGGCGGTCAGGCTCTTTCTATCGAGTGCCGCCAGGATCGGCCAGTCGGTGCCCGCCAGCACCCTTTCTGCGCCAAAGAAACCGGTCAGCGTGCGGATGATGGCCGGGTCGTGCCCCATCGTGTCGAAATAGATGTTCGGGCGCTTGCCTGCCGCTCTTTCCGCGCGACCATAAATGCCGCCGCGTGCCGCCTGAACGATCGCGCCGAGGCCGAGGGTCGCAAAGATGAGGTGAAGGTCCGGCAGGTCGTCGAGCAGCGACGATTGAATGACCGACAGGAAGGCGACACCATTCATCAGGCCGCGGCCAAGGGAATTGCCGAGCGTACCGGCGCCTGCGATCAGCACCTGCGAATTCGGATGGGCGACCGGGTGTACGAAGACGGGCACCTTGTAGCGTGCGGCAACTTCGAGGGTGGGCCTGACAGACGGATCGCTCAGGAATTTGCCGTCGCGCGAGGAATCGATCACCAGGCCCGACAGGGCGAGTTCGCCGATTGCGCGTTCGGCTTCGCGCGCACCCTCTTCGCCGCTGAACGCGTCGGTGACGGCAAAGCCGACCAGCGACGGATCGTAATGGGAGACGGTGGCAAGCCAGTTATTTGCCTCGCGAACCGCGGCAGGATCGACGGCCCCCTCGGCACCGAACAGACTTTCGATCGTGGCAGTGACAATCGCGAGCGATATTCCAGCCGCCTGGAATTCGTCCACCAGCGCCTGCGGCGTGGTGATCTTGCGATAAAGATCGGGGGCAAAGCCGCCTGCGGGTTTGGCATATTGGCCGCCAGGTCCCCAGGCCGGCGGCCAGAGATGCGTATGAATATCGACGATATCGAGCGGCGTGGTCATTCTGCAGCTACCTTCCTGGCTTCGCGTTCGGCAATCCCCGCTTTCACGAGCGGCACCACATCGCGGCCGTAAGTGACGGTGTCTTCCGTCGGATAGAAGCCGCGCACGAGAAAGTTCGAGACGCCGGCGTCGTAATAGTCGAGGATCGCATCGGCCACCTGTTCGGGCGTCCCGACCAGTGCGGTAGAATTGCCGCCGGCGCCGCTTGCTTCTGCAACCTCGGTCCAAAGCCGCTTGTCGAGCACCTTGCCGCGTTTGGCTGCTTCGCGCAGACGCACCGAGCCGACATTCGAGGGCAGCTTTTCGCCATTGCCGCCGGCCACGCGGGCGACTTGCGATTTCACCTTTTGCAGGATATCGGCGGCTTTTTCCCAGGCCGTGTCCTCCGTCTTGGCAACAACGGTCCGGAAGGCGAGCGTGAAGCGGATGTCGCTCGCCGTGCGGCCGTTGGCAACGGCTGCGGCTCGCACCTTGGCGATCGTCTCGCGCGCGCCGTCCAGCGGTTCGCCCCAGAGAGCGTAGATATCGGCATGCTTGCCGGCGACCGCGATCGCGGCATCGGAGGAACCGCCGAAGGAGATCGGGATGCGCGGCTTCTGGTATGGCTTCACCTGGCTGAAGGCGCCCTTGAACTTATAGAAGCGGCCTTCGTGGTCGAAGGGCTGGTCGCTTTCCCAGACCTTCTTCAGCACCGTCAGATATTCGTCGGTGCGGGCGTAACGGGTATCGTGGTCCTCGAAATCGCCGTCGCGAGCCTGGTCGGCCTCCGAGCCGCCGGTGATGATATG
This sequence comes from Neorhizobium sp. P1_A6, assembly GCF_056406795.1. Taxonomy (NCBI): domain Bacteria; kingdom Pseudomonadati; phylum Pseudomonadota; class Alphaproteobacteria; order Hyphomicrobiales; family Rhizobiaceae; genus Neorhizobium; species Neorhizobium sp. P1_A6. The sequence goes on along the minus strand of NZ_JBFTZM010000001.1, from coordinate 202,532 downwards.
GACCCAGACACGCCCTTCGGAAAACTGGTCGAGGGTGGCGAGCTGACGGGCGCCGAGCGTCGGCGCCATCAGGCCGGGTCGGTGGGCAAGGAGCGCGCCGATGCGTTCCGTCTGGCTGAAGACGTAAGACGCGATCTGGTTGTTGTCCGGCCATTGCGCGAACTGGCCAATCAGCAGCCGATCGATGCCGGCGGCTTCCGCAGCCTGAACGTGGTTGCGGATATAGGCCTTGTCGATGACCGGGCCGGAGGCGGGGACGATGTCGGACCCTTCCCGGTTGGACGTGTGGCCGATGAATTCGGGGTGCATCAATAAGCTCCTGAACGCGATCCAGTTTGGTGACCAAGCTGCGGCTGAACCGGAGTTCGAGCGGCTTGGTCGGTTCGCTTTAGTCTATTTCGTTGATAGACTTTGTCGATTGCGTTTTGCGAAGCTATCTTGGGAAGGATTTCCAATCGACGGGCGTTCCGTGGGATTTCCTTCGTGTGTTGAGCGGCAGGCTCGTTCAAGCCGGAACATCCGTCCTGTTTGGAGGACGGCATTCGTGCTGAGGTTAAATTTGCGGCGAGGGACGGCGTTTTGTCGGGCTCGCGCGAAAAATTCTCCAAAAGGCGGGAAAAACCTCCGCCTTTTTCCATTTCTCCATATCGCTTTAGAAATCCAGTATCTCGATAAAGTTAGTAGATTTTATATTCTCAAAGTAACCACGCTCGATCGGGTGTTGGACGAAATCCAGGTCGTTCCTGCTTGATGAATGGCTGCTTTGGGGGATATTTCATGACGATCAAAACCGCTCGTGTGCTGACGCCGACACGCCGCGCCTTCCTGCTTTCCACTGTGGCGCTTGCGGCTGCGGCCGCCGTTCCGCATATGTCCCAGGCACAGGACGAGACACCGCGCGGCGGCAGCGTTTCGATCAATATCGGCACCGAGCCTCCGGTTCTGGTGCTCATCGCCCATAGCGCGGGTGCCGCCTATTACATCAGCGGCAAGGCGACCGAGAGCCTCTTGACCTATGACCGCGGGTTCAATCCGCAGCCGCTTCTGGCGACCGAATGGAAAGTCAGCGAGGATGGCCTGCGCTACTGGTTCAAGCTCAGGCAGGGCGTGCGGTGGCACGACGGCAAGGATTTCACCGCCGAGGACGTGGCCTTTTCCATTCTCGCACTGAAGGAAAACCATCCACGCGGTCGGGCGACTTTCGCCTCTGTCCAGAAAGCCAACGTGCTCAACTCCCATGAGGTCGAGCTCCTTCTGTCCAAGCCGGCGCCCTATCTCCTCAGCGCCTTCGCCAGCTTCGAGGCGCCGATCGTGCCGAAGCATCTCTACGAAGGCACGAAGGTTGCCGAAAACCCGCACAACGTTGCGCCGGTCGGCACGGGACCCTACAAATTCGTCGAGTGGGTGCGCGGCAGCCATGCGCTCTTCGTCCGCAACGAAGATTACTGGGGCTCGCCGAAGCCTTATCTCGACCAGATCATCTTCCGCTTCATCATCGATCCGGCCGCTGCTGTGGCGGCGATCGAAACCGGTGAAGTGCAAGTCTCGACCGCCAATCTGCCGCTGACGGATATCGACCGCCTGAAGGCCAATCCGAACCTGGTCGTCGACACCACGCCGGCCGCCTATTCGCCGAGCATTGCCCGCGCCGAGTTCAACCTGGAAAACAAGTATCTCGCCGACATCAAAGTGCGTCACGCGATCGCCCATGCGGTGGACAAGGATTTCATCGTCAACACGGTCTATCTCGGTTACGCGACGCGGCTCGACGGGCCGGTGAGCCCGGACCTCGCGAAATTCTACAATCCCGATCTGCCGAAATACGAGTTCAATCCGGCAAAGGCGAACCAACTCCTGGATGAAGCCGGTTATAAGCGCGGCGCCGACGGGTTCCGCTTCAAGCTCTTCATCGATCCGACCCAGCCGTCTGGTCCTCCCAAGCAGACGGCTGAATATTTCGCCCAGGCGCTCGGTAAGGTCGGCATCAAGGTTGAGCTTCGCAGCCAGGACTTCGCGACCTTCGTGAAGCGGATCTTCACCGATCGCGATTTCGACATCGCCATCGAAGGTATGAGCAACCTTTACGATCCGACGGTCGGTGTCCAGCGGCTCTACTGGTCGAAGAATTTCAAGCCCGGCGTGCCCTTCACCAACGGCTCGAAATATTTCAACCCCGAGGTCGACCGTCTGCTCGAGACGGCCGCCGTTGAGGTCGATCCGAAGAAGCGGCAGCAACTGTTCAACGATTTCCAGAAGCTCGTCGTGCAGGATCTGCCGACGCTCGACATCGTCACGCCTTCGGTGATCACCGTCTACGACAAGCGGGTGAAGAACCTCAAGATCGGTGTCGAGGACCTCTGGAGCAACGGCGCCGACATCTATCTCGAGGGATGATCGATCATCGAGGCGGCCGGGTTTTCTCCCGGCCCCATGCCTTTTTCTGCGTTTTCGGAGACAATCGCTTGAGCATCGCCAAATTGCAGACCACCAGAAGCCCGACGCGCGCGGAGCTTCTCGCGCGCGTCGCCGCTTTCGCCGCCGAAATCGCCAGGGGCGCCGCGCAGCGTGATCTCGACCGCGAATTGCCCTTCGAAGCCTTCCGGCTGTTTCGCGAACTGGGTCTCGGCACCTTGCGCATTCCGGTAGCACTTGGCGGACCGGGCGGCTCGGTGGCCGACTATATCGAAATGATCGCGGCGATCGGTGCAGCCGATTCCAACGTGGCGCACGCTCTGCGCTCGCATTTCAACTATGTCGAGAACGTTATCCTCAGCGAACCACGGGAGCGGGATTCCGGTGCGGTCGAGCTGATCCTCGCCGGAAAACTGTTCGGCGGTGCCCATACGGAGCAGGGAACCGCACGACCGGGGCAGGTGACGACGACGATCGTGCGCCAAGGCGACACCTATCGCCTCAACGGCCGCAAATGGTATGCCACCGGCACAGCCTTTGCAGATTTTGCGTCTTTCAGCGCTCTGGACGAAGAGGGGCAGACGGTCGGTGTTCTCCTGCCGGTCGATCGCGAGGGTATCAAGATCCTCGACGACTGGGACGGCATGGGCCAGCGCCTGACGGCGAGTGGCGGCGTTCTTCTGGAAAATGTCGAAGTGTTCCCGCATGAGTTCGCGACGCGGGGCCTCGACAATCTCGTCGGCCGGCACTGTTCGGCGCTGCGTCAATTGCATCTGGCAGCAAGTGCGGCTGGAGCGGTTCGCAACGTGCTGACGGACGGGCTTGCCTATGTGCGCCGGCAGGCGCGTTCGGCGGCACACAGCGTGGCGGAAACAGCAAACCAGGATCCGTTCGTACAGCAGGTGATCGGCGAGATAGCCGCCAATTCCTTCGCGATCGATACGGCCGTCGCGGCCGCCGCCGTGGCTCTCGATCGGACCGTGGCTGCCTTCGGCAAAGGCGACGAAGCAGAGATCGAGGAGGCCCTGGTCGCAAGCGCGCTGGCGACGGCACGCACCCAGCTCGTGCTCGGCCAGCTCGGCCCCCGCAGCGCCGAACGCATGTTCGAACTCGGCGGCGGCTCGGCGACCTCCCGCAACAACAATTTCGACCGTCACTGGCGCAATATCCGCACTGTCCTCAACCACAATCCGCTTCTGCATAAGTCGAGGGTGGTCGGCGATTATCTCATCAACGGTACGACGACGCATCTCAAGGAAGGAAGGGTGTTCTGAAATTGACTTCGGCGCGGTTGCAATAAGTCCTGGAGGTTTACATGTTCCCGACCCTGATCTTGCCCGGTCTCAACGGCTCGCCCGAAGGACACTGGCAGCGCCATTGGGCAACGGAGCACTCCAGCGCCTCGATCGTCGAGCAGCAGGATTGGAACTGTCCCGTCATCGAGGATTGGCAGGCGGAGCTGGACAGGGCGCTTTCGGTGGTGGAAGGCGCCTTCCTCGTTGCGCATAGCCTCGGATGCCTGCTGGCGGCGAGCTATGCCGGACGCGGCAATGTGGAGAAGATACGCGGTGCCTTACTTGTCGCACCGTGCTCCCTGGAAGTGACTTTGCGGCGTCATCCCTGCATGATCGAGTTCGGGTATGAACCGCTTGCCCGGCTTCCCTTTCCAAGCCTCGTCATAGGCAGTCTGAACGATCCCTATATGAGCATGCCGGATCTCGAACGCCATGTCCGTGGCTGGGGCAGCGATCTGGCAACGATCGGGTTTGCTGGACACATCAACATCGCAAGTGGTTTCGGGCGCTGGCCCGAGGGTTATTCCTTTTTCAACAGGTTGAAAGGGGGAAGATCGGATGCCCACTCAAAGGGAACCAGTGCGGCGCATACCGATCGGGCCACGGTCAACACCGTCGATGGCGGCCGCCTCCCGGTGACTTAGGTTATCAAACTCCAGAAGCCGTGCTTTTTACCGTGCCGGTCCTTCAGTCCCGCGACATACGCGTCGTGAGATTCGACGCTGCCGAAGTCGTCGACATGCGGGGCAAGCGATGCGCATGCCATAAGATGCTGCGCCGCATAGCGATTGCGGCTCGACCGCGCTCTGTCGAGCGTGAAGTCGATCATCGAACGCAGAACGATCGTTGCTGCAAGTGGGTGTTTCTGCGCCAGAGCGTCCGCTGCCGCCGTCATCAGCTCATAGAGATCGCCATCGAGTTCCGCCTTGCGCTTCAACACGAGCCTGGCTGCCTCGCCAACCGCTGGCCAGCGCAGGAAAAAAGTAAGGGCTCGATGGACCTCCGGAAAAGCCTGGGCATAAGCGAACGCCTTTTCTTCGGCCTCCATGTCGTCGAAGTCCGGCAGCCGGCGGATAAACGCGCGCAAGTGTACGTCGTTCAGCGAGTGCTCAAACCACTTCCATCGATCCGCTTGGGCTTCGTCCGCGCGTCCCAGGGCTTCGAGCACCTCGCTGCGGGCAAGCTGCCATTCGATCGGAGTGTCGGCATGGCCTCGTTCATCGATGGCGTCCAGCGTTTCGAGCGCTTCGGCGGCTCGTCCCGCGGAAAGCAGCCGGCGGGCGATGTCCGTTGCCACCAAGGGCGACCGGCGGGTCTTTTCCGGCTGCTGGGCGATATACGCATCCACGTCGCCCTGGGCATCGGCGATTTCCTGCAAGGCGATCCGTACCAGCAGTTCCTGGTGATTGCCGTAGACCTGGTCTTCGTAGATCGGCCCATTGCTGCTCCAGCCGATGACGCGGCGATCGCTCTCGGCGATTTTGTCCTCAGGCTCCTTCGGCCACTGCCCCAACAGGACCTTGAGTCGTTCAAGACCGTCTCCGCCGAGCGCAGGCGCCATAACGGCAATCAGCGGATCATACTGGCCATAGCCGTTGTTCAGCACCGCTGCGAAGATCTTGTCGGCAAGGGCGTCCTTCTCGACGCCTGAAGACTTCGCGATCGCGCCGGCATCCGCGCACGCGTCGTGAAAGCTCTCGATGATCGAGCCGCTGCCGTCGTCGGATCTCTCAAACACCGGATCGGCAAGCGCCAGGAATTGCCAGATAAGCTCCAAGGCCTCCTTCGGATCGTCGCGGGCAACGACATCGACGATCGTCTTCCGCTGCGTTTCCAGGTCCGTCTTGAGCCCCTTCACCTTGCGCCAGTTTATAAAGGTTCGGGAACGGCCGATGCTTGCGAGCCGTTTGCGCACTTCGCGGGCGACCTCGGCGCTGCTGTGGTTGCCGGCAAGCTCCATGCGAAGCCGTCGTTTGTTTGCCGCACTGCCGGTGCTGATCTCGATCAGCAATTCGGCCAGGCGCGGCGCGCCGAGTGCTTCCAGGTTCTTCGCGTTGAGTGTGGTCTTGGCTGCCATCGATTTCCGCTGTCGTTTGCACCCAACACTAGCCTCGCGGTCGATTGGCGCAAGACGGCTTGGCGTGGCCGACAGATTTTTAGACACTTGAGAAAAGGCATACGGCCGTTTAGCTCAGAAGCAGGGATCACAGCACCATGGCTTACCCGGTCACTTGCCGCCGGCGAGGTCGAAGGCGGGGACCACGTCTCCTTCCGTGCGGAACAATCGTTCCAGTTCCGCCAGATCCGGGCAGACCGGGACAGACTGCAGAAAAGCCGGGTCCATCTCGGCATTGGGGAGCGCGATGACCGCTGCGGCAAGCAGCGTCGTCCCTGCCTCGATCTGTCCACGGAGCTGGGGAAGAAGTGTCTTTGCGTGAATGAGATTGGTATTGGCGATCGGGCTCATGGCATGGCCGTCCCGCCTGAAGGCAGGTGAGAGGTCGATGATTGCACTTGTGTCGGTCTGACCATACCACGCCGCCAGGCCTTCGCCTCGGCTGGCGATATCGGCCTGGAAATCGGCCTGTTCAATGGCAAAGCCGCCCTCCGTCGTTTGCAGGGCACGGGGCGTGACAATGCGGTGGACACGGATATGCCAGGGATTGGCCGGCACCAGCCAGGTCTCCACTGTGACATCGCTCCAGGGCTTCCAGCGGGAGTAGAGCCTGTCGCCGGCGATCAGCGCCTGCTCGAGCGTCTCGCGCATGCGGAAATGCACGCCGTTGTCGGAGAGGCCCAGGATGCCGTCAAAACTTGCCGCGGCAAAATGTCGATCGTTGGCCTCGATGTTGAAGGCATAGCGGGTGGAATAGACGAACTTCGAGTATTTCTCGTGGGCGCCGCGCATCCTGTCGTGCTGCTGCCCGGAGGCGAGAACGACCACGTTGCCGGGCGTATGCATGGCAACCATGCCGGGTTCCTTGAGTGGTACAGGATCCGCAAAGGAGGGTGCTGGCGCTTCTTCTGCCACCCAGAACGGATGGTCGGCGGGCAGAGCCAGGGGCAGAAAGAATTTCAGCGCCCAGTAGGGCGATCCGGCCGAGTTGTAGCTCTCGCTCATCAGGAGATTGGGATAACCGTAGCCGATCGACAGAACCCCGTCCCGGTCGGCGATCGGAAGCTTCGACCACCAGCGGATATGGCGCATGTAGTAGCCCTTGATCTCGGCCCAGGGCAGGGCCTCGACGCCCGCAAATGCCAATGCGCCCCAGAAGCCGCCTGCCGCAAACCGGTATGTCTGGCTGCGCCCGAAGGCGAGGGCGGCGCCATCCGGGCCGAACCAGTGGCGGATATTCTGCGCAAAGACACGGGCACGCTCGCGATAGGCATCGCCGCGCATGGTGTCGCCCTTCGCCAGAACCGAATAGATCAGCGCATAAAAATGCAGGGCGAAGGGGATATAGTGATCGACGCGCTTGACCGGCCCGTCGCGATACCAGCCTTCGCCCAACCGGAAGGCCTCGGTCTCGTCGAGATATTTCTCCGTCATGGATCGGTCGAAGCTTATGCCGACGCGTGTCAGGCCGAGATCGATGAGAACTCGGAAGAATTTCCAGTTGTTGTCGATGAATTCCTTGTCACGGGCCGACAGGAGGTAGGCTGCGACGGTTCTCTTCTCTCCTTCGCCAAGTGGATCCCAGATGTGTTCGGGCACCATGGCAAGCGCAAAACCGACCGCCGCCAGTTCCACCTGACGCTGGTCGCGGTCGGAAATGTCGCCCCAATATTCCGGATGAGACGGATCGGTGCCGTTTGCGAGACCGCGGCGGTAGAGGTCCCAATGCGGGAAATCATGGCCTCCGGCTGCGAGCGGTACGATCCCCCAGAGCGGTCGGGCAAAACCTTCAAGGTCGGCCGCGGCACGATCGAAATGCGCGCCGGTCGCGCTCAGGCGGACCCGTGCGCCGCCTTCGGAAAAATAAGGAAGAAGCGGTTTGAAGAGATCCAGCACCGCCTTGCCAAGATCGTCTCGGGAAAGAAGAGGGTTTCCCCAAAGGGGATTGGCTCGGACTGGGTCGTAGATCACGGGCAAACCATTTATTTATCGAAAGAGGGACCCGCGGAGGACGTGGCCTCCGCGGGTCGGGCTGTTACTTGATGGCCTTCACGCCGTCGGTCATTTCCTTCAGGCCGTCGTCGATGGAGATGTTGTCGGTCATGATCGAGTCATGCGCACGGTTGAGAACAACCTCGATCTTCGCCGCATTCGGATTGACGGCCATCTCCAGGAAGGACTTGCCGGACTGCAGCGCGTCCTTGCTCGCCTGATCCTGGGGGAAGCCGGGCAGGGATGCGATCTTGGCGGTGACTTCCGGCGTACGGACGGTCGGGATCGTGCCGGTACCGGCGATGATGGCCGCACCTTCCGGGCCGGTGACGAACTTGATGAAGTCGAGCACCTCGGCCTTGTGAGCGGAGTTGGTGTTGACCGCGAGACCGGAAATCTGCGCTGCGGTTGTGCCTGCTGCAACGCCATCCGGATGCGGGAACTTCACGATCCCCCAGTTCTTGCTCTTCGACTCGCCGGAGGCGACCTTGGCGATCTGGGTGCCGACGAACCAGGTACCCATCGGCAGCATGCCGATCGTGCTGTTGAAGAACAGCGCCGAGTAGTGGGTATTGGAGGTCTTCAACGACGCATAGGACGGAACGACGCCGGCCTTCTGCAGGGCAAGCGCGCGCTCATACCACGGCTTCAGGAAGGCGTAATCCGGCCCCGCCAGCGTCTTTTTGCCGTCAAGGATGCCCGGCAGCTGAACCGTTGAGCGCCATGTGTGGAAGAGCGCCCCGTAGGTCTTGTTGGCACCCATGCCGCCGGCGAGCTTCGTGGCGATCTGGTCGAACTGCGCCCAGGTCATGTCGTTGGTCGGATAAGTAACCCCGGCCTTGTCGAAAATGTCCTTGTTGTAATAGACGACCCAGAAATCCGAACGGAAAGGCAGGGCATAGATCTTGCCGTCGATCTTGAGTTCGTCGACAAGGCCGCCGAACGACGCCGGGTCGATCTTCTGTTCCGTCATGAAGCCGGAGAGGTCCGAGATCGAGCCAGCGCGGACGAGGTTCGTGTAGTTCGGAACGTCCTTGACGGTGACGATGTCGATATCCTTGGAGCCGCCCGCGAGCTGCGTGGCGATCATCTGCTGGTAGTCCTGCGAACCGAGGTCCACGGATTCGAACTTAACGTTCGGATTCTTGGCCTGGTATGCCGCTATGAGCGGCTTGTAATAAGCCACCTTGTCCCAATCCCACAGCGCCCATTTGAGCGTCACGGCATTGCCCGACTGTGCGTATGCCGATCCTGCGATCGACGTTGCCATGGCGAGACCCGCCATCGCGAACCTCACCGATCTCCCGAATTTCCCCAAATACATTTCCGTTCTCCTTCCCTGAAGTGTCTCTGGATTAGATATGTTTAGCGTCACCAGCATGCGGTTCGCGATGCGCCTGTATTGCCATTGGCAGGGCTAGAACCATGACCGCTGCCCGATGGACGCCGAATGTGACGGCGAACATTCCGAGTGAAAAGTTGAGGGTGGCCGGCATGAAGACGGACACCGGATAAAAGACGATATGCGCGAGCCAGAGTGCCGCCACGAATGCAAGCGCGCCGAGCGCCGGCAGCGGACGCACGACCGATGCAATGGCTGCCAGCCGCAGCAGCACTGGCGCCGAAAGATCACGCATCACCATCAGCACGACGAGGTGGCAGGCCACCACGGCGATGAAAACCGTCGCGATCAGCGCGATCGTCAGCGGCAGGGCCAGGACGAGATTGTCTTTGGCGGCCGCCGCATAGGTGATTAGCGAATAGACGCCGAGTCCGATGGCAAGGGTGAAGGCCAGCCCCCAGGCAGTCGCGCGCCAGAAATATCGGAAAAACGCTTCGACGAAATCGCGCAGGAGATAGGTGTTGCGATCTTCGACGAAGGCGACCGAAATGCGGGCGGTCGCAGCGATTGCAGCGGGAATGGTGACGACGAAGAGTGCCGCCAGAACGAACAGGATGTTCAATTTGACCATCTCCCACCATTCGCGCGCGACCGTGTCGGCGAAAAGGGCAAGACCGGTCTTCTTCGGCGCATTCTTCGGAATGCCCGGTCCTTCCTTCGTCCACATGTTCCGCAGCCACTGCATGGCCGTTCCTCCCGCTCACCTAATAAAGGATCGAGCGCTCCGTTTGCCTGTCGAACAACTGCATGTTGGTGGTGTCGACGACCAGCTTGACCTCGTCGCCGATCGCGCCTTTGAACCGGGGCGACACGCGCGCGATCAAGCTGCGTCCTCCGGCGACGATGTTGAGATGGATCTCCGAGCCCATGGGTTCGGCAAGTTCCATGACGGCGCTGAAGGGCGCCAGGTTTTCCGGCGCGATATCGGCCGGCGGCAATTCGTGAAAATTCTCGGGCCGGATGCCGATGACAAGCTCGCGGCCTTCGTAAGGTGCAATGCGGCTTTTGTCGAAATGCGCCGGCAATGGCAGTTCCCGCCCGTCGAACGCGGCAAAATATCTGTCGCCGCGCCGCTCGATCACGGATGGCATCATGTTCATCTGCGGGGCGCCGATGAAGCCGGCGACGAACATGTTGACCGGCCGATCATAGAGGTTCTGCGGCGTGTCGACCTGCTGGATATGCCCGTCCTTCATCACCACGATGCGATCCGCCATGGTCATCGCCTCGATCTGGTCGTGGGTGACGTAGATGAAGGTGGCATGCAGACGCTTGTGCAGCTTGGTGATCTCGGCGCGCATGGTGCCGCGAAGCTTGGCGTCGAGATTGGAAAGCGGTTCGTCCAGCAGGAAAACTGCCGGATTGCGCACCATGGCTCGCCCGAGTGCGACGCGCTGGCGCTGGCCGCCGGACAGAGCCTTCGGCTTGCGGTTGAGAAGGTGCGTGATGTCGAGGATTTTCGCAGCGTCCTGAACCTGACTGTCGATGAAATCCCGGGACACTTTGCGAAGCTGCAGGCCGAAAGCCATGTTCTTGTAGACGGTCATATGCGGATAAAGCGCATAGTTCTGGAAGACCATGGCGATGTCGCGGTCCTTCGACGGCACATCGTTCATCAGGTCGCCGCCGATCTGCAGTTCGCCGCCGGAAATCTCTTCCAACCCGGCGATCATCCGCAGTGTCGTCGATTTGCCGCAACCCGAAGGGCCGACGAGAATGATGAATTCCTTGTCGGCGATCTCAAGGTCGATGTCGTGGACGACAGTGAGGGCGCCGTAGGACTTGTTCAGTTTTTTCAGCGAAATGCTGGCCATCGGATTCTCTCACCAATAGGAAGACCAGGCGCGCGAGAGGCGCGTCAGGGCTTCCATGTAATAATAGTCGCCCCAGGAGACGCACTCGTCGACGCCTTCGCCGCGGCAGGTGTTGTAGGGCGATTTTTTCGAATAGGTTCCGTTGAGGACAAGGCCGTTGGACATGGTCGGATCCTTGACCGCGTAGCGCTCGGCAAGGCTCTTCATCATGCGCCGCGCGAGATCGCGGTAACGTGCGGCGACATCGGCCTCGACAAGGTCTGCCATTTCGAGCAGTCCGCAGGCGACGATCGAGGCCGACGAACTATCGCGCGGCTCGCCGTCTCCGTCGGAGAACACCAGGTCCCAATAGGGCACCATGTCGGTCGGCAGCTTCTTCAGATAAAAATCGAGAAGCCGGTCGAACGTGTCGCGATACTCGTCGATCGGCTCATAGCGATAGGAAAGCGCCATGCCGGCAATGCCCCAGGCCTGCCCGCGCGCCCAGAAACTGTCGTCCTTGTAGCCCTGTTTCGTCGCACCGCGCACGGGCGCACCGGTAACCGGATCCATGTAAAACGTATGATAGGTGGAATTGTCCGGCCTGACCGAATTTGCCAGCGTCGTGCGGGCATGGATGAGCGCGATGTCGCGATATTTCGCATCGCCCGTCTCACGGCTTGCCCAATAGAGCAGTGGCAGGTTCAGCAGGCAGTCGATGATGTAGCGGTATTCCTCCGCGACACCCTTGCGACCCCAGGCCTGGATGAACTGGCCGATCGGCTGGAAGCGCTCGATAAGCTGATCCGCGGCCAGGATGGCGGCCTTGCGCCCGTCCTCATCGCCCACCAGCTTCCACGCCGCGATGCAGGAGGGCGAATAGAGAAAGCCCATGTCGTGGTGGTCGGTCTCGATGCGGTTCTCGATCCGGTGCAGGAAGCTCTGCACCTGGATCTGCGCCGCATGCTGAAAAACCTTGTCGCCCGTATGCTCGAACGCCAGCCAGATTTCTCCCGGCCAGAAACCTGCGGTCCATTGGGTATTCTCGACAGCGGGATAGAAATTGCCGACGCTGGAATGGTTCTGGGACGCGTAGGTGAAGGCCGGCAGATTGCGCCGGATCTGGGCGACGGCAAGATCGAGCGCCGCCTTGACCTCGGCATCGGTGATCGGTTGGGGAGCGGTCGGCGTGACGGCATTCATGGCATTAACCCTTGAGGCCCGACGAGGCGACGCCTTCGACGAAGAAGCGCTGCAGCGACAGGAAGACGATCAGGACGGGAATGAGGGCGACGACCGATGCAGCCATGATCAGCCCGTATTCGGCGGAATATTGCGAGATGAACATGCGCAGGCCGATCTGGATCGTCTTCAGCTCCGTCTTGGTCAGGTAGATCATCGGACCGAGAAAGTCGTTCCAGGTGGTGACGAAGGTGAAGATGGTCAGCGTCGAAAGTGCGGGCTTCGACAGCGGCAGCATGATGCGCGCCCAGATCTGATATTCGTTCATGCCGTCGATGCGCGCCGCTTCGCAAAGCTCCGTCGGGATCGACATGTAGAACTGCCGCATGAGGAAAACGCCGAAAGCGGTGAAGGCCTGCAGGCAGATCAGCGCCAGATGGGTGTTGTTCAAGCCGAATTCGCGCATCAGCAGGAACTGCGGCACCATGTAGACCTGCCAGGGCATGGCAATGGTCGCGATATAGCCAAGGAAAAGCGTGTTCTTGTAGGGGAAATCGAGCTTGGCAAAGGCATAGGCCGCAAAACTCGACGTCAGCAGCTGAAGCAGGGTGACGATGATCGTCAGCTTCGATGTGTTGTAGATGAACAGCCCGAGCGGGATCTTCGTCCAGATGTCCACGTAGTTCTGCCACTGCGGTTGCGACGGAATCCACTCGATCGGGAATACGAAGACGTCGCGGCTGAGCTTCAGCGAAGCTGACAGCATCCAGGCGAAAGGCATCAGCATCACGGCGGTGATGACGATGACCGTCGCATAGACTGCAATGCTCTTGGCGGTGACCTTGCGACCGGCAATCTTCACGGATCAATCCTCCCTCTGTCGGCGGAACTGGACGACCGTGACCGCCAGTACGAGAAAGAAAAGAACGAGCGCAATCATGCTGGAGTAACCGAGGTCCCAGGAAATGAAGGCTTCGTTGTAGATGTGATAAACGAGGACCAGCGTCGAGGTGCCGGGGCCGCCCTGGGTGATCATGTAGATCTGATCGAAGACCTTGAACGACTGGATGGTCAGCATGACCGTGACGAAGAAGGTGGTCGGTCCGAGCTGCGGCACGGTGACATAGAGAAATTTCTGCCACGAGCTGGCGCCATCGAGATCAGCCGCCTCGTAGAGTTCGGAATTGATGCCCTGCAGCCCAGCGAGATAGATGACCATGTAATAACCCATGCTCTTCCAGACGCCGAAGAGGATGACTGTCACCATCGCCCAATGCCGGTCGGCTGCCCAGCCCGGCATGTCCTTGGGGTCCAGGCCAAGCGTATAGAGGATCATGTTCACCGGCCCCATTTCGGGATTGAAGATCATGTTCCAAACCACGGCGACGGCCACGAGCGAGGCGACGTAGGGAAAGAACATCGCGGTGCGGAAGAAGTCGCGCCCGAAGATCTTCTGGTTCAGCAGGATCGCCAGACCGAGCGCACAGGCGAGCGTCGCGGGAACCGATACGACCGTATAGATGATCGTGTTCCAGAATGCGGCAATGAAGACCTTGTCTTCGAACAGCCGCCAGAAATTGTCGAGACCGGCGAAGGTGATCGCATTCGAGCCGTCCCAGTGCATGAACGCCAGCACGAAGGCGAACAAGATCGGGCCGAGCGTGAAGACGGCAAAACCGAGGAAATTCGGGGCGATGAAGGAGTAGGCGACCAGCGCGCTCTGTATCTTGCGCCGGCGGCGCGACAACACCTTGCTCGACGGCCGGGACGCTACCGGCGCATCACCTGCGGCGATGGTCGAATTCGATATGGACACTTTATCCCTCCTCGAACCAGGATGCTCCGATCGACGCCCAAGGGCTATCCACGGCTCGCCATCGTGTCACGAGCGTGCCGCCTCCCTACCGAGGGGATAGCACATCTCTCACATTGGTCAAACAAATTTATGGATAAATCATATGAATTCTGTAGTCATCTTAAAATACGTATGATAGGTGGCGAATGAGGTCGTTTATCGGTCGCATGGAGGAAGGTTGATGTTCAGCGAGATCGCCGGGTCGTTGCCGCCGGTTTTGGCGGACTTCATGCCCGGCGCGCCGATCGGCAACCGGGCCGCCTGGGATGCCGTATCGGATGATATGCGCTCCGCGGTCATCCGGGATGCGGAGGCGGCGCTTGGCCGGCCGTGGTCGATAATCAAGGCGTCTGACTATCGCGAATATTCGCTGAACGGGAACCGCTCGCGCTTTGAAGCGCTGTATTTTTCGCGGCGACGGATGTTGAACGACCTAGTTCTCGCCGAGCTTCTCGAGGGCACGGGGCGTTTCATCGATGCGATCATCGACGGTGTCTTCCTGATCTGTGAGGAAAGCGGCTGGCAGCTACCGGCCCACAACGCGTACGAACGAGGCGGGCAGCGGTTTGCATTGCCGGATGCGGAGCAGCCGGTCATCGATCTGTTTGCTGCGGAGACCGCTGCCCTGCTGGCAACCGTGGCAGCTCTCATGAAAGATCGGCTCGACGAGGTCAGCCCGCAGATCGTCGCCCGGATCGAGCGGGAAATCCGGGTGCGCATATTGTCGCCCTATCTCGACCGGCATTTCTGGTGGATGGGCAACGGCACTGAACGAATGAACAACTGGACGGCGTGGATAACGCAGAACGTCCTGCTTTCGACCTTTGCCCTGAAGACGGAACAGGACCTGCGGCGGCAGATCGTCGGGAAAGCCCTTTCCAGCCTGGATGCCTTCATCAAGGATTACGCGGAGGACGGGGCCTGCGAGGAGGGAGTGGTCTATTATCGCCATGCGGCGCTTTGTATGGCCGGAGCGATGGCCATCCTCGACAAGGTTGCGCCGGCTTCCATGACACCGCTCTGGAAGGCTCCAAAAATCCGCAGCATGGCGGAATATATCGTCAACATGCATGTCGCCGGTCGCCGGTATTTCAATTTTGCCGATTCCGCCGCGGTCATAGAGCCGTGTACCGTGCGCGAATATTTGTTCGGCAGGGCCGTTGGGTCTGATGTCTTGGCGGCATTTGCCGCGCGCGACCGGCTGTCGTCGGAGCATAAACATCTGCCGGAGGAGTGGAACCTCTGGTACCGCGTGCAGGAACTGCTGGTAACGCCGGCAATCGGTGGACAACCGAAGCCGGCAGGCGATGTGTTCTATCCGGGAATTGGCCTGTTCGTTGCCCGCGACGACCACTTTGCGCTCGCCGTCAAAGGCGGCAACAACGGCGAAAGCCATAACCACAACGATGTCGGCAGCTTGACGGTCTATAAGGACGGCAAGCCGTTCCTGATCGACATTGGCGTCGAAACCTACACGGCAAAAACATTCTCTTCCGAGCGGTATGACATCTGGACCATGCAGTCCGGCTTCCACAACCTGCCGACTTTTGGCGATATCGGCCAGGCACATGGCGCGGATTTTTCGGCGCGGAATGTCCAGGCCGAGTTCGCCGAAAAAGAGGCGCGGATATCGCTGGACATAACGTCCGCCTATCCGGTCGAGGCCCGCGTCCAATCCTACCGGCGAACCGTCACGCTTCGGCGCGGGCAGGAGATCGAGGTCGTGGATATCCACGAGGGTGGCCTGCCGGCGGTGCTTTCTCTGATGACCTGCGTCGAGCCGTTCATCGGCCGTGCCGTTCATTTCGACGGTCTCGGCCGCATTGACCTTGAAGGAGCCGGCGAGATCGAGGTCGATGCAATCGATATCGACGATGCCCGCCTGCGTCTCTCCTGGCCCCCAAGAATTTATCGACTGCGCATCCCCTTTGCCGGGACCTGCCTGAAACTGCGGATCGTCTGAGGAGGACGAGCATGGAACTGACACTGAAAGTCGTGGATGTGGCGGGCGAGGTTCGCGCCAGGGCAACGGGCACGGACGAGGCGTATCTCGTTTATCGCGATAGCTACAATGAAGGCGATCAGGTTGTCGTCGAAGCGTCCGCGCCGGGGTATCTCGTGCTCGCCCTCGACGACGCGATGACGCCCGCGATCGTCTATATGAAGGGGCCGACCTATGCGCTCGCGGTCCCCTTCGGTTCCAAGCGCGTTCCCTATTCTCCGCGGGCCTTCGACGGCAAGATTCATAGATTATGCGTGCGCAAGGCGCGGCCGGACGAAATCGCGGCACGTCGGAACCTGGCATTCAATCCATGGGATGACCACGCCAATGCTTCCGTGTTCCCACACGCCAAGGCGAATGTGGAGACGCGCGGGGAGGCGGTCTTCGCCGCGCGCAACGCCATAGACGGCGAAAAGGCGAACGACGATCATGGCTTCTGGCCCTACACGAGCTGGGGGATCAATCGCGATCCCGAGGCGACGCTGACGCTCGATTTCGGCCGGCCGGTGAAAATCGACGAAATCGTCCTCTACCTGCGAGCGGACTTTCCGCACGACGCCTGGTGGGAAAAAGTAAGCGTCACCTTTTCCAACGCCGAGACCGCATGTTTCTCGCTGGTCAAGACGGGGGCGGCTCAGTGTTTCCCGGTAAGGGAGCAGACCGTGGAATGGATCAGACTGCACAGCCTGATCAAGGCCGACGACCCGTCGCCCTTTCCGGCGCTGACCCAGATCGAAGTCTGGGGACGCGAGGCGGATTATGTGAATTAGCGGCGAAGGTTGCTCCCTATGATCGGTCGCGTAAAGCCTTGATCTACGGAGATGAAATGCAGATCAGGTGGCTGACGATCGGTGCCGATGATGGCCCCGCCCTGGTTGCGAGTAAAGTCAGGCGCAGGCGAGCATCGGATCGATGCACATGAGAGAAAGTGCGCTCCCCTCCCCTGGACGTCCATCGGCGTTGCAGCGTGAGGAGGCCGGCGTGCAAGTGAGAAGGCCGCGTTGGATGCCGGAGCATCCGCCCCACTCGGTCCACGATAATTTCGGGAGGCAGGCGGAATGGCCTCTGCTTCTTTGCCAAACGGTCTCGCCACAGCCCTCATCTAGCCGGAACCAATATCCCGACTGGAGCTGGTGTCCTCTTTGAGACGGTGATGCCCGCTTATTTCTCTGTTCCCGCTGGCTTTGAAAATCGTACGCCAGCACCTCCACCGTTTTCGGCGATGAACTCGAGGCCCGCATCCTGGAAGACAGATCGAAGCGCGTCAATTGTCGATTGTTTGAGTTCCGCGCCGGTTTCGAAGCGAACGACGGTGTTAGTGGAGACACCGGCTAATTTTGCTAGGTCAGCAATAGCTAATCCAAGGGCTGCACGAGCCATCCTGCATTGAACCGGCAGCATTAAAATCGCCTATTTTAGGCGAATATTGTTGATCCGCCACGATTACACGATATAGTTGGGGCCTGCATTGATGCAGTCGGCCAAAGGAAATGCGGTAACATCCCCTCTGGCCTGACCACAATCTAGCTGTTTGGAGCTTGGATCATGGCTGATTCTGAGAATAGCAGAACTTTGTCTGCAATCACCCGCCGAAAATCACCTGCGCCGTACCCGGGGGCGATGCTCACGGACGTCGTTTTGATCGGAGGCGGTTCCAATGGCCTCCTCCGGGAATAAGGATGTCTCCCCCGAGACCATGCGCAGAAACTTTCTGTCCCGTGCTGCGGCTTCGATCGCAGCCGCGCCCGCCCCGGCAGGTGCGGTGGTGGGGACGGAGAGATCGGAGCAAGGCGATCCGGTGGTATCACTTTGGAGAGATTGGATGGTTGCCCATAGGCTCTGCGGAGAAGCCTGCCGCCGGCAGCAAAAGCTTGAAACGGAGTTAATTCGAGAATTCGGTAGTTTCCCCCGCGCCAAAGTCCCACTCTCCGAAGACTGTGGTTTCATATGGGCCTATTCCGGTCGGGAGATCGACCGTCTTTTGCCGAACACTGATCAGGATGAAATGCGGCGGCAAGCAAGGGCCGCGTTGGCGGCAAGCCGGAGCGAATGGAAGAAGGCGGACAGGCGGGTCGGATATACCCGGGCGAAAAAAGCAGAGGAGGAAATCGCAGATGTCGAGGAGGCTTTGGCAAAGGAATTGTGGAGTGCGGTGCCTCAATCTGTCGCCGGCGTCGCGGTGAGGCTGCATTCACTCCTGGAAACGGAGGATCCACGCTCTGCCCTAGAGGAAGCGCCGTGGCCGGAACTGCGGATGATCCTTGCCGATCTTGTGCGGGTTTGTGCAGGTCCGCCTGCGATGCAAGTAAAAGAATAAATAAGAGGGGGAAGATGACCCGGACCGGTTTCAGGCCTTAGAGGCGAGCCGCTCGTCGTCTGGTCGGGCCTCTGGCGCGTCAGTGATGAGCGAGGCACCAACACATCCCTGAGGGGCGGACGAAAGCCGACTGGCGCAGGGCGATCTCAGATGCTCGGCGCTCCTTCGATTCCAGACGCCTTCGAGCTTGAGCTTGGCGAAGGCGGATGATTTGCGGGAGCCGTTCGGCCCACCGAGGATAATGCACGACAGTTCCGGCATGAAGCGATTACTGCCTCATGGAAGCATGCGCCGGTTCTTCGTATTTCTGTTCCGCCCGATCCTTGGCCTCGGTTTCGAGATCCTTGGCAGAGATCGGCAGACCGAGGAGACGGCTCTCGGCAAGAGCTTCCCGACCGATCTGCATCAGGACTTCGTAGCGTCACCAGCATCCCTTGTCGAGGATGTTGATCCAGCCACGGCCGTCTTCGGTTAGGTCGCGGCCGCAGTCGAGCTCGACGATCTCCGAACGGCGTAGGCCGCCGGCAAAGCCGATCAGCAGCATGGCCCGGTCACGTAAGCCGCCCCATCACGTGCACCAAAGCTCATCGATCACCGAAAGCCATCGCTATCGTCAGCATGGTCGGCGCCATTCCGGACCTGTTGTCATAGGCCACCGCATCGATGACCGCGAAGACCGATCTTTTCCAGCAATTGGTTCAAAGCCGGCTTATTGGATGGAAATGGATGGATTAATGGATGCCGTTGTGCCATACCCTTTGTGGATGGAAATGGATGGACTAATGGATGCCGGCGCTCGATCTATTCAAACTGCGCATCACGCCCGAAATCCTGTCGCTGATCGCCGAGATTGACGAGTTCAAAGGCGCCTGGCGAGCGTTGGGACGGATCGCGCCCGACCGACTGTCCAGCCTGCGCCGGGTTGCAACGATCGAGAGCATCGGATCGTCAACCCGTATCGAGGGAGCAAAACTGAACGACCGCGAGGTCGAGAGGCTACTCTCGAATCTGCGCATCGGCTTTTTCACCAGCCGTGACGAACAGGAAGTCGCAGGCTATGCCGAGGTGACGGAAACTATCTTTTCCGCTTTCGAAGAGATCTCCCTGAACGAAAACCATATCCGCCAACTCCATCGGGACCTGCTCATTCACTCGACCAAGGATGAGCGGCATCGGGGAAGTTGGAAGACGCTCTCCAACAATGTCGAAGCGTTCGACGAAGACGGCCATAGCCTTGGCATCGTCTTTACGACGGCATCGCCTTTCGATACGCCGGGCCGGATGGCCGACCTGATGGCCTGGCAACAGGCTCAGGAGAAGGATGGTACGTTTCATCCGTTGCTCATCGTGGCGGTTTTTGTCGTCGTTTTTCTGGAGATCCATCCATTTCAGGACGGCAATGGCCGGCTCTCGCGCGCCTTGACCACCTTGCTCCTGCTTCGGGCCGGTTATTCCTATGTGCCCTATAGCTCCCTCGAAAGCGTCATCGAGCAAAACAAGGAAGCGTATTATCTTGCTCTGCGACGGACACAGGGCACGATCCAAACCGATGAGCAGGATTGGAATCCGTGGGTCGAGTTCTTCCTGCGAAGCCTGCAGCGGCAGAAACAGCAGCTGGAGCGCAAGATCGAACGCGAGCGCATCCTTCTTGGTGATCTGCCGGAGCTGTCCATCGCAATTCTCGAATTGGCCCGCGAGCGTGGAAGAGTGACCGTGATGGACGCGGCCAAGGCCACAGGTGCAAGCAGAAATACCGTCAAGGATCATCTGCGCGCATTAAACGAGCAGGGACATCTAACCCTTCATGGAGCGGGCCGCGGTACCTGGTACGGCCTGAGCTGACCAAGAAAATGAATGGCGGACCGCCAGTGAGCTGAAATTGGCGTTAACGGGACCCCGGGGTGCGGTCCGATCGTCCCCCGGCCTTCGCTACTGCCATCGAGGCTGTGAATCAGCGTCGATGGTTGACCCCTATGATCGGTCCCGTAGAGCCTTGATCTACTGAGATGAAATGCAGATCGGGTGTGGTCACGATCGTCGCCGATGATGTCTCCGCCCTCGTTGCGAGTTTGCAAGTGAAGTCAGGCGCTTGCCGCATTTTCAAACGGTCAACCTTCGGTGCTGTTCACAGCGGATTGGGCCCCGAAAGCCGGGTCGGCCATGCGGCTGGCCTACTGGAGCATCAGCTTGAAAACGCTTTGAAATCCCTCAGTACATCCCGATAGCGGATCTGGCTTCCTCTCAGGTGGTCTCGCATGGCATTGCGCGCCGCCTCCTCGTTGCGATCCGAGATCGCCACGACGATCGCTTCATGTTCCGTATGGATCATGCGGCGGTAGGCGGTCTGTTCACCGGACCGTTCGCCGGGCGTCGCCCGCGATTGCGGAATGGCCGCAGTGCCGTGAAATTCCAGATGTTGCCGGAATAGCGGGTTGTTCGTGGCGTCGGCGATGGCAAAATGCAGCGCAAAATCCGCCTCACGGATCGATTCGTTCTGCTCGATGCATTGCAGAATATGCCGATGACAATCGAAAATTGCTTCTTCCTGCGCCGGAGACCGGCGCATCGCCGCCAGCCCGGCAGCTTCGATCTCCAGCGGAGCCCGCACCTCGAGCACCTCCAGGTCGGACGATACGCGCGCCCGGTCGATTTTTCGGCCGGAAGGGGCGGGGGCCTCCTGGCTGAGCACGTAAATTCCGGCGCCCTGCCTCACTTCGACAAGCCCGTCCGATCTGAGAGCCGCGACCGCTTCCCGGACCACCGTACGGCTTACGCCGTGGGTTTCCGTCAGTTCGACTTCGCTTGGGAGTTTGTCGCCGGGCGAATATTGACCGCTGGCAATTGCGGTCCGAAGACTTTCCCCGACCCGTGACACCAGCGACCCCGGTCCCTTGTTCCGATCCTTGATCTGGGTTGTCACGCTCAATCCCCGCTGCAACGACGCGACGCGTCTGCGCCGTATTCATCACACGTGTATGACAAATTCAGGCTCATATCAATGCGGGAGTGAATTCCATTTGTCTTTAGAGACATCGATCAGCGCCGAGGGAGGTCGAAAACAAAAGCTGGACGCTTAAATTCGTCTGCTATATTTCGTCAATATGGCGAATGTCAAAAATTGGTATGATGACATCGATCCACCGAATTCCGACCTGTCGGCATTTTTTCGAGCATGGAAACCGGCGTGCAAACGAGTGACGAGATGCGGACACATCAAGACGTTTCCGAATCCGAGATGGATCGGGAAGCCAGGCTGCAATTCCTCCCCTGGGAGCGCAGGCCTGCGGATATCCAAGGCGATCCTCAAAAGAGGCTGAAGGAAAAACTGGCGCGGTCCGCCGGGGCGCAGATCGCAGACAGCGCTTACATCGCAAGCGACGCCCGCATTTTCACATCATCGCTGATCCTCGGCGATCGTTCCTGGATTGCGGGGCACGCGCTCGTGCGTGGAGACGTGGAAATCGGCTCCAATTGTTCGGTCAACCCATACGCATGCATCTCCGGAAAGGTCCGGTGCGGAAACGGCGTGCGTATTGCGTCGCTGGTGTCGATCGTCGGCTTCAATCACGGCTTCGACAATCCGAACGTACCGATCAACGATCAGCCTCACGAGACACTCGGGATTACGATCGGCGATGATGTGTGGATCGGTGCCAATGCGGTCATCCTTGACGGCGTGACGATCGGGAGGGGTGCCGTTATCGCCGCCGGGGCCGTTGTAACCAAGGACATTCCAGATCTGGCGATCGCGGCGGGGGTGCCGGCCAAAGTCGTGCGCCGTCGTGGGGAAACGACAGCCGCTGGAAAATCGCGTCGTGCGGAGGTGAAGCAGGCGCTGCTGCGGATCAGCAAGGTGGCGGAAGCTGAGTGGCGGGATGTGCGGGAACAGCATCTGACACCGGACGGCTATCTGTCGATGGACGCCGACGGCATCGCGCGCATGAGCGTCAGGCATGAATGCGATGCGATCGAGATCGCCGCCGGTTTTGGAGAACAGCCTTCGGGGAATGAGGCGAAGGCGATCATCGCTCGTCTGCAGGCGTTACAGGACCCAGCGACCGGCTTTTTCCCCGATCCGTTTCGGTCCCCTGGTCCTGCGAAGAACATCCGCGATGATTCTCCTTCTCTCTATAACGTGCTGGCGGTCGGTTATGCGCTGGAGATACTCGGCGCCCATCCGTCTCACCCGATCTCCGGCGTCGAAATGGATGCCGTTGCGCTATGCGACTGGCTGGAAGCCTTGCCCTGGAGCACCCGCGCATGGTGGTGCGGCGACCGGGTGGACGCTATCGCCACTGCGCTCTATTTCAACGCGCGGTATTTCAGGAGCGGCAGGGGTAAGGAAATCCTCTTTGGCTGGCTGACGACCCGTGCGGATCGTTCGACCGGGTTATGGGGAAAACCGACCGCGGAACAAGGGCTGCTGCAACCGGTCAACGGCTTTTATCGCCTCACCCGTGGAGCCCATGCCCAGTTCGGCATTCCTGTTCCTTTTCCCGAAGCCGCGATCAACTCCGTTATTTTGCATTACCGAAACAATGGTGGTTTTTCCGGCCCAACCTATACGGCCTGCAATCTGCTCGACACGGTCCATCCGCTTTGGCTGTGCCTCAAACAAACGGATTTCATGCGCAGCCACGCGGAAACCGTGGCCGAGGACATTATCCTGCATTCGCCGGACCGGTGGCAGCCGAAACGAGGTTTTGCCTTCGCCGACGGTCAGGCAGGAAGCTTGCAGGGTACCGAGATGTGGCTTTCGGCGCTGCACCTTGCTGCGGACCTGTTGGGCATTGCCGAGCAATTCGCTTTCGTTCCAAAGGGGGTGCATCGGACGCGGCCGGCGGGAATGGGGCTGTAGCCATCTGAAGCGCCATTGCCGCTCGTTAACGGAACCGCGGTGGTCGCGGCGGAGAGTTCGAGTGGATCTCATGGGCAGGGGCGTGCTTTCCCAGCAGCCTCAGCATCTTCCTCTCGTCTTCCGGCCTCATCCCATTCTTGCGGCAGTGTTCTGCGACGTCGTGATCGCGCGGCCCAGGGATCCTGACCTGTCGATTGCTGTCCTTTTTCATGGCCGTTTCCTCCTGGCTACCCAACATTCCGAACCCGAAAATGTTCGTTAGGAATGGCTAAAATTCAATCCAATGAAAGCAGCCAACTCGACTTGTCGCGGGGGAGGAGGAACGTTGCGCGCGCCCTACGGTCTCGGAGACGTAATACCGGTCATCGCAGCCGGCGTGACCAAGAAAAAAGCCCCTCTGCAGAACAGAAGGGCCTTTTTCATTTCAACGCCAGTCCCGGCGATCGCGCCAGTAACCTCGGCCTTCCCAGCGCGGCGGTCCCCGGTCGTCCCATCGATCACGACGGTCCCACCGATGGCCATAATAGCGCGGTGGCGGTGGCGGGCGCCAGTGGTTGGGGCGGCAATCGCCCCACGGGTTCATGTGGTAACCACGGCCGCAAGCCCAATCGACTTTTTCGGCGATTGGCTTCGCGGGGACGACAATGTCGCCAATCGGCATGGCGTTTGCCGCGCCGCCGAACAGACAAGCTGCGGCCAGACTGGCCGCCAAGATAATCCTGCGCATCGGTTTCCTCCAGAGTGCACACGGTGACAGATTGCGGCAGGGTCGTTGAACCGTTGCTGAAGTCCGTATTCATCTGTGCTTCAGCTTCTCTGTGGTCGCTTCCGCGCCGCCTTAAGCTCAAACGCCTTGGAGAAGATCCGCTATCTTAGCCCGCTTCAGCGATCACGTGAGCGGTCCCGGCCGTAGTCGCGAGAGTCGGAATCGTATGAGGAGTTTCCTCGTTGCAGCCGGTCCAGCACCTGCAGGAGAAGATCCGCGCAATCCTTCGTCGGTTCGCCGTCGGCACAACGCAGGTCGATCGTGGTCCGGCCGTTCTCGATGCGGAACCGCGCTCCCCGCTCCCGCGGCGGCGAACGGTCTGCCATGGGTGCCATCCGCCATTCGTTTCCGTCCCTGTCTGCGTCAAGTTCTCGAGTGACAGGCGACGGCGCCTTCGGGGAGCGATCCGCCTCGGCCGGCGGTGGTGTGCCCGGAGACGCGTTGGGCGTCTCCTGCGCTGACGTGAGGTTAGCCGACAGCGAAAGAACGGCTGCGGCCGTGATGACCAGAAGTTTCATGTCGTGACCTCCGATTGCGGATGGCCAACAACAATCACCGGCTTGGTTTGTTCCAGACGCCCTTGGAACAGAGAAGCTGCAAAGCTTCGAACATCATCAGATGTCGGCATAGCTGTCTTGGGGCCCCGGTTCCAATGCCTTCACACGATCAGACCCTTTGCCGCCTGAACGCTTTCCGAGCCGGGGAAAACCACGTCGCGGAGATGGTTGGCGTTCGCGCCGAGGAGATCGCTTGCGACACCCTTGATGATCGCCCGGATGTCGGTGGTTGGCGCAAGGTCGCGGCCGTCGCGCAACTGCGCTTCCTTCAATCCGGGCCAGTCGGTGATGACCCGGCCGCCGCGGATCGCGCCGCCGGCCAGAAAGGCCGTCGTGCCCGTGCCGTGGTCGGTGCCCTCGGTTCCGTTGATGCGGGCCGTGCGGCCGAACTCCGTCGCGACCAGGATCGCGGTATCCTTCCAGACCGGGCCGAGTTCCTGCTCGAACGCGGCAAGCGAGTTGTCGAGGCCGGTCAGCAATTTTGCCAGCCGATCGGTTTCCTGAGCGTGGGTATCCCATCCTTCGAAAGCCAGAGCCGCGACGCGGGGGCCTTCAGGATGAGCAATCAGCCGGGCAGCGCCTCTTGCCATCTGTTCCATGCCGTTCGGGTCTCCCGGACCTCCGCGCGCCTTGATGTCGATGCCGGAAGCGATTTTCCCGGTGTCGATCCCTTCCTGGAGAAGGCGGGCGAGAACCGGATCCTTCTGTCCGTAGAGATCGGCCAGACGGGGAGCGAGATCGCCGTCGGCCGGTTTCAGGATGGAAGGCGCCCAACCGAGCACCGGCGCCTTGCCGCGGATGAGAAGTGCCGCAGTCGTTCCGACCGATAGCCCCCGCACGCGTTCGGTGGCGCCTGGCGCCACCCTTTCACCCGCCGGCAATCCTTCGAGCAATCTATTGAGCCAGCCGGTTTCAACATGGCCCGGCGACGGAAAGCCGGACTCGAGGACGTCCTGCCCGTCGAAATGCGAGCGGTCCCTGTAGGCGGTTGCACTGGCATGCACGACGGCCGCCTGCCCCGCACGGAAAAGACGCTGAAAATTGCGCATTGAGGGATGCAGGGCGAAGAAGCCGTCAAGCGGCAGTGCCGGATTGGCGCCATCAATCCGCATGGCGCTCTGTTGCCGCAACGCTTCATAGTCGGGATCGCCGATCGGCGGGACCGCCGTCAGGCCATCCAGCGCACCACGCAGGATGATCGTCACGAAACGCGGGTCTCGCCCTCCGGCGGCATGTGCGAAGCGGGGCATGAAGGCCCAGGCGAAGAGCGCGCCGGAAGCGCCCAGAACGGCACGACGGGTCGGGGAAATATGTTCGCACAACATGATCAACGCCTCTGAAATTCGGGGGAAAGGAATGCGATCGACAGGCCCTGCGCCTTGGTTTCGGCCCGGGCCACCGCCTGCAGCGTTTCGGCAGAAAGAAGCGGTCCCAACCGGTCCTTGACGAACTCTCTGGGATCCGTTGTCCCGCTCGCCTGATGGGCGAAAATGCTGGCGGCGTCGATCCGGGTGGCAAGACCTTCAGACGAAGCCCAGCCATCCGTGACATCCGAGAAACCGTTCGGGCCGGAAGGGTTCCAGAAGGGCTGGCCGAGTGCGTTGAGGGTGGACATGATCTGCTCTGGTTTTGGCCTGAGACCTGTTGCCCGGATCATCGCCACCACGTAGTCGAGCGGCGGTCGCATCTTGGACAATTCAGGGTTCCAGGCTTCCTCGCTGTCGATCAGCGCCTTGTAGACGGCAGAAAGGTCGCCGTGTGTCTTCGTGTAAGCCGCAGCGACTTTGCGGACGATACCGGCCGGTGGCTCGTCCGCGACGAAATGCCGAACGAGCTTGAAGGCGATGTGTTTGGCCGTGGCTGGGTGGCGGGCCAGGTCGCGAAGTGCGGAACGCCCCTGTTCCACGCCGTCCTCGGCATAGGTCATCCCCATCACCGGATGGTCGCCGGGCTCGTGCGCAGAGCTATTGAAGACGAAACTGCCCATCGGGCCGGGACGTTTTTCATCGCGGTAGATCGTCCAGCCGGTGATGATACGCGCAAGCGATGTCACGTCCGCCTGATCGTAACCGCCATTTACCCCCAGCGTGTGCAACTCCATGATCTCGCGGGCGAGGTTTTCGTTGAGCCCACGTTTTCCGTTCTTGTTGGCCTGCGAATTCGGGCCGATCGATTGATGGTTATCGAGGAAATACAGCATGGCCGGATGGCTCTCGACCGCAAGCAGCATGTCTTCGAAGCGGCCGAAGACATGCGGGCGTATCGCTTCGCGTTCGAAGGCTCCGGCCATGATATGCACGTCGCCGCCCTTGCCGGTGGCAATTGCGAAATGGTTTGCCCAAAACATCGCGAGCCGTTCGCCGAAACCGATCAACGGCTGGTGTATCGTGCCGTTGAACCGGGCATCAGCCTCGGCAATGAGGATCTGCTGGGGAAGATACGGGCGTTTCGAAGCCGGTGTTGCTTTCTTATCCGGTTGCGAGGATGGAGCTGCCATCGCCCCCGGATCCATCATGCCGCCGGTGGGGCGGGTTGCCTCCATGGCGTTGCCGGCGGCTGTTGCGACCGGCTGCGGACCGGGCATTGGCGCCGCGGCAGGACGGTCGCGCTCGGCCTGAATTTCCTTGTTGTACTCGATCAGGGACATCAGCAGATCGGCGCTGGAACGCAGTGCCGGCCCGACGGGCGTCGGCGTATAACATTCAACCACCTCCTGCCGCAGAAGATCGCGGGGGTCGTCCTTGATCGCCTGCAGATCGCCTTCGCGCGCGCCGAGGCCAAAGCGCCAAAGTGTCAGGGCGGCGTCAATGTCTTTGGAATTGGCCATAACCGATACGAACTCCGTTTCGTCATAGGCTCTTTAACGGCGGCAGGCGGCAAATCCGTCGCTTTCCAAATGCGGTCATTTCGTGGCTGGACGGGGAGCCTCGCGGGCCAGCAGCCCCTCGGCCAGCCGCCGGCGGGCTTCGAGAGGCAGTCCCTGCGCAAATTCCACGGCCCGGTCTTCGGTGGCGGCGCGCACGGCAATCTCCGCCCGGCGCGCGCGGTCCAGCGCACTTGCCAGAGCCTTTGCGTCGAGTTCCGGTTCGCCCATCAGCGCGGCAGCCTCTATACGGGCCTGGCGCGCTTCCAGTGAAGTCTGGCGTACCGTGCGGCGAGCATCGTTCATGGCGCGTTGAAAGGCCTCCCGATCATCCTTGGAGAGTTGCTCGCCAGCGAGCGGCATTCGGGTAACGGCGGGCGGCGGGTCTGTCCTCAGATAGACCAGCCCGGCACCTGCAAGCGCACAGATGAGGAACGTGTTGAGCGCAAGCAGTGAAATCACCAGCCTTCTGAATTGGATGTCGGTCATGGTGCCTCCTGCGTCCACTCACTGTCGGACTGCAATTCGCCGAACGCGGTCATGGTGCCGTTCAGGGAAAGAGCAGGCGGGGGCGTGACGACGACGACCGCGACGGCGCCCGTCAGGCCGCCGGCAAGCCCGACCCCGATCAATCCGGCGCTGATCGCCCAGCGACGCAATCTCGTCCTCCTGGCGAGCCATGTTTCGCCATCGGCGAGAATGCCGGCCGTCAGGCGGGTTGAAGGCGAGGGCGACTGCAGACGGGATAAGACCGCGTCGAGCTGATCGGCATCCGTCATCAGCACGCGGCCTTCCTCGGTTTCCATGAAAGAGACCGCGCCATCCCTGACAGTGTCGGGCCAACGATGGGGGCTCGATCCATAGGCATCGATCAGGGCCCGAAAGGCCTCGCGATCGATCGAAGGTGCTTTTTTCTCGGTCATGTCATTTCTCCGTTCAAGATCACCCGTAACGTTCGGCGTCCCCTTGCCAGCAAGCTCTCGAGCGCATCGACCTTGATTTGCATCACGTCCGCCGCATCGCGATTGGACATGTCCTGATAATACACCAGAATGATCGCTTCCCGCTGGCGTGGCGCCAGGCTTTGCAGTGCGCGCTGCACCGTTTCGCCATCCCGGTCGTCGGACAACAATCCGGCGTCGGGCAACGGGCCATGGTCAACCATCTCCGGAGCCTCCGCGACGAGGATATCCCTTCGGCGGCGAAGTCGGTCGTAGCATAAGTTGAGCACGACCCGATGAGCCCAGGTGTCAAACTTCGCTCTTCCCTGTCGCCAGCCACCTGCATGTTTCCATATGCGTAGAAAAGTTTCCTGAGCGACATCTTCCGCCTCGCCCTTGTCGCCCAGCATGCGCGTCGCGACCAGCAATATTCTTGGCAGTTTTGCCGCCACCATCTTGCGCATCGCCTGGGGGTCGCCCGAAGCTATGCCTTCGACCAGGTCTGCATCAGGGTCGTCCATCATCAGTCCGATTCTTTACGGTCGATCAGCACGCGAGAATCTATCCCACTATCCGATCGAAGGATGAACAACGTTCATGACAACCCTGTCGAGGCAATCCTTGGCTTCCATACCGCTTAAACGCACCGACCTGGCAAATCCGTCTCTGGAATTCTTGAAAATCTGCCAAGCATCCGGAGCGTGACAGAGGGGGCGGCGCATGCGCCTTCGCGATCGTTACGCTTTCGTCGCAAGGGAAATGATCAGACGAGGTAATGAATATGCGGCCGCGAATGATGCGGTGACGCCTCGACCCGCGCCTCGACGGAAAATACGTCCCTGAGCAGAGCTTCGGTCATCACCTCTTCCGGCGCCCCGCACGCGACGATCCTGCCATTTTGCATGATGATCAGTTGGTCGCAGAACATCGCTGCATGATTGAGGTCGTGAAGCGCGATGATGCTCGTCATCGGCAGGCCGGAAACCAGCCGCATCAGGCCGATCTGATGCTGGATATCCAAATGGTTGGTCGGCTCGTCGAGGATGAGTTCCTTCGGCGATTGCGCCAGCGCCCTGGCAATATGGGTCCGCTGCTTCTCGCCGCCCGAAAGCGATTGCCAGCGATCGTTGCGCTTGTGCGCCATCCCGGCACGCGCAAGCGCGGTCTCAACCGCTTCGTCATCGGTGAGCGTCCAGCCCGAAAATATCGACCGGTGCGGAAACCGCCCGAGCTTGACCACGTCGACGACCTTCAGATTGGCATTGGTGGTGGCATGCTGTTCGACGAAGGCGACCCGCTTTGCGATCGAACGCCGCCCGATCGTCTTGAGATCCTTGCCTTCGAGCAGGATTGAGCCTGAATGCGGCGGTTTCAACCCGGCGAGCAGACGCAGGAGCGAGGTCTTTCCCGAGCCGTTGGGTCCGAGCAAGCCGAGCGTCTTACCCGGCTGTGCCTCGAAGGAAACGCCGTCGAGGATGGTCTTCCTGCCAATTTTCCAGGTGAGGTTCTCGGTCTTGATGCTCATGACGCGCGTTGAAACCGGTAGAGGATGATCGAGAAGAAGGGCACGCCGACCAGCGCGGTGACGACGCCGATCGGCAGGACCTGCTGCGGGATGAGAGTGCGTGACGCAATGTCCGCCACCACCATGAAAACGGCACCGACAACCGCGCAGGCCGGCAGCAATCGGACATGCAGCGGCCCGACTAGGAAGCGCGCCACATGCGGTACGACAAGGCCGACGAAGCCGATCGAGCCGACCATGCTGACGATCGTCGCGGTCATCACCGCCGTCAGCGCGAAAAGAACGATGCGTGCCCGCCCGACATTGACGCCGAGCGACGCCGCCGCCTCGTCGCCGAAGGCGAACGCATCCAGCACCCGGGCATAGAGCAGGCAGGCCACAAGCGCGATGCCGACGACGATCGAGACCAGCGTCAATTCCGGCCAGCGTACACCGCCGAAACTGCCGAGCAACCAGAACATCACGTCGCGCGCCTGCTGGGCGTTACCCGATGTCGTGACGATGTAGGAGGTCGAGGCATTGAAGAGCTGCGACGCGGCCACGCCGGCAAGAATGGTGCGGTCCGCGCCGCCGCGGGTTCCATTCGAAAGCAGTGCGACGAAGAAGAAGGCGGCGAAGGCACCCGCAAAGGCCCCGGCCGAGAGTGAAACCGTGCCTGCGCCGACACCGAGGATGATGACCGCGACCGCGCCGGTGGACGAGCCGGCGGAGATACCGAGCACATAGGGTTCGGCCAGCGGGTTGCGCAGCAGCGACTGCATGATCGCTCCCGACAGCGCAAGGCCCGCGCCGCAGAACGCCGCGACCAATGCCCGGCTGAGGCGGTAATCCCAGATGACGGTTTCGTGGATACGGTTGAGCCCCACCGCGGTCCATCCCAGCCGATTGGTGACGGCTGAAAAGGTCGTTGCGAGCGGGATCGGCAGATCGCCGATCCCGACGCTTATGCCGACGGCAAGCCCGATAGCTGCAAGCGACGCCACCAGCACAGCCGCGAAGGCGGAAAACTGTCGAACTGGGTTGCGCCTCACGATCACTTCAGACGACCGAGGGCCTTCAGCTGTTCGGCCACCTGTTCGGCGCCATAGATCGTCCGCACGGTCGGGTTCATGGCCTGGCCGTCCATCACCACCATTGCCTTGTTCTTCACGGCGGTGATCTGGCTGACGGCCGGGTCGGTGGTCAGGAACTTGATCTTGGCTTCCGGCTTGTCGAGTTCCCAGCGGTTGCGGTCCAGGTTGGCGACGACGATCACGTCCGGATTGGCGGCGATGATGCTTTCCCAGCCGAGTGTCGGCCATTCGGCTTCGGCGGTGACGGCGTTCTTGCCCCCGAGAAGGTCGGCGATGAAGCCCGATGCGCCGTTCTTGCCTCCCAGATAGGCGTCGGATGAGGGCGACTGGCTTGAGAACCAGAAGACATAGGAAAGCTGCTTGCCATCCTTTGCCACGCTCGCACGCAATGCCGCTTCACGCTTCTTGAAGTCGGCGATCAGCGCTTGGCCGCGATCGGAGACATCGAAAATCTGCGAAAGCTCGTCGATCTCCTTGTAGAGCAGATCCATGTTCCAGAGTTGCGCGCGGCTGCCGTACTGGTCCTTGACCTCCTTGGTGCTGAGGCAGGTGCTGGGCGAGAGATAGGTCGGGACGCCGACCTTGTCGAAGTCCTCACGTTTGGCGACCTTGCTGCTTGGGCCGAGCAGGCTTGGCAAAGCGGCCGCTACGAAATCCGGGTTCTCCGCCAGGATCGATTCGAAGGTCGGGAATTCGACGCTCAGAAGCTTGACCTTCGTATTGGCCTCGGCAAGCTGCGGCAGCACCTTGCTCGGCCAGAAGGCAGTACCGGCCATCTTGTCCTGAAGGCCGAGCAGCAGCAGGATCTCCGCGCTGTTCTGACCAAGCCCGATCGCCCGCTCGGGAGCCTTCGGGAAACTGACCTGCGCCCCACAATTTTCGAGGGTCAGGGGGTATTTCGTCGACGCGAACGCCGGGGAAACGGTCAAGCTGGATGCTGCAGCGATCAGCAGCGCGGTCAAGGTGGATTTTAGCATGAGCATGGCAGGTCCTGGTTCAAGTCTGCCACGGCGAATAGCCGTTCTTGCTCGCTATAACAAGATAAACGCAGTCACCTTTAATGTCGCAAGCTCATATGCGGCCAAGGCGCGTCCTCGCCTGCGTTGCAGATATTGGCCGCAGCTGAACAGGCTTCGTCAGATCAGGTTGCGCCGTTTTGCCTTTATCAGTGCCGCCAGTTCGTCACCGCTGATGATCGGCTCGGGGACCTGTCCGCAATGCACGAAGACCTCGATGGCCGGGAGCTCGCCGATATTCTTTTTGCAGTAGGCCAGGGCCTTTTCCAACGAGACGAAGGTCTGGCTTGGGACATCTTCTGACCAGCAATGGACCGTGGCTGGCACACGCGCATTTCCCGGAATTCGGTCGGGCATTTTTGGGGTTTCCTCGGCGTCTCGTTCTGATGCGAATTTTGATCACAATTATCATATGACAAGAATATGCGATGGCTTAGCTGGTTGGGTGGTTACCGATCTCAAAGCCGGAACGGAGCAATTTGAACGGTCGGCTCCTGATGAACGATCAGGCGCAAACCCCAATCTGGCGGTGCTTAGGTGCTGGCATAGATCCCGTAGAGCGCGATGAGGACGTAAAGGCAGAAGGCTGCGACAGCCACGCCGGCGACGAAAATGGCCAAGCCGCGACCGACAACGACCTTGCGCTTCTTTTGAGGCTCGGGATCTGCCGAGGGCGACAAACCCGTCGGGGTTTCGCGTTGCTTCATGGTTCGTTAGTTCGTCTGATCAATGGCGTGGGGAGAGGGCTGTGTTTGCGGACCTGTCGGCTGTCCGGGTGTCAGCAAGAAGAAATAGATAGCACCTATGACAAGCGCCGCTGTCAGGATCGTGGCGACGAACTTCATCATGTTGTTGCCGGCTTTTCTGGACGTGTCGTTCATGAAGGCTCCAACAGGGGGATCGGCAAATAGTTCCTTCGCCAGCTGCCGTAAAACGAAGAGGACAATGCTCCTACAGCGCCGTCCGGCTCGACATCGATCGACGGCTTCTTGGAGCAAACCGAAGCTCAGATCGTTGCCGCGAGCAAGATGCTGGCTGCGATCAAACAGGCGAGGGCCGCGTTGAGCCCAATGTAGAACACCAGTTCGTGTTGATGGGCGGGTTTGCGGTGCATCTCGTTCTCCTCCTGCGTGCCCGAACCGGCCGCTGGGCTGAAAGTTCCGTTCCGGATTGGCGACGCGGTTGAAAAAGGCGGCGCGCACGAACGAGAGAAAGCGCGAAGCTAGTCTCCCGCTGCGCCAAGCCCCAGCGGGCCATTGATCCTGTTCAAGGCTTCCCCCAGGGATTTGACCGCTTCCATTGTCACGGCCTGCGCCGACATCAGCATCGCAAGATCGGCATCCTTTCCCTGGTGGGACAGCGCGAGGGCGCGTTTCTGCAGGTTCTGGCTCATCGAGCTGAGCTGCGCAAAAGTATCTTCGTCCATCTTCATCCTCCGAAGTCTGCGCGGTTCAAAGCTTCAAGCCGCCGTTCGGTTCCAATCAGCGAGCAGCGGACTGAACACGCGGGGATCATCCGCTTGCGCCGCCGGCGCCGGCTCCCGCTCTTTCGCGGGAGCCGATCCATCGATGACCAAATCACTGCTGCGGCAAAACGACATTGCTCTCGGTGTTGCTTTTGACCGGCTTCTGCCCCGGTACGTGGGACATGCTGCGCGTCTTGCTTTGCAGCTCGTCACCCTTAACCCGAGTCTTCGTCTGTGATTTGCTGAAGGTGCCTTGGTCCATGGCCTGCGCCCGCGACTGCGCCTTCAGCTGGTTCGGGTTCTCGTTGATCTTGGTCTGGCTTCGGGCTTTGCCATCGGCCGTCGCCGCACTGCCTCCGGAGCCGATCGAGGATGTCGTGCCGCTGTCGGTCCGACAGGCTCCGGCAGTGCCGAGGGTACTTGCCGATGTGCCGCCTGCGGCGGCGCTGCCGCCGGAGCCGACCGTGCCGGCAGCGTTGCAGTCCTGTGCAAGCACCGGTGTGGTAGCAACCGAGACGATCAGCGCCAGGCACGCCAGTGATAGTTTCTTCGACATGTCCATCTCCTTCATTTCTGCGGTTTGGTGACGTCACAGGTGCCGTCTGACCGACGGGTGATAACGGTTCCATCGGGGCGGGTGACGCTTGCCGTCGAGAAAGCCTGATTGCCGGCCGTTCCGGTTGTGACGGACGAACCGGCGCTGGACGAAGCCGAGCCGCCGCCCGAGTTCATCGTTGTTGTCTTGCCGTCGATTGTCGTCGAGGACGAAACGCTGCCGCCGCCTGCGGTGACCGATGTGGATGTCCCATTGCCGGTCGAGCCCGTGCTTTCGATGACGGTGCAGGTGGTGCCGTCGTCAAGCTTGATGGTTTCGGTGGCAAAGGCCGAGATCGCGATAAAGGTCGTCAGGATCAGCGGCAGCGCGAAGGTTCCCTTATATACGATTGATGCCGAGGTCATTTCGGCTCTCCTATTGATAGGGCGAAGGCGGAACGATCCGCCCTCGTCCGATGGATGGAACTAGCAGGAAGCGCCGTCTTTTTTGGCTTGGCCCGGAGGACATGCCTTCTTGCCCTGTCCGTGTTCCGAGCCGGCCGCGCCCGCCGAACTGCCGCCAGTTCCGACGGAGCTGGTCGACATGCCGTCCTTGGCCGACGTACCGCCGGTGCCGAGCGTCGAGGCGGAACCCGAGCCGCTACCCGAGCCAGCCGCAGATCCACCGGTGCCGACCGAGCTGCTGGACTGGCCATCGCCTGCGGACGTGCCACCGGTGCCGAGCGTCGACGCCGAGCCGGAGCCGCTGCCCGAGCCTGCCGCCGAACCGCCGGTGCCAACCGAGCTGCTCGACTGGCCGCCGCCTGCGGAAGACCCGCCGGTACCCAGGGTCGAGGCGGAACCGGAGTTGCAGTTGGTGGTGCCCGGCGCACAATTCGTTCCTCCGGCAGAACTGCCGCCGGTACCAATCGTGCTGCTGGACGTTCCGCCGCCGGCGCTGGTTCCTCCGGTTCCGACGGTGCTGCTGGTTTGCGCGAATGCGGACAGGGTTGTGCCCGCCAGAAGGGCCGCGGCAAAGGCCGCGCGCATGATCATGTTCATGTCTTTTATCTCCTTGAGTTTCCACATGCTTCTGACCGCGACCGCGTTCCCGAAGCTGTGGAGAAAACTGGCTTCCGACGGCGCATGTTCCCGCCTTGGGGCTTCAGTCCGATCCAGGCTTGGACCTTTGACCATGAGCGACATCGACCAAGGTCCGGTGCGACGAGGAAAAGGCCGCGAACGCGGAACTTGGGCCGCAATCGCGGCGTTCACGGCGGCTTCAAAAGGAGGTTCAGATGGAAGAGAGCGTGTATCAGGCGCGTTGGCTGCTGATCATCATGGCTTTGCTGGTGGTCGGCATGACCACTGTCGGTGCCGCAGCCGGGTGAGCCGGCCTGAGGGCGACTGGC
Source organism: Neorhizobium sp. P1_A6 (assembly GCF_056406795.1). NCBI lineage: Bacteria > Pseudomonadati > Pseudomonadota > Alphaproteobacteria > Hyphomicrobiales > Rhizobiaceae > Neorhizobium > Neorhizobium sp. P1_A6. The sequence goes on along the minus strand of NZ_JBFTZM010000001.1, from coordinate 167,156 downwards.
GCGTGGCCCTTGGAAATTGATACCGGGGCGGGCCTTTAGCTGCCGGTCTGAGAGACAGGCAGCCGAGCACCTGTCACCCGATCGCAGCAGTTCTTACCTCAGGTCTTCGGTAAGGCATGCCGGGCTGCATCGCCACCCGGCATGCCTGATCGTCACTTTGCTGCCAGCGCCTCATTGATCTTGCCGGCGTCGGCCTCGAGATTCTTGTAGGTTTCCTCCAGGCTCAATTCGCCAACGATGAGCTGGCTCATGCGCTGGACGATCTGCTGGTAGATCGCCGTCCCGCCCTTCATGCGTTCGAAATCGCGCGCGGCCTGCGGAACGTTCTTCTTGTTGTCCAGAAACACCGCCATGGATGCCTTGGCGTCGTCGCTGGAGATCTTGTATTGCGGGTTCTTGATGTCCGCTCCGGTCAGGATGACATAGCTCTCGGCGATTTCGCGCTGCACCTTTTCGGAGCCGAGAAATTCGATGAACTGTGCTACCGCTTCGGGATGTTCGGTGCGCTTGAAGCCGACGATCGCCGTCGCGCCCGGCATTGCATAGCAACCCGCGTCGCCGCAGGGTGCATTGATGGCCGTCCACTGGAAGGCGTTGCCGATCTTCTTCTGGAAGGGGTTCACCATCCAGTTGCCGGCGAGATAGGTGACGACATTGCCGTTGACGAACTCGTCGCCCATGTTCTTGTACTGCGAGCCGCCGGCCGCGCCCCACATTTCCTTCGGGAAACTGCCGTTCTGGGTCCAGGAATAGAGGTCGGCGATATATTTGCGCGCGCCTGCATCCGGGAAGTTGAACTTGCCGTCCTTGACATAGACCGAACCGTAGGAATAGGCACCGCCGGAAAAGCGGTGGCCCGACCGGTCCATGGTGAAGGGGATCTGCGCGCCCGTCGCCTTTGCGACGCGGGCGGAGGCTTCCACGATCTCCTTGAGCGTGGCCTTCGGGCCGGGCAGCGGTTCGCCGGCCTGCTCGAACAAGGTCTTGTTGACGAACGGCAGGTTCAGTGTCTGGGACGCGACGTAGCCGTTGATCGACTTCGGATCGTTGATATTGGGCAGGCGGAGTTGGTTGAGGCTGTCCCCGTGGAGCTTGGCGAAGGCGTCCGGGTCCTTCATGTAGGAGCGCATGTCGAGATAATAGGGCGCGAGCTGCCAATCTGTGATCTTGGCGAGGTCCGGTCCCTTGCCTGCCGCCAGCTGGACCGGCAGCTGCTTGACCACCGCGTCATAGCCGGACGATACGAAATTGACCTTGACGTCGGGATGTGACGCCTCGAACTCCTTGCTCAAGGCGGCCATGCGCTCGACATAACCCTGGTCGTCGTCGGTGAACAGGAAAGTAATGGTCTTGGCGTCCGCCATGGCCGCGCCGGAAAGAGCGAAGGCCGAGAATACGAACGCACCTATCCCTGATAGAAGTCTCTGCATTTTTCATCCTCCCAATGAAAATATTTTCACAATTCGGAAGATTTCCTTTCGGATTTTCCTTCGAATTTTTCCTTTTTGAAGCTTGACAATCCAAACGTCAAGCTGTCTTGTCGCGTTAAATTCGAAACTGCTCACAAAGCTGACGTGCGAGTTTCAATTTATGAAAAGATTTTCATGATCTGAGGGAGGCAGTCATGGAGCACTCACCTGCAGCCGCAGGCCGTTCCGGCGGTGCCAGCTATCATGTCGCCCCGGGCGAAACCTTCACCGCATGGGTCGTCTCGGATTTGCGCCAGGTGTATTTTCCGGGTGAACCGGCGCCGGCGGAAGATCGCGTCAATTACCGCTTCATCAACGGCTTCGTGGATGTCGGCGACCTGCCTTGCAGGAAGGCCTTCCAGGCGCAGATGGTCGGACGGGAAGTTCGTGCTGAGCACGACTGGAAGCCCGCCTCCCTGAACCTGCCGGGGCCGAACCGCCGCGTCGAGTTCACCGGCTTCTGGCACGTGCCCACCCATGTCGGCCGCTGGCTGCGCGGCAGTTTCCGCGCCGAGGCTGCCCGCCACGTCCCGATGCGGCTGCGAACCTGCGGCGGCGTGCGGATCTGGGTGAATGGCAAGGAACAGGTGCGGTTTGAGCCCTTCCGGCGCAATGTCGAGAGCGAAACGGGGATCGTCCTGGCGCTGAAGGCCGGCGACAATGACGTCCTTGTGCTGACCGAAGACCTGGCGGAGCGGGACACGATCTGGTTCTTCGAGCTGGAACTGGCCGATACCCAGCCGCTGGACATCGCCCTGCCCACCGCACTGGACCGGCAGGAGGTCCGGCGGCTCGAGCTCCTCGCGCGCGCCATCCGGCCCGCCGCCGACGTTTTCGTCGACCGCCCGCTGGAAATTCTCTTCGACACCCCGCCGGGGGCCGATCTGCCCGTCGGCATCGAGGTCTACAGCCATGGTCATGACCGGGCCGTGCTGGCGAAGGCGGATCTGATATTAGGTGCCGGCGAGACGCGGCTTGTCGCTCCCGCAATCAAAAGCCTGCCGGACGGATATCACGGCATCAGGCTGAAGATCGGTTCCGGCGCCGCGGCCGTCGCCCGCCATATCGACGCCGCCTTCATGAGCGGCCTCGTCCTGCCGCAAGCAGCCGCCACCCTTGCCGACCGCAAGCGTGAGGCGCTGGCCTTCAGCGCCCGTTTCGGCGCCGAGCGGATCGGCCGCGTGCTTGCCATGGCCGCAGCGGGTGAGATCGACCGCGAGACGATGGACAGGATCATCGCCGCCACGCTCGAGATCATCGACCGGCGGGAAGATTGTTCGGATTTCGTGATGGTGCCGCTCCTCTGGCTCCTCGGCGAATACGAGCATGTCCTGGCACCGGAGACGGCGGCAGACATCCGCGCCTCGGTCGCCGGCTACCGCTACTGGGTGGACGAGCCCGGCAACGACGTCATGTGGTTCTGGAGTGAGAACCATGTCCTGTGCTTCCACACCAGCCAGCTGATCGCCGGCAAGTTGATGCCGGATACCGTGTTCTCCGCTTCCGGCAGGACGGGCCGCGAGCAAGCGCGGCTGGCGGAAGGCCGGCTTCGCCGCTGGTTCGACAGCGTCGAGGCGCACGGCCTCGCCGAATGGAATTCCGCAGCCTATTATCCGGTGGATTTCATCGGCCTGCTCGCCCTCGAACGCTGGGGCGGGGACGATATCGCCCCGCGTGCCCGCCATCAGCTGGATCTGATCTTCCGGATGATCGCGCTGCACATGCTGGCGGGCGTTCCCGCCGGCTCGCAGGGGCGCGCCTACGACAAGGAGCTGCGGGCCGGGCCTCTGACGGAACTGGCGCCATTCGCCCGCGTGGCATTCGGCAGCGGCTGGCTGAACGGTGGCGTCGCTTCCCTGCCGATGTTCTGCGCCGGTTCCTACGCGCCGCCGGATGACCTGCCGGAATTTGCCCAGCTGGCGCCCGGACGCTCGATAGAAGCGCGCTACGCCCAGGGGCTCGAAAGCGGCAAGCTCGTGCTTTTCAAGACGGAAGCTTCGCAGCTCTCGACGGTGGTCGATCACAAGACAGGCCAGCGGGGCCACCAGCAGCACGTGCTCGACATTCGGCTTGCGGGCCACCCGATGGCGAGGCTCTGGGTCAACCATCCCGGCGAAGACGACCCCTGGGGCACGCAGCGCCCGTCCTATTGGGCCGGCAACGGCGTTCTGCCGCGCGTGATGCAATATCGCGACGTCGCCCTGCTGATCGCCGACACCGAAGGCACGCGCCATGCCTGGACCCATGCCTATCTCGGTCGCGACGGCCTCGACGAGGTTGTCATGGACGGAAACTGGCTCCTGACCCGCTCGGGCCGGGGCTTTGCGGCACTCTACGCCACGAACGGACTGGATCTCGTCACCGACGGAGCGACCGCCGGGCGCGAGGTGCGCTCCGAGGGTGCGCTCACCGGCTGGGCGGCCGTGGTGGGCGCGGGCGACGAAGCCGCTTTCCGTCGTTTCGTCGAACGTATCCGCGCCACCTCCGTCTCATTCGACACCGACAGCAAGGTGCTGAGCCTTTCGCCGCCGGACCACGAAACACTGACGCTCTCTTATGCCGGCGAATTCACCGTCGGCGGAGAGCCGCGACCCTTCATCCACGACCAGCCCGTGCCGGTTCTGACCTATGACAGCACGACCGCCGGCGACGGCGACGGCGACCATCCATTCTATGCATAAAGGACATTCCGACCGATGGATTCGATGACCCTCAACAAACCGGCCCTGCAGGAGACGATCGATCAGGTCGCGGTCGCGTTCAGCCGCCTCAAGGGCATCAAGGAAGGCCTCGCTGGTGCCGATGCCGGCGGTGGTATCCAGTTCGACGAATGGGACTGGGAAGTCGGCGTCGGCCTCTACGGCTTCCTGCGCCGCGCGCTTGCCGCCGACGACCGGAAGGCCATCGACGACCTGGTCGCCTGGTACGGCCGGCAAATCGGCCGGGGCTTGCCGCCGAGGCAGATCAACAGCACGGCACCGATGCTGCCGCTTGCCATTCTCATCGAACATGTCGACCGGCCGGATTTCCGTGCGCTCGTCGAGGACTGGGCGGACTGGCTTGTCCACCGGCTTCCGAAGACCGAGGACGGCGGTTTTCAGCACGTCGTCAAGGAACGGCTGAACGACGGCGAGCTCTGGGACGATACGCTGTTTATGGCCGCACTGTTTCTGGCACGCGCGGGCGTCGCCTGCGGGCGTCGCGACTGGATCGACGAGGCCGTCTACCAGTTCATGGTGCATGCCCGCTATCTGTCCGATCCGGTCACCGGGCTCTGGTATCACGGCTGGACCTTCAACGGCCGGCACAATTTCGCCAGGGCTTTCTGGGCGCGCGGCAACGCCTGGATCACGGTTGCCATTCCCGAACTGTTCGAGCTCGTTCTCGATCTCGAGGAAAAGGACAAGCGTTTCCTGTCGAACGTGCTTGCAAGCCAGGTGCGTTCGCTGAAGCGACTGCAGCGCCCGGACGGCATGTTCCATACGCTGCTCGACGACCCCACATCCCCCCTCGAAACATCGGCGACGGCCGGGATCGCCTATGGTATCCTGCGCGGCATCGATGCAGGCATCCTTGATCCTTCCAACCGGGTGCATGCGGAACGCGCGCTGGCAGCCGTGCTCTCACAGGTCGATGACGAGGGCGTCGTCCAGGGCGTCTCGGACGGCACGCCGATGGGGCACGATCTGGATTTCTATCGTCATATCCCCAACCTGCCGACCCCCTATGGGCAGGCGCTGACGATGCTGCTGCTGACGGAAGTCCTGCTCGAGGGCGAGGAGGGCGCATGAACAGGTTCCTGTCCCTTCTCATCGAGCCCGTGCAGGAGGACGAGACCGCGCGCATTCAGGCGGCAATCGACCAGGTGGCCGCGCGCGGCGGCGGCTGCGTGGAACTTGCCGAAGGCATCCACAATACGCGCGGCCTGAGGCTGCAATCCGGCGTCGAGCTTCATCTGGCGATGGGCGCGATCCTGCGCCCTGCGGCCGACTACGGAGCCTACGAGGAGACATCGGTTTCGGTTATCGCCGAGAAGTCGAACCGTGCGATGATCGTTGCAAGAAATACGACGGACATAGCCTTGACCGGCCCTGGACGGATCGAGGCGGGAGGCGAACATTTCATCGCCGGCAGCGATGAGGCGATGGGCACCTTTGTCCCGGCGGAATACCGCCCGCGGGTGGTGGTCTTCGAATCCTGCCGCGGCGTCAGGATCGAGCGGCTGGAAATCGTCGATTCGCCGATGTGGACGCTGCACCTGGTCAATTGCGACGACGTTTATGTCGGCGGCGTAAAGATCTCGAACAACCGGCGCATGCCGAATACCGACGGCCTCGTGCTCGACGCCTGCCGGCATACGGTTGTGGAGGACTGCGACATAGCGACCGCGGATGACGGTATCTGCCTGAAGACCAGCGCCGGACCCGACAGACAAGCGATCGGAGAATGCGAAAACGTGCTCGTGCGCCGCTGCCTGGTCGCAAGCAACAGCTGCGCGCTCAAGATCGGCACGGAATCCTACGGCGATTTCACCGGCGTCGTCTTCGAGGACTGCCGCGTCCACGATTCAAACCGGGGACTGGGGCTGTTTTCGCGCGACGGCGGCCATATGACCGATATCCGCTTCTCCCGGATAGAAGTCGATTGCCACGAGACGCTCGACGGCTTCTGGGGATCGGGCGAAGCGCTGACGGTGACGGTGGTGGATCGCATCCCCACCCGCCGGGCCGGCGCCGTTCGAAATCTCGTCGTCGAGGACCTGCGCGGCCAAATGGACGGGGCGATCGCGCTCGTTTCGACTTCCGCCGCGAAAATCCACGGCGTCAGGCTCTCGCGGCTGCGACTGCGGCAGCGGAAGGGCCCGCTCGGCACCGGACTTCGTTATGATCTGAGGCCGACCAACGCGGATATCGCACCGAGCGCGGACGCTGCCGGCCGGGCGAATGCATGGACGAAGGGCGCGGACGGGCGGGTGGTCGGCCTTATCGACTACCCGGGCGGCATGCCGGCGCTTTTTACCGCCGGCATAGAGGAGATTACGATCGAGGAGACGCATTTCGAGAGGCCGCAACCGATACCGGAAGGCTGGAACGTCGAGAGCGTCGTCCATAAAGTGACTGAACCTGACGGGAGCAGGGAATGGGAAATCTGAAACTTACGAATGTCACCAAGGCGTTCGGCGCGCTGACCGTTCTGCACGGCATCGACCTGACGATCGACAACGGCAAGTTCGTCGTTTTCGTCGGTCCGTCCGGCTGCGGCAAGTCGACCCTCCTCAGGATCATCGCGGGGCTGGAGGACATCAGCGCCGGCGGCATCGAGATCGGCGGGCGCGACGTCGTCCAGCTGTCGCCGGCGGAGCGGAAGATCGCCATGGTCTTCCAGTCCTATGCGCTCTATCCCCATATGAGCGTGCGCAAGAACCTCGCCTTCGGGCTCGAGAACCTGAAATTCAAGCGCAGTGAAATCGAGACGCGGATCGGGGAGGCGGCGCGGATGCTGGCGATCGAACCCTATCTGGATCGCAAGCCACGGCAACTTTCCGGCGGCCAGCGCCAGCGGGTCGCGATCGGCCGCGCCATCGTGCGCAACCCGGATATCTTCCTCTTCGACGAGCCGCTCTCGAACCTCGACGCGGCGCTGCGCGTGCAGACAAGGGCGGAAATCACCCGGCTGCATCGCCAGCTGAAAACGACGATGATCTACGTCACCCACGACCAGGTCGAGGCGATGACCATGGCCGACGAGATCGTCGTGCTCAATGCCGGCCGGATCGAGCAGGTCGGAACCCCGCTCGAACTCTTCGACAACCCGAGGAACCTCTTCGTGGCGGGCTTCCTGGGTTCGCCGCGGATGAACATGCTGAAGGGCCAGGTGACAGCGGTCGGCGAAGCCGGGATGACGATCGATGTCGGCTACGGCGCGCCGCTCTCCGCGTCGATCGATCCGACCGCGGCGAAACTAGGCCAGGCCGCGCTTGTCGGCATACGGCCCGCGCATTTTTCGGTCGGCGACGAAGGATTGCCGTTCGTCGTCCAGTATCACGAGAGCCTTGGGACCGAGACCTATGTCTACGGGACGCTCGAGGGGCGGGAAGAGCCAATCATCGTCCACCAGACCGGCCATTTCGCGCCGCGGCCCGGCGACCTTCTGCGGATCATGCCGCTATCCGGCCGAGTGCATGTCTTCGATCCCGATAGCGGCCTGGCTCTGCCGCAATCCGTTGGCCAACGGAGTGATGTCCATGAGCACGCCTAAGGCGACCGATCTCGGCGGCCGTGCCCTCGACTTCGTCATGGGCATCGTCGAGGCGCCCATCAACGGGTTCGAGCGGCTGATGGGCAGGAAGCGGATGCCCTATCTGTTCCTCGCGCCGAACCTCATCCTTTTCGGCATATTCACCTTCTTGCCCATCGCCATCGCGGTTGGTTACGCCTTTACCGGCGGCACCGGCCTTTTCGTGTCGGAGCGGCCTTTCGTCGGTTTCGACAATTTCCGTCAGCTCCTGCAGTGCGAGGACTACCTTCGTCCGGGGAGCTGCCGCGAATCCCTGTTCTGGACGGCGGTCTGGAACACGCTCTGGTTCGTCGGCTTCAATGTCGCTGCGACCCTGCTCGTGGCATTGGTGACGGCTCTCATCCTCAACCGGGCGATGGCCGCCCGCGGTTTCTTCCGGGCCATGTTCTTTTATCCCGTCCTGCTGTCGCCGGTCGTCATCGGCCTGATCTGGAAGTGGTTCCTGGACCGCAACGGCCTGCTCAACGCCTTCCTGCAGATGCTCGGCGTACCGCCGGAAATCTTCCTGCTGGACGTCGGCTGGTCACGCTTCTTCGTGGTGGTCGTGTCCGTCTGGTTCCACATGGGCTTTTATACGCTGATCCTTCTGGCCGGCCTGCAGGCCATTCCGAAGGATCTCTACGAGGCGGCCTCGATCGATGCGGCTTCGCCCCGGCGTACGCTTTTCCGGATCACGCTTCCGCTTCTCGGGCCGAACCTGCTCGTCGTGCTGATCCTCTTGATGATCCGCTCGGTCCAGATATTCGATGAAGCCTGGGTGCTGACCAATGGCGGCGGGCCCGGCACCGCGAACAGCTTCATCGTGCAGTACATCTACCAGATGGCCTTCGGCAGCGACCTGCGCCTTTTCGGCCTCGCCTCGGCGGCCTCGGTACTGATGGGCCTCGTGTTGCTGACCCTGACGCTCATACAGCTGCGGCTTGGCCGCAAGATGGAGTCCTGACCATGTCGCAAGGCCTCTCACCCATCGCCTTCCTGACCCGCACCCGCCGGCCGGGCCGGATCGGCGTCACCGACATGCTCTCCTGGGCTTGGTTGATCCTGGGCACGCTTGCCGTGCTCATTCCGGTAGTCTGGGCGGGCCTTTCCTCGTTCAAGCCCGCCGCCGAGATCACCCGCTTTCCGCCGACGCTGCTGCCGCGTGCGGCGGTTCAGCAGACCGTACCGGGTTTCGACGCCCCGCTCAGCCTCTGGACCGTCGACGTCGACGGCCAACGGCGCGAGATGGCGATGGTGCGGCGCATCGGGCTGAAAGCCCAGATGGTCGATCCGAGCAATCCCGGACCGCCGGTCAGCGTCGACGTCAAAAGCATGTCGCCGGTCCAGCGGCTTACGATCGCGACCGAGAACTATACCGATCCGCTCACCAGGTTCGACTTCCTCACCTTTCTGAAAAATTCGGTCTTCGTTACCTTCGTGGCGACGCTGCTGACGCTCGTCGTCAACGCGCTTGCGGCTTTCGCGCTGTCGAAATACCGGTTCCGGGGCGAGAAGGCGATTTTCGTGCTGATCATCTCGACGCTGATGATCCCTCTCACGGTGGTCATGGTCCCAGCCTATCTGGTCGTCGTCGGCGTCGGCCTGGTGGACAGTCTCTGGGGCATCATCATTCCGACCGTTGCCTCGCCGACCGGGGTCTTCCTGCTGCGCCAGTACATGCTCACCATTCCCGACGAACTCATCGAAGCGGCCCGTGTCGACGCGGCAAGCGAGTTCCGGATATTCTGGCGCATCGTGCTGCCGCTGACCGCGCCGGCGCTCGCGGTGCTGGCGATCTTTTCCGTCCTGTGGCGGTGGAACGACTTTCTCTGGCCTTTGATCGTCTTGAGCAGCCGCGAAAACTTCACCCTGCAGGTCGGGCTCAACGCTTTCCAGGGCGAGTTTTCCGTGCAGTGGAATTACATCCTCGCCATGACCTTCCTGAGCCTGGCACCGGTCACAGTCGTCTTCCTGTTCCTGCAGAAATACATCACCACCGGCATTGCCGGCACCGGAATGAAGTGAGGTTCACCTGCGGGGCGGAGCGACGCTGCCCCGCAGCACCAGCTTGCAGCCGAGTTCCAGCCGGTAGGCCGGCCGCAGCGGATCGTTGGCGACGAGCCGTTGTTCCAGAAGGCTGATAGCGGCCGCCCCCAGCCGGTCGGTCGGTAACTGGACCGTCGAGAGCGGCGGTGTGCTGAACTCGCCGGGCACGATGTCGTCGAAGCCGAGCACGGACATTTCTTCCGGCACGCGCATGCCGAATGCCGCAAGCGCTCTTAAGCAGCCGAGCGCCAGGTTATCGGCGGCGCAGAAGATCGCGGTCGCGCCGCGCAGGCTGCTATCTGCGGAAAGCAATTGGCGGATCGCCTGCTCGCCCTGGTGGGGCTCGTATCCCTCCGCCTCGACGATCATCTCCGGCGATACGGCAAGGCCGGCCGCAAGATGCGCATCGGCGTAGCCGTCATATCGGCGGCGAATGGTGGTCCGGCCCTTCCAGGTCAGATGCAGGATACGGCGATGGCCGAGCGAAAGCAGGTGCTCGGTTCCCTGGCGGGCGCCGAAGCGGTTTTCACCGGTGACCGTATCGACCAGCATCGAAGGGTCCTCGCCGTTCAGGATGACGAGCGGCACCCGCCCCGCGGCAAGGGCGCGGATCAGTTCCGGCCGGTCGTCGTTGAGGATGACGATGCCGTCGACATTTTCGACCTGCGCCAGCCGGCGCACCTCACTCGCGTCGATCCGGCTGCCGGCGCTGACGAAAGGGACGATACGGATGCTGAGGCGCTCGCATTCCTGGCGCAGGCTGTTGAGCATCGTCCAGCTGACGAGATTGACATCGCTGTGAGGCGCCGCATCGCTGGTGATCGCCAGGAGGATCGTGCGAAGCGTGGCGATCGTCGCCCGGCTTCGACGCTTTTCCAGATATCCCAGCCTTTGCGCGGAATTAAGGACCCGCTCCCGAACTTCTATGGATATGGGCGCGGTTCCGTTGAGAACATGGGACGCGGTACTGAGCGAAACACCGGCATCCAGAGCCACATCTTTCAAGCCTATCTTGGCTTTCAATAGAATTTCTTTCGATTTAAGCTGGGTTTTCGAAGCGCCAATACGAGCAAACAATGTCTCACATTGTTCGTGCCGGCCATTTGGATATCCCCGCGCAGACCTGTTGCCGGAGCGATGCCTCATCCCCTGATGCGATCAACTTCGTCCATCATGCACGCTCAAGAGGCTCCAATGCAAGACGATCTTGACGCGGCCTTTCGCAGAAAAGCCGCGTCACATTGTTGTGGAAGCGCTCCGTCTCGCGCCTCAAGCAGCTGGCTTCAATACCAGGGCCTCAGACTATTCATCGACGACGATCGACTTGCCTTCCTTGACGGCCCGCAGGGCTGCGTCGGCCAGCATCAGCGCGATCACGCCGTCTTCGGCGGAGGGCGAGGGGGTCGAGCCGCTTTCGACGCTGTCGATGAAGGCGGAAATTTCCGCTGCATAAGCCTCGGTATAACGGGTCATGAAGAAATCATGCAGCGGCGGGCGGGTATAGCCGTCCTTGTTGGCGATCTCGATCGAGACCGGCCGCTGGTTCTCGGCGGCGACGGAGCCGAGCGATCCGTGCACCTCGATGCGCTGGTCATAACCGTAGCTCGCCCGGCGGGAGTTGGAGATGATTGCCTGCCTGCCGCTTTTCGTGGTCAGGATGAGGCTTGCGCTGTCATAGTCGCCAAGCTCGCCGATTTTCGGGTCGACCAGCACGGCGCCGGACGCCATGACGCTGTGGATTTCCTCACCGAGCAGGAAACGCGCCATGTCGAAGTCGTGGATCGTCATATCGCGGAAAATGCCGCCGGAAACCTTGATGTATTCGGCCGGCGGCGGGCCGGGATCGCGGCTGGTGATCGTCACCATTTCCACCTTGCCGATCCTGCCGTCGTCGATCGCCTGTCGCACGGCCCGGAAATGCGGATCGAAGCGGCGGTTGAAACCGAGCATTACCTTGGCGCCGGTCCTGCGAACCGTCTCGACGCAGGCCTTGGCGCGGTCGACGTCGAGGTCGATCGGCTTTTCACAAAAGATCGCCTTGCCGGCCTTGGCGAAGCGTTCGATCAGATCCGCATGGGTGTTGGTCGGCGTGCAGATGATCACGGCATCGACATCGCCATCGGCCTCGACCGCATCGATCGTGCTGACCTTGCAGCCGGTGCTGTCGGCTATCGCTTTCGCCGCATCGGCCATGGCATCCACGACTGCGACGAGTTTCGCTCGCCTGTCCTGAGCGATGGCGCGCGCATGTACCTTGCCGATGCGGCCTGCGCCGAGAAGCGCCAGTTTCGTGACCATGATGTCCTCCCGTGACATTGTCAGCTGTTTCAGCTAGTGCCGCCATCGCGGGCGACACGGCCATTTTCCCTGCTGTGTTTCAGGGTGTCCAAATCAAAATTTGGAATATATGTTCTATTTTGCTAGTTTGTGATTTTACCTGTGTCAAGGAAAACGGAAGGACCGAATGGAGGACAGAGCGCCGGCCAGCATCAGGCAATTCGAAGAGCGGCTGATCGACGTTGCGGAGAGCCTGCCGAAGCGGCTGCGGCAATGCGCCGACTATGTCGCGGCCAACAAGGACCGGATTGCGGTGTCTACGGTGGCCGAGATGGCGGAAGGTGCGGGCGTGCAGCCTTCGGCCTTCATGCGTTTCTGCCGGATTCTCGGTTTTTCCGGTTTTTCTGAAATGCAGCGGCTGTTTCGCGAGTCCTACGCGGGCAGCTGGCCGGATTATTCGACGCGGCTGAAACATCTGCGGGACAAGGCCGAGGGTAGTGCTTCCGCGCTGCTGGCCGAGTTCGTCGATGCGGGCCGTGCTTCGCTCGAAAGCCTCCTGAAGACGATCGATGCGAAGACCCTGGACGACGCAGTCGAGGCGCTGGCGAAGGCGCAGATGATCCACATCATCGGCCTCAGGCGCTCGTTTCCCGTCGCAAGCTATATTTCCTATGCGTTCGAGAAGATGAACGTTCCGGCCATCCTGCATTCCGGCGTCGGCGGGCTCGACAACCACAATGCCATCCGCACCGGCGACGTGCTGCTGGCGATCACCTTTTCTCCCTATTCGGCAGAGACGGTCGATATGGTCGAGTCAGTGAGCGCGCGGGGAATCCCGGTCGTGGCCCTGACCGATACGATCGTCAGCCCCTTGCGGAAGTTCGAAGCGATCACACTTTCCGTCTCGGAGGTTGATTTCGGCGCTTTCCGCTCGCTGTCGGCGACGCTCTGTTTGGCCATCGTGCTGTCGGTGGCTGTGGGCACAAAACGATCCGAGTGAATGTTTATATTGAAAAGTCAGAAAATAGAATTTATAGTCCATTTCTGATTGGAGGCGGCCGGGGAGGATCGGCCGGCTTCGGCCGGTATCGACGGGGCATAAAGCCCTGCCGCCGCAAGGGAGGAAATCTTGGCGTCATTGGATCTTATCACGATCGGCCGTTCGTCCGTTGATCTCTACGGCGTGCAGGTTGGCGGGCGTCTGGAGGATATGGCCTCCTTCAACAAATATATCGGCGGCTCACCGACGAACATCGCCGCGGGTGCGGCAAGGCTCGGGCTGAAATCGGCGCTGATCACCCGCGTCGGCGCCGAGCATATGGGCCGGTTCATCCGCGAGCAGCTCGTCCGCGAGAAGGTCGACGTGCGCGGCGTCAAGACCGATCCGGAGCGGCTGACGGCACTCGTTTTGCTCGGCATCCGCGACCAGCATCAGTTTCCGCTGATCTTTTATCGCGAGAACTGCGCCGACATGGCGCTTTGCGAAGACGATATCGATCCCGGCTTTATTGCAGAGGCGGGCTGCGTCTGCGTCACGGGCACCCATCTTTCCCATCCGAACACCGAGGCCGCCGTCCTGAAGGCGCTGCGGCTCGCCCGCGAGAATGGCGCCCGCACGGCCCTCGACATCGACTATCGCCCCAATCTGTGGGGTCTTGCGGGCCATGAGGCGGGAGAAAGCCGCTTTATCGAGTCCAGCAAGGTGACCGCCAAGCTGCAATCGAGCCTGCATCTGTTCGACCTGCTGGTCGGGACGGAAGAGGAGTTTCATATCGCCGGCGGTTCGACCGACACGCTCGAGGCGCTGAGAGCGGTTCGCGCCGTTTCCAAGGCGACGCTGGTCTGCAAGCGCGGCCCGATGGGGGCCGTCGTCTTCGAAGGCGATATTCCCGACAGCCTCGAAAAAGGCCAGACGGGGCAGGGTTTTCCGATCGAGGTCTTCAACGTGCTCGGTGCCGGCGACGGCTTCATGGCAGGCCTGCTGAAGGGCTGGCTCACCGGTGAGGACTGGCCGACCGCGCTGAAATACGCCAACGCCTGCGGCGCCTTCGCCGTCTCGCGCCACGGCTGCACGCCGGCCTATCCGAGCTGGGAAGAGCTACAGTATTTCTTCCGCACCGGCATCCGGGACAGGGCGCTGCGTAAGGACGATGCGCTGGAGCAGGTGCACTGGTCGACCAACCGGACGGGCGCGTGGCCGCAATTGCGGGTCTTCGCCTTCGATCACCGCATGCAGCTCGAAGCGATCGCCGATGAGGCCGGACAGAGTTCGGAGCGGATCGATGAGTTCAAGGCGCTTTGCCTGAAGGCCGCGCTCGACGTCTCGGATGGCAGGCAGGGCTACGGCATTCTCTGCGACGGGCGGCTCGGCCGCGAGACGCTTTACAAGGCGACGGGCACGGGGTTGTGGATCGGCCGGCCGGTGGAATGGCCAGGCTCGCGCCCGCTGACCCTGGAGCCAGAGCTTGGTCCCGATCTCGGTGGCATCACGGAATGGCCGGTCGAGAATGTCGCCAAGGTTCTTTGCTTCTACCATCCCGATGACCCGGCAGAGATGCGGGAGAAACAGGAAGAGGTGATCCAGCGCCTGTTTGCCGCCACCCGCCGCAACCGGCTGGAAATGCTGCTGGAGGTGATCCCCTCCAAGGTCGGACCGGTCAACGATCGAACCGTTGCCGATATCATCGAGCGTTTCTACGAGATCGGCGTTTACCCCGACTGGTGGAAGCTCGAACCGATGACGAGCGAGGCCGCCTGGGCGAATGCTTGCGCCGCGATCGAGAAGCACGATCCCTATGTGCGCGGTATCGTCGTGCTCGGGCTCGATGCGCCGATGGCGGAGCTGGAGGAAAGTTTTGCCACCGCGGCACGCTTCGACCTTGTGAAGGGTTTTGCCGTCGGCCGGACGATTTTTGGCGATGCGGCGCGGCGGTGGTTTGCCGGTGCGATCGGTGACGACGAGGCAGTGGCCGACATGGTGCGAAAATACCGCGAACTCTGCACGGCCTGGGACACGGCACGCGCAAGAGCCGGCAGCGGAGGAGGAAACGGGCGATGACAACAGTGAGACTGACCGCCGCGCAGGCGATGGTGCGCTATCTCGCAAACCAGATGACGGAGGAGGGCGTGCCCTTCATCGCCGGCGTCTGGGCGATCTTCGGGCACGGCAATGTCGCCGGCATGGGCGAGGCGCTGGCGGGCATCCGGCCGGACCTGCCGACCTATCGCGGCCAGAACGAGCAGTCGATGGCCCATGCGGCGATCGCCTATTCCAAACAGCTTCGCCGCAGCCGAGCAATGGCGGTGACCTCCTCGATCGGACCGGGCGCGCTCAACATGGTGACGGCGGCAGCGCTCGCGCATGTGAACCGCCTGCCGGTGCTCTTCATCCCAGGCGATGTCTTCGCCAATCGCGGGCCCGATCCCGTCCTGCAGCAGATCGAGAATTTCGGCGACGGCCTTGCAAGCGTCAACGACTGCTTCCGACCGATTAGCCGTTATTTCGACCGCATCAGCCGGCCGGAACATCTTTTGACTGCACTGCCGCGCGCCATGCGGACCCTGACGGATCCTGCCGATTGCGGCCCAGTGACATTGGCTTTCTGCCAGGACACCCAGGCCGAGGCCTATGATTATCCGGAAAGTTTCTTCGAGCCGAAGACGTGGCATTGGCGCCGGCCGCGGCCGGATGAAAACGAGCTCGGGCGTGCGGTCGAGGCGATCCGGGCAGCAAAAAATCCGGTCATCGTCGCCGGCGGCGGCGTGCATTTTTCCGGCGCGACCGGGACGCTCGCGGCGTTTGCGAGCCGGCACAATATCCCGGTCGTCGAGACGCAGGCCGGCAAGTCGGCGCTGCCCTGGGACCATACATCCAATTTCGGCCCGGTCGGCGTGACCGGCGCTTCGAGCGCCAATGCCGTTTGCGAAAACGCCGATCTGGTGATTGGCGTCGGCACCCGGTTCCAGGATTTCACCACCGGCTCCTGGGCGCTCTTCAGGAACCCGACGCGCCGTATCCTGTCGCTCAATGTCCAGCCCTATGACAGCGCCAAGCACGAAGCGATCCCGCTCGTCTCGGACGCGAAGGTCGGGCTGGAGCTGGTGAGTGCGGCGCTCGGCGATCATCGTTTCCGAGGAGTGGATGCCGGCCTCAAGGAGGATTGGTTCGCCAATGCGGATGCCGTCACCGCTGCCCCCGAGGATGGCAATCTGCTGCCGACCGACATGCAGGTGATCGGCGCAGTCCAGCGCGCCTCGCGCGACAATACGGTCGTCATGTGCGCCGCCGGCACCATGCCGGGCGAGCTGCACCAGCTCTGGAAGGCGGGAAGGCCGCTCTCCTACCATATGGAATACGGCTTCTCCTGCATGGGCTACGAGATCGCCGGCGGGCTCGGCATCAAGATGGCGGAGCCGGATCGCGACGTGATCGTCATGATCGGCGACGGCTCCTACATGATGATGAACTCCGAGCTTGCGACGGCCGTTGCCATGGGCGTCAAGATCACCGTCGTGATCACCGACAACCGCGGTTACGGCTGCATCAACCGGCTGCAGATGGCGACCGGCGGCGAGCAGTTCAACAACCTCTATGCGCACACCAATCAGGCGAACCCGATGCAGATCGATTTCGCCGCCCATGCCGCCGCAATGGGCGCCGATGCCCGCAAGGTCTCCTCGATCGCCGATCTGGAAGCGGCATTGAACGGTGCGCGGGAAGCGAAGGTCGCAACCGTTATTGTCATCGACACCGATCCCTATCCGACGCCTGAAGGCGGGGGATACTGGTGGGACGTCGCGGTGCCGGAGGTCTCGACCCGCGCTGAAGTCACGCAAGCTCGCGCCGCCTACGAAGCCGCACTCAAGGAAAGACGCTGACATGATCCTCTACGGTACCAATCCCATCGCCTGGTCGAACGACGACGACCGTTCGCTTGGCGCCCATATCAGCCTCGACCAGTGCCTCGACGAGACCGCCAAGATCGGTTTTGACGGCATCGAGAAGGGCCACAAGTTTCCGCAGGAGCCGGCGGCGCTCAAGGCCGTGCTGGAGCCGCGCGGGCTGCGCTATGTTTCCGGCTGGCACTCCCTGAACCTGCTCGTCAACTCCGTCGAGGACGAGAAACGAGCGATGCAGCCGGCGCTCGATCTCCTCAAGGCGATGGGTTCGAAAGTCATCATCGTCTGCGAGACGTCGAATGCCATCCACGGCGACGACGGCAAGGCCGTCAACGACCGTCCGAAACTCCCCGACAGCGAGTGGAAATCCTTCGGCGCCGGCGTCGAGGCGCTGGCGGAGTTTGCGGCCGAGCAGGGCATCAGCCTCGTCTATCACCACCACATGGGCACGATCATCGAGAGCGAAGCCGAGATCGACAGGCTGATGGCAAATACCGGCCCGCATGCAAAACTCCTGCTCGATACCGGCCATTGCCTGTTCGGCGGCGGTAACCCGGAGCGCGCCGCAAGCAATCACATGGCCCGCGTCGGCCATATCCATGCCAAGAACGTCCGCCCAGACGTCGCCGCGCAGGTGCGGAACGAAGGTCTTTCTTTTCTCGAAGGCGTGCGCCGTGGCGTCTTCACCGTCCCGGGCGACAAGGAAGGCGGCGTGAGTTTCCCCCCGGTGCTGAAGGTCGCCGCCGACCATGGTTATGAAGGCTGGCTGGTGATCGAGGCCGAGCAGGACCCGGACGTGCGCAATCCCTTCGAATACCAGAGCATGGGTCTTTCCTCGCTGAAGGCGATGGCGCAGGCAGCCGGCCTCGACAAGGGGAGGGGCAACGCATGACGAACCTGCTGCGCAAGCCGAAAGACGCATCCGGCAAGGTGCATGACGTCACGCCGAAGGATGCCGGCTGGGGTTATGTCGGCTTTGGCCTCTACCGCCTGAAGCCGGGCGAAAGTGCTGCCGAAAAGACCGGCGAGACGGAAGTCATCCTCGTGCTGGTCGAGGGCAAGGCGGATATCTCCGGAGGCGGCAAGGCTTTCGGCGAGCTCGGCGACCGGATGAACGTCTTCGAGCGCAAGCCGCCGCACTGCGTTTATGTGCCCGCCGGTTCCGACTGGAGCGCCAAGGCGACCACCGAATGCACGCTCGCTGTCTGCACCGCGCCAGCCAGGCCGGGACGCGAAGCGGCGGTGATCGGGCCGGAAGGGCTTTCCCTCAATACCCGCGGCAAGGACGCCAATACCCGCTACATCTTCCCGATCGCCATGGAAGAGCGGGATGTCGCCGACAGCCTTCTGGTGACCGAGGTGTTCACGCCGGCTGGCAATTGGTCCTCCTATCCGCCACACCGGCATGACGAGGACAATTTCCCCGACATGACCTATCTGGAAGAAACCTATTACCACCGGCTGAACCCGGCGCAGGGGTTCGGTTTCCAGCGGGTCTTCACCGAAGACGGCTCGCTTGACGAGACCATGGCCGTTTCGGACCACGATCTCGTGCTGGTGCCGAAGGGCCATCATCCCTGCGGTGCGCCTTATGGCTACGAGATGTATTATCTGAACGTCATGGCCGGCCCGATCCGCAAATGGCGGTTCAAGAACCACCCGGACCACGACTGGATCTTCAGAAGGGACAATCCCTAAACCGGTTGCTTGGGATGCTCGGCGATGTCGCCGATCTCGGCCATCTGGGTGTCGAGTTTGTCGAGCATCTCGCGGAAAATCCCCGCATAGGCCGGATCGTCGGCGATGTTCCGCAACTCGTGCGGATCTTCCATGCAGTCGAATAATTCCCATTCCGGCGGGGCGCCGTTCGGTCTGGCGCCTGGCTGTCCCAGATCGTCATTGTACCAGTAGATGAGCTTGTAGCGGGCGTCGCGTACCCCGTAATGCGCCCAGGCGCCATGGATGGCATCGTTGTGCATCCAATAGCGATGGTACACCAATTGCTGCCAGTCGTCCGGAGTCCGCCCCTCCAGCACCGGTCGCATCGATCGCCCCTGCATGAAGGAAGGCGTCCGCACCTCGGCATAGTCCAGGAAGGTGGGCGCAAAATCGACGTTGCAGGCGAGATCACGACTGGTCGTGCCACCCGGAATCGCCGCCGGATAACGCGCCAAAAACGGCATCTGCAGACTTTCCTCATACATGAAACGCTTGTCGAACCAGCCGTGCTCACCAAGGAAGAAGCCCTGGTCGGATGTGTAGATCACCAGCGTGTTCTCGGTCAGGCCTTTTTCGTCGAGGTAGTCGAGCAGGCGGCCGACATTGTCGTCGATCGATTGAACCGTCCGGAGGTAGCGCTTCATGTAGCGTTGATATTTGAATTCTGCGAAAGCCTGTGGATCGGTGAAGGTGTAATTCCGGCCGGTCGAAGCGCATACCACAGTGATGCTTTCGCCACTTTTAAGTTCCGGCACGCGGCGCACCGGAATCTGATCCAGCATCAGTTCTCCCGTGACGGTGGCAGGCCCCTCCGGCTGCACGAGCCCGAGATCCTCCCAGGTGAGATCGGAACGAACGCGCATGCGGGCGGCGGCGGCCGCTGCCGCACGGCCGGAATAATCGTCGTTGAACGTCGACGGCAGCGGAAGATCCTCTTCCGCCCAGAGATGATTGTGTTTGTGGTCGGGCACGAAATTACGATGGGGCGCCTTGTGGTGGCACATCAGAAAGAAGGGCCGGTCGTCGCCTTGTTCGATGAAATCGATCGATTTGTCGGTAATGATATCGGTGACATAGCCCGGAATTCGGCGCCGGCCATCACGATCGATGAAGGCCGGGTCCCAATAATCACCCTGCCCTGGAACGACGGCCCAGTCATCGAACCCCTTCGGCTCGTGGAGAGGCCCTTCGCCGAGATGCCATTTGCCGAAGATGCCGGTGCGGTATCCTGCCGCTTTCAAAAGCTTGGCCACGTTGGGGATGCGATTGTTCATGTGCGTGACGAGCGTCGTGACGCCATTGACGTGGTTATGCGTGCCGGTCAGGATCGCGGCCCTCGACGGCGTGCAGATCGAGTTCGTGACATAGGTCGCGTCATGTCTCACACCCTCCTTCGCCAGCCGATCGATATTGGGGGTGTGGTTGAGACCTGCGCCATAGGCCGAGATTGCCCGCGCGGCATGGTCATCCGACATGATGAAAAGGATATTCGGTCGCAAGTATTCCTCCCTCGCACGCGGCAGGAATACGTATGATCGCAACCATCGAACCCGTCCGCCTTGGTCAAGGATACAGTGTCAGGTCATGCGCAAATAATGCAATTTCAGAAGCAAGCGATGCGAAAAACTGATCACTGCTGACCGCTTCGCCCGGTCTCCGGTGACTTCTCGAGATGAAACCGCTCCTTGCAGAGTGCGATCAGCTGGCGCACCGGAGCCCAGTCACCGAGTTCTTCGCGATAGATCACCCCCGTCCGCGTATGCCTGTAATTGAGGTTGACCGGCACCGGGACGATGCGTGGGCAGGAGGTCGCAAGAACGGCCGCGTCGGGCAGCAGGCAGAGGCAATCGCTCCGCTGAAGGATGGACAATGTCGAATGCAGGCTCTCACAGCTCAACCGGATATCGGGCTCCCGCCCCAGCCGCTCGAAAAGACCGTGCTGGGTGGTGGCCTGATAGATCGGAAGCTCGGAATGAACGAGCCAGGGATAATCGAGCAGGCGCTCCGGCGGAACCGCTCCTGCCGCATCACGGGCGGCGAAGATCGGATGATCCTCGCGCGCCATGACATTGTTGATCACCTTCGTCAGCGGAAGCGCAACGAGGCGGAAGTCTTGCGAATCATCGACCGTCATTCCCGTGAACAGCATGTCGAGGCGCCCCTCCAGGAGATCGGTGATCGAGGTCGCATAACGGCTGTTCCTGAGCTCGAAGACGATCTTGGGGAACCGCCGCTGCATGTCGACGAGCAGTTCCGGCAGGATTGCGGGGCGCCACATCGGCCCGGCGCCGATCCTCAGATAGGCCTTGCCTATCGCCCTGTCGGACATGAGCTCCTGCTCGGCCACTTCCCAGTGGCGCATCATCCGCAGTGATTCTGACAAGACCTTCTCGCCGAACAGCGTCGGACGGACACCACGTGCATGCCGCTCCAGAAGCGGCCGCCCGAAATGGGCCTCCAATTGGGCGAGAGATCGAGACAAGGCGGGCTGCGTGAGGTTCAGCCGTTCGGCGGCACGACGGAGACTGCCTTCCTCCACGATCGCCTGGAGACGGAAGAGGTGGGTGATCTGATCCAGCATGGCAGTGATAAGCTTCGTTTATCGGTCACGCCGTTAATTGCATTTTTCCTGCATTGCCTCAACTGCTATGGCATTCGGAATGCCAAGAATGCGTATTTGGCAGGATCTTATTCGCTACATGCAGCCTGTCTGGCCGGGGAGCGGGCAAGTCAGGCTCTCGGGGAGGAGAGCATGCGAAACCGATTGATTTTGTCCGCCTTGACGGCGGCTTTTTTATCCGTGCCGCCAGTCGCCAAAGCAGAAGTCGGGAACAACCCCGAGACGCTTGCGCTCGCTGGCATTCTGGATAACGACACCTTCGACCGTGCCGGCCTTTCCATCGGCCATCGCGCCCAGTACTGGATGCCGGTCTTCGACACGCTGCTCTATACCGCACCGGACGGCAAGACGATGCCAAATCTGGCCACGGAATGGCACTTTAACGGCGATGGTACGGAGCTGACGCTCAAGCTGCGCGAAGGCGTCAAATTCACCGACGGAACGCCTTTCAACGCCGAGGCGGTGAAGGCAAACCTCGAATATCTGCGCGATGGCGTCGGGCAGAACACCTGGATGGCTGGCGCCGTCCAGAATGTCGAGATCGTAGGCCCGGCAGAGCTGAAGCTGCACCTCAAGGAACCAGATCCGGGCATGCTCTTCAACCTGGCGACCGTGGGCGGCGCGATGGCGAGCCCCGCGACGCTCGGCAAGGCTGATTCCAAGATGCTCCCGATCGGCTCCGGGCCTTACATCTACGACACGGCGCGCTCGGTGACCGGGCGGCAATACGTCTACAAGCGCAATCCGGATTATTGGAATGCCGGCGCCTTTCCGTTCGAAACCATGACGATCACGCCGATCAACGATCTCAGCGCGCGGATGAATGCGCTGAAATCCGGTCAGGTGGATGCCGCCGCGGGCGAAGGACAGGTCGTCACCGAGGCCGAGGCGAGCAAACTGACCGTCTCCAGATTGCCCGTGGACTGGCTGGGTCTGTTTCTCTCCGACCGCGACGGCAAAATGGTAAAGGCGCTGTCCGACGTCCGCGTCCGGCGCGCGCTCAATATGGCATTCGATGAAAAAGCGATCCTGAAGTTCGTCGCTAGGGGTTATGGCGAAGTCACGGATCAACCTTTCGTCCCGCCGAGCGAGGCATTTGATCCATCGCTCGACGGGACCTATCACTACGACCCGAAGGCGGCCCGTGCACTGCTTGCCGAAGCGGGTTATCCCAACGGCTTCAGCGTCACGATGCCGGATATCGGCACGCTTGCTGCCTATACGCCGATCATCACCCAGCAGCTCAAGGATATCGGCGTCACCGTCAGCTGGGTGAAAGTTCCGCCGAACGTCACGATCGCCGAGTTGCTGTCGGGCAAATACCCGATGTTCCTTTTTCGTCTGGGGAGCCAGTCGCCTTGGGCCGACTTCAACAAATTCGCCTTCGCAAACTCCCCCTGGAACACCTCCAAGGCAAAGGACGAAAAACTGGAGGCTCTCCTGAAGACAGCCCAGTATACGCCTCCAGGCAAGGAGCAGAATGCCGCGATGCAGGCTGCCAATCGATATATGGTCGAGAATGCCTTCTTTGCGCCGTGGTTCCGCATCGACAGCATCTACATTTCCAACGCTGAGGTGAAGGTCCAGATGCAGGCGCAGAACATCGTGCCTTGGCCGCGCAATTATGCGCCCGCAAAGTGAGCTCGGACGCCGATGGTACGTTATCTTCTGAGACGGGTGGCTTCCGGCATCGCGCTGCTTTGCCTGGTCTCGACCGTAACCTTCATGATGGTTTTCGGCGCCACGGGCAACGTCGCCCGCAACATCCTCGGTGAGAACGCGACGGTCGACCAGCTGAAGGCGCTGAACAGCCGGCTGGGGCTCGACCGACCGCTGATGGTCCAGTTCGGGGATTGGGTGAGCCATGCCGTCCGCGGCGACCTCGGTCCGTCATGGACGATGAGCGAGAGCGTGGCGTCGGCACTTGCGAGCCGGCTGCCCGTCACCCTGTCGATGGTGACCATCGCCGTGGCGCTGATGGCGCTCCTTTCGGCGATGCTCGGCATCGCCGCGGCTGTTCGCGGCGGCTGGGCCGATCGGGCGATCCAGATCGTCAGCGTCGCAGGTTTCGCCATGCCGAATTTCTGGCTCGGCCTGCTGCTGGTCCTCACCTTCTCGGTCAAGTTCGGCTGGCTGCCGGCGACGGGTTATGTTTCGTTCGGCGCCTCGCCGTCCGCATGGGCGGCTTCCCTGGTGCTTCCCGTAACGGCGCTGGTGCTTTCGGGGATAGCCTCGGCCTCCCAGCAGATCCGGGGCGCAGTCATCGATGCGCTCAAGCAGGATTATGTGCGCACACTCCGCGCCCGCGGCGTCAGTCCCCGTTCGGTTCTCTATCGCCATGCGCTGCGCAATGCGATGCCGGCGGCGCTGACCGTTCTTTCCGTACAGTTCATCGCTCTTCTTGGCGGTGCCGCCGTCATCGAGCGCGTGTTCGCCATTCCCGGCATGGGATCGTTGACGGTTTCGGCTGCGCTGATCGGCGATGTTCCCGTGCTCATGGGAGTGGTGGTGACCCTCATCATCGTGGTCGTTCTGGTGAACATACTGGTCGACTTCCTCAACGCATGGGCAAATCCGAAGGTGAGGATGTCATGAGCGATATCAACACCGCCCAGCCGCCAATCCCCGCCGCTTCGCAGCGCCGTCATTTCGTCCGTTCGGTGCTCACCAATCCGACAGGCCTTGTCGCTGCGCTGGCGCTGCTGATCGTCATCGCATCGGCGATCTTCGCGCCTCTGCTTGCCCCCAACGATCCGTCCGCCGTCCAGATATTCAAGGTCAATGCCGTCGCCGGCGACGGTTATCTCTTCGGCGGAGACGGTTCGGGACGCGACATATGGAGCCGTCTCCTCCATGGTGGCCGCAACACATTCCTCGGTGCCCTGATCACGGTTGTCATCGCCGCATCCATCGGGGTGACAGCGGGGCTCTTCGCCGGTTTTTACGGCAGGAAACTCGATCTCGTGGCCCGCTGGATCTCCGACGGAATCATGGCACTGCCGGCGCTGATCGTATTGCTCGCCTTCTATCAGGCGCTTGGGGCCTCGATCTACCTGTCGATGGCGGTTTTCGGAGTGATGCTGTCACCGGGTTTCTTCCGGCTTACGCGCAATCTCGTCAACGGGGTCAAACACGAGCTCTATATCGACGCCGCGCGCGTCTCGGGCCTCAGCGATCTCAGGATCATCACGAAGCACATCCTGCTTTCGGTACGGGCACCGGTGGTGATCCAGACCTCAATCGTCGCCGGGATTGCCATCGTCGTCCAGTCCGGTCTCGAATTCCTCGGGCTGGGCGACCCCAGCACGCCGACCTGGGGCGGAATGCTGCAGGATGCCTTCTCCAACATCTATGTCACTCCGCAGGCTATTCTCTGGCCGGGGCTTGCAATCACGGCAACGGTCGCTTCGCTGGTGTTGCTTGCGAATGCCATTCGCGACCGCATGCAGCAGGGCGGCGTTCAGGTGAGAGCGCCCAAGATTCTCCCCCTGGCGGTGAGCGAATCGCTGCCGCAAACCGCATCCGACGTGCTCCTCGACGTGCGGGATCTGGTTGTTGCCTATCCCGCGAACGACGGTTGGCGCGAAGTCGTCAAGGGCGTGAGCCTCAGCCTCAGGCGCGGCGAAGTTCTGGGGCTTGTCGGCGAAAGCGGATCAGGCAAGAGCCAGACGGCGTTTTCCATCCTCGGACTTTTGTCGCCCGGGGGCCGTGTGCTTTCCGGTTCCATCCAGTTCGACGGTATCGAACTGGGGAAGTCTTCCGAAGATGAGCTGCGTACCCTTCGCGGCAAGCGCATCGCCTATGTCCCCCAGGAGCCGATGGCCAATCTCGATCCGGCGTTCCGGATCGGGTTCCAGCTCGTCGAGCCGATGATGACGGTGCTCGGAATCTCTCGGGCGGAAGCGACGCGGCGGGCGCTGAAACTGCTTGCCCGCGTGAAGCTGCCGGACCCCGAACGGGTATTTCGCGCCTATCCACACGAGATTTCGGGGGGCATGGCCCAGCGCGTCCTCATTGCCGGCGCCGTCGCCTGCAGTCCCGACCTTCTGATCGCCGACGAACCGACGACGGCGCTCGACGTAACCGTGCAGGCGGAGGTGCTCGACCTTCTGCGCGACCTGCAAAAGGAGTTCAACATGGCGGTCATGCTGGTGACCCACAATTTCGGTGTCGTGGCGGATAGTTGTGACCGGGTGGCCGTCATGAAGGACGGCAGGATCGTGGAAATCAACACCGTTGCTGACCTCTTCGCCGCGCCGGCGCACGACTACACTCGCATGCTTCTCGGATCTGTCCTCGAAGATGGCAGGACGCGCACATATCGACCACCGACGTCGGAAGGAATGCGGGCATGAACGATCAGATCCTTGTCGATTGCCGCAACGTCAACGTCCATTTCGGCGCCCACCATGTCCTGAAGCACGTCAATCTGACCATCCGCCCCGGTGAAACCGTAGGGCTGGTGGGCGAGAGCGGATCGGGCAAGACGACGCTCGGACGCGCCATTCTCGGCATCGGCCCGGTCAGCTCCGGCGAGATAGTGTTCGACGGCGAGAATATCGCCGGAGTTCCGCCCCGCGCCCGCAAAGGCCAGGCCGCCATCCAGGCGGTCTTCCAGGATCCCTACAGTTCGCTCAACCCGTCGATGACGATCGACGACATCCTGACGGAACCGATTGTTGCGCGCCGCCTCGCCTCGCGTGCCGATGCCTCCCGGCAGGTTCGCAAGCTGCTCGATCAGGTCGCCCTGCCAAGCGACGCGGCGGACCGGTTCGCCCGCGAGTTTTCCGGCGGCCAGCGTCAGCGCATCGCCATTGCCCGTGCGCTGGCGCTGTCCCCGCGCCTCATCGTCTGCGATGAACCGGTCTCGGCACTCGATCTTTCCACCCAGTCGCGGGTCATGGACCTGTTTATCGAGATCCAGGAGCGGACGGGCGTCGCCTATCTTTTCGTTTCCCACGATCTGGCGGCGGTGCGTCACATCTCGCATCGTGTTGCGGTCATGCGTTTCGGCGAGATCGTCGAATTCGGAGAATGCGATCAGGTGACGGCGCGCCCCGCTCACGACTACACCAAGCGCCTGCTTCTCGCCGCGCCCGTCGCCGATCCCGCAAGGCAGGCGGAACGGCGCGCGGCGTTCCGCGCCCTCGCAATGACGGCTTAAACCATGCGCGCCATCGTCCTGATGTTCGACAGCCTCAACCGCCGCCTTCTGCCGCCCTATGGCGACAGGACGGCCCATGCCCCGAATTTCGGGCGGCTTGCGGAAAAGACGGCCACGTTCGACCGCTGTTATGCCGGTTCCATGCCCTGCATGCCGGCCCGGCGCGAAATGCATACCGGCAGGTATAACTTTCTCCACCGGTCCTGGTCACCGATCGAGCCGTTCGACGACAGCGTGCCGGAATTGCTGAGAAACGCCGGAATCTACACCCACCTGGTCACCGACCATCAGCATTATTGGGAGGATGGGGGCGCGACCTATCACACGCGCTTTTCTTCGCACGAGTTCTTTCGCGGCCAGGAAGGCGACCTCTGGAAAGGCATTGTCGAAGGTGTGGATCGCACGCGTCTCGTCGACTTCCTCTACCAGATGAAGCGGCAGGACCCGATCAACCGGACCTATCTCAGAGACGAGCGAGACCACCCGCAAACCCGGACATTCGATGCCGGGCTGCAATTCATCGAAACCAATGCCGGCCAGGACGATTGGATGCTGCAGCTCGAGACCTTCGATCCGCACGAGCCGTTTTTCAGCTATGCCGAATATCACGCGCTCTACCCGGATACCGGCGAGGATTTCGACTGGCCGCCCTATGATCGCGTCACCGAGGCGGAAGAACAGGTCCTCCAGGCGCGGCATCGCTATCTGGCACTGCTTTCGATGTGCGACCGCAATCTCGGCCGGCTGCTTGACATGATGGACGAGAAGAACATGTGGGACGATACGATGCTGATCGTCTGCACGGACCATGGTTATATGCTCGGCGAAAAGGGCTGGTGGGGTAAATCCGTTATGCCGTGGTACGACGATACGATCCACACGCCTTTCTTCGTCTGGGATCCGCGGGCCAGGGTTGCCGGCGAACGGCGCTCCGCGCTCGTTCAGACCATAGACATTGCGCCGACGCTCCTCGACCTGTTCGGCCTCCGGCCGACGCCCGATATGCAGGGAAAACCGCTTCTTGAGACGGTCAGAAACGATGTTCCGGTTCGCAAGGCCGGACTGTTCGGGAATTTCGGGGGGCACGTGTGTGTCACCGATGGCCGTTACGTCTACATGCGATGCTGCGCCACGGAGGACAATTCGCCGCTCCATGAATATACGCTGATGCCGACCCACATGCGCGCCCGCTTCTCCCCGGACGAACTGTCGAAGGCGGAGCTCGCGCCGCCTTTCTCTTTCACCAAGGGAGCCCCCGTCCTGCGCATGCCGGGATGGACGATCCGGGGCCCCTGGGTTTTCGGGACCCTGCTCTACGATCTTGAGACGGATCCCGAGCAGAAAAATCCGCTCAGAGATGATAGAATTGAAATGCGGATGGCCGAGCTGCTCGTCAATCTGATGCGTGCCTCCGATGCACCCTCCGATCAGTTCGAACGGCTCGGCCTTCCCGAGACGGGACCGGTGCGCGGCGAACACCTGCTCATCGAAAAACAATGGGCGCAGGTCGTTTCCAGCCAGCGCAGCGTGGCGCGGGCAAGCGATTTCCCACAAGGGGCTCGGGTGGCGAATATCCCCATCGCGAAGCTTATGGCCGACGAAACGACCCGCCGCATCCTGATTGCGGAGGTTCCTCGTCTTGCGTCCAAGCCGCTGCCCGCGCCACTCGCCGCAAAGACGCTGGTGCAGGCAGCAACGGTTTGGCAGGAACTGGACCTGGAAAAGCTCGAGGCGCTTGAGCGTGCACTCACCGAGCAGGTTTGAACGGAGAGATCGATGCCATCGACACTGGATCATCTGACGAAATCGCCCTTCAACCTCGATCGTGAAGCCCTCGACTGGGTGACCCGGACGTTCCAGGCCCTGGACGATACCGGGCGCGCAGCCCAGCTTTTTAATCTCAATTCGCGCGGTGACGACCGCGAGACGGAGATCGTCCGCCTCGGCGAGCTGCAGCCTGGCGGCATCACCCGTTATTTCGGCGCGGATGGCACGAGGGAACGCGCGCATATGGCAGCGGTTCAGGCCGGGGCCACGGTCCCTCTGCTCGTTTCCGCCGATCTTGAAGGCTCACGCATGAGCCTCTCCTTCGGCACGGCCGTTCCCAACCCGCTGGCCCTGGCCGCCGTCGACGATGTCGAACTGACCGAGGCGATCTCCGACCTGATGGCGCGCGAAGCCCGTTCCGTCGGGATCAACTGGTCCTTCACACCGGTGCTGGATATCAACGCGGCCTTTCGCAGCCCAATCGTCGCAACGCGGGGATACGGCTCGGATCCGGCGCTGATCGAACGTCATGCACTGGCGCAGATGCGCGTCTTCCAGCGCCTTGGCCTTGCCGCGACCGTGAAACATTGGCCGGGCGAAGGGTATGACGAACGCGACCAGCACCTGGTCACCACCATCAATCCACTGTCGATGGAAGAATGGCGAGCCACCTTCGGTCTGCTCTACAAGGCCGCCATCGATCAGGGGGTCAAGTCGGTCATGTCGGCGCATATCGCGCTGCCGGCTTATGTCCTGGAATGCGATCCCGATGCGGGCGAAGAAGCCTATCTGCCGGCTTCGGTCTCCGCGCCGCTCAATACCGCGCTCCTGCGGGGCGAGTTCGGCTTCAACGGCCTGATCGTCTCCGACGCCAGCGAGATGGCAGGCCTTTCGGGCGTGATGCCGGCGCATGACGCGAAGATCGAGATCATCGCGAGCGGCTGCGACATGGTTCTTTTCTCCTCCAAACCGGAGGCGGAAATCGCTGCGGTGCGTGACGCCGCCCATTCCGGGCGCATTCCAGCGGAGCGTTTCCACGACGCGGTCACACGCGTCCTCGCCCTGAAGGCCTCGCTCGGCCTGCATCGCGGCGTCGCGATGCCGGTCCATGTGAGTGAACCGTCTGCCCAGGAAGTGGCCAGCGAGGCTTTTGCTCGCGCGCCCACGCTGGTGAAGGACAGGAACGGTACGCTGCCGCTCGATCCTGAAAAGCATCGCCGTATCCTTGTCGTTTCCGGCGGTATCGTTGAGCCGATGCAGAATGCGAGGCTGGATTTCAAGCTGCCGGAAATGCTGGCTGCCGAGGGCTTCGAGGTGACCCTCAATCCCCATGGCACCCCGCTCGATGCAGACGGGCACGACCTCGTCCTCTATCTGTTCGGCGAAGAGACGCTTCTGACGCGCGGGCGCATCTTTCTGGATTGGCGGGCACTTCACGGGGATTTCAGGGCCGCCATGAAACGGCCTTGGACGAGCTTGCCGACGGTGATGATTTCCTTCGGCTTTCCCTATTATCTCTACGATGCCCCCCGGGTGCCGACCTATATCAATGCCTATTCCACCCACGAGGCGATGCAGACCGCTGTGGTGGAGGCGCTGATGGGGCGAAGGCTGTGGAACCGGAGGAGCCCCGTCGATCCTTTTGCCGGAGCGTTTGACGCTCAATATTGATTAGGTTCTGGGACGGATGCCGGATGAAAGGCAGGCGGCATCCCGTCGGCCGTAACAGGGCATTCGTCGCGGTCCCGCCTGCGGATCAAAGGCCATGGTCATTTCCGGCGCCGGCGTCATACGCGATCCGGAAGCCGGTATTGCTCGAGGCGCTATCCGGGGAAAGGCCCATTCGCGCCGCGATGCGGTACCGATAGCAGTAACTCTTGTGGCAGAGGAACGAGCCGCCCTTCAGCACTTTGTCGGAAAAGCGCTTGGCATGCTCGTTTCGCGCCTTTGCCTGTTTCGACAGCGAGCGCACCTTGAAGGGATCCGCGGTCCATTCCCAGACATTGCCGGCGAGATTGTAGAAACCGGCCTCGTTGGGGGCGAAGCTGCGCGCCGGCGCGGTGCCGAAATATCCGTCCTGCAGCGTGTTGGTGTCGGGAAAGCGGCCCTGCCAGATATTGCAGAAGATCGCTTCGTCGGTCGGCTCTTCCTCGCCCCAGGGATACCGCCGGCGGCGGTTGCCGCCGCGTGCGGCATGCTCCCACTCCGCTTCTGTCGGCAGACGGCCGCCGACCCATCGCGCGAACGCGAGCGCATCATTCCAGGAGACGTGGGTGACCGGATGGTCAAGCCGATCGTCGATCGAACTGCCGTGGCCTTCCGGTTGCCGCCATGTGGCGCCGTCGACGCGCGTCCACCAAGGGGTACCGACGACACCCCCCGTCGCAAGGCTGCTGTCACCGAGCAGCGATGCGAATACGGCCGACGAGCCGAACCGCTCCGATTCCGTCACATGGCCGGTCGCCTCGACGAACTGGGCAAACCGACGGATGGTGACCGTCTCGACCTCGAGGTGAAAATCCTGCAACGAAATCCTGCGCTCCGGCCCCTCGCCATCGGCGGAGATTACCGGGTCATGGGTTCCAACGAATGTCTCGCCCCCCTTGATGGCAATCGCTTCCCCTCGGATGCCGGCAGAGACCGTGTTTGCCGGTACGCCAGATATCGCCTGCTCCGTCTCCCGCCTTGATCCTGAACAGCATCCACTCATTGCGTCTTCCTGATGTATCTTATTTCGTCTTGCGGATTTTTCAGGCCGCCAACCTTCTGATCTTCGGTGGTCCACGACTTCGCTTTGGCAAACATATAAACGCTCCATTGCGGGAATGCCAAAAGCATTTAGGCGATCGAATGATAGACGGACTTTCGTCCTTTCAGCGGGCCATTGTTCCTTGAGGGAGCTCTGTTGACTAATTGATCAACTCGGCTGACAAAGACGGCGATAAAGAGAGGGAACATTCATGGCCGACGAAGAAAACATCGAGCTTTCTACCGTGTCTGCGACGGCTGAATCCGCGCCGGCGCCGTCCGTTGCCAAGAAGGCGGCCTCTCGACGAAAAAAAGCTTCGGTCGAACCTGTTCGCGCCACATCGAAGGCGGCTTCATCAACGAGGTCTAAAAGGCATACGGACGAAGGCAAGCTTGAAAAGCTGGGACAGATCGACGCCCAGCTGGCAAACGGGGTAACGCTCAAGGACGCAGTCAAGACCGTCGGTATTTCGGACCAAACATATTACCAATGGAAGAAGGCCGTAAAGTCCGAGGGCGCCGTTCGGAAAGCGCCTGTTTCTGTTCCCGTTACCGACGATCTTGCCGAGTTCACCCAGCTCGAAGAGGAGAACCAACGGCTTCGCAAGCTGTTGGCGGAAAAGTTGCGCACCGAGAATGCAGAACTGCGCAGACGACTCGGTCTTGAGTGAAGCCGACACCGGAATCTCGCGTCATGTGCCCAATTTGACTACAGGATTCATTGGCTAGCCGATAAAGACAAAAGGCTTGTGGGACCCGCTCGATAGCGCAGGACTCGGCAATCGACATATCCACGCTGAGAGACAGATGAAGACCACACGGCGCAACTTTGTTGTCGAGTACAAAACCAATCGACGGCAGCCGAAGACCCCAGCAAACTCGATCTGGGGTGATACGGATTTGAGGGCACTGGCCCGGGCGGTGGAAAGCGACACGTCGCTGCCACATCGCATCCAGCCGATTGAGGAGCGCCCGCGAACCTCCGCCAATGCCGCGGTCACGTCCGAACGAGTGAAGCTGGAGCCGAGCATTGAAAACGGCCATCGCGCCGACGATCCAGGAACAATCCTTTCATTGGACGGCGAAGCCGGTTCATCGCCGCCGCCTCAAATCGAATTGCCGGCGGCAATTGATGCTCAGCCATCCCCCGAAATGGTAGCGGTAGTAAGAGATCACGTACCGTTGTCGAGCGCCGAGAAGCCGCACGTAAACGTTCAGACCATCGAAATTGTCACGCCGTCCGGAAAGGACCATCCTCAGCGATGGAGTGTCCATCTGCCGGACGTGGTTTCGGATGACGATCTGGCGGCGCTCGACGCCGAGAACAGGCGGCTCAAAAAGCTGCTGGCCGACAAACTTCGGACCGAGAATGCTCGCCTGACGAACATGCTTCAGCGGCTCGGCAGCTTATAGTCGGCTTGAGAAGTCGGACCCAGCCAACCTGACATCGCCAACACAGGTTCCGAACTACCGTCAATCGGGAACCACGACCAGTTTGCCGACGAAATTCTTGGCCATGAAGTCCGTTTGGGCGTTGTGGAATTTCGACAACGGATAGACGCCGCCGACGAGCGGTCGGACCTTTCCGCTTTCGATATAGCCGACGAGGCGGCGAAAATCGGCGCGGCTTCCCTGGCTGGAACCGTGCAGCTCCAGCTGCTTCAGATACATCGTCCTGAGATCGAGCTGGACGACCGGACCTGCGATTGCCCCCGCGGTCGTGTAACGGCCCTCGGGGCGCAGGATTTTCAGAAGATCGTTGAACATCGGGCCGGCCACGAGATCCGCGACCACGTCGATCTGCGCCCCGCCTGTTGCTTCGGTCACCGCCTCGGCGAGGTCGCCTTTCCCGCGCGTCACCACGGCCTCGGCGCCGATCTCGAGTATTGCGGTTTCCTTGCCAGGGCCCGCGACGGCGATCGGGATAGCGCCGCGCGCCCGCGCGAGCTGAATGATCGCCGAGCCGACGCCCCCCGAGGCGCCGGTGACGAGTACCCGTTCCCCGACGGAAAGCCTGGCTCTTTCCAGCATTCGCTCGCCGGTCAGATAGGCGCAGCAGAAAGTCGCAAGCTCGATGTCGGTCATGGTGGTTTTGATCACATGGGCGTTTTCTGCCGGCAGTGCCATGTATTCGGCATAACCACCGTCGCGTCCGTGGCCCATGTAGTCGATGTCGGCAAGGCTATCGTCCTCGCGGTTGTAGATGGAGAAATCGACCATCACCCGCTCGCCGATCCGTGTCGGATCGACACCCTCTCCGACGGCAACCACGTGACCGACGGTATCGGCGCCCTGGATGCGCGGAAAAGTGAGCGTATTGCCCTGCCGTCGCCACGTAGAAACGGCGCCGGGATCCTCTTCGGTACCGTAGGCGCCCTGGCGCACCCAGACATCGGTATTGTTCATGCCGCAGGCCGCCACTCGGATGAGGACCTCGCCGGCGGCCGGTCCGGGCACCGGGACGTTCCGGCTGTAGACGAGCTTGTCGAGCCCGCCATGGCCGGTCAGGAGGACGGCTGCCATCGTTTCGGGGATAGAGGCCATGTGTCTTCTCCCGTCAGCGGTTGGCGAATACACTGTCGATCGCCTCGGCCGTCGCCTTGACGACGATATCCGCTTCCTCGCGGGTGAGGCAAAGCGGTGGCGCAAAACCGAGAATGTCGCCCTGGGGCATGGCGCGGCCGATGACGCCGCGCTCCAGAAGCGCTGCTGCGATTTGTGGGCCGATCTTCTGGGAAGGATCGAAGAACCTGCGATCGTCCTTGTCCTCCACGAATTCCACCGCGGCCATGAGCCCATCGCCCCGGACTTCGCCGACATGCTTGTGGCCGGCAACGGCCTTGGCCAGTTCGGAGCGGAAATAGGCTCCGGTCTCGGCAGCATTCTGCACCAATCCCATCTCGTCGATCAGTTCGAGGTTGGCGATGCCGGCCGCCGCGCAGATCGGGTGCGAGGAATAGGTCCAGCCGTGGCCGATCGCGCCGAGCTGGTCCGAACCCTGCACCAGGACCTGCCAGAAACGGTCGGAGACGATCGTGCCGGACAGCGGCGCATAGGCGGAGGTCAGGCCTTTGGCGATGGTGATGAGATCCGGTTTCATGCCGTAATGGTCGGAGCCGAACATCGTGCCGAGGCGGCCGAAACCGGTCACCACCTCGTCGGCGACGAGCAGGATGTCGTATTTCTGAAGCACGGCCTGGATCTTGTCCCAATAGCCCCTGGGCGGCGGCACGATGCCGCCGGTACCGAGGATGGGCTCTCCGATGAAGGCTGCGATTGTCTCCGGGCCCTCCGAAAGGATCATCTCCTCCAGCTTGTCGGCACAATATTGCGAGAACTGTTCCTCGCTCATCGAGCGGTCCGGGCGGCGGAAGTAATAGGGCGCTTCGGTATGCAGGATCGGCACGCGCGGCAGGTCGAAGGCCTTGTGGAAGAGTTCGAGGCCGGTGAGACTGCCGGTCATGACGCCGGAGCCGTGATAGCCGCGCCAGCGCGAGATGATCTTCTTCTTTTCCGGCCGCCCGCGGACGTTGTTGTAGTACCAGATCAGCTTGATGTTGGTCTCGTTGGCATCGGAGCCGGAAAGACCGAAATAGACCCTCGACATGCCTTCCGGGGCCCGGTCGATGATCATCTTCGAAAGCGTGATCGACGCTTCCGTGCCGTGCCCGACATAGGCATGGTAATAGGCCAGGTTCCGGGCCTGTTCGGCGATTGCATCGGCGATTTTCTGTCGGCCGTAGCCGACATTGACGCAATAGAGACCAGCAAAGGCATCGAGGCTGGTGCGGCCGTCGCGGTCAGTGATGTAGACGCCTTCGCCGCTGCCGATCACCCGCGTCGGCGTTTCGCCACGCGCATGCATGCCCATATGGGTCGACGGATGGAAGAAATGATCACGGTCCCAGGCGGTGAGTTCGTTGTTTCTTTCGAGCATTGGCTTTTCCTTCAAGATTATGGGATCGGTCAGCAGGCGGTGTCGATGCAGAGATATTTGAGCTCTGTGAAAGCCTCGATGCCGTGGCGGGAGCCCTCGCGTCCGAGGCCGGATTGTTTCCAGCCGCCGAAAGGAACAGGCCCGCCGGTGATCTTCACGCGGTTGATCGCGACCATTCCGTATTCGAGCGCCCGCCCGAGGCGCATCTGCCGAGCGCCGTTTTCAGTGACGACGTAAGCGACGAGCCCGTATTCGGTGTCGTTGGCGCGGGCGACGACCTCGTCTTCCGTGTCGAAGAGGGTGACGGCGGCAACCGGCCCGAAGGTCTCCTCGCGCATGATGACCGCATCGTCCGGTACGTTGGTGATGAGTGTCGGCTCGAAGAAAAGCGGACCGGCCTTGTGGCGTTTGCCGCCGGCAAGCAGCCTGGCGCCCTTGTCGAGCGCATCCTTCACCTGTGCCTCGATCTTCACTACGGCTCGTTCGTGCATCAGCGGGCCTATGTCGACGCCCTCAGCCAATCCGTTGCCGACCGTCAGGGCAGCAATCCGTTTGGCAAAAGCGGAGTTGAAGGCCTCGAATATGGATCGCTGCACGAAAATCCGGTTGGCTGCGAGGCAGTCCTGGCCGGAGGTCGCGAATTTGGCGGCGACCGCGATATCGGCGGCGCGATCGATGTCGGCGTCGTCGAACACGATCAGCGGCGCATGGCCGCCGAGTTCCATCACCAGCCGCTTCATCGTCGGCGCACATTGTGCGGCGATCAGACGGCCGATCTCTGTGGAACCGGTAAAGCTCATCGCGCGCACCCGTGCATCTTGGCAGAGCCGGCCGACGATGCTGGCGGCATTGCCGGTCACCACATTGAATACGCCCGCCGGCACTCCCGCCCGTTCGCCGAGCTCGGCCAGCGCCAGCGCCGAAAGCGGCGTTTCGCAAGAGGGGTGCGCGACGACCGTACAGCCGGCGGCAAGTGCCGCAGCCGCCTTGCGGGTGACCATGGCGGAGGGAAAGTTCCAGGGCGTGACGATGCCGGCAACGCCGAGCGCCTCCCGCCGCACGATCATTTCGACACCCGGAAGATGGCTGGTGACGCTTTCGGCGTTAACCCGTTTGCCTTCCTCGGCATACCACTCGATGAAGGAGGCAGCGTAGTCGATCTCCCCGCGGGACTCGGCAAGTGGCTTGCCCTGCTCCAGCGTCATCAAGAGAGCCAGATCCTCCCTGGCTTGGAGTATCAGCCGATGCCATTCCTTCAGGATTGCCGCCCGCTCCTGCGGTAGCTTCGCCCGCCAGACGGGAAAGGCGGTCGCGGCAGCATCGATCGCTGCATCGGTTTCCTCGGCGCTAAGACTCGCGACCCACGCGAGTGTTGCGGAGGAAGCGGGGTCGGCGACCTGGAAGCTTTGGCCGTCGGCGCCGGCAACCCAGCGCCCATCCACATAGGCAAGGTCGCGCAGCAGGTGGCGGTCGGCAAGCCGTGTCAGGGCCTCGTGATAGGCGGGGCGTGCAAAAATTGCAGTCATGGCCAGATCCTCGTTCGGTCGTGGCGCCAGTATCGCCTTGCCGATGCGAGAGATTGTCCATTCGCGAGGGGAAAAAGAGAGAGATGGTCTAAACTGGCCGGGCTATGAGGAGAGATCGTCTATGGCCGCTGGCCGGCATCCGGCTCGAACAGGGCGGTAACGGGCACGCCCGTTTCCTCCTTCACCGTCTTGGTGACGATATAGGTGAAATAGCGTTCGATGCCGAGTTCGCGGTCGAGCAGGCTGTCGATCAGGCGTTGATAGGCGTCGATATCGGGGGCCACGATCTTGGCGATATAATCGACGCCGCCGCCGACCGACCAGCAGGCGGTGATCTCAGGGATAGCTGCGACGGCGCGTTCGAAACGATCGAAGTCGCCCTGGCGATGGTTGGCGAGCGTGATCTCCACCATGACGCTGGCGATCGGCGCGATCTTCCTTGGCACGAGCCGGGCATGATAGCCGGCGATGATGCCCGCCTTTTCCAGCTTCCGAAGACGCATCCAGCAGGGCGTCGGCGAAAGGCCGACCTTTTCGGCGAGCGCTAGCTTGGTGATCCGGCCATCACCTTGGACCGCCTCGAGAATGCGCAGATCGATGGCGTCGAGTTTCATATGGTTTCCTGTCGTGCGGTTGTTGAGGAAGACAATGAAAATTCGTTTTGCCATTGTCAATTGAACTGATTTTAAGCACAGTAAAATCATGACAAATTGGCGCCCCGATCCCTCCCAGCTCCGCCGACCGGCCTATCTTTCGCTCGCCGAGCAGATCGCCCGCGCCGTCCAGGAAGGAAAGCTCGTCAACGGGGCCAAGCTGCCGACCCATCGCCGCATGGCGGATGATCTCGGCCTGTCGGTCCAGACGGTCAGTCGCGCCTATGACGACCTTATCCGCCGGGGGCTGATTTCCGGCGAAATCGGGCGAGGCAGCTTTGTGCAGACGCAGGCGCGCGAGCCCGAACCGCCTTACCTGCCCGAACGTCTGGGTGAGGTCATCGACCTGTCGATCCTGAAGCCGGTCTGCGAGCAGATCCATGTCGATAAATTCCGGCAGGCCTTCGCCTGGCTTTCTGAAAACCTGCCGGCGAGTTCGGCCCTGTCGTTCCGGCCGAATATGGTGTTCCCCCGCCACCGGGCGATCGCGACCGAATGGCTTGCACGCTGCGGCCTGGATGTTTCGCCGCTGAATGTCAGCGTGACCAACGGCGCAACATCGGGAATGACGGTGGCGCTGATGAGCGTCGCACCACCCGGCTCGACCGTCGCCACGGAAGTGGTCAGCCATCATACGCTCGTTCCGCTTTCCACCTATCTCGGCCTGCATCTGGAAGGGCTGGCGATCGACGAGGAGGGCATGATCCCCGAGGCGCTCGACGAAGCCTGCCGCAAAGGTCCGATCCGGGCGATCTTCCTGCAGCCATCCGTGATCAATCCCATGGCGGCTCTGATGAGCGCCGGTCGCCGCGAGGCACTTGCAGCCGTGGCCGCGAAGCATGACATAGCGATCATCGAGAACGACGTCCTCGGGCCCATGGTGGAGGGCCGTGCGCCGCCGATGGCCGCCTTCGCTCCGGAACGGACGCTCTACGTGACGAGCTTCACGAAAATCACCGTTCCGGGCCTGCGCATCGGTTATCTCGTCGCGCCGGACCGTTATGTGGCGGCGGTTGCCAACCGGCATCTGGTCTCCAACTGGATGGCAACGCCCGCAATGGCCGAGATCGCCACCCGCTGGGTCAGCGACGGCACCGCCATGGAACTCGTCAACTGGCAGCGCCGCGCCCTCGTCAGTCGTCATGCCATCGCCGCCGAGACGCTGGCGGGTCTGTCCTATCGAGCGCATCCACAGAGCCTGCACGTTTGGCTGCCGCTTTCCGGCAGTCACACCGAAGATGCCTTCGTGGCCCAGGCGCGGCTACGCGGCGTGGGCATTGCACCGGGCAAGTCGTTCCATACGACGGATCAGGGATGGACGCCGGCCCTGCGCATCTCGCTGGGGTCGACAACGGAAAGCGAGTTGCGCACCGGGCTCGCAATCGTCGCGTCGCTGGCGCAGGGAAACCCCGAAGAGCTGCTGCTTGCGATTTGATGCAAGCGCCTCCCGTTTGTACAGGCGGAGAAATATTGTCATGATATTATTTTCCGAATTGACATGATTTCTTGAGGCGGTCATCGTTGATGCATTGCTTGTCTCAACAGGGAGAGACATGAATGCCATCGCCCATCATCCGCATCGACAGCATCGTCAAGAGATACGGCCCACTGACCGTTCTCGATGGTTTGTCGATGAATGTGATGCCGGGCGAGAAGCTGGCGCTGATCGGCCCATCCGGCTCGGGCAAGACCACGATCCTGCGTATTCTGATGACGCTGGAATCGATCAGCGGCGGCCATATCGAGGTCGACGGCGAGCAGCTTTATCACATGAAGAAGGGCGCCGATCTGGTTGCCGCAGACGAGCGCCATCTGCATCGCATGCGCAAGAAGATCGGCATGGTCTTCCAGCACTTCAATCTGTTTCCGCACAAATGCGTCCTCGACAATGTCACGCTCGCGCCGATGCTCACCCAGGGTGCGACACGTGCCGATGCCGAAAAACGGGCCATGGATCTGCTGGACATGGTCGGCATGGCGGACAAGGCGAAGGCGGTGCCGGCACAGCTTTCCGGCGGCCAGAAACAGCGTGTCGCAATCGCCCGGGCGCTCGCGCTCTCTCCGAAGATCATGCTGTTCGACGAAGTGACATCAGCACTCGATCCGGAACTCGTCGAGGAGGTGCTGAATGTCATGCGGCGGCTCGCGGCCGAGACCGACATGACCATGCTGCTGGTGACCCACGAGATGGGTTTTGCCCATGATTTCGCAGACCGCGTGTTGTTTTTCGATCGCGGCAAGATCGTCGAGGAGGGCGGACCGGATGAGATTTTCCGGAACCCCAAGCAGGAGCGCACCCAGACCTTCCTGCGCAAGATCATAGCGGCAGGCCACCGCGTCTGACCGCCAAAGACAGCGATACAGCCCGAAGACATCGGGAAAAAACCAGAGGAGTAGGGAACAATGAAAACGAGAATTTTAGCATCAGCCGTCAGCATTTCGGTCCTCGCCGCTATCGCGGGCGGTATTTCTGCATCCGCAGCGGACCTGAAGCAGTTGAAGGAGCAGGGCTTTGCCCGTATCGCCATCGCCAATGAGCCGCCCTATACGGCGGTCGGCGCCGACGGCAAGGTTTCGGGTGCCGCTCCCGACGTTGCCCGCGTCATCTTCGAGCGTCTCGGCATCAAGGAGGTGGTGGCTTCGATCTCCGAATATGGTGCGATGATCCCAGGCCTGCAGGCCGGCCGCCACGATGCGATTACCGCAGGCCTGTTCATGAAGCCGGAACGCTGCAACGCGGTGGCCTATTCCGAGCCGATCCTTTGCGATGCGGAAGCTTTCGCCCTCAGGAAAGGCAATCCACTGAAACTGACGAG
Organism: Neorhizobium sp. P1_A6; assembly: GCF_056406795.1. Classification (NCBI taxonomy): domain Bacteria; kingdom Pseudomonadati; phylum Pseudomonadota; class Alphaproteobacteria; order Hyphomicrobiales; family Rhizobiaceae; genus Neorhizobium; species Neorhizobium sp. P1_A6. The sequence goes on along the minus strand of NZ_JBFTZM010000001.1, from coordinate 127,239 downwards.
CTACAAGGACATTGCCAACAATACCAACGCCAAGATCGGCGCGCCGGGCGGCGGCACCGAGGAGAAGCTGGCCCTGCAGGCTGGCGTGCCGCGTGAGCGCGTCATCGTCGTGCCGGATGGGCAGAGCGGCATCAAGATGCTCCAGGATGGCCGCATCGACGTCTATTCTCTTCCGGTCCTGTCGATCCACGACCTTCTGGACAAAGCGAAGGATCCGAATCTCGAAGTCGTCGCACCGGTGGTCGGCGCGCCGGTCTATTGCGATGGCGCGGCCTTCCGAAAGCAGGACGTCGCCCTCCGCGATGCGTTTGATGGGGAACTCAAGAAGCTGAAGGAATCGGGTGAGTTTGCCAAGCTTATCGAACCCTATGGCTTCTCCGCCAAGGCAGCCATGTCGACCACTCGCGACAAGCAATGCACTGCCGCCCAGTAAACGGCCGAACTGAGGTGGACGGAGCGGCTCATGTGCCGTTCCGCCACCGATCGCGATGGCCTTGGGCCGTTTCTGCACTGTCTCGGATGATGGGAAGTTTCCGCTGATGTCGGTCTGGTCCGGCTATTTGACGCTGATCCTCGAGGGCGCACTGGTAACGCTGCAGCTGACCGTCATGGGTTCGGCTCTGGCGCTGGTGATGGCTTTCCTGGCCGGCCTCGGGCGGCTTTCGCGCTTCTTTGCCGTGCGGGCGCTTGCGACGACCTATATCGAATTCTTCCGGGGCACCTCGATCTTCGTCCAGCTCTTCTGGGTCTATTTCGTCCTTCCTTTCGCGGGCCTCACCCTCACGCCGCTTCAGGCGGGCGTTCTGGCTTTGGGGCTGAATGTCGGGGCTTACGGGGCGGAAGTTGTGCGCGGTGCCGTCAAGGCGGTCGGGCGAGAACAGACCGAGGCCTGCATCGCCCTTAATCTCTCCCGTTTTCAGCGGATGCGCCATGTGATCCTGCCGCAGGCGCTGCCGCTGATGCTGCCGACCTTCTGCAACAACGCCATCGAGCTTTTGAAGGGCACTGCTGTAGTCTCGTTGATCTCGCTGACGGACCTCACCTTCCAGGCGCAGGTCGTCCGTGCCCAGACCGGCAATACGCTCATTCCCTTCGCGACCATCCTCTTTCTCTACTTCGCCATGGCCTGGGCGATTTCCACCGTGATGCGCTGGCTGGAGCGGCGGGTGACGCGCAGCCTCGACGGCGTGAGGACCTGACCATGGAGTGGGATTGGGATTTCGTCTGGCAGATCATGCCGACCCTTCTCGAAGGGTTCAAGATTACTCTCCTGGCGACCGTCCTCGGTGCGGCCGTCGCGGCGGTGATCGGTCTGGCTCTTGCCATCGTGCGCCGCTCGCCGGTCACCGCGGTCTCGCGCACGGTCGGCTTCGTTTCGGAATTCATCCGCGGAACGCCGCTTCTCATGCAGCTCTATTTCATTTTCTACGTGCTGCCGGATATCGGCATCCGCCTGTCGCCGCTGGTCGCCGGCGTCATCGGCATCGGCGTCCACTATGCCACCTATACCGCCGAGGTCTATCGCGCCGGCATCGAAAACGTGCCGCGCGGCCAGTGGGAAGCGGCAAAGGCGGCCAATCTCACGACAAGGCAGGCGTGGATCCACGTCATCCTGCCCCAGGCGGTGCCGCCGATGATCCCGGCGCTCGCCAACTATTTCATCGCGATGTTCAAGGAAACGCCGCTGCTTTCGGCCATCACCGTGCTGGAGCTGATGAACCAGGCAAAGAGCATCGCCAACAGCAACTATCGCTATATCGAGCCGATGACGCTTGTCGGCGTCTTCTTTCTCGTGGTCAGCCTGATCTCGGTCCTGGGGCTGCGCTGGCTGGAGGAACGTTATGCCAGGATGGACGACTGAGATGACTTGCGCTGAGATAAGCCTCGCCGGCCGAAAGCCGCGACTGGATGATCGCCCGCTTCAGAAACGCATCGGTCTGGTGATCCTGGCCACCGACCATACGACGGAGGTCGACTTCCAGCGCATGGTCGCGAGCGATCGCATCGGCGTCTATGTCAACCGCATCCCTTATGCCAATCCGACGACACCCGAAAATCTCCTCAGGATGCAGCCGGTGCTGACCGAGGGCGCCTCGTTGATCTTGCCGGGCGAGACGCTGGATGCGGTCATGTATTCCTGCACGTCCGCCTCCGTGGTCATCGGCGATGCCCGCATCGAGGAGGCGATCCGCGCCGCCAAGCCGGGCGTTCGCGTGGTGACGCCGACGGCTGCGGCCGTAAAAGGCCTGCGGGCTATCGGTGCAAGCCGAATCTCGATCCTGACGCCCTATACCGTGGAGACGAGCCGGCCGATGGCCGATTATTTCGCCGGCCTCGGCTTCACGATCGACAGGTTTACCTGCCTGGGTTTCGACGACGACCGCGAAATGGCGCGCATTGCACCGGACGAGATCGTTTCGCTCGCCCGCGATGCAATCGCACCGGTTTCGCAGGCGCTTTTCATCTCCTGTACGGCGGTGCGCGCCGCCCAGGTCGTCGCCCGTATCGAAGCCGAGATTGGCAGGCCTGTCGTCAGCAGCAACCTCGCCACCGGCTGGGCCTGCCTGCGGCTTTGCGGGGAAATGGCATCGCGTCCTGAACTGGGCACGCTGATGACCAAGCCCTATCCGGAAGGCTGAGACCATGAGCGGGAAGACCTTGCCGGTTCAACTTGACGATATCCGCGCCGCCGCGGTCCGCATCGATGGCCGCGTGTGCCGGACGCCGATGGCGGCATCGGTCGTTCTAAGCGAGCGGATGGGCGTACCGGTCCATCTGAAGCTCGAACACCATCAGACCACCGGCAGCTTCAAGCTGCGCGGTGCGACGAACGCCATCCTTTCGCTGACGCCGGAGGAGCGGACGCGCGGTGTGGTGGCGGCCTCCACAGGCAATCATGGGCGGGCGCTCGCCTTTGCGGCGAGAGCGGAAGGTGCCGTCGCAACCATCTGCATGTCGTCGCTCGTCCCGGAAAACAAAGTCGCGGAAATCCGCCGCCTCGGTGCGCGCGTGCGCATCATCGGATGGTCGCAGGACGAAGCGCAGGAAGAGGTCGACAGGCTGGTGGCAGAAGAGGGGCTGGTCATGGTGCCGCCTTTCGATCATCCGGCCATCGTGGCGGGGCAGGGTACTCTCGGTCTTGAGATCGTCGAACAGGTGCCGGAGATCGGAACAGTTCTGGTGCCGCTGTCCGGCGGCGGGCTTGCCGCCGGCATCGCTGCCGCGGTGAAGGGACTGAGGCCGCAGGCGCGGGTCATCGGCCTGACGATGGAGCGCGGCGCGGCAATGAAGGCGAGCCTGGACGCTGGCAAGCCGGTTCTAATCGAGGAAGTGCCGAGCCTTGCGGATTCGCTCGGCGGCGGAATCGGGCTTGATAACCGCGTGACGTTCCCGATGTGCCGGGATCTCCTCGATGACGTCGTCCTGCTCTCCGAAGCGGAAATTGCAGCCGGCATCGCACATGCCTATTCGGCCGAGCGCGAGGTGGTCGAAGGCGCCGCCGCTGTCGGTATCGGGGCGCTGCTTGCCGGAAAGGTCAAAAGCCTTGGGCCCATCGTCGCACTCCTCTCCGGCCGCAATATCGACATGGAACAGCACCGGCGGGTGATCAACGGTGACGCCATCCATGGAAAGGACGCCGCATGAGCCGGATCGTCATTCTCACGGAAAAGGACCTGCGCAAGCTCGTTCCGCTCGACGGCGAAGCGGTCGCCTGCATCGAGGACGCTTTCCATGCGCTCGCCACCAAGCCGGTCGCCATGCCGCCGATCCTGTGCCTCGATATTCCCGAGCATCGCGGCGAAGTGGATGTAAAGACGGCCTATGTGCCGGGCATCGAAGGGTTTGCCATCAAGATCAGCCCCGGCTTCTTCGACAATCCGAAGATCGGCCTGCCGAGCACGAATGGGATGATGGTCCTGCTGTCCAGCCGCACGGGTCTCGTGCAGGCGCTGTTGCTCGACAACGGTTACCTGACCGATGTCCGGACGGCTGCGGCGGGCGCAGTTGCGGCAAAACATCTTTCGCGTCCGGACTCGACCGTTGCAGCGATTTTTGGCGCAGGCATGCAGGCGCGGTTGCAACTGGAGGCTTTGGCGCTGGTCCGGCCGATTCGTGAGGCGCGCATCTGGGCGCGCGACCTCGGGAAAGCCAAAACCGTTGCCGCGGAATTGACGATCAGGCTCGGCATCACAGTAACGGCCGAGGCCGATCCTGAGATCGCCGTCGCCGGTGCCGATATCGTTGTCACGACGACCCCATCGGAAATCCCGATCCTGAAGGCGGAATGGCTCCAGCCTGGCCAGCATGTGACCGCCATGGGTTCGGATGCGGAACACAAGAACGAGATCGACCCGGCAGCCATCGCCAAGGTCGATGTCTACGTCGCCGACAGCCTGAAACAGACGCGCCGGCTCGGGGAACTGCATCATGGCATCAGGGCCGGGCTCATTTTGCCGGGCGCCGAATTTTCCGAGCTTGGGCAAGTCATAGCCCGCATCCGCCCCGGACGCGAAAACGCAGGACAGATCACACTCGCCGACCTCACCGGGACCGGCATCCAGGATACCGCCATCGCCACGCTCGCCTTCGCGCGGGCGGATGCCGCCGGCGCTGGCACCGCATTTGAAAGCTGAGCCGGCCTTGCGCCGGATAAGAAGGGAAGAAACATGACCCAGCCCAATCTCAAATTCTCGCGTGGGGAATATGCCGCGCGGCTGGAAAAGACCCGGCATGCCATGGAGGCGAAGGGGGTCGACCTCCTGATCGTCAGCGATCCGTCCAACATGGCCTGGCTGACGGGTTATGACGGCTGGTCGTTTTATGTGCATCAGGCCGTCATCGTACCGCCGTCCGGCGAACCGGTCTGGTTCGGCCGCGGCCAGGACGCCAACGGCGCCAAGCTGACTTCTTATCTCAGCCAGGAAAATATCGTCGGCTATCCCGATCATTACGTGCAGTCGACCGAGCGACACCCGATGGATTATCTCTCCGGTATCCTGACGGATCGCGGCTTCGGCACGCTGACGATCGGCGTCGAGATGGACAATTACTGGTTCTCCGCGGCGGCCTTCGCCTCGCTGCAGAAACATCTACCGAATGCCCGTTTCGTGGATGCGACCGCGCTCGTGAACTGGCAGCGTGCAGTGAAAAGCGAAACCGAGATCAAATACATGCGCAACGCCGCGCGGATCGTCGAGGCAATGCATGCCCGTATCTTCGACAAGATCGAGGTCGGCATGCGCAAATGCGATCTGGTCGCCGAAATCTACGATGCCGGCACCCGCGGCGTCGATGGCATCGGCGGCGATTATCCGGCGATCGTGCCGCTCTTGCCGTCAGGTGTCGAAGCCTCCGCGCCGCACCTGACCTGGGACGACCGGCCGATGAAGAGGGGCGAGGGCACCTTCTTCGAGATCGCCGGCTGCTATAATCGCTATCACGTGCCGCTGTCGCGCACGGTCTTCCTCGGCAAGCCGACGCAGGCCTTCCTCGACGCGGAAAAGGCGACTCTGGAGGGCATGGAGGCCGGCCTTGCTGTGGCCAAGCCCGGCAATACCTGCGAGGACATCGCCAATGCCTTCTTCGCCGTGCTCAGGAAATACGGGATCGTCAAGGACAACCGCACCGGCTATCCGATCGGCCTGTCCTATCCGCCGGACTGGGGCGAGCGCACCATGAGCCTGCGCCCCGGCGACCGCACCGAGTTGAAGCCCGGCATGACCTTCCATTTCATGACCGGCCTCTGGCTCGAGGACATGGGTTTCGAGACAACCGAGAGTATCCTCATTACCGATACCGGGGTCGAATGCTTCGCCAACGTACCGCGCAAGCTGATGGTCAAGGATTGAGACTGCGATGAGCGAGAACGCCTTGCGACCGTCGCCGATCAGCCCGACGGTGGATTTCGACGCCGACGGCGTGCAGCACGGTTTCCTGCGGCTGCCCTATAGCCGCGACGATTCCGCCTGGGGATCGGTGATGATCCCGCTTACGGTTATCCGCAACGGCAAGGGGCCCGTGGCGCTCTTGACCGGCGGCAATCACGGCGACGAATACGAAGGGCCGATTGCGCTCTTCGATCTGGCCCGCAGCCTCAAACCGGAGGATGTCAGCGGCACGGTGATCATCGTTCCGGCGATGAACTACCCGGCATTCCTGGCCGGAACGCGAACGTCGCCGATCGACAAGGGCAACCTGAACCGCAGCTTTCCCGGTCGCCCGGACGGCACGGTAACGCAGAAGATCGCCGATTATTTCCAGCGAGATTTGCTGCCCCGCGCCGACGTCGTCCTCGACTTTCACTCCGGGGGCAGGACACTCGATTTCCTGCCCTTCTGCGCTGCCCATATCCTGCCCGACAAGGAACAGGAGGCCCGCGCCTTCGAGCTGGTCAAGGCGTTTTCGGCGCCCTATTCGATGAAGATGCTCGAGATCGACGCGGTCGGCATGTACGACACGGCCGCCGAGGAGATGGGCAAGGTCTTCATCACCACGGAGCTTGGCGGTGGCGGCACGGCGACGGCGAAAAGCGCAGGGATCGCCAAGCGCGGCGTCATCAACGTGCTGCGCCATGCAGGCATCGTCGCGGGCAGCGCGGATGTCATGCCGACGACCTGGCTCGACATGCCGGACGGCAATTGCTTTTCCTTCGCCGAGGAAGATGGACTGATCGAGCCCGTCTTCGATCTCGGAGATGAGGTTGGCGAAGGCGCCATTGTGGCCCGCATCTACCCAACCGGACGGACCGGTGCAGCTCCCTGTGAAATCCGCGCGAAGATGGGCGGCATCCTGTGCGCCCGGCATTTCCCGGGATTGGTCAAGGCCGGCGACTGTGTGGTCGTCATCGCCGTCGTCGTCAGCTGACGTAATCGAAAACTGTTTTTTCTGCTCCGCCGCTTCGTTATGAAGGCGGCGGAGCGAATATATTCCGAGCTTGGATCAAAGCCGGATGCGCGCAAATCGCAGGTGATGCCGCCTTGGATCGCGGCCGCGCGCGCAGGTTCTTTCGCACTTGCGAAGGGCACCACAAAACCAACATCATTTCCCGCCAACTAGATCGTCAGCGGTCTTAAGCCTTGGCCATGGCTTCCGGATCGCGCCGCTGAACGAGGTAAACGACAAGGGAAAAATTGCATGGAGAACTCGATGACCGAAGTGTCCAGCAGATAGCCCGCCCTTCGAATGCGGCAAGGAGATCTCACGCATCATGTGCGCGAAACCCGCGCTTGCGGCAAGACGGCACAGCCTTCTCGCGGCTTGAAAAGGGGCCGAAACTCCACGAAAAAGGGTAGCTATGGAATGATGTCGCTCACATACGATCGGTATTTGTTGCGAAGAGGTCGGCCATGAGCATTGCTGATCGCCTGGTAACGGGAAGTCTCTGGGTTTCCCTCTCGAGGATCATCGTCAACGGGTTGTCGACCCTCAGCACCATTGTTCTGGCGTGGTATCTCTTGCCGTCGGATTTTGGCTTGGTTGCGCTTGCGACGACGATGCTCGCCATCGTGACGACGATAACCGAGCTTTCCCTGAACGAGGCGCTCATCCGCCACGAGGCTCCCGGGGAATCCCATTTCAGCGCCGCATGGACACTGGCTGCAACGCGCGGTCTGATATTGTGCGTCCTATTCGCCGCCTTCGCCTATCCGGCTTCCCTCATCTATGATGAGCCGCGCCTTTTCGGCGTCCTTCTTGTTCTGAGCCTTAGCCTCCTCATAAACGGGTTCGCCAATCCGCGACGGATCATGCTCCAGCGGGAGCTGATTTTCTGGCAGGAATTCGTGCTGAACGTTGCCCAGAAGGTTGCCGGATTTGTGGCGACCGTCGCCATCGCCGTCATCTATCAAACCTATTGGGCGCTTGTGGTCGGCACGTTGGTGATGCAGATCACCAACGTTGTGGCATCCTATTTCATCCTGCCGTTCCGCCCCCGGGTCACCTTTTCCCATATGCGCGAATTCTTTTCGTTCTCGATCTGGATTACCGCCGGGCAGATCGTCAACACCCTCAATTGGCGTTTCGATTACCTGCTGATCGGCAAGCTGCTGACGGGTTCGGCCCTTGGATATTATTCGCTTGGCGGGCAGCTCGCGATGACGCCCACGCGCGAAGCGACGGCGCCTCTGACCGCCACCATCTACCCCGCTTTTGCCAATGTCCGCCATGATCCTGCCCGTCTCGCCGCAGCCTATCAGCGAACGCAGGCGTTGCTGACGGCGGTCGCGTTACCCGCCGGCATAGGGATGGCGGTCATCGCAGATCCCCTGGTCAGGCTGGTGCTTGGTGAAAAATGGCTTCCGGTGATTTTCATCATCCAGGCGCTGGCCTCTGTTTATGCGCTGCAGACACTGGGATCTCTCAATCAGCCTCTCGGCATGGCGCTGGGGCAAACCCGGAACCTGTTCATCCGCGACGCGCAGATGCTTCTTGTCCGGATCCCGGTGATCACGATCGGCCTGGTGTTCTGGGGGCTTCCGGGGCTGATATTCAGCCGGGTGCTCACCGGCCTCTTCAGCGCGTTTGTGAACATGGTGATCGTGAAGCGTTTCATAAATGTCTCAGTCACCGCCCAGCTATGGGCAAATTTCAGGGCGCTTGCCAGTTCGGCGGTCATGGCTGCTGGCGTGTCGCTCGCTGATCGCTACATGGGAATTGAGACCACGCATACCGGACTTGTTCTACAACTTGCCGCCCTTATTTGCCTTGGAGGCGTTCTCTATTGCGGTTCCAGCCTCTTTCTCTGGCTGGTTATGGATCGCCCAAATGGTCCGGAGACTGAAGTCAGAAAGATTGCTTCCAAGGTGTTGTCCAAAGTCAGTCACGCCTGATCGCGGGACTTGTTGTTCTAATTTTTGAAAGAGAGGCGTAATGTCACCCGTTCAGCAATCCGAGCTTATCGCCAAGCTTCAGGACAGGACCCACGATTGCCTTAAACAGTTCATCCGCCCTGATGAACCGATAGCGATACTGGACTTTCCCGATATCAGGAATTGCGGAGATTCCGCGATCTGGCTGGGAGAAATGGCCTATTTGCAGCAGCGCTACGCAAAGCGGCCTTCCTACGTCTGCACGACCGACGATTTTTCACCGGATGAACTCAAAAGCTCTGCCCCGAACGGTCCGATCTTCATCCATGGGGGCGGCAATTTCGGCGATATCTGGGTGTTTCACCAGGATTTCCGGGAGCGCGTGATGGAGCTGTTTCCCGACCGGCAGATCGTCCAATTTCCGCAATCGATTCACTATAAATCCCCGGAACGGCTGGAGCAAAGCAAGCGCGCGATCGGCAAGCACAAGAACTTCGTGCTGCTGGTACGCGACGAGGAATCGTTTCAGTTCGCCAAGGAAAATTTTGATTGCCAGGTCTATCTGTGCCCGGACATGGCCTTCTGCATCGGCAGCCTAGAGCCCGCTGCGCCGGAATTTCCCGTGCTTGCGATGCTCCGCCAGGACAAGGAGCAGGTCGGGACCGTTGACTTTTCCGCCTATCCGGACATCCCGAAAGAGGATTGGATTACCGAGAGCCGATCGAAGGTGCGCGTTGCAAAAGCGCTCGGGGCGGCCTCGGCACTGCTGCATCTCACCCCTTCCGAAATGCGGCTGCGCAAACTGGATGCCGCGGCCAACAACCGCTTCCAGCGTGGCATAAGCCAGATTTCCCGCGGCAAGGCCATCGTGACCGACCGCCTGCATGTGCATATCTGCTCGCTTCTCATCGGACGCAGCCATGCTGTGCTCGACAACAATTACGGAAAAATCCGCCGCTTCATGAACGCCTTTTCCGGAGGCACCGATCTCTCCTACAAGGCGACGTCGCTCGACGACGGCATCAGATGGGCAAGAGAACAGGCGGGTGTCGCGGCATGATCGCGCCTGAGATCAACGACCGGAGGCTGTCATGAGCGTTATCACCTTCATCATTCCCGTCAGGCACCAGGACAACGCACGTGACTGGAGCATCCTGAAGCGAAATCTGACGCAGACCGTGGCGTCCATCGCCAACCAGACCAGTCCCGACTGGCGGGGCGTGATTGTCGCCAACAGGGGCGCCGATCTTCCGGTCCTGCCGGACAAGTTCTCGGTGGCATGGGTGGACTTTCCGCCGAACGACATCCACGAGCGCGGCGATGCGACGGAAGAGGATTTTCTCGATTCATTCCGCGCCGACAAAGGCCGCCGCGTGCTTGCGGGCATGCTCACGGCCCGCGATTGTCGCTTCTTCATGATCGTCGACGACGACGATTTTGTCAGCGCCCGAATTACCGAATACGCCGCCCGGCACCAGAACGAGAACGGCTGGACGATTGACAAGGGCTATATCTGGGACGACGGCGGCAGCATTCTGTTGTGCCGCGACCAGTTCAACCACTATTGCGGAACGTCGCTGATCATCCGTTCGGACCTCTACGGACTGCCATCCAAGGCTGAAGACGTTTCACTCCCATGGATCAAGGACATGCTTGGCAGCCATGTTCGCATAGAATCAGTTTTGGCCGAACGCGGAACGCCCTTGAATGCCCTGCCATTCCGAGGTGCAGTTTATCGTGTCGCCCACAAGGGATCACACAGCAAGGCGCCCAGCCTGATCCATATGTATTTCCTGAACAGGAACGTTCTCAGGCAGCCTGTCCGGATTCTCAAAAATTTGGCGAAGCTCCGACCGCTGTCGGCGGGATACAGAAAAGAGTTTTTTGGGCTTTCCGCCGGAAAGACGGAGTAGAAATCGCGGCGTCCCGGTCGACAGGCACCGGTCTCGCTACCACTTCATGCTAAACCCGACTTTGGCGCCGATAGCGTTGCTGTCGCCGAAGTCCTTGAGGCTGGTGCGGGCGAAGGCTTCTGCGTGGACTGCATATCGATCGTCGGACCAGCTGAGCGAACCGCCCAGGCTGAGGCCGCCCCAGAGTGGTCGGTTTTCGCTGGCGACGCTGATCCCGGAGACATCGACGTTCGAGCCGTCGAGAAAGTCGTAATAGAGATTGGCGATGCCGTAGACCTTCGCGCGGCTGATCTGTCCGGTGGCGTCCTTCCAGTCGCGGTCATAATCCGCCGAGATGCCGAGGCGGCCGGTCAGGCTGTCGGCGTCGTCCAGTGAGACGGCGGCGCCATAGCGGTCGGTGAAACGGTCGAAGCGCACGGAGGAATAGGCCAGTTGCGCCTGCGGCGTCAGCGACCACTGGCGCGTCAGGGCGATCTTCTGTCCGGCTTCGACGCTGAGGCCATAACCGAAGCCGTCATTGCCGCTGGCAAGCGTGGCGTTAAGGGTCGAGGATTTGAGACTGCTGTCATACCAGGTCAAAGCAGCCTGAGTATCGACGTAGAAGCCGCTATTGCCGTACCAGGTCAATGTGCCGTCGAAACCATAGCCCGTTGTATCGATATTGCCTTTGCCGAAGCGCGAGGAGACGTCCGCCGAGGCTGTATCGACATGAAAGCTGACGCCGCCGATCAACGCGCCGGCGCCGCTTTCATGCAGCATTCCATCGATGCCCGCCTGCATCGTCCAGCTGTCCACGTCGTATTCGGTTCCGGTGGTCGAAGTTTTCGGATTGAAATGTGTATGCGTGCCGTCGATGCGGGTCCAGATCGCCTTGGCGGGATCATTCTCCGCTTGCCCCTCATCGAGTGCCCGCCCGCTGGTGCGCTGGCGCAGCGTGCCGAATTCGTTGAGGGTCTGCAGCACGCCGGCGTAGCTCTCGTAGAGCGGCACGCCCGGCGCATAGACCATCCCGATCGCGGCGCCTGCAGGGTTGAGCAGGGCCGAACGGAGATACCAGTCGCCGTCGGCAGGCGTGCTGACCCCGCCCTGGTAGAGCCGATAGGCATAGGCTCCGCCGACCACGGCCTGATCGCCCTCGAACACATAGTTGCCGAGCAGCGAAAAAGTGCCGGCGGACGCGCCCCCGACATCGACGATCTTGATGCCCTCGACGGTCTGCCCTCCGCCGCCGCCGAGATTGGTGACCGTGACGTTGGTCGTGCCTGCGGTATTGCCCGTCACCACGAGGAGGTCGGTCGGCGAGGCGTCGCCGCCGAGCACGGTTTCGATCGCGAGCGTGCCGCCGGCGCCGGTATAGTTGCCGGCGATCGTCAGCGTGCCGATCGAATTGCCGGGCGCCACCACGCCGGCATTGGTCACATCGCCGAAGATCGTGCCGGTGCCGCCGAGAATGCCGGCCCCCGAGGTCGCGACCGGGCTGGTGATCGAGCCGTTGACGGCCAGCCTGCCGCCGCTCACCGTCGTCGCGCCGGTATAGGTGTTGACGCCCGAAAGCGTCTGGCTGCCGCCGGTGACGGTCAATCCGCCCGTGCCGCCGATGACGCCTGCGAACGTGTCGTTGGCATTGGTGATCGTCAGGGTTTGCGCCCCGAGCAGCACGGAGCCGCTGCCGGCGAGGCTGCGGATGGTCGGGGTCGCGGCTGCCGAAACGTTAAAAGTGCCGTTTGCGACGACCCGGCTGGAATTGGCGACGGCGCCGACGCCGGTCAGGGCGAGGCTGCTGCCGAAGTCGATCTGGGTCTCGCCCGAATAAATGCTGTTTGCCTGCAGGTTGAAAATGCCGCCCCCGGTGACGGTCAGGCCGCCGATGCCGCTGAAGCCCGACGCCGCGTCGGTTCCCACGGCAAAGCCGGCGGTATCGATCGTCAGCCCGCCGGTGAGCAGGTTGAGCTCGGTGCCGGAAAATCCGTTGATGAAGGTCGCGTTGGCGGCCGTCGCGCGCAGAATGCCATCGTTGAAATTGGCCTGGCTCGCGCCGCCGCCGCCCCGCAAGGACTGCGTCTGCAGGATGCCTCCGCTGCTGATGTTGAGCGTGCCGGAAGAAGGCGAGGGGCCGCTGCCCAGCACTGTACCCAATGCCGTGGTGACTTGACCGCCGTCCGCGATATTCAGCGTGCCGGTGCCTAGAAAGCCGATGCTGAAAGTGCCGGCGGATAGGTTCCAAAGAGACCCCGGTCCGGTGACGTTGACGATCCCGGTGCTGCCGGCCGCTCTCCCTATCCGGGAGGTGACGGTGCTTGTCAGGCTGCTGCCGTTTTGGATCGTGAGGACGCCGGGCACTGTGCCGCTATCACCGATAATGATAGCCGCGACCGAGACACTGACCGGGCCACCAATGCCGAGGACGGTCTCCTTTTGCGGCGGTATGGCCGTCGTACCAATGGTAGGGTTTTGACCGGGGATGGGAGCGATTCCGGTTGACCAGTTACTCCCGTCTGTCCAATCCGCGCTTGTCGCTCCGGTCCAAACTGCGACCTGGGCCGAGGCCGGCGTTGCGAAGCAGAAGCCCAGAAGCAGCGCCGTCCCGCAGACGCCCGAAAGCAGCGCCGGTTTCCTGGTTTCGTGAAACCCACAGCCAGTCCGCATAACGTAACCCCCGTAAAATGCACTCAGAAATTGATTTCGGATAATTTGATCAAGATTCGTATCTGCTTGATAAGAAAAGACAAATGTTAAGAAAGTATGACTGACCCCTCAAAAAATGGGGGTCCGAAGGAAAAAGTGGCGACGAGGTGGCGCCCGGCGCCGCAAGGCGCCCAGCCTGATCCACATGTATTTCCTGAACAGCAACGTTCTGAAGCGGCCTGTCCGGATTCTCAAGAATCTGACGAAGCTCCGACCGCTGTCGGCGGGATACAGAAGCGAGTTTTTTGGGCTTTCCGCCGGAAAGACGGAGTAGCGGCCGGACCTGACGGCCGGCCGCTCCGGATTTCGTCGCAGTGATTAAACGGCGCCGTGGGTTTCCACGTAGATCGCGTAGACCGAGTGGCTGCTCGCCATATAGAGGCGGTTCTTCTTCGGGCCGCCGAAGACAAGGTTCGGGCACCGCTCCGGAAGCTTGATGAAGCCGATCGCCTTGCCGGCCGGGTTGAATATCTTGACGCCGTTCAGATCCTCGGGCCTGGCCCCTGCAGCGCCGTTCGATCCCCAGCCGCACCAGAGATTGCCATCGATATCGATCTTGAGGCCATCGAGAGCGCCGTTGTCGTCGGCCGTCACCAGCGCCGTCTTGTTCGACAGCTTCGCGCCGTCTGCACCGAGGTCGTAGCTCCAGATGATGCGGAATGGCGATGCGCGGCCTTCGACGATGTAGAGCTTCTTCTCATCCGGCGAAAATGCGAGCCCGTTCGGGCCTTTGAGCTCGTCGGTGACGAGGCCAAGCTTGCCGTCCGGCGATATGCGATAGACGGAATGCGGCAGCTCCGCCGTTGCCTTGTCTCCTTCCCACTCGCCGGCAATGCCGAAGGGCGGATCAGTGAACCAGATGGAGCCGTCCGACTTGCAGACAATGTCGTTCGGGGAGTTGAGCTTCTTGCCGTTGTAGTTGTCCGCGAGCACGGTGATCGAGCCGTCATATTCGGTGCGGGTGACCCGGCGGGTCAGATGTTCGCAGGAAAGCAACCGGCCCTGGCGGTCGCGGGCGTGGCCGTTGGCATAGTTGGCGTTGGCGTTGTAGACGCTCCAGCTCTCGTTAGCCTCGTCGTAGCGCATGACCCGATTGTTCGGAATGTCGCTGACAAGAAGATAGCGGCCGTCGCCGAACCAGACCGGGCCTTCCAGCCAGCGAGCGCCGGTTGCGACCTGTTCGAGCGAGCTGCTGGCGACGCGATATTTCGCAAAGCTCGGATCGAGGATTTGGATAGCCGGATCGGGGTAGATCGGGTTCGGCGTAAAGCCGATCGCTTGCGCGGATGCCATTTTCGGGAAGGTGGTTGCCAGGGCGGCCGCTGAAAGCGTCATGATGTTGCGGCGTGAAAAATTCACGTTGAAGTCCTTTGATTATGGATAGTTGATTTCATATCAATTTGCCGGGTTTGACGGGGAACCGAGACGATGGTCCGCCTCCAATTAAAGGCAGTCCATTGTGCGTCGCAACAAACAAGATTGCCTTCTGCAGCCTTTGGTTAAGCAGTGGTGAAAACCACCTGAAAGTCAGAATGTGCCTTTGATGCGCTGCGGCAAGAGTAAGATTTTATTATGAAAAAGCGCTTATGAAAAACGGAGGATCAAGTTCGATCACCCTGCGCATGATGTGCACCGTCCGGCACGGCTCCGGCATTTTTCACTTTTCGATGCACTGTCGCTCTTTCAGCGTTTTTTGAGGTATCTGATGCTCAAGAACTTAAAGATTAAAACAAAATTTCTGATGGCGATTGCCATCCTCGCGGTCATTTCCCTTGCAGGCCTGATGTATGTCACCAGCAAGTTCAGCGCCGCCAACGAGGCTTATTCCGGCTTCCTGCAGAAGGAAAGCAACGCTGCGACATTCGGACCCCGCGGCGCTGCCGGCATGTGGACCGCGACGACATGGCTGAGCCGCGCGCTGGCCCAGGACCCGGCAAGCGCGGCGTTCCAAGATCTGTCCGGCCGGTTTTCCAAGGAATTTGCTGGCGCCCGTGACCGGTTGAGCCAGATCCCGGCGCTGGTGCCGAGCCGCAAGGCTGCGATCGACGAACTGCTTGCCGGCGCCGACGCGCTGAAGGCAGTCGGCGACGATCTTCTCAAGGCCCATACCGCAGGCGACCAGGAAAAGGTCCGTACCCTTTCCGCCAAGCTCGACCAGGCCATCGTCGATCTCTCGCCGAAATTCGGCGCCAATAACGGCGCCATGGCCGAAATCCTCAACAATGGCGCCAAGACGTTGAGCCAATCGGTCTCCAGCACGATCACCTATGCGATCTGCGGCATGCTTTTAGGCATCGCGATCGCCGCCGTTCTGTCCATGACCATCGCCCACAAGGGCATCACCGCGCCGATGGCCCGCCTGCGTGAGCGCATGGCTTCGCTGGCCGCCAGCCAGACGGAAGCTGCCATCGACGGCCTCGACCGCAAGGACGAAATCGGCGAGATGGCCAAGGCCGTCGCCATCTTCCGCGACAACGCTCTGGAGCGTGCTCGCCTGGAACGTGAAGCTGAAGACAATCGCGGCCTGTCGGAGCGCGACCGCATGGAGCGCGAAGCCCAGAAGACGCGCGAAGCCGCCGAGATCAAGTTTGCCGTCGACAACCTGGCAGAGGGCCTGAGCCATCTGTCCGATGGCAACGTCTCCTATCGCATCGAAAGGCAGTTCACCGCGACGTTGGACGGTGTCCGCAACGATTTCAACGTCTCGGCCACAAAGCTGCAGACGGCCCTGGAGCAGGTGGCGGAGAATGCCCGCAGCATCCAGGCCGGTTCGGCAGAGATCAAGGCCGCCGCCGACGATCTGGCCAAGCGCACCGAGCAGCAGGCAGCTTCCGTCGAGGAAACCGCCGCAGCTCTCGAAGAGATCACCACTACCGTCAAGGACGCCACCAAGCGTGCTCAGGAGGCCGGCGCGCTGGTTGCCCGCACCCGCAGCGGCGCCGAAAACTCCGGCGAGGTCGTTCAGCGTGCCGTCAAGGCGATGGAACAGATCGAGAAGTCCTCAGGCGAGATTTCCAACATCATTGGCGTCATCGACGATATCGCCTTCCAGACCAATCTTCTGGCACTCAACGCCGGCGTCGAAGCGGCCCGTGCGGGCGATGCAGGCAAGGGTTTTGCAGTCGTCGCCCAGGAAGTGCGCGAACTCGCCCAGCGTTCCGCCAAGGCCGCCAAGGAGATCAAGGCGCTGATCACGACGTCGAATGAACAGGTCAATGCCGGGGTGCAGCTGGTGGGTCAGACCGGACAGGCGCTGGTAACGATCGTTGCGGAAGTGCAGGAAATCAACCGGCACGTCAACGCAATCGTGGAGTCGGCCCAGGAACAGTCTTCGGGCCTTCAGCAGATCAACACGGCCGTCAACCAGATGGACCAGGATACCCAGAAGAATGCCGCGATGGTCGAGGAATCGACCGCCGCAAGCCATGGTCTTGCCCGGGATGCTGCATCGCTCAACGAACTGCTGGCCCAGTTCAAGCTGCCCGGTCAGCGCCACGTTCCGCGCCCGGCTGATCGCCGCGACACGCCGGCTGCCTCGCCGGCCCGCAATCTGGCCCGCAGGGTTGCCACCGCCTTCTCCGGCGGCTCCTCGGCCGCTGCGGTCAGTAACGATTGGCAGGAGTTCTAGGCGCGCACTTGACCGGCGATCTGCGTCCGAGGCTATTTGTAGCCGCGCCTGAGCGCTTGCGGAGGCTGTCCCAGGCTTCTCAGGAACGCCCGCCGCATTCGGCCGGCGTCGCCGAAACCGGCGGCCTCGGCAATGTGTTCGAGCGGCAGGTGGCCGGTTTCGACCGCCACCCGCGCCGTTTCGAGGCGCAGGCGCTCGACAGCCTTGGCCGGCGTTGTGCCGGTTTCGGCTGCAAACGCCCTGGCAAAGTTGCGCGGGCTCATCGCCGCCTGGTCGGCGAGGCGCTCGACGGTCAGCTGGTCGGCCAGATGCTCGCGCATCCAGCCGATCAAGGCCGAGAACCTGCCCGTGTGCCCTCCAAGATCGACAAGCGCTGAAAACTGGGACTGGCCACCGGGCCGGCGTTGATGAACGACGAGCTGTTGGGCGGTTCTGCGCGCGATATCCGCGCCCAGATCATCTTCGATAAGGGCAAGCGCCAGGTCGATACCGGCAGATATTCCGGCTGACGTCCAGACATGACCGTCCTGGATATAGATACGCTCCGCATCGAGCTCTATCTTCGGGTAGCGGCGGGAAAAGTCGTGCGAACTGCCCCAATGCGTCGTGGCCCGACGTCCATCGAGGAGCCCGGCTTCGGCGAGCAGATAGGCCCCGGAACACACACTCGTCACGCGCCTTGCGCTCGTGCGTTTCAGCCATTCGAGAATTTCGCGCACTGCCTCCATGGAGCGGATGATCTCGCCGCCCGAGATCATCACCGTGTCGAAAGGCCCATCCCGGAGCGGGGCAGCCGACAGCTTGAGGCCCGACGAACTCTCGATCTCGCCGCCACCCGGCGCCATCAGGATCAGGTCGTAACTGCCCGGCCGGAATCGCTCCGCCATCTCGAAAGCCGACGTCGGCCCCGCCGTATCGAGAAGCTGGAAACCGGGATGCACGACAAGAGCAACTGTGCGAGCCATGGCAGTTTTTGCCCGATTAATGTCATTTCAGTCAGACGATAGCAGCGGTAACTTTCCCTGCAAACAGGGCAACCGATCGATCGGGCGAAACTATCATGACGTGGCGGTTTGTTCTTACAGGCGGGTTTGGGCTTGCTGCGGTCTTCCTGGTGGTCGCCGGGGGCTGGATAGTCTCTCTGCCGTCTGCGTCGCCGGCCGGGACCGTCAAGCCTATTCCCGGCGAGGAGACACGCGCCACAATCGAGGCTTTGAAACCGCCCAAACGCGTCCGCCCGGTGATCGCGATCGTCGGCATCAACGACGGGACGGAGATCACCGACTACCTGATGCCCTACGGTATCCTGCGCCGCGCCGATGTCGCGGATGTCGTGGCGCTGGCGACGCAGCCCGGGCCGATGGTTCTCTATCCGGCGTTGAAGGTCGAGCCGCAGGCGACGATCGCGGATTTCGATGCGCAGCATCCGGAAGGCGCCGATTACGTCATCGTCCCGGCGATGGTCCGCGAGGACGATCCGGCGGCATTGCGCTGGATCAGGAGCCAGGCGGAAAAAGGCGCGCTGATCGTCGGCGTCTGCGTCGGTGCCAAAGTGGTTGCTGCCACCGGCCTTCTCGACGGCCGGAAAGCGACGACCCACTGGTATTCGCTGGACGCCATGCTGAAGGAACATCCGAGCATCCGCCATGTCGCCGACCGCCGCTTCCTCGTTGACGGTCGCGTTGCGACGACGACGGGGATCAGTGCCTCCATGCCGATGTCGCTGACGCTGATTGAGGCGATCGCCGGGCAGGAGAAAGCCGAGGCTGTCGCGGCCGATCTGGGCGTCGCGAATTGGGATGCGCGACACGACAGCGGCGCCTTCACGTTCACGCGTCCTTTCGCATTGACGGCGATCGGCAATTCGCTCGCCTTCTGGCGCCGCGAAACGCTCGGCATCGAACTGTCGAAAGGCGTGGACGAGGTGTCGCTTGCGCTTGTCGCGGATGCCTGGTCGCGCACCTACCGCTCGCGCGTGATGACCTTCGCAGCCAGCGCGGATGCGGTGGAGAGCCGCAACGGCATCCGCATCATCCCCGACAAGGTGAGCGCGTCGACAACGCGCGTGCCGGCAGCGCCGCTGGGCAGCAAACCGGCGGAGGCGCTGGACGATACGCTGAAGGCCATCGCCGACCGCTATCGGGAAAACACGGCCGATTTCGTGGCCATGCAGCTCGAATACAGGAGACGAGTGACGCCGCAATAGATCGTCGCGGCTTACATCCTGCCGCTCGTCCCGCAAACGAGAAAGGACCAGTCATGAAAGCTCTCATCGCAGGCGCCGGCATCGGCGGATTGACGACCGCGCTTCAACTCCACGAAGCCGGGATCGAGGTCGAGATCTTCGAACGCGTCGGCGAGGTTCGTGAACTCGGGGTCGGCATCAACATGCTGTCGCATGCCGTGGCGGTGCTGGCCGATCTCGGACTGCAGGCCGGCCTCGACGCTGCAGGGATCCGTGTGCGGGAACTGATTTATACCAACCGTTTCGGTCAGGTCGTGTGGCAGGAATTGCGCGGCCTGGACGCCGGTCAAGAGGCGCCGCAGGTCAGCATCCATCGCGGCAAGCTGCTCGGCGTGATCCATAGGGCGGTGATCGCTCGTCTCGGACCCGACGTCATCAGAATGGGTTGCCGGGTGGAGGGCTTCGAGCAGACGGAAGATGGGGTCGCGGTTCATTTCAGCGGAACGGATGGATGGCGCGGCACGGCCCGCGGGGATCTGCTGATCGGCGCCGACGGCATCCATTCCGCGATCCGGGCGCAGCTCTATCCCGATGAGGGGCCGCCGATCTGGAGCGGGATCATGTTATGGCGCGGCGCCACACGCTGGCCGATCTGGCGCGATGGCCGGACGATGGTGATATCAGGCGGCAATTTCGCAAAATTCGTCTATTATCCGATCGGAGCCGATCCTGCGGAGCCTGAAATGCGGCTGACGAACTGGGCCGTGATGGCCAAGGTGGGCGAGCCTGGCACATCGCCACTACGCCGCGAGGACTGGAGCCGGTCCGGCCTGTCGGACGAGGTGTTGCCCTTCGTGCGCGACCGTTTTCACCTCGATTTCGTTGATCCTGCCTCCATCATCCAGGCCACCGAAAATTTCTACGAATACCCGAATTGCGATCGGGATCCCTTGCCCCGCTGGTCGTTCGAGCGGGTCACGCTGCTCGGCGATGCCGCCCATGCCATGTATCCGGTCGGTTCCAACGGAGCGAGCCAGGCAATCCTCGATGCACGCTGCCTGGCACGGCATCTCCAATCCGGGGACGGTATCGAGGCGGCCCTTTCCCGCTACGATGCCGAACGGCGGCCGGTCACGTCGCAAATCGTTCTCTCCAACCGCCTGGGCGGTCCCGAAGGGGTCATCGACATGATCGAGGCCCGTGCGCCCGACGGTTTCGACGACATCGATACCGTGGCCTCGTTCGAAGAACGTAAAGCAACGGTTCGTGGTTACGCTTCGCTCGCTCGTGGGCGGAGCCAGTGAGGATGGTTCCATGGTTGCCACCGCCGCAATGCTTTTTCTCGCCGAAACGTGTCTCTACGCGATTGCATCGCTGACCCACGCGGGCCTCCTCGTCGAGGGTCATGAGCACAGGCAAGCAATGATCGCCGAAGCCGTGATCGCAGCGATCCTGCTGCTCGGGTTGTTATCCGTCAGGCTCCGCCGGCCCTGGAGCCGCGTGGCGGCAATTTCCGCGCAGTCCCTGGCTCTGCTGGGCACGCTCGTCGGCGCATTCACCATCGCGGTCGGCGTCGGCCCACAGACGACGCTTGATTACGTCATACACGTAGTGATGATCCTGATCCTGGTCTGTGGTCTTGTCTGGTTGGTGAGGAGCCGAATTGTGTGGTGACCTACTTAATCCTGTTCTGCATCCGCTGAGCCGCATTGGGAAGGGACGATGTCGCGCGCGGTGCTGCGCCGGCGGCTTCCGCCTGCAGGAACGCGGCGATTTCGCCAAGCAGCATGAGTTCGGTCGGGGCGTAGGCAGGATTCCCGGAAAGATTGATGGTCTCCTGCGGGTCGGTCTGAAGGTCGAACAGCTCCCGCTCGCTCGATCCTCCACTCGTATAGAGTGTCAGCTTGAAGCGCTGGTCCCGGGCCATGGTTCCCCGCATCGGCGGGTCCCAGAAACTACCGCTGTCGTTGACACCGGAATTGCGGTAGGCGCAGATCGCGCTGCTGCGCCGCGTCGCGTTCCGCGATGCCATGGCCACCAGATCCTCGCTTTCCGGGCAGGATAACGTATCGAGGCCTGCTGCTGCGAGGCACGTGGCCGCCACGTCGCGACCTTGCGCAAGCGCGGTGCATCGGGTGCCGGCGTTGACGTGGCCCGGCCAACGCAGCAATAGCGGCACTCCGACGGTAGGCTCGTAGAGCGCAACTCCCTTGACGAAAAGCCCATGATCGCCAAGCTGGTCGCCATGGTCGGATAGGAATACGACCAGCGTGTCGTTGGTCATCCCCGCTTCGTCCAGTGCCGCCAGAACGCGGCCGACCTGTTTATCGAGAAAGGCTATGGAAGCGGCATAACCGAGACGGATCCTGCGGATCTCATCCGCAGAGAAGTCCGAGAAACGTCCGAGATAGGAACCCTGCTGCTCCTGGCGGACGCATCCGGGTTGTATCGCGCGTGAAACCACCGGCTCCGGAATCTTCGCTGCATCTATGCAATTTCTAAAGGTGAGGGGGTAATCCTCATAGGGGTCGTGAGGGTCGAACAGGCTCATCAGGCAAAAGAAGGGCTGCCTCTCTGCTTTCATCGACTGGATGAAGGCAATGGTCCGGTCGGCCGCCCACGTGCTCATGTGTTGCGCCTCGGGGTGATGAAGTTCCTTTCGGCCGTTGCGCTGGAGGGCAGCGAGGAAATCCGGCGCCGTCTCGCGAAGCCAGGCCGCATAGCCGTTGAAGGGGCTCCCGATCGAAACCGATGGCTCAAGACACCATTCGTAGATGTCGAAACCGTCATGCGGATGACGTTGCCGTTCTTCCTGAACACGGCTGCTGACATGCAGCTTGCCGAAAAGCGCGGTCCGATAGCCGGCCTCCCGCCGCAGCCGTTCGGTGAACAGAACTTCGTCCGGCGGCAGGTTGTCATGCACCCGCTGGACCGCATGACCCGGCACGGGCTTGCCGGTGAAGATGCTGGCCCGGGAAGGCGTGCAGATCGGGTTGTCGACCGTGCAGTGCTCGAATACCGCTCCGGCTTGGCCCAGCCGGTCGAGATGAGGTGTCGGAATCCAGTCGCAGCCATAAATGCCGAGCGTGTCCCGACGCTGCTGGTCCGTCATGATCATCAGGATGTTGGGTCGTCTCACGATGCCACCTCGACGTTCAGAGCATGATCTCGGGAAGGGTGATCCTGGCCTTCTCACGCAGTGCGGAAACGACCGATGGATCAATCCAGCGATACGGCCGGCGCAGCCGGGTGCCGATCTCCGCCCATCCCCCGATCGCAGCCAGGAGCTTGTCCAACGCGGCGTTGGAATATCCGTGCACCCTGGCAAAGGGCGCTATGTGGTCATCGAGGAAGGTGCGCAGCCGCTGTTCGATATCAAGCGCCCGGTCGATATCGTCGGCCATCGACGCGGTCCATCGCTGTGCTCCGGACGGGCTCAGGCAGGCAACGTTGGAGAATGCCCCGACTGCAACGCCCTGCTGGACACCTGTCGCAAGATGATGCCCCGGGACATAAATTCCCCACGCATCGAGATGCTTGCGGGCCTGATCGTACCAGGATGCATCTCCATCCCCAAGCTTGATGCCCACGACTTGCGGCACGCCCGCAAGGATTGCCGCCAGTTCTTCCGGGGCAAAGACGCGCTTGGCATGCGGCGGCTGGTAAAGCACCAGCGGAACCGGGCCGGCAGCGTCAGCGGCCATCTGCAGGAAATCGGTCGCCTCCGAGGCCGTCACCGGCCACCAGTCGGGAAGGATCACCTGGATTGCCTCCGGTTCGAGCGCCGCCGCCCGGCGCACCCGGTCCAGGGATATGCGGGGATCGGGCTGACACGCACCGATGACGAATGGCATCGCTGCAGGGCTGCAGCGGTCTGCCAACAATTGTTGAATCTGGTCGAACTCCGCTTCTGTCTGATTGTGGAATTCGCCGGCGGTGCCGTTCGAGTAGATGCCGTCCACCTTGGCGGCAACCAGCCGGTCGATCGCGTCGGCCAGACGCGGGAAATCGATTGAATCGTCTTCATTGATCGGCAGCAGGAGCGTTGCCCAATTTCCCCGGATGCGACCCCAGCGGTCATTCCGCCGTTCGAACTTTGTGATTGCCACACCCCACCTCCCGTTTACCGCAGCCGGATCCCGGACTTGTTCAGCTGCTTTCTGCATTTATCGACTTGCTAGATATCCTACAAGTCGATATACCTCAATCATGTTGATTGTCGAAATGTGCATGGAGCAGCATTGGCCAAGCCCATAAAACCTCTTGAGCGCCCGCCGCTTCTGCATGTCAGCGTGCAGGAAAGCCTGCGCAGCTATATCGAGGACAATGACCTGACGGCCGGCGCGGCTCTGCCGCCGGAGACGTTCCTGGCGCACCAATTGGGCGTGGGGCGCAATTCGGTTCGTGAAGCGATCAAGGCGCTGGAATCCGTTGGCATCCTCGAAACGCGGCGCGGCATTGGCGTTTTCGTCAAGGAATTCTCGTTCGCGCCGCTTCTGGACAATCTCGCCTATGGGCTGCAGGCGTCGCTGCGTGATGTGGAGGAATTGCTGGAGATTCGTCGCGTGCTGGAGACGGGCCTCATCGACAAGACCATCGAGATGATCAGCGACGATGACGTGGCCGAGCTTCGACGCCTTACCGATCGCATGCGGCAGCGCGCTGAGCGCGGCGAAAGTTTCGCCGAGGAGGACCAGCAATTTCATCAGCTTCTGTTCCGTTGCCAGAACAACAAGATGCTGAGCGCGCTGATCGATATCTTCTGGTCCGCCTTCTACAAAGCCTCGGGCTTCGCAAACCTGGCAAGTCCCACGCCCCTGGCGACCTGGCAGGATCACCACGAGATTGCAGAGGCCGTGGCGGCGAGAGATGTCGAAGCGGGCCGCAAACGCCTGAGCGTACACTATTCCGGCATCCGGAAAGTCATCGCGATCAACCGGCCCGAGGAGGTCGATCCGGTTTAGCGATAGTCGAAAATATAAAAGAGGAGGAGAGCATGCATCGACGGAATTTCGGTCGCCTTCTGGCGGCGGGAGCTTTGCTTTTTGCCACGACTGCCGCAATGGTGCCCGCGACGGCCCAGGCGCAGACGGGCAAGACCATTGTCGGCGGGTTCGACGTGGGTCCAGGCGGTTTCCAGGGCAATTTCAACCCGCTGACTGCGACAGCCGGCTTCACCTGGCTCAATACCTATTTCGAGCCGCTGGTCATCTACACATCCGATTTGTCGAAGCTTACCGGCGCGCTGGCTTCAGAGTTCACCCTCGGCCAGGACAACCTGACATATACGTTCAAGCTCGCCGAGACGAATTGGCATGACGGCACGCCTTTTACCTCGGCGGACGTCAAGTTCACCCTGGAGCTTGCCAAGAATGCCGAGAGCGGCAGCATTTTTGCCGCGCGGCTTGCCGATATCGCATCGGTCGAGACGCCGGATGCGCACACGGCAGTCGTCAAGCTCAGCAAGCCGAACTCGGCATTCCTCTCCGTTCTGTCGCAGTTGATGATGCTGCCGCAGCATGCATTGTCGTCGGTGAACGTCAAGGAGGTTGCCAAGAGCCCGTGGTGGTCCACCCAGCCGGTCGGAACCGGTCCATTCAAGTTCGTGAAGCATGTCAGCGACCAGTATGTCGAACTGGCTGCCTATGACGGCTATCGGGGCGGAAAGCCGAAAGCGGCTCGCCTGATCAACCGCTATTTCGCAAATCCGGCTGCGGCCGTCGCGGCCCTCAGGGCGGGAGAGATCCAGTTCACCTTCGCCGAACCCGACGACGCCAAGACCTTCAAGGGCAATGGCGGTTTCCGGGTCATCGAGGGCGATTCCTACGTGGTGAACTATATCGGCTTCAATCACCGCGCCGGAATCTGGGACGACCTTCGCGTCCGTCAGGCGGTCATGTACGCCATCGACCGAAACGCCATCGTCTCGAGCCTGTTCGGGGGTGCCGCCAAACTCGCCAACTGCGGCTATGTCGCGCCGCAGCTTCTTACGAAGGATCTGGCTGGCTATGCCTACGATCCGCAAAAGGCAAAAGCCCTGCTGGCGGAGGCGGGCTGGGAGAAGATCAACGGCAGCAAGCCGATCCCGTGGCTGACCTACTACAATACGCCGCAGGTCGCCAACGTCATGGCGGCGGTGCAGGCGATGCTGGCGCAGGTCGGCGTCAACGTGGTTCCGCGCGCGCTCGACGTTCCGAGCTACAACGGCATCGTGCGAAGCGAAAAATGGCAGGATTTTCCGCTGGTCTATGCGGGGCTGCAGAACGGCCCCAATCCGGGATCGCTCAATGTCGGGCTGAATGCCGCACAGACACCTCCGTCCGGCAACAACATCATGCGCGTCGAAATGCCTCCGCTGACCGATGCGTTGAATGCGGCGATGGCGGAAACCGACCCGGCCAAGGCCGACGGCAGATGGCAGAAGGTCTGCAAGGAAATGAACGCTGCGCTTCCCTGGGCACCGATGTGGGTGGCGAGCCGCTACGGGGTCGTGTCCAGCAAGCTCAAGGACTTCTTCTGGACGCCCGCTCCAGGCGGTGGCCCCTACGTCTCCCATCCGGAAAAATGGGATCTCGCTCCTTGATGTGCCCGTGAGCCGGGATGCGGTCTGGTGAACAAGCCCGACCGCATCCCCTGCGGACCCTGTTGGTGAAAACATGCTGCAATACATCCTTCGCCGTACGGCTGTCGGCCTGCTGATGCTGCTGGCCCTGACGGTTCTCATCTTCACGTTGCTGCGGCTGACGCCCGGCGATCCGATCGATGCCTACGTCAATCCGTCTGTGCCGATTTCCGCGTCCGATCTCGATATGCTTCGTACCCGGCTCGGTCTCGATCGGCCGCTGCCGGTGCAATATTTCGCCTGGCTGGGCGCGGCACTGACGGGGGATTTCGGCTATTCCATCCAGTATAATGGCGAAGGAGTGCTGCCGCTTGTCCTCAGCCGCATCGGCCCGACGATCCTGCTGATGTTCAGTGGGCTTGTCATCGCCGTCGTTGTCGGCATCTCAACCGGCATCTTTGCAGCCGTCCGCCGCAACAAACTGGCCGATCTTTCACTTTCGACGGCGGCGTTCGTGGGAATTTCAAGTCCGGCTTTCCTGACCGCCCTGCTAGGCCTCTACGTATTTGCGGTCAATCTGCGCTGGGTGCCGGCCGGCGGCATGCTGACGCCGGGCGCGCCTTTCTCCGTCGGCGACCTGCTGGCCCACCTCATCCTGCCCGCCACCCTGCTTTCGATCGGCCATGGCGCATTGATCATGCGATACATGCGCTCGTCGCTGCTCGAAGTGCTGTCGCAGGACTATGTGCGCACGGCGCGCGCCAAGGGTGTCCGGGAATTCTGGGTCATCGTCAAACATGCCGTCCGCAACGCCCTGCTGCCGGTGATCACGCTGATCGGCTCCACCATCGGCATCGCGATCGGGGGCGCGATCTTCATCGAGAGCGTGTTCGACTGGCCGGGCATGGGTCTGCTGATGGTCAATGCAGTCGTCCGGCGCGATTACCCGGTCATCATGTGCGCTACGCTGCTGACTGGCGCCTGCGTCATCCTGGTCAACCTGCTGACCGACATCGCCTATGCCGCTGTCGATCCGCGCATCAAGGTGGCATGAGATGGCGAGCTTGACACATGCCGGTTCCGCCGGTCCCATCCGACGCGCACTTTCCCGCTTTTTCGAGAACGGCGCGGCCGTGGTCGGCTTGGCCATCCTGATCCCGATCCTTGTCCTGACCCTCACTTACGATCTCTGGTGGCTCCACAAGCCCAACGACATCGACCTTTTGGCGATGAACCAGGGGCCGTCGTCGGCCCATTGGCTCGGCAGCGACGGGGTGGGGCGGGATATCATGGCGCGGCTGCTGCAGGGCGGGCGAATTTCGCTGCTGGTGGCGACGGTATCGATGGCGATCTCCACGTTCCTCGGTTTCTTCATCGGAGCCATCGCCGGCTTTGCCGGACGTTTCGTTGATGGTGCCACGATGCGGTTTGTCGATCTCGCCATGACCTTGCCGCCGGTCATTTTCCTTCTGGTCCTCGCCTCGATCGTCGGCAGCGGCATAGTGCCGACGATCTTCGTGATTTCGCTGCTCTCGTGGCCGGTTCTTTCCCGCATGGTCCGGGCCCGGCTGCTGGAACTGCGTGAGCGCGACTTCGTGGTGGCATCCCGGGGCATGGGCGCAGGGCTCTGGCACCTGCTGATCCGGCATGGTCTGCCCAATACGATCGATATTCTCGTGGTCTACGCTACCCTGCAGGTGGCAAATGGGATCCTGCTGGAGGCCGGTCTCTCATTCCTGGGTCTTGGGGTCACGCCCCCGGAAGCGAGCTGGGGCAATATGCTGAACGCTGCCCGCGCCACGCATGTGCTCGAAAATTATCCCTGGCAATGGATGTTTCCGGGCGGCGCGCTCGTCGTGACCGTTCTTGCCATCAACTTCGTGGGCGATGGGCTTCGCGATGCCTTCGATCCGCGCTCCGAACTCAAGTGAAAGGTTGCACATGCCCCTCTTTACCGGCGTCATTCCGCCCGTCGTCACTCCGCTCAACACGACTTTCGAGGTGGATTATCCTTCCTTCGCGCGCGTCATAGACCACCTGCTCGATGGCGGTGTGCACGGCCTGTTCGTTCTCGGCTCGACCAGCGAAGTCGTGTTCCATGACGAAGCCACGCGCCGCAGCATCATCGAACATGCGGTCGAGCAGGTGCGCGGCCGTGTGCCGATCCTGGTCGGCGTGATCGATCCCACAACCGAGCGCGTGATCGCCCATGCAAAGGTGGCGCAGTCGGCGGGTGCCGACGCGGTTGTCGTCACGGCGCCATTCTATGCCCGGACAAACCAGGCCGAAACCATCGATCACTTCCGCTATATCCGGGAGGCGGTCGACATACCGGTCATCGCCTATGACATCCCTGTCTGCGTCCACACCAAGCTCGAACGCCGGACCACCGTGACGCTTGCCCGCGAAGGCACGATCGTGGGCGTCAAGGATTCGAGCGGCGACGACGGCAATCTTCGTTATGTCATGGCAGACACGGCCGATCTGCCGGATTTCTTCGTCATGACAGGATCCGAGATCGTCGCCGACAGCGTCGTGAACATGGGCGCGCACGGCATCGTGCCGGGCCTCGGGAATGTCGATCCGCACGGTTATGTCCGCTTGTGGGACCTCTGCCAGGCGGGTGATTTTGCCGGTGCACGGCAGGAGCAGGAACGCCTGTGCCGGCTTTTCGAGATGGTCTGGGTCAGCTTGGGCCGGACCAGTGCGGGCTCGGCCGGAGTGGGAGCCTTCAAGACCGCCATGCGCAGGCTTGGGGTTATCGACACCAATGTCATGGCTCGTCCGCAGCGATCCCTGAACGACGAAGAGGCGGCCGTCATCGACGGCATCCTGCGGCAAACCGGGCTTCTGGATTGACGATGAGCGCTGAGCCGATCCTCGAAATTTCCGGGCTCAAGACGGTGTTCCGCATCGGCGATCGGGAGATCGTCGCCGTGCGGGACCTCAGCCTTGCCGTGGCGACGGGAGAAACCGTGGCGCTGGTGGGCGAATCCGGCTCGGGGAAGTCGGTGACGAGTTTGTCGATCATGGGTCTTCTGCCGCGTGGCGTGGGCCGTATCGCTGCGGGTACGCTCCGGTTGAAGCGCAAGACGGGCGAAGTCGTCGAACTGCAGACTATTGGCGGCGACACCCTGCGCCGGGTGCGCGGCAATGATATCGGTATCGTCTTTCAGGAGCCGCTGACCAGTCTCAATCCGGTTTTTACGATCGGTGAACAGATTGCCGAGCCGATCCGCATCCATATGCGCAAATCCCATCGGGAGGCCTTGTCGGACGCCATCCAGCGGCTGGAGGATGTCGGCATTCCTGATCCGCGCCGACGTGCCGGGCAATATCCGCACGAACTCTCCGGCGGCATGCGGCAGCGAGCGACCATTGCCATGGCACTCGCATGCAACCCGACGCTGCTGATTGCCGACGAACCCACGACGGCCCTTGATGTCACCATCCAGGCGCAGATCCTCGACCTGCTCGGACGGCTGCAGAAGGAGCGTGGCATGGGCATGTTGTTCGTCACTCACAACCTTGGTGTCGTGGCCGAGATCGCCGACCGCGTGGCCGTCATGTATGCCGGTTCGCTCGTCGAGACCGGTAGCGTGGCGCGGGTCTTCTCCCATCCGCGTCATCCCTATACCAAGGGGCTGATGCGTTCGGTGCCGCAGCTTGGAACCGCGACGCTTCTCAGGGAGGCGGGCACCCCGCTGCCGACCATCGCAGGATCGGTTCCGAGCCTCATGGACCTGCCGTCAGGCTGTCCTTTCGCTCCCCGCTGTCCCTACCGCATAGAGACCTGCTCAGAAGCCTACCCGGCGTTGGCAGACGCCGGCGAGGGACAGTTCAGCCGCTGCATCCGATGGCAGGAGATCTGACCGATGTCACAGGAATTTCTCCTCGAAGTGAACCGGCTGGGCAAGGATTTTGCCCCGGTGGCATTTGCCCGCGGACCGGTCGTCCGCGCCGTCCAGGATGTCTCCTTCAACATCAAACGCGGCGAAGTCGTCGGCCTGGTTGGAGAATCCGGCAGCGGCAAGACCACCATCGGCCGCATGGTCGCGCAACTGATCGAACCCACCTCCGGCAGTATCCGTTTTGAAGGCTTGGAAACGACGAGCCTGACGCGCCGCGAACTCCGCGGCCTGCATGCGCGCGTCCAGTATATTTTCCAGGATCCCTTCGCCAGCCTCTCGCCTCGGATGACCATCGGCGAAATCCTCACGGAAGGGCTGGATATCCAGCGGATCGGCAGCAGATCGGAGCGGGCCGCAAAAGCTGCCCAGGCGCTCACCTCGGTAGATCTGCCGCCAGATGCGATTTCCCGCTACCCGCACGAGTTTTCCGGCGGCCAGCGCCAGCGCATCGGCATCGCCCGGGCGCTGACGCTTGCGCCCGAGCTGATCGTCGCCGATGAACCGGTGTCGGCGCTCGACGTGTCGATCCAGGCGCAGATCGTCAACCTGCTGCGCGACCTGCAGATGCGGCTCGGCCTGACCATGCTGTTCATCGCGCACGATCTCGCGGTGGTCGAATATGTCGCCGATACGGTGATCGTGCTCTATCTCGGGCGGATCATGGAGATGGCGCCGAGCCGCGAGCTTTATGCCAGCCCGCAGCATCCATATACGCGCGCCCTGCTTTCGGCCGTTCCGTCGCCCGACCCCTCGCGGCATGCGAACCGGCAGATACTCAAAGGGGATATCCCAAGTCCCGCCAATCCCCCAAGCGGCTGCGTCTTCCGGACCCGTTGCCCGGTTGCAGTCGACGCTTGCGCGAGTGCCGTGCCGCCACTGCGAGAGACTGCCAAGGGACACTTCAAGGCCTGCATCCGCGACGATCTCGGCTGATCCGGCAAAGCAGGCAAATCTTTGCCCATAAAAACAGGCTCCAGTCGGCATCTGGGTTGTCCGGCGCGGTCCAGACCTCGGCGCGAGTTTACGTCATTGGGCGTAGCGCATCATCACAAAGAGTTTCTTCCTTCCCGGTGCGATTTGCTGTTCGCTTCCAATTCCGAAGCGGAACCGCATTCTCGTCTTGTCTCTTCGAAGGGCGGACGCGGTGAAGCCTTGAACCATCGATGGCCTGAATGGGGTGTTGATGCACATTAGGAAGGCCAGCGAAGCGAGTGGCGCGCATGAGCTTGCTCTTGAGAAAATCGGTGAAATCGATGGCGCCAGCAGCGTTGGCGCAGATGACCATTGCCTCGATTGTCTTTGGTATAATTACATATGATTACCAAGGAAATTTCTTGAATTCATTGGTTTATACTTCGTTGTGCTTTATTTTGATGCAAGCTGGCTATTTCGCAGGTATCTTCTACATGGTGTGGTCCGAGTTTAAGCGGAAATCACCGTAGGTCGATTCTTTGGGAATGACGGATTTTATCTTGATCGAAGGGTGAGTTATGACGAGCGACATCTGGATATCCATCAGGCTGCGGCTTGAAAGAGAGTGGCGGTTGCTTGATCCGGAGCGGATGACCTCTCCGCTGCTGTTGGAAGGAAACCAGGACGATCACATGCCGGCTTTGCCCAGACGGCGTCTGCGCATCGGAAGGGTCGATTGAGCCTCGACCGTCGGCCCGCTCCGTTGTCGCCGGATGGCGTCAATAGCGGGGAGCAGGGCAATTTCAGTCAAGTCAGCTCGTTTTCCGAGTGATCCTGTTGATCGCCTGACCCTGGTGTTTCCTGATGTGTTCCAGGACAGAATCGCGTGCTGCTACGGAGCCTGCCATGTCTCATCTCAGCAATGCCAAACAGTGGCTGTCTGCGCTATCGGATGGGGATGTTCGTGGCATCGCTCATGAAATCAACAAAGACGGAATTTTTTGCGCTCCCAACTTCCTGGCAGCCGAAGATCTCAGCCAGATGCAAAATTTTGTCTCCACCACGATCACGCGCGAGGGCCGCCAGACGATTTCGCTGAAAAGCGATGAGCTCGCGGGATCAGGCCTCGACGACCTCGGCAATTCCCCGGAATTCAAGGCTCTCTTTTCCCGCCTCTATTCCATCGGTCTAGGCCGGCCAGCGCCTGACGTTAAATTCTATCAGATTCTTCGCTGCCTCACGGGTAAAAGCGCGACGGAACATTCCTTGATCTTCCACTATGATTCCTACGCGATCACGGCACTTCTACCGATCGAAATCCCGAAATTCGGCAAGCGCGGCGACTTCTTGATTATCCCCAATACCCGTGGAATCCGATCGAATTACCTCTTCAATCTCGCCGACAAAGCGATCCTCGACAATGCGCTCACCCAGCGGATCCTGCGCAGTCGCGCATCCGGCGGAAAGGGCGTGAAGCATGTGTCGTTGGTTCCCGGCAATCTCTATCTCTTCTGGGGTTACCGCAGCATTCACACGAATGAGCCTGTCGATGAAGGCGCTGTGCGGGCGACGGCGCTGTTCCATTATGCCGATCCACACGCCGACAGTTACCTGAAGCGGCAGCTCGGCCGCGGTTAATCCGATACGTCCCCCGACGACTAGGCCGGGACGACCTCGGCTCCAGGCGATAAGGCGGACTTGTAGACGCTGAGCGTCTCGCGGGCGACGCGCTCGATCGTCAGATTGTTGATATGCAGCTGACTTCTTGCCTTCCACATATCCAGCCGCTCGGGATCCGCCAGCAGGTCGCAGAGAACGGCTGCCAAGGCTTGCGGATCGCGCGGTGGGACAAGGATCCCGGCCTCTCCGAAACCGAGCAGCTGCGGGATGCCATCCACGTCCGCGCCGATCACCGCACAGGCCGCCTCACGCGCTTCCGACAGGACGAGCGGGGCAGGATCGGCATGGGAGGGAAGGACGAAGATGTCGGCGCCTAACATGTAGGGAAACGGTTCGTCGATGGCGCCGACGAATGTGATGGCGCTTGCGCAGCCCGTTTCGCTGGCCAATTGCCGGTAGGCGTCCTCAAAGGGCCCGCCGCCGGCGATATAAAGGTGGCTGTCGGGATATTGCTTGTGCGCCAGGCGGAAGGCTTCCAGGAGGTCGGGTAACCCTTTTCTGGGATGCAGCCCTCCGACGAAAAGTATGCTTGGGTTGTGAAGGGACGCGGGCGTCCTGTCGCGCCCTTCGAACCGTGCTGATCCGATTGTGCCGTTGAGAACGACGCGCAGTTTCGATGCCGATATGCCGCGCTCCTGCATCGATTTCCCGACGGCGTCGCTAACGGCAATCACGCATGTGCCAAGCCCCATCAGCACGGCGCTTTTTTCAAACGCATTGTGAACGGTGGTAATGAGCGGCGTCGACGATAAACGACAGGCAGGAACCGAAAGAACGGCGCTCGTCATCATATGCGCATGCACGATATCCGGCTTCCAGTCGCGGACGAGGCGTCGCAGCGCCCAAAGCGACTTGAGCACGGTGAGAGGCTTTCTCTGCTGATCGACGAAAACCGTTTCCACCCTGTTGCGTGCAAGCAATCCGCCGAAATCGCCTCCACCGCTTGCCATGCAGACAGTGTGGCCGAGCTTTACCTGAGCGCAGGCAAGGTCGACAGCCGCATGCACATTGCCGTTCAATCGCCGGGTGTGGTTCAGAACATGCATGATCCGCATATTGGGCTCACGGGGTTGTGGGAGAGGATATCAGAAGCGGCGAGGGTGCCGGCTCCGTCTGGGGAGAAGTCTCGACCGCTCCCGGCGGCTGAGAGACCTTCCGTTCGAATCCGAGAGCGGCTTCCGCATCGAGGGTGGAGACACGGGCTGTCGGCTGGTAGTTGAACCCGCCGTGGCGTCCGTAGGACTGGATTCCAAACGCACGCAGTGCAGCGATGGCTTCATCCGCCTGGCGCGCGGCGTCCCGGCTGTAGACGGGATAGGCATTGGTCAGGACTTGGGCGCCTTCGAGTTTCAGATCCCCTCGAAACAGCCCGTTCGCCGCAACGTGCGCCCGAAAATCCAATTCGGCCATTTCAACCGGGCTGTCCGGTCGGTCGGCAACGACTTCGACGGCGAAATATTCCCGCCCGTGGGCCTGGCCGTAGAAGTCGGAATAGACCGTCAAGCGCTTCCATGCACCATCATGCGAGAAATTGTAGATGATCGGCTGCTGAAAGCCACGCTCTCCGCTGAAGCTGAAATAGAGGCTGATGAGGGTGGTGGTATTGAGAACGTGGCGCCGCTCGATAGCGCACAGGGCCTGCACCCGCTCGATCGGGATCGTCGAAAACAGCCGGCCTGCGGTAATCACCCGGTCCTCCAGCCTCAATTGAAAGCCGTTCTCCAATCGGTCGATTGCGACTGGTTTGACGCCCAGGGCGAATTGCACCCCTCGGTTCTCCAGGTTTTGTTGAGCGAGCCGGTAAAGGGGCGCAAATCCGGATTTGGGGCGGGCGAGCTGCTTGTTGGTCGGACCCTGGCGTCGGCGACGAAAAAGGCGATGGGCGAGGTTGCCCAGCGAGGCATGTTCGCTGATCCACAGCATCCTTTTTTTTGCCAGATCGATATCGATCTGATCAAGCGCGATCCCGTAAAACCTCCGCATATAGGATTCCAGACCGGACCGCCGGAGAAGCTCGGCGCCGATCCAGTAGCGTGAAAAGTCTCTTGCGTTGCGCATTTCGCGCTGGAACAGCCGCGCATAGAACACCGACCCGAAGATGCGCATCATCCCCTTGACGCCGGCCCGCAAAATGTCGTCGCGCAGCGAAATCGGATAATCCGTGACCATCTTCTGGGGATTCAACCGTCCCCAGCGAGGCTCGATCGGCACATAGAGAGGGAGGAGTTCGGGAAAATGCGTCAGCAGAGGGGAATCGTCCTGGAAAATCAGGCTTCCGATGTCGAATGTATATCCATTCGTCGACCAGTCCATGTGGTTCCCGCCGATGTGGCCGTATTCATCGACGACCAGGATTTGCTGACATCCTTGGTTGGCCAGCACGGCGGCTGAAACGAGACCGCTAACCCCCGCTCCCAAAACAATGGCATCATACTCCAGATCGGCCGCCTTTTGAGGGGTGGGGAACTTCGCCTCCTGCATGCAGGTCTCCATCGTTTGATCTAGTACTTCCGAGTTATTACAGAACGGGAAATCCAATATATATTGCGTGTGCCTCGTTATTGTTCAAATAAATACCGGAGTGGTGATATTTTTGGCAGATATACTAATTGGTATATAGTAATTTAACTTGAAGGCATTTGTCTATGTCTGTTACACTCTGCCATCGGCACGAATGCGTTCTTCTTCTTCGGACGCGTTCGGGGGAAATTTTCTATCAGGGATTTGGATTGGCGCTGGCCCGTCAAGGCGCGCTGGTTCCAGTAATTTGCGAGGGGTATGCTGGATGCCGCGACGGAGCCTCGACGATCTCAATCGGCCCCTTCATTCCATAGAGTTGATTGCGACAGACGTGTTCGATACCCTTTTGTTGCGCAACGGCCTGTCCCGGCGGTCGCGCATCATTGCGGGTGAAAAGATGTTTGCCCGTTTTCTGCAGGGCCAGGGTTCGCCCATGTGCCCCGACGAACTGATCCGGGCCAGGCTGCTTGCCGAAAAGATGGCATATCGTGCCTTGAACATGGGAGGCGGTCGGGGCGAGGTGTGCCTTTGCGATGTCATCAGCCGCCAAGTCGCCATTCTCGGGCTGTCGCGTTCCGTGATAGAGAAGCGGATCGCTATCGAGATTGAAGTCGAAAAGCGGGCGCTTTTTGCGAATGGTGATTTTGCCATGCTGTTGCGGCGCCATCGTCAAGCCGGTGTGAGGGTCGTGGCAATCACCGATACGGGGCTGTCCGGTGAAAAAGTCGGCGAGCTCATCGACCATTTTCACGGCCCGGGCCTCCTGGACGAGATCTATTCAAGCGCGGATCTGAAGGCTAGCAAGCGGCAGGGCGACCTGTTTTCTCTGGTTCTAAAGGCTGAACGCGTGGATGCTTCGCGCGCCCTGCACATCGGTGACGACCTCCTCGCCGATTGCCTCGTCCCAAAGAGCATGGGGATACAGACCATCCATATGCCGAAGAACCGCCTCAAGCGGCTCGTTTCACGGGGCAACGGAGCTCTGGCGGAAGGGCTGCGGCAAGTCAAAAGTGGATCGGGCTCCCGCGGGGCCATACCGCCAATCGGCGATCAGGTTCACTTCGGCGAACATGTATTCGGTCCGATCGTCGCAGAATTTTGTCTCTTTTTATGGCTATATGGTCAGCAGGCGAGTTCGGACCGTGATGCGACAATGCTCTTTTGCGCGCGCGGGGGACTTGGCATACGGGAAGCTTTCGAACGCCTCCAGTCCGTGCTCGACCTGCCTCTTTCGTTGAAGCGCGAGAACATCCTGATTTCGCGTCTGATTGCTGCCCGCTCAGCGGTGGCGGCCAGAAGCCCGGCTGTCCTCGACGAACTGGAGCGCGAATTCGAATGCGCAAGTTTCGCTGCCGTTGCCCATGCGCTCGGCAACGGTTCTTATAATCTACCCGACGAGTGGCAGCAGGTTTTTGATGCGAGCCGCTTTTTCGGCATGCTCGATACAACAGCCGGCAGCGCCGTCGCGCAAGACATCGACAGTCAGAATGACTGCTTCAAGATCCACATCGCGCAAATCGCAGGTGATGCCAAACGTATTATTCTCTGCGATACCGGGCTCTACGGCAGCACCCAGAGGCTTCTGTCCGCCGGGCTGCCGGAGCATCGTTTCGAAACGGTGCAGTTTGCGCGATGCAATTACAAGGGGCTTAGCGAAGACCATTTCCCCAATGTGGCTGGTCTCGTGGTGGAGGATCGCTTCTACAATCCCTTCAAGACGAGGACAGTGGTCCTGCGGTACTGGCACATCATCGAGAGCCTTTTTGAGCCGGCCATACCTTCCGTCAAGACGCTCAGCATGGGACATGACGGCACGGTGATCGGCAATTCGGGAGAGATTCGTTTCGGCAGGCTCGATCCGGCCGTTGGCAATCCGCTTCTCACCGGCGCGCTACGCTATATCCATGGTCTCTCCAGCGGCGCTCAGGTTTTAGGCGATGCGGATCGGGCCTGGTTGAGACTTAAGCAAGCGATCATAAACCCGTCCAAGGCGGATGTGATCGCCTTGGGTGTCGCTCCCCGATCGGTTGATTTCGGGCGAGGTGAGTTCATAGCGACTGTCGCGCCGGCGACACGAGCCGGAATGGCACGAAAGTTGATGGCCGTGAAATCTCAGCTATGGCGCGAAGGAGCGATTGCGCAGGAATTTCCGCGGTTGAAGCCAGCCTTGCTCCGCGCCGTTGGAATGGCGCATGTTCTTCGAGGCTTTTCGGCCAAACTGAACCGTTAAAGAGCATTCGAGGACAATACCAACGACGGAAACGAAGCAGGCTTGCTCGTTCATGGAGCCGGCGGTGAGACAGAGGCGTGTGAAGAATGCTTGCGTTCGCAGCTCTCAAAGGTGCCAGTTGGCTCGTCTTTTCCCGCTTTGTCGGGCGGTTTATCGACTTTTTCAACGTACTCATTCTCGCCCGCCTGTTGTCCCCGACGGATTTTGGACTGGCGGCACTCGCAATGGCGCTGGTCGTCGTCATCGATACGGTTCTGGAGGTTCCGGTCACCCAGGCACTGGTGCGACTGCCGGTGCTCGATAAGAGCCACCTTGATACCGGCTTCACACTCGGCGTGTTGAGAAGTTCGGCGATCGCCGCGATCTTCCTGGTTGCGACCTGGCCGTATTCGCTGATGAATGGAAATCCCTTGCTCGTTCCGGTGATCGCCGCCATGGCGCTCGGCCCTATCGCGAAGGGATTCATGAGCCCGGCCATGGTGCATTTTGCCCGCGCGCTCGAATTCCGCCCGACATTCGCGATCGAAACGATCAGCAAGCTCTGCGCTTTTGCGGCCGCTGTCATCACCGTGGTTGCCGGAGGCGGCTATTGGGCGATCGTCGTCAATTTCGTGACCACCGCATTTGTCGCCACCATTGCCTCTTATGCCGTGGCCCCTTACAGACCCGCCTTCTCGCTGAAGCGGCTCCCGGATTTTGCCGGCTTTATCGGCTGGTTCAGTTCGGCGCAGTTGGTATCCGCCTTGAATTGGCAGTTTGATCGTTTCCTGATCGGCTCTGCCGGAAACAGCGCCATGCTCGGCCGCTACGCCGTTGCAAGTGACATCGCCGTCATCCCGACCCAGAGCATAATCGGTCCGGCGCTGCAGCCGGTCATGGCAGCTTTTTCGCAGATTAGTTCGAATGCAGACCGAATGAGGACGGGCTTCCTCAAGGCAAGTCGTTTCGCGATGCTGATTTCGCTTCCCGTTTGCGTCGGCCTCTCCCTGACGGCAGATCTCGTGACCGCTATCCTGCTCGGAGCGCAATGGAGCGACGCGGCTCCCTATCTCAGCCTGCTCGCCCTTTCAGTCATTCCGATACCGTATTTCCAGACGCTCTATTCGGCGAGCCTCGCTCTCGATCGACCCTCCGTCATTTTCAGGCTCAATACGGTCGACCTGTGCTTCCGGGTCGTTCTGATCTCCATTGGCTTCTATCTGTTCGCCGCCCATGGAGCGAGCATTGCCCGAATTCTGGTGGCTTCCGTCATGGCTGTTTTCTACATTGCCGAGGCACGGCGGCTGTTCGGGCTGGGGCCATGGCAGCAGATCCGGAACCTTTGGAAAGTTCTGGCTTCCGCGGCCGTCATGGCAATTGTCGTCATCTGGTTGCGAACGGGAATGCCGGCCTCCGGTCTGCCCGTTGTGATACAGCTTGTCGCGGTAGCGGGCGCGGGCGCAGCCACTTATATCGCGACACTGTTCGGGCTGGGCATGCGGATTGCCCTTGCATCCGGAAGACCTGACCTGGTCGATCGCTAATCCGCTCAGGTCAGCGCCCGAATGAGCCCGCGCGTCGAGCGGGTCCCGGCGCTCAGACGATAGGCAAGCGCCTTTCGGGCGCGATCTCTGGGAAGCAGACTGACGGCCGTGAAAAACAGTGTCATGGAAACCTTCATCCGCAGCGGGTTTTTGTCCCGCCACAGCCGCCCCACAAGTCCGGACAGGCTGGCAAAGGAAATCCGTTCGTCCTCCGCCACGGCTAGATAAAAGCGCCGCTCGCGATAGAAATAGGCGTGCTCGGGGGATACGAGACCGGACCGATAGCCATAGCCTGGCAGGATCCGGCGCAGATGCTCCGTCCTGGCGACGAATCTCTGAAGATCCCGATGCAAAGCCTGCGTATTCAATTCGTCACCGAAGCCGGAATCGTTGCGGTCATGGACCCGGTAAAGACCCAGCGGCTGCGGCAGGCTCACCACGTCGCCGATGAATGGAGCAGCGAACAGGATAATGCCATCGACTGCCCTGTCATAGTCGGCGTCCTTCAGGAGCTCGCACACGTCGCGTCTAAAGACGTTGCCCGAGGTCGGGGGCGTCGCGTAGACACCGGTGCGTAAGACGCGCCCGGCCAGTTCACGCCCTCTGAACGCCTGGAGTTCGGGTATCGGGCCGCTGATGACATTGCCGTCGACATCGATCCTCTTCAACGGAAACTGAAGTTTTGCAACGCCATCGTCCAGGTTGGCGATGATCATCTCCAATGCCTCGGGAAGGAGTTCGTCATCGGCATCGAGGAATAGGACGAAGGGTGCCTGTGTCTGCTCAAGGCCAAAAAGACAGGCCTTGCGTTGACCGCCATTTGCAAGCCGAAACGCACGCACTCCCAATCCGCGGATCACCTCCCACGAACCATCGGTGGAACCATCATCGATCACGAGAATCTGGCACTGCCTACACTTTTGCGAAAGGACGCTTTCAACCGCGCGCCGGATGAATTGCGAATAGTTGAAGCAGGTGATGATGATCGCGAGCTTGCAGATACTGCCTTCCGGATCATCCGCGGATCGCTCAGCTCCGAAGGAGTCCTGCACCTGCGGAGGTGTTTCTCGGGAAGTCACGGGGTCTGCGGTCATGACCTGACCCTGTTGACTACGGTGCCGATCACCGGCGCACCAGCGCGCCGCAACTGGTTGTGAACGTCTTTCACCTCGTCAATTGTCGTGCGTCCGCTTTTTGCAACGATCAAGACGGCATCGGCATGAAATGCCAGTGCCAGCGCATCCAGGGAGTTATCAAGGGCCGGAAGATCGAAGATGACATCTCCCTTCAATCGAGCCGTTTCCAGAATCCGCAACACGCTGGAATGACGGAAATCTGCAAAAATATTGATATGCGGGTCTATCGAGTGGATCGGCAGAGTGGCAATGCCATCGAGATTGCCGAACGACAGTTGATCCGCCTTCAGACCTGAGATCGCCACGTCGGCCAGGGAGGTCGAGGAACTGGATGTTTCTTCGACCATGGACGGCAGCCCCGAGTAGAAGAACGTCACATGGTGGCCGCTTCGGCTGAGAAGCTGCGCCATACTGAGAGACAGGGTCGAAACACCGGTCGCAGCCGTTGCCCCGATGAACGCGATCACGATATTTCTTTCCCGCCGTTGTGATGCGCAAGCGACATCGACGGAGGTTTTCAAGTCGCGAATGACGCTTGCGTATCGTTGAAGCGCCGGGCTATCGAAATGCCACCCGAGGCCTGCCGTTTTTCCGGTGTCCGGAACCATCGCCAAGCATGGAATGCCAGATTCCTGCGAGAGTTCCTTCGCATCGCGTACCCGGCGATCGAAGGCCACGTTGATGGCTATGGTCGACATACCGATCAGGAACCCCAACAGCCCACCCAATGCGGCGATCAGTGTCTTGCGCGGACCGGAGGGATCGAGTGGCGGAAGTGCGGCGCCGATGATCCGGGCATCGGCATCCGGTGTGGCCACCGCCGGCAACGTGCCGTTCCTCATTGCCTCCCGGGCGGCATTGACCTGGATAGCCAGCGCGTCCAGTCGTCCTTGCAGCGTGTCCGTGCCAGCTCGCGCCATCTGTTCTTTTGAGGCAATCGATTGCAGGATGTATCCCGACACCATGGCGTTTGCGACGCGGGCAGGAAGGTTCTGATTGTACGACCAGAATTCGATTTCGACGACGTAAGATTGCCCCACCCGCCGCGCGCTCAGCCGTTTGACGAAATTCGCAAAAGCAATGCGGCGTGCGTTTTCGCGGGGATCTGCGGTCGGATCCAGTGAATCCTCGGCCCGCCTCGACGTCTTCCCAAGCGTCGTCAACCCATTGTCCACGAGCGTCGACATCGTGTCCTGCACCTGAACCGCCAGGCCGCTGAATTCCTTGGGCGGCCGGGGGCCGAGTTCGGCGTCGCCTTGAAGGACAAGGCTTTCGAACACGGCGGATAGAAGCCGCTCCGAACGAATAATCTGCAATTCGCTCTCGGCGCTGTTCAGATCCAGGTTCTGCTGCCCGCTGATGTCGCGGCCTGCGGAAGCAAATTGCCGCGGCTCCAGCAGAAGCGTTGCCGTGGCATTGTACACCCGGGGAAGAGAGTTCGCATAAAGAAAGGCGAGCAGGAACCCCGCCGCCGTACACGCGATAAGCCGCATCTTGTTGCGCCACGCAAGCGCGATCATCAGGCGCAACAGCGCGAGTGGGCCCTCGCCGGCATCGCCCATCGGTTCGCGATCCATGCGCCACAGACGGGAAGCGTCCTCCAGAGGGCCGGGCCTGTTGAAAGTCATTTGGCCTTTCCTCCGGTCCGCAGCGCAAGAGCGTCGAAAACTGGCAATCGAGCAGCACGCTCAGGCTCCAGGCGCCCCCGCAAAACATCGGCAAGGCCCATGAGATTGCCTTTGACCCTCCCGCGTCGATCAATAAACGGTTCCGCCCATAACAGCCGGCCGAAATTGCTGGTGATGTTGCGCAGAACCTGGTCGGCAACCTGCGCGAGCGTCATGGTGCCCTTGCGCATCATGTAAAGCGGGTTGACGATCTGAGAATATCCCAGCCGTTCACCGCTCACGCGGCCGCTCTTGACGCCCATATGTACGCCGCAGGCCTCGTCCGATTTGACGAAGCGTCCACCCTGCCTGGCAAGTGCGGCCGCGAAGTCACGATCCTCCAGCCAGCCGTACAGGACCAGCCGTTCGTCGAACCTTGCGTCGCCGATGGCCGACATGCGGAAGGCCATGTTGCAGCCATAGGGACTGTAGGGTTCATGCCACCTCGAACCAGGGGATGGCGCGCGATCCAGAAGGCGAAGGGCCTCATCGAAGGGGATGCCGGGGCCTTTGATTCCGTCGGCGATCACGTGCCCCGTCAGCCCGACGAGGCGGCTTTCATCGCGAAACGCGCAAAGGGCGGACGCCAGCCAATTCCTATGGGCGACGAAATCGTCGTCGAAAAAGACGACCACGTCCGTTCCGGCGGGCAGGTTGGCGAGCGCTCGGTTGCGTTGGGCCGCAAGGCCGGCCTTTCCGGTGACGATCGTCACTTTGGGATCGGAGACCAGGTCGCCGACGTCGGACGTATCGACGCAGGACACCACCATCGTATCCGGTCGAACCGTCTGGGTTGCGAGAAGATGGCGCACCGTCGCGCTGACGATGGCCGGGCGGCCGCGCGTGGCGATGACAACCGCCAGGCTGAGTTCCGTCGAATTGGAGGATTTACGGGGAACGAGGCCTTTCGCAGGGTCCTGGAGCAGTTCTCGATAACCCGCTGCGGTGTTCGTCCAGGAGAAGTTGCGAACCTGCTCCAAGCCCCGGCCGCGCAACTCGCCTTTGAGCAGATCCGAGCCCTTCAGGGCCGCTATATGCCTGATCCACTCCTCCGGCTGGAAGGGAGAGGCCATCAGCGCCGCCGAACCGCATACTTCGGGCATGCTCGCGCAGTCGGACGCCACGACGGGGCAACCCAAAGCCATGGCTTCGACAATGGGCAGTCCAAAGCCCTCGGTGATGGAGGGGAACGCCAGACAGAGTGCATGTTTCAGGAAATAGGCAAGATCGTCGTCCGACACCCGCCCCACGAGGAGGAGGTTCGGCCGTTTTTCGAGAAGGTCGGAGGCAAAAATGCCGGCACTTCCACCGGCGACAACGATGTCGATATCCAGGTCGTCCAGAGCCTCCGCAGCTTTCATCAGCAAGCCAAGGTTTTTGTGCTGAGCACGGGAGGCGAGCGCCAGGACGAATTGGCGGCCTCTTGCGCTTATGGCACCGACGATTTGCGGGGCGACCTTCGCCAGCCCGGCGTCCCACTCGAGAGCGTGTTCATGGCCATTGGGAAGGACGGCAATGTCCTGCTGCCGGACAGGCAGGTAGCGGGCAAGTTGCCGCGCTGATGCGTGAGAGACCGTGGCGATGCGAGCGGACCGTCGAACCAGAAGCGGATGCAGCCGCGAGTAGGCCATACGGAAGGCGCGGCCATAACTTTCCGGGGCGGCGAAAATGTTGGCGTCATGGATGCAGACGATCTGATCCTTCTTAACAACGGGTGCCGAATTGCAAAGATTGAGCAGCGGCCCCCGGCAAGCCCGGGCAAGCACGGCCTGCTCCCACGCGTGCCCGCCGAAATCACCAGCGGTGACCAGCGGAAGTCGGGCAAAACCCGGGTCCGGTGTGCCGACGGGCGCGATTATCGGCAGGCGTTCGTCATGACCGAAGGTGCGGTCGAGAGCTTTGACGACATTCATCGCATAACGTTGAACGCCGGTCGCACTTTGCGTCAGGAACCGCCCGTTGATGGTGCAGTGCTCGATTGAGCTCACGGCTGCCCTCCATCATGGTTCGCGCGGAAGGAGGGCGCTATGTCCAAAGACCAAGGGCGGTGGACGAGGGAGCCCCGCCCATCTACAAATTTTCCGGTTTGCGAAAAACGAGGCCGCAGCGAGAAGCAGATGGCGGTCTCTTTTTGCTGAAAGTTTATGCTTACGATCTCAAAACTGGCTTGCAAGATGTGCTGATCCCTCGATGCTATTGCATTGCGTCTGCCGTATGCGCTCGATCCCGCGGAACGTCCGCCGTGTCTTAACCGCCCCCGCGGGATCGGGTGATTGATCAATAGCTGCCGTGTGCGCGCAGGACCGCCGGGACGGTCTTGGCCATGATGACGATATCCCCCCAGATGCTTTGTTCCCGGACATAACGCATGTCGAGTTCGACGCGTGCGTTGTAACTGATGTCGTTGCGCCCGCTGATCTGCCAAAGCCCAGTCAGGCCCGGCCGAACCCGGATGTAATCCACGAAGTGGCGACCATAGAACTCCGCCTCGCTCGGTACGATCGGGCGAGGGCCGACGATGCTCATCTGCCCCAGTACCACGTTCAGGAGTTGTGGTATCTCATCCGCACTGCTCTTGCGCAGCAAGGCGCCGAGCGGCGTAATCCTGGGGTCGTTCTTCAGTTTGCGCGTGGCGGCCCATTCCGCCCCGTCCGATGGATTGGCGGAGAGATGCCGAAGCAGAGCCTCGTCGGCATTGGGGACCATTGTCCTGAACTTGAGACAGGGAAACATCACCCCATTCTTGCCAATCCGGCGGTGCCCAACGAAGATCGGGCGACCCTGAACGGCATAAAGCAGGGCGATCAGCATCACGATCATCGGCGTGAGAACGATAAGGGCGATAAGGGAAATGACCGTGTCGAGAGCCCGTTTCAGATAGACTGAGAGGCGATGAGAGGCCTCGTTTCCGATCCTCGGGAAAGCGAATTGTTCGGGTGCCTGAAGATGCGTGCCGTTCATCGCATTCAAATTACCACTGACATTCATGTC
The DNA here is from genome assembly GCF_056406795.1 of Neorhizobium sp. P1_A6. Classification (NCBI taxonomy): domain Bacteria; kingdom Pseudomonadati; phylum Pseudomonadota; class Alphaproteobacteria; order Hyphomicrobiales; family Rhizobiaceae; genus Neorhizobium; species Neorhizobium sp. P1_A6. The sequence continues at coordinate 82,889 of NZ_JBFTZM010000001.1, read as the reverse complement.
ATTCATCTGCGGGCTCCGTACTCTAGGAAAAAGACGAAAGGGTATGGGCAGACAATCTATAGCGGCATCCACACCACGTTAGCTCTTGGTATTTCATTTGACAATACTTTTATTGCGGCGCACTATTTAGGCAATCATGGAATGTATCGTAATATTTACCGATATATGTGCGAATTAAACTGCACATTCTGGGGTAGATAATTATATTTACTTCTTTCGATCTAGAGCGTGAGCCAAATTGCTGCAATGGCTAAAGAACTTGGCCTATTGCTCGGTCATTGGGGAGACTTCATGCGGGTGGCAATCGTCCATTACTGGTTGGTCGGAATGCGGGGCGGTGAAAAGGTCCTGGAGGCGCTCTGTCGGATTTATCCGGGCGCCGATATCTACACCCATGTGTATGATCCTGCTGTAATTTCAGCAGAAATCCGGAAGCATCGTATCCAGACGACCTTCATCGATTCCCTGCCCTATGCGAAGCGGATGTACAAAAAATATCTGCCGTTGATGCCCATGGCATTGGAGCAGCTGGACCTCAGCGGGTATGACCTCGTCATTAGTAGCGAGTCGGGACCCTCAAAAGGAGTAATACCTACCTCGCCAGCTATCCATATTTGTTACTGTCATTCGCCCATGCGATACATTTGGAACATGTACAATAAGTACTATGAAACCTCCGGCAGGTTGACGCGGATGATGATGCCGCCGCTGGCCCATTATTTGCGGACCTGGGATGTCGCGGCGGCCAGCCGTGTCGATGAATTCATCGCCAATTCCACGACGGTGGCGCAGCGGGTGAAGAGCTATTACCGCAGGGATGCGCAGATCATTCATCCGCCCGTCGATACCCAGGCTTTTCGACCGGTCGCCACCTGCGACCTCGAGGATTATTATCTGATGGCCGGGGAACTGGTGAGTTACAAACGCCCGGATCTTGCCGTGGAAGCGTTCAACCAGATGAAGGCGAAGCTGGTGGTCATCGGCGGCGGCGAAATGCTGGCTCGCCTGCGCAAGATCGCCGGACCGACCGTGACAATCATGGGTGCCCAGCCATTCGACGTCCTTCAGCACCACTATGCACGCTGCAGGGCACTGGTATTTCCGGGCGAGGAAGATTTCGGCATCGTGCCTGTTGAAGCGATGGCGAGCGGTCGCCCTGTCATCGCCTATGGACGGGGCGGAGCGACAGAAACCGTCGTCGCCGGCAAGACCGGTGTATTTTTCCCCATCCAGTCGGTCGAGGCCGTCATCGATGCCGTGGAGCGTCTCGATAAAATGGATCTCAATCCCGCCGATGCCGTGGCGCGGGCGCAAGATTTCAGGACGTCGGTTTTCATCGACAAATTCAGGTCCTACGCCAATCATCTCACCGGGCAGGGGCCGATCTGGGATGACGTGCGAATAGCGTAAGCCAACTGGAGAAACAGGAGTGACCGGATGCAGCAACTGAGTTTCTTGCAGTGCCCGTTTGCGACGGATGTCAGTGCATCAGCCGCACCAACCTCCCGGCTCTGTTACCTGGCCAAGCTTCTCCTGGTGCTGATGGCCTGGTTTACGGTTTTTTCCCCGGGCATTCCGGCAAGTGCGGCCGACTACACACTCGGGCCGCAGGACGTTCTTAAAATTCGGGTTTTCGAATGGCGGCCGAATGCCGGAGTGGCGTTCGAATGGGTGCCGTTGACCGGTGAATTCGCCGTTTCCGCCGCAGGCACGTTGTCGCTTCCGATCATCGGCACCGTTTCGGTCGCCGGCAAGACGCTGGATGACGTATCAGGCCTGATCGGGGAACAGCTTCAGAAACAGGTCGGCTTGCAAAAGCGGCCCAATGCTTCCGTGGAGGTCTCGGTCTATCGACCATTCTTCGTAACCGGCTTGGTGTCCAAGCCGGGGAAATACGGCTACGTCCCCGGCCTGACGGTGATCCAGGCAATCAGCATGGCTGGCGGGCTTGGGCAGGGAGATCCTGAAATGCTCGCTCTTCAGCGCGATGCGCTGGTCAGTCACGGAGACCTCGGCCAACTGGAATTCGAACATTATGGCCTTCTGGCGCGTCAAGCGCGTGTCGAGGCGCTTCTGGCCGGCGCGACCACGGTCTCGTTCCCGCAGGATCTGACGTCGCAAGCCTCCCGACCGGCGCTGGCGCGCGTGATGCAGGATGAGCAGGCATTGTTCGAGACCCGGCAGCATCTGATGAACACGGAGCTCGACAGGCTTGGCCAGGCCAAGATTCTGGCCACGAACCAGCTCGAAACTCTGCGGCTCAAGGAAAGCTCGCTCGCCAGGCAGACCGAAATGGCGGCAAAGGATCTGAATGCCATCAATAAGATGGTATCCCAAGGTTTGACGGTATCGTCTCGGCAACTGGGCGCAAACCAAAGCGTCGCGGATCTCGAAAGCCGCAGCCTGGATGTCTCGCTTGCAATTCTCAAGACGCAGCAGGATCTCGCCAAGCTCGATCAGGAAATGGGCGATTTTCGCCAGAAATACAGAGGTGACGCGCTGACCGAGGCCGTGGATCTGCGCGATCGATTGGCGGCCAATTCCGAAAAGGCGAAAACGGCGCGTGCGCTTCTGGCAAATATCGAATTGCGCGCTCCCGCCGCCCTTGCCGCGCTGGAAGCCGACGGCGAGCCGGCGTTTGTCATCAAGGTCAATCGGACAATCAATGGAGCGATGCAGACCCTGGTCGTCAGTGACAATGACGAGGTAGGCCCCGGCGACGTCGTGCGGGTGGAAAGACGAGCGAGAGATACTCGGCCGAAGAATTTCTAGACCGCAGCCGGAGCTGATAGCACAAAATCGCCGTCCTGCCCGAAGCTGGAAGCTAGCCGATTCCCGCTTGCTAGGGACATTCAGCACATGTTAGAATAAAATTCTCAAATACCGGAGACGAAACTGGTCAAAGGACGCTGATGACTTGGGACTTGGTCATTGCATTCATCGTCGGCTTGCTTTGCGCAGCCCGATTGCCAATTTTGATCTTCACGCTTGTCGTTCTGGCAGTCGTCATCATTCTGGCGACAGCCGCAATTGTCCTCGATTATTCGGTATCCGATGCGCTGACCTGGGCGTTCCTGGTGGCAGTGGCGCTTGAGGCGGGTTGTGTCGCCATGAATGGAATCTTCTATCTTCTCTATGTCCGGAGACGGGTAAACGAGCGGGAGCAATCCTCTTTGGGCGTGAATTCGAAATACTCCGGAGAATGAGAAGCTCAAGACCCGGCATTTGAGTGCAGTCACGCGGCGCTTCGTCACCCGGCTTCTCTATTTTCGACGCCCTTTTCGAGGGCGGAAAGCGCAAGCCGTTGGGCCTCTGCCATGCCGTAACGAAAGCGATAGCCGGCCTCCTTCAGGCGCTGGTTGGAAAAGCGCATTCGCCACAGAGGGTTTCTCAAAGGCAGGGTTCTGAATCTCAGGAAATCGTGAAGCCAGTCGGCGACTGCCGGTATCGGCACGCTTCTGTAGCGTCGGTCATGGCTGACGGCGAAAGCCTTTCGCATGAAATCGATATGCCGTGGGTCGGGGCAATCGTCCTCCGCGAGGTTATAGACCTCGACCTGCCCCGGCTGGCCGTGTCCCGCCAGGCTACGCACGACAAGCCAGATCATCGCATCGGAGACGTCGCGAACATAGATGTGATGCGCATGGCGGTGGGCGCCGAGCAGTCGCTTGATCGGGTTCCAGTCACGAATCCCGATGATCTGGTTGATGTCGACGACCACGGCAGGCCGCACGATCGTAAAGCGGGTCTGTCTTGCAACGGCGCGCAATGCAAGCTCGCCTGCCAGTTTGGTCCGCCCATACATTCGAACATAATCGAGAGCCCAGTATTGCGAGGGGATATCCCGATCAGCGGTCAATACCGGCGAGGCCTCCTCGATCTGGCGCTTTCGTCCACTCCCGTAAACCGAAACGGTGCTGGCATAACAGAAGGCGGCAATACCCTGACGCTCGCAGGCTTGCGCAAGTTGTCGGGTGGCCTCCACATTGACCCGCTGCATACGCTCCATCTTGCCGAGCTCGGCCGCAAGGTGCAGGACCGCGCAGCAGCCCTTGACCAGCCCTTCCCAATTGTCATCCGTCATGAAGTCGAACCGCCGCCACTCCAGGAGATCGTCAACCTCGCCCCTATCCGTCGCCAATGGTTTCGATGTGGTGGCACGTACGGCATAACCGCGTTCGATCAGATCCGTGACGACGATCCTGCCGATCCTGCCGGTCGCGCCGGTCACCAGAACTGGCTTTGCCTTAAGCAAATCTGGCATCGGCCGCCACCGGAACTGGTTCTCGATATGTGTGCTTCATCTTGATGTGATCGGCGAGGCGAACAGCCAGTGCGACGATCATCTGGGTGGGATTGCAGTGCCCGGCCGTTGGGAAGACAGAACTGCCCTGCACGAAGAGACCGCTGACGCCATGCACTTCGCAGTTGGCATCGACGACGCCATGCCTGGGCTGCGTGGACATGCGCGTTGTTCCGGTCGGATGAGCGACATCGACGAATGTCGAGGGAATTTCGGCGCCGTCCTTGACCCATTCCTCCAGCTTCGGCGCGGGCAGCCCGGCTTTCGGCAGTTCCTGGACAGCCAATTCCGCCATTCTGCGCATCGTGCGGGACTCGTCGCTGTGGCTGCGCCAGTCCACTCGCGGCAAGCGCATGCCCAGCCGGTCGCGTCGTTCCGACAAGGTCACGCGGCTGTCGGGATTGGGCACCTGCTCGCACATGCATTGCAGGTCGAGGTCGGTCAGCTTACGCGGGACCCCATTCTTGGCGCCCAGAAAGTCCTTCACCCCCCTGACGAGCAAATTGCTGTTCGCGATGATATGGAACAGGTCCTGCGGCAGTTTCGGGGTGCGCCCCGCCATGCGTCGCAAGGCATCCCAGGGATCATCCTTTGCCAACACCTCGCCGAGCCAGCCGGCGCAGTTGAGCAGCTGTTCGCGCCGCTGGATATCGGGACTCAGCCGAAATCCGGCGCGAAAGAAATGGCGGCTGACATTGTATCGGCCAAAGCGCTTTTGAAGAGCATCGGAACCCGGCAGCGAAAAGGTCGCCACCGAACCCCTCAGATGATCCATGAGGTAGCGCCCCACCTGGTCATGATCGTTTCCCACTCCATGAGGTTTCGTCTCGTCGGAGTTCATCAGTATGCGGGCGTTTTCTATGCCTCCGCAGCACAGGATCACGATGGATGCGGTCAATACCTGCTGGCTGCCATCGGCCGCCGCAAATCGCACGCCGCGTACGGCATCCCCCGACGCCGATATCTGGACGCTCTGCACGGTCGCCCCGGTAACGAGTGTGACATTGGGGCCGATCCGTTTGGCCACATGACGACCGAAGCGCATATATTCATAAGGGTAAGCTTCTTCCGCGTCCCGGCTGAACTGCCAGAAGAAAGGGATCAGGATTGCCGGATCGAGGTCGGGTGCCGGCCGCTGGCGGTTGGCAATCACCCAGAACCGTTCATCATTGTAGCCATTGCCGAGAGCCAGGCCGAGATGGGAGGCAGTGCGTGCCAGATAAGGTTCGAGATCCGCGCCATCGATCGGCCAGCCGGAATACGGAACCCAAGGACGCTCTTGATAATCGATGGCGTCGAAGGGGCCGCAACGTCCACCCCAGGTGTGGGAGCTTCCGCCAACGATACGATTGCGAACGGACCACTGGTCACCCGCCCGCGGACGACCGACATTGTCGATCTCGTCAAGCGCATCCATCAGGGGATCACGGGCCATGCCGCCGCTCTCCAGAAGAGTGACGCGTAGGTTCGTATTCGACAATTCCTGCGCAAGCGTCGCGCCGGCAGGTCCTGACCCGACAATGCAGATGTTGCAGGCTGGTAGCGGAAGTACAGTTTTCCCCGAAATCGCGTTTAATTCGATGACGGACATCCAGAAAACCTTTGCTGTTGCAATCTCATCGACATTGTATCAATGTTATTGCGCTAGGCGGTGAAGAATTTCTTTGTATTCCGCCAGTTTTAACTTAATGTTTCAGCAGGGATGTTTCCGACGTTTTTATAGGAGATTTTCCTTACTATACATGGTCTTCGGAAAATTCAAAGAGGTTAGGTATATGCAAATAGCAACCATGCTCTACTCCGAAAGACTTAGTGCCCATACACCTTTGAAGATTCTCTACGTCCAACCGGGTACGAGCGCTTTCGCCGGTATCGAAAGGGTCGTGGATACGATCTGCTCCGGCCTGACGGATCAGTACGGGAGCGACTTCGAAGTGGACGTCCTCTACACGTCGGTTCACAAAAATCGCCCGGAGGGCAGGAACTACACGATTATCGACCGCGTGGCTTCGAGCCGGATCGAGCTGATGCGCAACTTCCGGAAGGTCATTGCGAGCAAGGATTATGACCTTATCGTCGTGCCGCAGATCGAGCCGACGGTGATCTGCATGGCCTCCTGCATCGGCATCCGGCGCCGGTTTGCCGTCCATCTTCACGGCAATCCGAAGCTGGAGCGCAGCCATATCAAAGCCAAGATACTCTTCCTCTTGATGAAGACACTTTTCCTGCCGAAGATCGCCTCGGTTTTCGGAACCTCGCCGCGGCAGCTCACCTCATTCAATGCGATGTTCAAGAGCAAGCGGCCGCATTATTGGGTGCCGAACCCGGTGCGAAAGTTTGACCTTTCCGATGCCGGCCAAGCACGCGTCGACGATAACGTCACGTTCATCAATATCGGTCGCTTCTCCTTTCAGAAAGGCCAGGACATTCTTTTGGCCGCGTTTTCCGAGCTGAGGAAAAAACGCAGCAATGTCCTGCTGAAAATCGTCGGTTATGGAGACGGGGAGGCGGCCCTGCGCGCCGAGATCGACCGTCGCGGCCTCGCGGACGTGGTAAGCCTGGAGCATCATCCCGAAAATCCCCAGCCCGCGCTGGCGGCAAGTGACGTCTACGTCTCCACGTCCCGATGGGAGGGATGGTCGCTGGCAATCTGTGAAGCCTTGCGGTTCGGCCTGCCGGTCATCGCGACGGATTGCGAATTCGGCCCGAGCGACATCCTCGTCGACAGCAGGCTTGGCCTGCTCGTGCCGGTGGATCGTCTTGAGGAGCTCGTGAACGCGATGATCTATTATTGCGACAATCTGCGTGCCGAGCAGGCCCACGCCGGCTTCCGGCAGGAGTTCATTGACTGCTACAGCCCGGAGCGGGTGCTTGAGGTGCATGCCAACGCGTTGCGGCGTGCGGCAGCGGCATAGGTCTTTGCGGGCCAGCCTGAATGAAACGACGTGAGGTGGATCATGACGACGTTATTGTCCCGCCGCTCATTCGCCGTCGGCGCCCTGGCCTCGGCGGGCCTCGCCGGTGGTCTCGTTTGGCGATCGAAGGCATCAGCGCGCCCGGAGGACCCCACCAGCGGGCGAGCCCTGATATTCGAGGACAATTTCACCAGGCTCGATTGGTCGACCTGGAGCGCCGGTCCGAAGCCGACGACCTCCGATCCGGGCTTTTACGGCCGTTCGGCTTTCGCGAGAGATCGCGGCGAAGAGGGCTTCAACCCCTATGCGATCGTCGACGACGCGAACGCGAGCGACGGCAAGGCGTTGGAAGTGGCCGCAAAACACATCGGACGGCCGATGAAGGTCCCCAATTATTACGGCAACGACCTCGCCGAATTTCAGTGGGTATCGGGCAATATTCAGACGGCCAAGCGCGACGGCACGGTCCTCAAAGGCTGGCGGCGCGGCTATTTCGAGGCGCGGATGCTGTTTCCGAGACACCCGCTGAGCTGGCCGGCTTTCTGGATGATGAACGGACGCAGCATCCTTCGTCCTCAGACGAGCATCGAAATCGACGTCGTCGAGCACAAGGGCTGGGAGCCGACGCTCTACGGGGCCTATCTGCACGAATGGGGGCAACCCGGCGAGCATAATGAAGGAACCGGCGTGCCCACTCCAATCGACATGACCGCCGGTTATTGCCGATACGGGGTGCTGGTCACCGACACCGAATGCACCATCTATTTCGAGCGGCAGCCCATCGTTGATACCAAGACCGGAATGCCGGCGGTCTGGACGATCAACCGCTCCGCGCAACTCGACGCCGATCAGGACGTGTTCTGGCCGGTCCTCACGCTCGCGCTGCGTTCCGATGTCCCTTATCCGCAGCCGCTCTTGCCCGCGGACACGCTCACCCGCATGCGGGTCGATTATTTCCGGGTCTATGCCTGACGGACAAGCTTTAGGTGCGCAATCAACTCACCTTTGCCGTCATGTAGCGGGTCGCCGGAGCGGTCAGCGCTTCGCCATCCGGCTCGGCGCTCGAAAGGCCGGCCAGGATGAAGAACACAAGGCCGAGATCGACGGTCGGTCCCGCAACCATGGCCCCGATCATCAGGCAGGCGCAGCCGTTGCGCGCGGCAAGCCGGATATCCGAGGTGAAGGTGCGCGGCGTCCCGCGCCGTTTCGAGAATGCCGAAATCGCAAAGAGCGAAAACATGATCGTTCCGGGTATTCCCACATTGGAGAGCAGAGCGAACAGGAAGCTCGACGTGCGGGAGGTACCGAGGCCAACCCCGAGACCGTAGGAATCGAGAAAATTCTGGTATCCATAGGTGTTCCAGGAGCCGCGTTCGACCGCGGAAGACGAGGTGGACTTGCTGAAGATGAGCAGGTCAAAATAGTCGTAGAGCTGTCGGAAAAGCGCATCGTTGAGGGCAATCACCAATGCGACGAGACAAATCAGCGGCAGTGCAAACAACACGACCGACGAACTGTTCCGGGTTCCGGATTGCCCGCCGGAACGGAAGAAGGCGGTGATATACAGGATCACGAAACATAGCGGCAAAGCCAACAGGCCCGCCGACGACGTGGACCGTATTACCAGCAGGGTCGTGACAAGGAAAAGGGCGCCGCTCCATCTCAGGTCGCGCCCGCAGAGCCACAGCGTGCCGGTAAACCCGACTGAGGCGAGGCTGATGCCGGCAAATGCCGACGCCTCCGGCCATGAGCCGACGATACGCTTGACACCGGCGACGACGTCATCATCGTGAAATGTGTATTGCGCGTTGCGGATGTAGAGAAAGACGTCCTGAGCCCCAGTGCCATAGGTCGCGATGTCGAGCAGGGCAAAGAAGGCATTCGCGCCGGCGAATACCAGAACCCCGACGGTAATCGCCCTGAAGCCGGCCATGGTGGATCCGATTGCCAGGATCAGGACATAGGCAAGAAGATCTGCGGAAACGTAGACCGCCTGGGTAAAATTGCTGGAGACCGGCCCCAAAGGCACAGTGCGGCCGGTGGATGGATATTCGGAAACGCCGAGCGGGATGATGTCCGTCATGCGGGCAAACAGGCGCGGCGCGAAAAAACCCAACGCTGTTCCGTAGATCAGCAGACACGCCAGCCAGAACCCGGGCTTGGGGAAGGACAGTGCCTTGAGCGCGATGTTGAACTTGTCTCGATAGGTCAGGACGCTGAGGGCAAGGAATGCGAGAAAAAGGTGCGCCGGCTGGATGTTTGCGGATCCGATCAGGATCGCGGCTGCGGCACCGAAAACGGAAAGGCCGATGAACACGACGATGCTCGTATGGTATCCTGCAAACAGGCAATAGAGCCCCAGAACGAGCGTGAATATTCCGATGGGCTCCAAACTCATGCGCGATACCTGTCGTTGCCAGCGCCCATCAGCCGATCGTTCCGCTATTTGATGCCGGCGAAGGAGATCGTGGGCCGATGGCGGCCGGAGCCGAACCGGCCGTATCGGCGCCTTGCTCCGCCCTCTTCTGCGTTTCGATAATGAAAGTCGGCGTGTCCCTTTTGGCGCCAGGCTTGGCACGGGCGTCGGGGCGCACCTGCGCGACAATCGCCTTCCAGCTCCTCAGGACCGGATCGAAATAGGCTCCCTTGAACGTATTGAATTTCTGCAATGAGGCGTCGCTGTAGCCGGAGATGCCGAACACCGCCTTTTCTCCTCTTTCAGGCCGGTAGGCGGTTCCAAACATCCAGTCGAAGATCGAAAGGTTGGTTCCGAAATTTTTGTCCCAATGGCGCTCGACCTTGCTGTGGTGGATCTGGTGCATGTGGGGGCTGATCAGGAATCGGTCGAACCAACCCAGACTGACCGGAATATGCGAGTGCTTGAGGGGATCGAGCGTCCAGATGGTGAATATCTTGCTCGCCACGGCCCGCAGGGCGACGGCTTCGACGAGGCTGATGCCGAACAGGAACATGAACAGCCCAGCAAATGTGCCGGTGATCACACCGGCGGCGATCCCACCATAGACCAGCGGGAACGAGTGGCCGCGCTTGGATGTCAGGGGGTTGAGGAAGTCGGCCGAGTGATGGACTTTATGCAGCTCCCACAGGGCGGGCACCTTGTGTTCGAGGTAATGCACTAGGTAATCGGCGAACTCGGCGGCAATCAGCATCACGATCGTGCACGAGAACGTCACGACGTAATTGATACCCAGCGGCGAAAAATCGGCAAAGACGGATTGCAGGCCAAAATCCGTCGCGCTGGATACCAGAGCCGTGACCGCGAGCCCTGGGGCGACGAAAACGAGATCCGTCAGCTTTCTCCAGACATAGATGATGACATCCATGTGGAAACTCTTCGATGTGAGCACATTGAAAGGCACGCAGTGTTCGAACATTTCCCTGAATGAAAAGTCCGAGCGGTCTCTCCACAGCAGGAAGAAGAAGCTCAGCAAGCCCGCGCCGAAGAAGATCCCCCACGTGACGGCGAACTGCGGAAAATTCAGAAAATATGCCTGTAGATTTTCCATCGTGATCCCTTTCACTCGTTGCGTGGAGCCGAACGTGCTTCACGTCAGGACGCATTGGGGGACTGTGTATGGTCGCTATGGGTGGCAAGGCATGCAACGCAGCGACGAACTGCCGGACGATCCGTTCCAAGGCTCGTGCCCTATCCGCCCCAAGGCTCGAGCCTTCGCCATGCTTCGTAAGTTACGGCAAAACCCAAGGTCGGTCGTTTTCCGAGCCGAGCCCTAGGTTATCTCCGTATCGCCGGTGGATGGTATCGCGTTGAGCCGTCCTGGCAACAGGATCAAAAGGTTTAAGTCTTGAGCAGCTTTCCATGGGTTTGTTGGGCAAATGGCCGACGATCTGCGGAAGCCAGCCTGTCCATCCTCCGAAAGGCGTATTTTGCAGAACTGCGGAAGGATCGGCTACTTTCGCGCGATCGGGAACAGTGGTTCTGTGAAGCTACTCGGGCTGGCGTCTGTAAAACGCCTAGATCATCCGCTGACCAAGAGTATCGCCCGGTCTTCGAAAAATTTGCTCTTAGTAAATCAAAATCTCTGATACAAAGGGAGGGCAACTGCATGATCATGAAGCATGAAGCCCAATTTTCTCACCGTCTCGGCCAATACCGGCAGCTTGGTTCTCAGGGGCCTGGCTTCACCTATTCGGGTCAACATTCTTCAGCTTCTCCATGATCGCGGCAAGCTCAACGTCAATGAAATCAGCGCGGCCTTGTCGCTGCCGCAGTCGACGGTCGCCGTGAACATTCTGACCCTTGAAGAGGCCGGTCTCATCGAGACCTATTCTGTCAAGGCGACCAAGGGCAATCAGAAGGTCTGCAGCGCCAAATACGACGAAATCATCGTTCGTTTCGATACCGCCGAGAAAGCAACGAGAAACAACCAGATCGAAGTTGCGATGCCTCTGGGCCTCTACACGAGCTGCGAAGTTTCCGCGCCCTGCGGACTTTGCTCGCCAGACGGCGTCATCGGGCTGCTGGATGTTCCGGATTTCTTCCTCGATCCCGGCCGGGTGCAAGCGGCATTGATCTGGTTCGGCCGCGGCAATGTCGAATACAAATTTCCGAACAATGCCAAGCTTGTTAACTCGGCGGTCGAGGCCATCGAATTTTCGATGGAACTTTCATCGGAAGTGCCCGGCACGAACGTCAACTGGCCTTCCGACATAACGCTGTGGATCAACGAGCATCGCATCGGGACCTGGACGTCACCCGGCGACTATGGCGACAAGCGCGGGGTCTATACGCCACAGTGGTGGAAGCTTGAAGGTTCTCAATACGGCAAGCTGAAGACTTGGCGCGTCACCAAGCAGGGATCATTTATCGACGGCGTATCGATCTCCAATATCACTGTCGGCGACATCGGTTTGGCCGAGCATCATTCGATCAGGATGAAAATCGGCATAGAAGAGAATGCCCCCCACCCAGGGGGCATCAACATATTCGGTCGCGGCTTCGGCAACTACGACCAGGACATCATCATGCGGCTCTATCTTGCCTGACGGCGGATGGGGCCTGTACGGGCCGTCTTCGACTTCGGTTTCACAGGGAAGCGCCGAACCGAACGACGCTCCATGACGCCGGGGGGACGGTGATCGTGACACTGTCACTCGTCACCTCTATGTCCTTCAGATCGCGAGGCGCCACGGTGTTCGGCGCATTTTTGGTGTTACTCGCCTTGAGATCATGGTGATGCAGCGAATGTGCTCGCTGCAGCTTTAGCCCGCCGAAGCCGGTTGCCGCGATATCAACCTGCATATCGTCGGAAAGATGCCGGTTCAGGATGAAGAGGGTGACCGTCTTGTTCTCTTCCGAATGCACCGCCGAGAACTTGAGGTACGGAACCGAGTCGATCTTGTCGTACAGGTCTTCCGTGTGAGTGGGGTCGTAATAGCGGGTGGCATAGGTCGGCGTATCGACGCGGGTTCTGAGGACGCTGCCCCTGCCGAGATTGCTGAAGTCCGAGAAGGGCCAAAAGATCGTTTGCCGCCAGGCCGGTCCACCGGTTTCCGTCATGATGGGGGCGATGGCGTTTACAAGCTGGGCGAGGCATCCGGCCTTGACGCGATCGGCGTGATTGAGGAGTGAGATGCATGCGCCGCCGAAGGCAAGCGCATCCTGCATGTCGTATTCCTCCTCCAGGATGGGTGGGGCGACGGGCCAGCCTTCCTTCACGCGGTTATGTTCGCCGCGCCGAGTGCGATACCAGACGTTCCATTCATCGAAGCTCAGCATGATGCGCTTGTGGGAGCGACGTCGCGCCGCGACGGCATCGGCGATCGAAACCACCTCCTCGATAAAGCTGTCCATCAGGTCGGGACTTGCCAGGAACGACGGCGTGTCGTCGGCATAGTTGTTGAGATAGGTGTGCAGCGATATGAACTCGACGTGATCGAACGTGTGTTCGAGGACAATCCTCTCCCATTCGCCATAGGTCGCCATTTTTCGTCCGGAAGATCCGCAGGCCGCCAGTTCGATGGTTGGATCGGTCATCCGCATCATCTTTGCGGTTTCCACCGCGATGCGGCCGTATTCGTCGGCCGTTTTCGCCCCCATCTGCCAGCCGCCGTCCATTTCGTTGCCCAGGCACCAGAATTTGATGTCGTGCGGTTTTTTCCAGCCGTGCTGTTGGCGAAGGTCGGAAAGGTGAGTGCCGGAAGGATGATTGCAGTATTCGAGCAGATGGCGGGCTTCGTCTGGCCCGCGCGTGCCGAGGTTGACGGCCAACATCGGTTCGATACCGGCCACCCGGCACCAGTCCATGAATTCGTTGGTTCCGAAATGATTGGTGTCGACGGATTTCCATGCCAAGTCGAGGCGGCGTGGGCGCTGCTCGACCGGCCCCACTCCATCCTCCCAATTGTAACCGGAAACGAAGTTGCCGCCGGGGTAACGCATGATGGTGGGATTGAGCTCGCGCACGAGCTCCAGGACATCCCGCCTGAACCCCTTTTCGTCGGCCGTCGGATGGCCGGGTTCGAAAATGCCGCCATAGACGCAGCGGCCAAGATGCTCGATGAACGCACCGAACAGACGGTTGTCGGTTTCACCAATGATAAAGTCCCGGTCGAACCGGGCTTGGGCCTTGATCATCTCTCAAATCTCACTTTGCTTCAGGAAACGGGTAATTCGCCGCTAATGCGGCTGCAGCTCTGTCTCTTCGATCGACGAATCCGGCGACGCGCGTGCTTGCTGAGACGCGGCACTGTCGCCGGTCAGCACGCCGCGACCATTCGGGTCGGGGGACAGGATGGCGGACTTCAGGAGCTGCGAGTACGGATGCTGGGGGTTATCAAGGACCGAGCGCGCCTCGCCGCTTTCGACGATTTCACCCTTGCGCATGATGATGATCCTGTCGCTCACGTAATAGGCCGTCGCAAGATCGTGCGTGATGTAGATGATCGAAACCTTGAGATCATCACGCAGGGCACGAAACAGATTGACGATGGACATTCTCAGCGAGGCATCGACCATCGAAACCGGCTCGTCGGCGACAAGCATCGAAGGGCCGGGGATCAGCGCCCGGGCAATCGCCACCCGCTGGAGCTGACCTCCGGAGAGCTCGTGAGGAAACCGCCCGCGCACTTCGGCAATCGAAAGGCCGACATTGTTCAGCGCCTTGTCGGCAACGGCTTCCAGCTGTGCGGATGAACGGGCGTCGGTGAAGTTTCTTGCCGTCATGAACAGATAGCGATCGACGCGTTTCAAGGGATTGAACGCCTCGAAGGGATTCTGGAAGATCGGCTGGACCTCTTTCATGAACTTTCGCCGTGCTCCGGTCCCGCGGATCGAAACCAGGTCCCGCCCCTTGAAGAGGATCGTGCCGGCGCTTGGTCGGACCATGTTGAGGATCATCCTCGCAAGCGTCGTCTTGCCGCTTCCGGATTCGCCGATGATCGTGAAGACTTGAGGCTCATCGCCCTCCAGGCAGAACGATACATTGTCGACGGCCCGGAATTCCTGACGGCCAAGCAGGCCTCCTCGTTTGTAGAGCCTGGAGACGCCGTCGAGCTGCAGAAGAGGAGCCGTCATCGCTCGATCTCCAATTCCTCGGGCTGGTTCGGTTTCTCGTCAGGTGTCGGCAGGACGTCCGAGCTCGCCGCGAAACATGCCACCCTATGATCTTCTGCGAGGGTGGTAAGGGCCGGGTTCTCGTGTCGGCAGATCTCCATCGCCAGTGGGCATCTTGGATGGAAACGGCACCCTTTCGGAGGATCGGCCAGGTTCGGCGGGGTTCCATGAAGCCCATCGCGTGTATGCCTGTCACCGATCGTCGGCAAGCTTGCAATCAGATGGGCCGTATACGGATGCAAGGGATTGGCAAAAACGTCAGCCGTTCGCCCTTCTTCGACAAGACGGCCGGCATACATGATGCCGAGCCTGTCCGTGATGTTTGCATGAACCGTCAGGTCGTGGGTAACGAAGATCATTGACGAGTGGAATTCATGCTGTGTTTCCCGGATCATTGCCAGGACATCTTTCTGGACGACGACATCGAGTGCGGTCGTCGGTTCGTCGGCGATGATGAACTCCGGCCTGCAAAGCGTAGCGAGGGCAATACAAACGCGCTGTCGCATCCCGCCCGACAGTTCGTGCGGATAGGAGCGGAGGATCTCGGGAGCAAGGCGCAGCCGCTCCAGATGGCGCCGCACCTCCTGATCGAATTCGGCGCGTGGCAAATGCATGTGCCGGAATGCGAAATCCTCGAACGTCTTGTGAATGCGACGAACGGGATTGAGCACGTTCATCGAGCCTTGCAGGATGTAGGAGAGGTGGCGCCAGCGAATGGCTGCACGTCGTGCCGGGGGCAATGCATAGAGATCATCGTCGATGAAGCTGTATTTCACCTGCCCGCCAACAATTTCCAACGGGGGCCTGATCGCCGCCGCGATCGCCTTGATGAACGTGGTCTTGCCGCAACTGGATTCGCCCGCAATGCCATAGATCTCGTGCTTGCGCACATGCATCGAGATCCCGTCGACAGCTCTTACTTCGCGGTCGATCCCGAAATATTTCATCCGGTAGTAGGCGCGGAGATTACTTGTTTCCAGGACGTGCGCGTGTCCGTTGCCGGCTGAGACGGGGATCTGCGTCATCAGGAATTCCCCATCCGATCGAGCCGGCTGCGCGGATCGATGTATTCATTCATCGAGATGGCCAGAAGGAAGAGGCCGATGAACGTCAACGTCACGAAGAGGGTGGGAAAGAAGTACCACCACCAGACTCCGGACACCATTGCACTGTGCTGGTTGGCCCAGAAGATCATGCCGCCGACAGTCGGTGTGTCGACATCGGTAAAGCCCAGGACCGCAAGCGTGACTTCGAGCCCGATCGACCAGTTCATGTTATTCATGAAAGTCGAGAAGACGATCGGCAGCACATAGGGCAGATGTTCCTGCGTGACGATCCTCGGCATCGACATGCCGGAAAAAACGCTGGTGTTGGTGAATTCACGGGTTCTGAGGCTTATCATGACTGATCGAATAAGCCGCGCATCATAGGCCCATCCGAGGCCCGCCATGACAAGTGCCAGCACGAACCAGGTCATGTCGTCACGCAACACGAAATAGAGCAGGACCAGAAGCGGGAACAGTGGAATGACGATAAACGTATCGTTGATCGACATCAGGATGCGATCGACGATCCCGCCGACATAACCGGAGATCAGCCCGATCGTCAGGGAGAGTATGCGACTGATGAGCGCTACGATGAAGCCGAAGGTGAGAGTATTGCGGATCGCAAAGGCCAGTTGCCAGAAAATGTCCTGACCGCGCGAATTGGTTCCGAATATATATTCGAGCGATGGTGGCGCATCCAAGGCCACAACGTAGGAGTCGATCGGCTCATAGGGCGAGAAAAAGGAAGCTGCGGCAAGGCCGAGGATGATCGCCATGATCATGCATCCGATCGCGAACTCGCCGTTATAGCGGAACAGGTCTCTGAGGACGGCAATCATTGGCTCACCTGTACGCGCGGGTCGATCAGCGGATAGATGATGTCGATGATGAAGACGGCTGCCGAGACTGCGATGATGGCAATCGAGGTGATGCCCAGTACGAGCGAATAATCGGCGGCGTGGACGGCTTCCACCAGAAGGCGCCCGATCCCCGGGTATCCGAAGACCTGTTCGGTGATCACCGCGCCGTTGAAGATCGCGCCGATCGACATTGCAAGGCCGGTGATCTGTGGCAGGAATGCATTGCGCATGACGTAGGACGTTACGAGCTTTTTGTCCGGTACGCCGGCGAGCGCAGCATAGGTGACGTAGTCGTCGGTCACGATATTCGAGACCAGCGCCCGCATTCCCATGAACCAGCTTCCGACACCGACAAGGATGAGGGAGAGCGAAGGCAGAATGGAGTGCATCAGGACACTGCCCACAAATTGGGGCGTCCATCCAGTCCGAAGGTTCATCTCGTAGCCGCCGCTGCTCGGCAGGATCGGCAAGAGGAATGTGAAGACGATCAACAGAACGAAGGCAACAATATAGTAGGGTACCGGATGGAGCCCCATCATGATCATGCCGAGGACCCGAAGGATGCGATTGCGGCTGTAGTAGCCTGCCAGTCCGCCAAGGACATTCCCAATAAACCAGCTCAATATCGTCGACACTGTAAGCAGACCGATCGTCCATGGGATGGCTCTCCCGATCAGTTCACTCACGGGCGTCGGAAATGCCGATAGCGAGGGGCCGAAGTCGAGCATCGCCAGTCGTCGCCAGAATATGAGATACTCCTCCCACAGATTGTCGCCGACGCCGTAGAGTTCCTTAAGGGACTGCCGAAGAAGCTCAATGGATTCGGGGCTGGAAAAGCCAAATGTGCTCACTTGTGCGACGGCATGCTCGACCGGATCTATCGGCGTGAGATGCGTGATCAGAAACGTGATGCTGATGCCGACAAAAACGACCAGCGCGAACTGTAGGATGCGCTTGGCCACATAGATGGCGTAGGATCGCATTGATGCCTCGTATATCGGGATGAGGTCTCCGCCCGGTGCCTTGGAGGCTCCGGGCGGCAGTTTCTCACTTTGCCGGCTTGGTCGGCTTCAAATTGACCATCATGTATTTAGTGTTGCCCCAGTTGGGGACCGGGTCGGTGTAAGGCTTGGTTGCGAGGCTCGGGAAGCCGGTCCAATACGTCGTGTCCATGGTCGTGAAGACGTTGTAGGCCATGAGCGGAATGATCGGCATCTCTTCGGTGGCCAACTTCAGATAATCGAGACCGAGCTCGACCCCACGCGGATCGTCGAAATCGATGGTGCGGATCTCCTCGATGATCTTGTCCAGCCTCGGTTCAGCCCATCGTTGCCAGTTTCTCGGCGGTTGCACCTTGCCGACGTCGACGACAAACTGGGAATGCCAGCTGTCGAGGAAGAACGACAGGTCCGGGTGGCCGCCCCAGGTCTCGACGCTCCAGCCTATGAAGGTGTCGAAGTCGCCGACACCTCGCCTGTCAATCATCGTTCCCTGGGCGACGTCGATAACCGCATCGATGCCAAAACGCCGCCATTGCTGCGCGATGATCGATCCGGCCCGGGTCATGACCGGCCGGAGATCGCCTTCGACCATGACCTTTACCGAAAATGGCTGCCCGTTCGGCTGAAACCAGCGCTCGCCCTGTTTGGTGAAGCCGGCTTTCTGGAGAAGTTCGGTTGCCGCCTCCGGATCAGGTTTCCACCATCCCTTGCCAAACGCGGTCGCTATATCAGCCGGGTCCGATGGTATCTGGTCCTTGAGGGACGGGCGCAGCATTTCTGCGATCTGCTTGCCTGTCGTCGGGTCGTAGGGCTTGATCTTCCGCTTGCCCGTGTCGAGTTCGAAACCCGTCAGCCACTGTTCCATCGGTTCGAAATAGTATTTCGGATAAAGACCGGTGGGCGGCACGCCGATTGCGGAGATGGTGGCGGCGCCTCGATAGGAAGCCATGCTGACAGCCTTGATGTCGATCAGCAGTGCCAGAGCCCAGCGGACGTCCTTGTTCTGGAATTTTTCCAGCCGATGGTTGAAGATGACCGCAGGCAGGGTCGGGTCAGGATGCGCATAGGGAAACCCCTTGAACCAGCTGACCGAGGACGGCGAGTCCTTGGCAAGCGTGAACATGCCTTCGGGGGACAGATCGTGGATGACGTCGAGACGATGATTGAGCTGCTCGATAACCCGTTTTTCGGGCGGTCCCGGGTCAATATAGGCTAGGTAGCCAGGGCCAGGTTCACCGAACCGGGCGACCGTGGTGCGCTTCCAATCCTCGCGTTTCTTCCAGATGAACCACTTGCCGCCGCGGTCGAAATTGTGGAGCGTATAGGCACCAAGCCCAACCGGCGGGTTGAAGTCGAACTTGAGAACGTCACCGACTTTCTCAAACACATGCTTCGGCATCATCCACATGGCGTTCCAGCGAACCGTGAACAGTGCATGGAAGCGCGAATTGGGCTTTTTGAGCTTGAAGAGCACTTCTGTCGGGCTCTTCTTCTCGATCGCCGCGACGTTGATCTGAACCGGTGCACTCCAGCGCAGGCCGCTGGTCTTCATGTGGGTCTCGATCGTGAACACCACGTCGTCCGCAGTGAACTCCACGCCATCGCTCCAGAAGATGCCGGAGCGGAGCTTCACGGTCATCTCCGTGAAATTCTTGTTATAGATCGGCTTTTCTGTTGCGAGCGAATTGTCCCAGACACCATCGACACCGTGGTCGGGATCGATGTACCAGAAGGTGTCCATCATGTTCTGGTGGAGACCCGTCGTCTGCCCGCCGGCATTGATGGCCCAAATGTTGAACCATCCGGCGTTTTTGATCGTTCCTTCGGGGTTTTCGAGAATCAGCAGCTGTTCTCGGGGTAAATCATTGCTTGGCACTTGCCCAAGCGCCGGCCTGGTCGCGAGAAATGTCCCCGCGAGCCACATAAATGTCCTTCTCGAAAGCATGCCGTATTCCTCCCAGTTTCCAGCGTGCTGATCGGCTACCCGACTAAACGAATACTGCCTGGGCGGTGCGGAAAGTCAACCGTTTTCGTGATTTGTATCACGTTTCGTGATATATTCGGTCGTCCGCCGATGAGCTCGAGACCCGGGAGTTGGCTCGCGAGCGTGGTACGCTGTGCAAAAATCGGCTGCCCCGACTGTCAGTCGTTGGTTACCTTCGGCGATGCCGCGAGGTCTGTCGCCGACTATTCTTATGAAACGCCGGTCTTATGAAACGCCGGTCGAACCCCGCTTGATGAGCTCGCCGGAAATGCGGCGGATGACCGGCGGTTGGCCCGGAGCGCATGAACCGTTCTCCAGCATCGTCACCGCCACGTCGACGATCGTATCGATCGGCTGACGGAACGTGGTTAGATCGTAATGCGGCCAGGCGGCCATGCTTATATCATCGAAGCCTGCGACAGCGATATCTTCGGGCACGCGTACACCGCTTTCCTTAAGCGCGTCGAGGCCACCGGCCGCAAGTATGTCGTTGGCAAAAAAGATCGCGTCAGTTTCTCCTCGCGCAAGAATGTCGAGCGCAGCGGACCTTCCGGCATAGTAGCTGTATTCATTGCCATCGATCAGGGCGGAAAGCGTCATGCCATGCTCGGCGACGCGGGTGATAAAGGCGTTCTGCCGCTCCCGATTGGTTGTTGTGTGCGAAAGGCCTGCGACATAGGCGACGCGACGGCGGCCGATAGCATGAAAATGGTCGGCGATGGCCCGCGCACCCTCGGCATTGTTGCAGATCACACAACTGAGTTCGGTGTCTTCCGCCACGCGGTTGATCAGGATCGCGGCCCTGCCGTCGGTTGCCCATTGCAGCGTCGGGCCGGACAGGATGGTCGCGGAGATGATGATGACCGCATCGACATTGTAGCGCCTCAGCGCCGAAAGCTGCTCCTCGAGATCGGTGCCCCTGGTGATGTTGAACATCAGGCTCTGCAGCCCGATGCGCTGCAGGGCGCGCGATAGCTGCTCGATCAGCGCCGGATAGAACGGGTTCTGCATATCGGAGATGACGATGCCGACGATATTCGTGCGGCTCTTCGACAGCATGCTTGCAATCGCATTGGGATGGTAATCCACGTTCTCGGCAAAACGGACGATCTTTTCCCGTAACTCGGGGGCGATGCTCGCGCCCGGCGTAAAGGCGCGTGAGACCGCCGATTGGCTGACGCCGAGCATGCGGGCGAGTTCACGCGCCGTCATCGGCTTGCGTCTGCTTTTTTCGCTGGCGGTCTCATTCCTGCTCAATGACGGCTCCCCTTGGTTTGGCTGCAACCGATGCGCGCTTCTCACTATGCCTCAAACAGCCGGCCATCAATATGAAAAATTGAGATAGTTCCCGATCTTGCATCCGTATGCAACGCGCGTTAGGTTCGGCATCGGTCGGGAGAACACCCGACCAGACAATCGGATGGTGGAGACGCGGATGTCCAAAGCCCTGGACGGCCTGCGGGTCGTCGATTTTTCGGATACCCTGGCGGGACAGTTTTGCGCGCGGCTGCTGGCGGATTTCGGCGCCGAGGTAATGCTGATCGAACCTCCGGAAGGCTCATCTATCCGGCATATGCCGCCGTTTTCCTTGACCGATCCGACCCTCTCGCTGCGATTTTGGCATCTGAACACCGGCAAAAATTCCGTCGTCATCGATCGGACAGGCACTGGTGGGCAGGAGGTGTTGGACGCCATGCTTTGCGGGGCGGACATCGCCATCCTGCCGGAGGATTTCGATCCCGAGAAGGTCATGCGCCTCAATCCCGCCTGCATCGCGGTCTGTGTCACCGCCTTTGGTTGCGACGGGCCGCTGAAGGAGTGGCGCGGGCCGGAGATCGTTCTTCAGGCCCTGTCCGGGATGATGAACAACAATGGCGCCTACGGGCGGGAACCTCTCTATGGCGTCGGCGAGCGTGCATCCTTTGCCGCAGGGCAGGCGGCCTATATCGGCATCATGACGGCGTTGCACGAACGCCATTCCAGCGGTCTCGGCCAGATCGTGGCGATCGATGCCGCCGAAACCGCTGCGGCCATGTGTTTCCCTTATGTCATGCGTCACATCTATAACGGTTCGATCCATACGAGGCAGGACCAGACGATCCCGGCAGGGCAAGTGAAGTGCCGCGATGGTTGGGTTTGCATCTGGATCTACAATCACCGTTGGCGCGCGGTCTGCACCGCGCTCGATCTGCTCCCTCTGGAAACCGACCCGCGCTTTTCCGAACCCCAGGTGCGGCGGGCAAATTGGGATACCCTTTACGAGATCATCCAGGACAAGGTCGAGAACTGGTCTGCTGAGGACCTGGTGGATCGGCTGCAGAAAGCCCAGGTCATTGCCGCAAAAGCCTATCGTCCATCCGAGCAGATCCATAACCGTCACCTGAACGGCCGACACTATTGGGAAAAGGTCGAGGACCGGCTGATCCTTGGCCCGCCGTTCCGCTTGAGCGCCACGCCGCGCGTGGTCAGATCCGGCGCGCCCGCACTTGGGAAGCTGAAGATCGATCCCGCGGTCTGGGAGGCCAAAAGCCGGCAGCCGCGGCAATCGTCGAGATCTTCAAAAGTGCCGCCGCTCGATGGTCTGAGAGTGATTGAGATCACCACGGCCTGGGCAGGCCCGATGGCGGGCCGGGTCCTTGCCTATTTCGGTGCGCAGTCAATCCATGTGGAATCACCGAACCGCGTGAATTCCTGGCGGCTCAACAAGGAGAGGCCGAACCCGATCAATTTTCCGGATGGCGAACCGGGCGCCCGCCCGTTCGACCGGTCCTTTCTCTTCAACTCGCAGAATGTCAACAAGCTCTCCTGCATCCTCAACCTGAAGACGGAGGAGGGGCGCAGTACGCTGCGCCGGCTCGTCGCCGTCGCCGATATATTGATCTGCAATTTCAGGCCCGGCACGCTCGCAAAACTCGGGCTCGATTACGAAAGCCTCACAGCAATCAAGCCGGACATCATCGTTGCGGAGCTCCCTGCTTTCGGAGGCAGCGGCCCGATGTCGGGATACGCGGCGCTTGGCCCAACCATGGAGATGGCAACCGGCATGTCGGCAATGATGGCCTATCCGGGTGGGCAGCCGGAAAACAGCGGGCCTTCCTACCTCGATCCGATCGGCGGCTTCAACGCGGCTGCGGCGATCCTGACGGCGCTTCATTATCGGGACCGGACGGGCAGGGGCCAGTATGTCGAGGTGCCCCAGGTCGAAGCGGCGATGCAGTTCATCGGCGCGGAACTCCTGCTGGCGGCCGAAAGCGGGGTCGACCCCCTCCCGGATGGCAACCGCGTTGCGAACATGTCGCCGCATGACGCTTTTCCGGCAAGGGGCGAAGACCAATGGGTGGTCATCGCTGCCGAAAACCAGGCGCAATGGCAGGCGCTCTGTTTCGCCATCGGGCACCCTGGGCTCGCAACCGACCCACGGTTCTCCGATCTCGCGGCACGCAAGCGCCATGAAACGGAACTGACTGCGATACTGTCCGAGTGGACTGCTGTGCGAAACAAGCACGCGGTCGCAAGGCTTCTTCAATATGCCGGGGTCGCCGCCGCCCCGGTTGCCAATGCCGCCGATGTCGCCTCCAGCACCTATCTTGCCCATCGGGGGTTCTTCACGGAGCTCAATCATCCGGATGCCGGGCGGCATCGTCATCCCGGCCTGCCGATCCACCTCAGCCGGACGCCGGGCAGCCAGCGCCGCCCGGCCCCGCAGTTCGGCGGAGACAATCGGTACGTCCTCGAAGATATCCTCGCCCTGCCTGCCCTTGAAATCGACCGCGTTTCGGCAGGCGACGTTATGGCCACGGTCCCTTTTCCGGACGGTTGATGGATGGATCAGGACGATATGCCCCCAGTTTTCCCCAGAGATCTGACTGTCGATATCCAGCTCGACAACGACCCGCGTTATGTCGGCACGATCCACGATGATGCCGTCGCCCAGGCGCGGGGTTACAAGGCTGCGCTCATTCCGGGGGCTTTCGTTTACGGTCACATAAGTCGCGTTGCACTGCAGGCCTGGGGAGAGGCCTGGACGGGACGCGGCGGCATGGGTGCTCGCTTTCGCCGGCCCGTCTATAACGGCGATCGTCTCCTCATCCGTGCCGGAATCCTGGAGGGCGACGCAGCCATGCGCCGTGCGCAGGTTTCGGTGACCAACGAGGAGGGAGAAGAGGTGGCCAGCGGCTGGGTCGGCCTGCCTGACGCGGCTCCGGTCGTGCCCGATATATCGGCGTTTGCGCCTATTCCGAGACCGGCGGTTCCCTCGAAAGGCGACGTGGGAAGCCTCCGTCCGGGCATGTCACTGACCACGGCCAACCGGGTGCTGACCCAGGGTGATTTCGAGGCATCTCTGCGCGCTTTCGGAGAGGGCGAACCTTTCTACAAGCGTGAGGGCATCGTCCACTCCGGCTGCGCCATGCGTCTTGCGATGGGAGATGCGCATAATAGTTTCCGGTTTCCCTCGCCGATCGTCTTGACCGAGATCGAGACCCAGCACTTTGCGCAGGTCAGGCCCGGCCAGCGGCTTGCAACGGTAGGGCAGGTCGCCCAGGTCTATCAGCGCAAGGGCAAGCATTATCTGGGGACCGAGGAATTCCTGCTGGCGGATGGGCTTCTCGTCGCGCGCTTTCGGCGCACCCAGATCTATGCCTATGACACTCCCGGCCCATGACTGCCTCAACCATATTTTTTGGAAAGCAGCGCTTGCATACGGATGCAAACTGCGCAATGCTGCAATGACGGAAGAGGGTGACGGCATCAAGTCGGTCACATGATCGATGCGGCCGGGGAGGGGCGTACGATGTCAGCGAACTGCATGTCGGCATCGGGCTAACGGCCATTATGGACGGACATGGCTCCTATCGAGATTTTGGGACCGGCTTTGACCGGGTGATTTCGTTTTAATGAGGTGCGCAGTGGCGACGGCGACGACGATCAAATCCATCGAGGCTTTCCAGGTTAGCTGGGAACCGAACGAGCCGCCGGGTCGGCGTAGCGCCATCGTCCGCGTGACGACCACCGACGGCATTGTCGGGCACGGAGAGGCCTCGCCGATGATGGGTGGCGAACACTCGCTCGGGGTGGTTCGTGATTTTGCATCTTCGCTGGTTGGCGTTGACGCTCTGGACCATGCGGTCCTCTACGACAAGCTGCTGCATAAATATGTGAAGCTTGGCCCGGAAGGGGCCGTCACCGGTGCGCTCGCGGCCCTCGATATTGCGCTCTGGGACATCAAGGGCAAATATTTCGGCCAGCCGATCTTCAAGCTGCTCGGCGGTGGTTGGCGCACGGAAATACCGTTCTATGCCTCGATCGGGGGAAATGCCGGACGCACCGTCGACGAGACCGTGAAGGCGGTCGAGGCGCGCTGGAAATCCGAGACGCCCGCTGCCATCAAGATCCGCTGGGACGGCGACCGCACTCGGCAGGACTATGACATTCCGGGCGATATCGCCAAGGCCAAGGCAGTGCGCAAGCTGGTCGGCGACGATTTCCCGCTCGCCTTCGACGCCAACAATCAATATTCGGTCGGTGGAGCGATCCGGGTGGGCCGGGCTTTGGAGGAGCTCGGTTACCTCTGGTTCGAGGAACCGGTCCAACACTATAACGTGCGCGCGATGGGAGAGGTCGCGCAGCGTCTGGACATCACCGTGTCGGCGGCGGAGCAGACCTACACCACCCAGGCACTGATCGACATCATCAATGCCGGTGTCCGCATGGTGCAGCCGGACATCATCAAGATGGGCGGCATCACCGGGCTGATGCAATGTGCTGCGATCTGCTACGCATACGGCGTCGAACTGGTGCCGCATCAGACCCAGCCGACCATCGCGCACGCTGCCAACCTGCACGTTCTGGCAACCATCATGCATCTGACGAAGCCGGCGGAATTCGCCGATCCGTCGACGCGCATGCATGGCGCGTTTGCCAATCCGCCAAAACCGTCAAATGGAAAATTCGAAGTTCCGAGCGGTCCGGGTCTCGGTCTGGTGATCCACGACGCCGAATTGGACAAACGGCGAAGCTGAAAAGCGAAGCTTGTCTTTGGGAGGAGATAATGAGCTTGAACAGAAGAGAATTTCTTGAACTGGCGGCAGCCGCCACGGCGCTGAGCGCGACGGGTATCCCCAGCACCGCCAATGCCCAGAAGAGCACCGATGTCATTCGGATCGGCATTGCTGCGGGCGGCCCCCGCACCAGCGACCCCAACTTCACCACACAGGGTTCCGACAACTGGGCGACGGAGCAGATGTACGAACAACTCGTCCGGCCGGAAGATGGCGATTTCGCCACGACGCCCGACAAGTACGTGCCGACGCTCGCGACCGAATGGAAATCGTCGTCGGACGCCAAGACCTGGACTTTCAAGCTGCGTCAGGGCGTGCAGTTCCACAAGGGTTACGGTGAGATGACGTCGGAGGATGTCGTCTTCTCCTACAAGCGCGCTATGGCCGATGGCACCAATAAGACCATCATGTCGAATGTCGCGGATGTGGTCGCAAAGGGGTCGTACGAGGTCGACGTCGTCCTCAAGACGCCGGACGTGAACCTGCTGGGTACGACGATCTTTTCCAACAATACCTCGATCGTTTCGAAGAAAGCCTTCGACAAGATCGGTGCCGAGAAATTCATGACGGATGCGGTGGGAACCGGTCCCTATGAACTCACCCGTTTTGACAGCGAATGGGGCGAAGCCATGAAGCGCCACGAGGGCTATTGGGGAACCAAGGCGAAGATCGCCGGCGTCGAATGTGTTTTCATCGCCGATACCACTGCCCGGACACTGGCGCTTCTCTCCGGCAATGTCGACATGATCGAGGCCGTCCGCGCGCCTGGCTGGGTGGATTCCATGCTCCAGCGTGACCCGACCCTGCAATTCGACATGACGCAGCCGGGGTCGTTCAACACGCTCCACATCAACCTGAAACGCAAGCCTTTCGATAACCTCAAGGTCCGCCAGGCGTTGATGTATGCGATCGACCGTCACGCTGTCGCCGACGCGCTGAAGCCGATGGGCGGGTTCATGGCCGGTCTGCAGCCGGACTTTTTCCCGGCCGGTTTCAAGACGGAGGACCTGCCGCCGGAATTGCAGTACAAGCCCGATCCGGCAAAGGCGAAGGCGCTGCTGGCGGAAGCGGGTTTCCCCAACGGCTTCGATTTCGACAGCAATTGCAGCCAGCGCGAAGACTATGCGTCGACGATGCTGATCGTGCAGGAACAGCTGCGCGGTGTTGGCATGCGCATGAACCTGAAGATCGGCGATCATACCGCCTATCACGCCGATAATCGCAGCGACAAGAATACGCTTGCGATGCACTCGTCCAGTTATCCGCCGATCCCGACCCAGCTCTATTTCCAGCAGCTTTCGTCGAAATCGGAAGCCAAGCCGGATGGCAAGGGCGGCGGTGCCTATAGCCACTACGGTGTGGTGATGCCGGGTATCGACGATCTGCTGAGCCAGGCCCTGCAGGCGACCGACTACAACACCTATCTCGAACTCTGCAAGAAGATCGAGCTGCAGGTCCTGCGAGATCTGCCGCTGATCGCGCTATCGAGCCTTTCCTTCACCGTGGCTCGCAACAAGCGCGTCAACCTCGGCTATCCGGTCAAGAGCGGTTACGCCCGCTGGCGTTTCCATCGCGCCACCAAGACCGCCTGACGTCGTCGATCGAGTTCCAAATCCGCCATCCCCCGCAAGCGCGTCGCACTTGCGGTGGATGGCGTTTTGCTGCTCGGAACATGACGGCAATCCGTCCTGAGACTTGCCGTGACGCGCCGTCAGGCCGGGATCGCCGGAGACGGCCTGGTGAGCGGGATGGGAAACGGCTTTGCGAAATGACAGGCCGCCAATTGGCCCGGTGCGACTTCGCGCAGCGGCGGTCGCTCGACGCTGCAGATCTCCTGGCGGATCGGGCAACGGGTATGGAAACTGCAGCCTGGCGGAACGCGTTTGGGGCTCGGGACGTCGCCTTCCAGAATGATGCGCTTGCCCTTGCGTTCGGGATCCGGTTCAGGCGCTGCCGATAACAGCGCCTGCGTATAGGGATGCTGCGGCATCCCGTAGATCTGTTTCTTCGGCCCGATCTCGACGATCCGGCCAAGATACATGACCGCCACGCGATCGGCGATGTGGCGAACGACAGCAAGGTCATGGGCGATGAACAGGAAGGAGAAGTTCTTCTTCCTTTGAAGGTCCTGCATCAGGTTGATGATCTGCGCCTGGACGGAGACATCCAGAGCGGAGACGGGTTCGTCGGCCACGATGAATTTCGGATCGACCGCGATCGCGCGTGCAATGCCGATGCGCTGGCGCTGGCCGCCGGAAAACTGCCGCGGGTTGCGGTCCATGAAGCTCGGGGAAAGTCCCACCTGGTTCATCAGGTCTGCAACGCGTTCCCGCCGGTCGCGCCGGGACCTGACCAGGCCGAACACATCCAGCGGCTCGGCAATGATCTGGGCCACCGTGCGACGGGGGCTGAGCGAGCCGTAAGGGTCCTGAAAGATCATCTGCAGGTGGCGGCGCATGTCGCGCATCTGTGCGGGCGCCAGCCCGGTCAGCTCGGTATTGTCGAAATGGACCCTGCCGGCTGTGGGATCGATCAGCCGCAGCAGAAGGCGGCCGAGGGTGGATTTCCCGCAACCGGATTCGCCGACAAGCGCCAGCGTCTCGCTGTGATTGACCGAGAAGGAACAGCCGTCGACGGCACGCACCTCGTCGGCCCGCTTCCCGAGGCTGAAGCCGAGGCCGGAACCGAACGTCTTGCCGAGGTCTTCGACGCGAAGGATGGGATCGGTCATTGCAGGGATCTCTCCTTCTTTTTTGCATCCGCCTGCCCGGCGGTCACCCAGCATGCCGCCCGTTGGTCCGGTCCGAAGGAGAACATCGGCGGCATTTCCCTGGCGCATTTCTCGATGCGCAAGGAACATCGCTCGTAGAAAGGACAGCCTGTCTTGATCGATCCGGCCAGCGGCACTGATCCCGGGATCTGGTAGAGACGATCGCGGTCGTCGTCGAGCCGCGGGATCGATTGCAACAATCCCCGCGTATAGGGGTGACTGGGCGTGCGGAAAATCGAAAGGACATCCGCTTCCTCGACAACCCTGCCGGCATACATCACCACCACCCGCTCGCAGACATCCGCAATAACGCCGAGATCGTGCGAAATCAGCAGCACCGCGGTGTTCAGCGTGCGACGCAGCTTGTGCATCAGGTCGAGAACCTGTGCCTGGATGGTTACGTCGAGCGCCGTCGTCGGTTCGTCGGCGATCAGTAGTTTCGGATTGCAGGCCAATGCCATGGCGATCATCACGCGTTGACGCATTCCGCCGGAGAACTGATGCGGATAGGAATCCACGCGCCCGGCCGGATCCGGTATGCCGACTAGTCCCAGCATTTCGATGACACGCGCGCGCCTTTGCTCGCTGGTCATTGCTTCGTGGAGCATGACCGCCTCGCCGATCTGGTCGCCGATCTTCATGACCGGGTTCAGCGAACTCATCGGCTCCTGGAAGATCATCGCGATGTCCCGACCGCGGATTTCGGGCATTTTCGAGCGCGGGAGGTCGAGCAGGTTGACCCCGTTGAATTCGATACGGCCTTGCACGATGCGTCCCGGCGGTTCGGAGATCAGCCGCAGGATGGAGAGCGAGGTGATCGACTTGCCGGATCCGGATTCCCCGACGATTCCGACCGCCCCTCCGGGTGGGATTTCGAAACTCACGCCATCGACCACCCGGATCGGGTTGGCCTTCGGGCCGAATTCGACGGCAAGATTGTCGACCTTCAGGAGGGGTACCGTCATTCGGAGATCTCCGGATCGAGCACGTCTCGCACAACGTCGCCCAGAAGGTTGAACGAGAGGACGACGCAGGTGATAGCGAAGCCGGCGCCGATAATCGGCCATGGCGAACCGAAGAGATTGTTGAGGCCGTCGCGGATAATATTGCCCCAGCTCGGGTTCGGCGGTTGGGTGCCGATGCCAAGGAAGCTCAGCGATGCCTCAAGGCGGATCGCGGAGGCGACCCAGAGCGTCATCAGGACCACGATCGGTGCTGCGATATTGGGAATGACGTGACGGAAGATGATGACCGGCGTGCGCAGGCCGATCGCCGTGGCCGCCTCGATATAGGGCTCCTGCTTGACCGCGAGCGTCGAAGCGCGCGCCACGCGGGCGAAGCCGGGAATGAAGGCGACGGTGATGACTGCTATGACGTTCCAGAAGCCGCCACCCAGCACCGCCGCAATCATGATGGCGAGCAGCAGTTCGGGAAAAGCCAGCAGCAGGTCGATCAGGCGCGAGATCACCCGATCGATAATGCCGCCGAAATACCCTGCGACGACGCCGAGGACAGTCCCGCAGATCGCCGCCAGTACCGGAGAAATCAGGCCGAAAATCAACGAATTGCGGGAGCCGTGGATCATTCTCGAGAGCACGTCGCGTCCGAACTGGTCGGTGCCGAGCCAGTTGCTGGCAGAGGGGAGCCGGTTGATCTTGAGGATACTCTGGGCAAGCGGATCATATGGCGCGAGGAGCGGCGCGAAGATCGCCACTACAATAAAGATCAGCACGACCATGAACGCTATGATGGTCGAGGGGCGCGAGAACAACGTATAGCCGATCTGGCTGAGCGGCTTCGGTTCCGGGGCAAGCAAGGGTGAGGAGAGCTGCGAGTTTTCGGTGGTGACGACCATTTACTGCACCCGGATTCTGGGATCGACGACGATGTAAACGAGATCCATCAGGAGGTTGATGAGCACGACGAACAGCGCGAAAATCACAACACCGCCCTGGATGACCGCGTAGTCACGTTCAGCTATGGCGCTGATGAGCAGCTTGCCGATCCCCGGCCGGTTGAAAACCAGTTCGATCGCGACAGACCCGGACAGGGTCGCAAGCATGCTGAGGCCGATACCTGTGGTGAGCGGAAGCATCGCATTGCGCAGGCCGTGCCGGTAGATGACCCGACGTTCCCGTGCGCCCTTGGCACGTGCGGTGCGGATATAGTCCTTGCCGAACACCTCCAGCAGAGAGGTTCGCGTCAGTCGTCCGATGAACGCGGCCTTGACCATGGCGAGCGTTAAGGCCGGCAGGAAGACGTGATGCATGCGGTCGACAAAACCTTCGCCGCCGCCATTGATCGGAAATAACCCCATGTTCAGCGAAAAGGTGATCAACAGCAGGGCGCCGAGGTAAAAGTCCGGCACGGCATAGCCCAGTAGCGAGAAACCGCGAACGGCGGCGTCCGGTGCCTTGTTCCTGTGTGTCGCGGCCAGCACGCCGAGTGGAATCCCGACGCCGACCCCCATGATCATGGCGACGATCGTCAACTCGATCGTATAGGGCAGGTTATAGGCAATCAGCCTGAGCACCGACTGGTTGTTCATCAGCGACGTGCCGAAGTCGAGCGTCAGCATCCCCCACAGGAAGCTGAAATATTGCATCCACAGCGGGGCGTTGAGCCCCATCCGCTCGCGGAAGATTTCCAGCTGTTCGGGTGTTGCCATGTCCCCCAGGGCCGCGATCGCCGGGTCGCCGGGCAAGATGCGCATGGCGATGAAGACGAGCGTCAGCACAAGCAGAACCGTGGGAATGGCATCGGCCAGTCTCAGCAGCAAATATCGCGCCATGGTGTGTTCCTCCTCCCTGGTCGCGGTTCCGATCCTGCCTCCTCGCATTCCGGAACACGCTATTTTCACGCAGCAAACCGCCGACAGCCAGCCTCAATTTTGTAACGACGTGAAATAAGGCTCATTGGACAGGTTCGGCTGCAATCCCGGCGACAGACAAGAGCGCCCATTTTGCCGAAAGCTGACGAAATATTGCAGATGATATCGCGATTGCGTGTAGCTGCCCGGCACGGTGGCGGCAAAACCTCCGGCCTGGTCCTTCATCGGAAGCGACTTCCACCGTTCTGCCTGGTTGATGTGACGGTAGTGCAGGGTCGGTTCACCTTCCGCCTTTCCATCGAACCGGACTTCGAAATCGGCGCCCGGCTTGAAGGTCGGCGCACCGGTCACGCCGGAGGGGCGGGACAGAACCGGAAAACGTGCCTCCAGCGCGGCGATTGCCGCTGCGGCCTTCGGGCTTGCCTCAACGCTCTCATAGCAACCGCCGCCGCGGAGCGACTCCAGATCGGCCACTTCCGCCTGCATTTCCGGCAACCTTGAATGCCAGGATCCACGCAGCCATGATTGCGGACCATAGGTAAGGTCATCGGCGTAAAGATCGCGCGAGATATCGGCGATCTTTTCCCACGCCATCAGCGAACGTCTTGCATGGTCGATAACGCGGTCCATCAACGGCGTGACCTTGGTGGCGACGAACAGTTCAGCCCAGCATGCTGCCCGGAAGCGCTCCGCAAAAAACCGCGCCAGCCCGGCGCAGATCCGGATATCGACGAGCATTCTCTGGACGGCAATCCTGCCGAAGCTGGACGCGCTGTTGGCCTTCAGGACTTCGCTTTCGCCGCCATTTGCCATCTCGTCCAGCCAATCGGCGACATCCAGCGGGGTAAAGCGATGCGACGGTTCTCCGGCGAGCAGCAGTTCGGCATATTCACGCGCATTGGCAAACAGCGTCGGATCGAATGTCGGTGCATTGCCGAA
Organism: Neorhizobium sp. P1_A6; assembly: GCF_056406795.1. Taxonomy (NCBI): domain Bacteria; kingdom Pseudomonadati; phylum Pseudomonadota; class Alphaproteobacteria; order Hyphomicrobiales; family Rhizobiaceae; genus Neorhizobium; species Neorhizobium sp. P1_A6. The sequence continues at coordinate 50,588 of NZ_JBFTZM010000001.1, read as the reverse complement.
CCGAACCGGACCTTCCATGTCGAAGCCATAGGCGCGTCGACCGGAGCCTTCGACGAGCGCAAGGTTGGTGTAGACCTCCGGCCAGTAGTGGTTGTTCGAGGCGGATGGCCCATGCGCGAGAGTGACCAGCGGCAGAACACGGCTTGCCCAGGACATGCCTTTTTCGCATTCCTCGGCGGCATCGCCGCAGACCTGCTGGAGATAACGCATCCAGCTTTCGCGCGGCGCATCGGGGTTGTAGAGCAACCGACCCCAGACCCGATATTGATAGTCGTATTTCTGCCAATCGTACCGCGTGGCATAGCCCTGTTTCTGGTAGTTGAAGCGTCCGCCCGGAATGCCTGTCCCCATGCGGCCCTTGAAGCCCAGCGGCTCGCACCATTCCACGCCGTCCGACCCGGCAAACATCGAGCTGCGGCCGTAACCCGCTGCAAATTCGGGATCTCCCCACAGGAGCACGCGCTGCGTGCCAGGCCAGATGCGGTAGATGACCTTGTAGTCCTTGTCGGCCGTCAGCAGATCGCCATACGAGTAACGCAGGAATTTTCGCGACCCCTCACTCAGTTGCTCCCGTTCGCTGCGAGCAACCTCCGGCGGGTATTCCTTCTCGCGGATTGCCGATTGGTGGTAGGGCGGTCCCATATGCTCCGCGAGATATTTTGGCGAGGCGGCGATCGGCATGCCGCTGTCACGGGCAATCCCGATCATCTTGTGGTCGAGACCCTTGCCGTGCATGTCGATTTCGACGGGCCGGCCGGCAGCCGCAACGCCGGCGAACGCGTCCTCCCAAAAACCGTATTCGCCCTCGGCGATGCCGCCTTCCACATGCACCCGAAAGGTAAGGCCGGTGATTTCCGGTACTTCCTTCAGAAGCGTGGTGATCGCGTCGCGGCAATAGGGTGCGAGATTGTCTTTGGTGACGCCGCGGACGGTATAGTTGGCGCGTGGTACGTCATCGAAATCATATCGCTGGGTCCACAGCGCAAGCTGGAATTCAAGGCCGCGCCTGGCGGCTTCCCGGCCGATGAATTTGAGCATGTCGAGGTTGCGCTCGCGCTCGTCCTCCGGCAGTTCCACCACCTTCACGTCATGGCCTGGAAGGTCGAGCAGATATGGATAGGGGAAATAGAAGTAGACGTCGGTGATCCAGGGGTTGTGATAAGGGTAGTTGTATCCGAAGCCGAGCGCGAGCGAGAAACGGTTGAAACGATTTGTCGCGAGCATCGAGAGATAATCGCGCCACTGCTGGCGGTCGTAAAACCAGACCTTGTCTTCCTGTTCGCTGCAAAACATCCGGCTCATGCTGCGCACGCGGGCGGATGGCCGCTCGACAAGGGGATAGGTTCCCTCGAAGAGATCCACTCCGGACGCAAACTGCACACGGTCGGCGAGTTCGGTCAAAGCGAAGACCAGTCCGCCGATGTCGGAGCCCCAGGCCGAGATGCGATCACCTTGCCGGGTAAGAACGAAGCTCTCCGGTGTCTCCGGCAGGTCGACCGCCATGTCGGGGCTCCCGGGGAGACCGGCTCCGGAGACGGTGATGATCGTTCCCGATTGTGCGGCGCTTGCGATTTGAGCCTGCACATTGCGGCGGGCAAGGGCCGCCTGCAGTTCGGTCGCCGCCCAACGGACCGGATGAAGCGCGGCGTCATCCGCATCAGGCAGAACAATGGTGACCGAAGTCGGTGCAGTCATAACGTCATCCTTAGAATATGAAACCATTCGTCGTTGAATGCGGCGGCAATTGCCTGCGCTCCGCGGCCTTCGCCGTCCCGGCAAACGAATGTCTTGAACTGGCCATGGTCGGACCAACCGGAAGAGTTCCCGGTTGGTGTCGTCGTTTGGAAGTCACGCGGCGTCGATCAGCCGATTTTCGCTCTTGTCAGACGCCAGTGGGCGTAACCCGACTTGAGTTCGTAACCGAGGTCGACATTGGCCGCGCGCACGACCAGATAACCGTTGTCGCTGATCGGCAGGAGCGGCATGTCGGTCAGGAACTTGACCTCGATCTCCTGGACCAGCTTCACACGCTTCTCGAGATTGGGCTCCTGCATCGCTTTCTTCAGCATCTCGTCGATGCCGGGAATGGCAACGCCGTAGTGGCTGAAGTTCGGACCGCCCGAGCCGTCGGACTTGACCTCAGCGGCGGTCGTCAGCTGCTCGATGATCGCCTGGGTCGGGACCGGAGGATAGGCTGCCGAGCGCTGGAACATCGTATTGGTGCCCTTCGCCTGGTCGGCATGGAAGGCCGTGTGGTCCTTGATGTCCAGCTTCATCTCCACGCCGCCGGCGCGAAGCTGTTCCTGGATGATCAGCATCACCGAGGAATAGTCTTCTCGCTGCGAGGTATAGGCGTTGAAAGACAGCCCGTTCGGAAAGCCTGCTTCGGCCAGCAGTTGCTTGGCCTTTTTCGGATCGTGGTCGTAGCGCACGGCCGCCGGTATGGTATCGGCGGTGAAACCGCCGAGAAACGACGGCGGATTGAGGCCATACGTGCGCTGGCTGACCGGTGCCATGGCGCTCGCGAGTTCGTCGCGATTGATCAGATAGGCAATGGCCTGCCGAACGCGGATATCGTCGAAAGGTTTGACAGTCAGGTTCATGGACACTGTGAAGAAGCTGCCCGGTGAAGCCACATCGAAATGCAGCTTGGCATTCCGCTGCTGGATTGACGGCACCCAGCCCGGCGCGCGCACCCCTTCGATCATGTGGACGTCGCCGGACAGCAGGGCCAGCGTCCGGGCTGTGGTATCGGCGATATAGCGGATCTGAAGATTGGGAGTTGCCGGCGCGTCTCCGAAATAGTCCTTGTTGACGGTCAGCTTCACGCCCTGTGAGGGATCGCTTTCGACGCTGGCGAGCTGGTAAGGCCCGGTTCCGATCGGATCCTTTTCGAAGGCCGGCGCCCCCTTTTCCTCAAGCGCCTTGCGGGAAATGATGCTCGACGAATAATGGCTGAGCGGGCCCATGATGAACAGCGGGTCCGGCTGGTTGAGGGTGAAGATCACCGTCGCCGGACCGTCCACCTTGACGTCCGCGATATTGTCGAACAGGACGCGGTTGCCGCCCAGTGCCTTGTCGTTGCGCAGGCGATCGAACGTGAATTTCACATCGTCTGACGTCAGGTTGCCGTAGCCCTTGTGGAATTTCACGCCCTGGCGAAGCTGGAATGTCCAGCTCTTGGCGTCCGGTGTCACCGACCAGCTGGTCGCAAGGCTTGGCTGGACCTCGGCGACGCTGGTCGGGAAATGCCCGAGCGGCACTTCGACCAGTTTGTCGAAGATATGAATGATGGCCCATTCGTCGGCGCCCTGAATCGAACGTGCCGGATCTATGGTGCGTACGCCGCGGGCGGCAAAGGCCAGCCGCAGCGTGTCTGATGCCTGTGCGAAAGCAGATCCGCCCAAACTGGTCGCTATGCTTGCACCAGCAATAGTTGCAGCCGTGCGGCCGATAAACATGCGCCGAGATATTGCCATGTCACTCCCTCCCTGGGCGTACCGAACCCTGTTCCGCCTCCACGGCACAAGACGGTTGACGAACAATGCAATCCGATGGTAGCGCTGCCATCGACGGATCGTCAAGCACTGAAGAGCGATTTTTTAGCATGCGCGGAGACAAAGGCCGAAAGGTCCGGCAGGGCAAATGGATTACCTCGGGCAACGCGGATAACATCCCGGCCATCGCAAACATGGCCGTGCGGCAAACATCTCTGCAGATGCGACGCCGTCGGACATTCACTTGATGGAGCCTTAGATGTCGAAACGCCGGACTGACGGTAGACCCACGATAGCCGACGTGGCCGCACTGGCGGGTGTGGGAGCGATTACGGTCTCCCGGGCCCTGCGCGATCCATCGCTGGTGTCCGATATGCTTCGGGAAAAGATCGATACCGCCGTCCGCGAGCTTGGCTATGTTCCCAATCTCAATGCGAGGGCCCTGGCATCCACCCGCAGCGATGTGGTCGGCGTTCTCGTTCCCTCCCTGACCCAGCACATCTTCGCGGATGTCCTGCGCGGCATCTATGACGGGATAGGCCATACGAGGCTGCACATCCAGGTCGGCAACACGCGTTACGATCTGGACGAGGAGGAGCGACTTCTGGCTGAACTTCTCCGGCACAAGCCGGCCGGCCTGATCGTCTCGGGCATTGACCAGAATGCCGCTTCCCGGCGGATGCTGGAAAAAGCCAACTGCCCAGTGATCCAGATCATGGATCTGTCCGACAATCCGGTCAACAAGATCATCGGATTTTCCCATCACAACGCCGCCAAGGCGATGACCCAACATCTCATCGAAGTCGGATATCGCCGTATCGGTTTTCTCAGCGGTTGGATGAACAGCCGTTCGAAGGGGCGTCTGTCGGGTTACGTCGAAGCGCTCAAGGAGGCCGGGGTATTCGATCCGCGATTGACGAACGCAGCCGGTGATCTTGGTGCGCTGGCGCTGCGGGGCAGTTGGGACAAGCATCAATATTCGACGCCCGCAATGGGTCGGGAACTGCTTAGCGAGCTTTGGAACAGGGAGCCCCGTATGGATGCGGTTTTCTGCAACAACGACGTGCTGGCGCTTGGCGCTCTCTTCGAGTGCCAGGCCCGCGGTTTGTCGGTTCCGAATGATTTCGGCATCGCCGGGTTCAACGACGAGGATTTCATGGAGGCGGCGTCGCCCGCCATGTCGAGTGTCAGAACACATCGCTGGACCGTCGGACACGACGCGGTGGTTGCCCTGCGCCGACAGCTGGACGGCGAGCCGGACGATGAGCGCATCGTTGACGTCGGGTTCGACATCGTCAAGCGCGCCAGCACCGATCGCAAGGCGCAACCGGTGCGGGACGACGATGCTGCGGCTCCCCAACAGATGCGTACTGCAGGCGACGATCGCTGAACCCTTGCCGCGCGAAACACCTGTTGGGTGGACGGATATGATCTGAGCAAGCGCGTCGAGGAGGCGCCGCGCGGATCGGCAGACAAGAGGTTGATCGCAGAGGAAGCCGGCAGGCCAAGGGAGGATATTTAATGGCTGAAGAACCCTGGTACAGAACCACAACACGTTGGGGACAGACCAACCTGGTCGAGATCGATCCGGATCGCTACGATGGCGCCTGGTGGCGGGCCCACTGGAAAAACACGCGCATCCAAGGCGTGATCGTCAATGCCGGCGGCATTGTTGCCTATTATCCTTCCGCTTTCCCGCTTCATCATCGCGCTCACACGCTTGGGGAAAGGGACCTCTACGGCGAAATCGTCAAGGATGCACGGGAAACGGGGCTGAAGGTGATAGCCCGCATGGATTCGAACCGGGTTGCGGAAGACTTTTACCGCGCTCATCCGGATTGGATTTGTGTCGACGCGACCGGAAAGCCATATCGTCAGGCGGACAAATACATCACCTGCATCAATTCGCCCTACTATTGGGAATATCTGCCGCAGGTCATGCAGGAGATTATCGAACACAGCAATCCGGACGGTTTTGCCGACAACAGCTGGGCCGGTATTCCGCGCAAGAACATCTGCCATTGCCGGCATTGCGCAGAGCAGTTCCGCGCCCATGCCGGCATCGATCTGCCGTCTGCTCAAGACTGGTCCGACGAGCGCTATCGGCGATGGGTGCGCTGGAACTATCAGCGTCGCACCGACATCTGGGAACTTAACAACTCCGTCACGATGAAAGCCGGCGGCAAACATTGCCGATGGATGGGCATGATCAGCGGCGACGTGCTGAACAACAGTTCGCGCTTCATCGATCTGAAAGCCATTCTCGCGCGCACCGAAATCGTCATGCTCGACCACCAGCGCCGCAATCCCGTGGATGGGTTTGCCGATAATACGGAAGCGGGCAAGCGGCTGCATGAAGTGGGCGGTTGGGAGAAGCTCATTCCAGAAAGCATGCCGCAATACCAACTCGGAAGCCCGGCCTTCCGGCTCGCAAGCATGCCCGCGGTCGAGGTGAGGTTATGGTCGTCGGCCGGCTTTGCCGGGGGCATCCAGCCGTGGTGGCACCATATCGGCTCACTCCACGAAGACCGGCGCCAGTACAAAAGCGCAGAGCCGATCTTTTCCTGGCATGAAGCCAATGAGGATATTCTTCTCAATCGCAAGCCGCTGGCCGATGTGGGCGTGGTGTGGTCGCAGGACAACCACGACTTCCACGGCCAGGACAAAGCCAACGACCGCACGATGAATCCCTACAGGGGAGCGATCCGTGCCCTCGATCGCGCCGGGATCACCTATTTGCCGATCCACGCCGATGACGTGGCTGGTGCGATCGGCCGCGTCGGCGTCCTCATTCTGCCCAATCTCGGCGCGATGTCAGACGATCAGGTGAACGCCGTAAAGGCATTCGCGCAAGCGGGTGGCTCGGTAATCGCCACGTCGGAAACCAGCCTCTATGATGTTTCAGGCGATCAGAGGCGAGATTTTGCACTGGCGGATCTTTTTGGCGTGCACCGTGGCAGCGGGTCACGGGGCGGACAGGAGCTCGCCAACCCGGATATCGAGGTCGCCGCAAGACATACCTATCTCCGCCTTGTCCCGGAACTGCGGGCTGCCCTTTATGGCCCGACGGATAGCACGGCGCCGGCTGCCGTCGGAATACGTCATCCGCTGTTGAGCGGTCTGGAAGGAACGGACACGATCCCGTTCGGCGGCTTCCTTCCCGTCGTCGGCGTCGATGATGACGTGGCGGTCCTGGCGACCTTCGTTCCCGAATTCCCGATCTATCCGCCGGAAACCTCCTGGATGCGCCAGCCCCGGTCGGATCTACCGATGATCACGCTCCGCGAGCCGGCCAGCGGCAGCAAGCTGATCTGGTTGGTTGGCGATCTCGACCGGTGTTTTGCCCGCGACGAGCATCCGGAACATGCGACGATCATCGCCAACGCTGTTCGTTGGGCTCTCCGTGATCGGCAACTGGTGTCGCTCGAAGGTGGGCACGGTGTCATAAGCCCGGCGCTTTACGAGCAGCAAGGTCGCTATGTCCTGCATCTCAACAACCGCCTGATCATGGCGAAAATGCCGGGACGACAGGACGAACTTCTGCCCGTTGGTCCGATCACGGTCCGCCTGCGCATCGGCTCGAGAATAATATCCTCTAACATCCGCCTGACCGTAAGCGGCCGCTCTGTTCCGGCCATAACGCAGGGCACCGAGCTTGTTTTCGAGGTGCCGGCCATCGCGGATCACGAAGTCGCGGTTATCGACTTTGATCCGGCATAGCCAAATCCGGAACCGCAGGCTTCCGTCGGGGCGGCGCCAATCGTCCTTCATGGTCTTTGACTTGAAGACCCGATACGGGGAGCCGGCAGGTCAATCGGAGGCCTGGCCGGTCTCTGGAGAATGGACCACCAGGCAGTTGCGGCCGGCCTTTTTGGCAAGGTAGAGGGCCGCATCCGCCTGGCGCTGAAGATGTTCCGCCGACACCAGCCCGCAATCTTGCATCAATATCGCCACTCCAATGCTGACAGTGACATAAGGAACGACGCGAGAGGTGGGGTTTGGAAGAGACGCAGCTTCTACTCTGTTGCGGATTCTCTCTGCGATCACCCTGGCCTCCTGTTCGTCGGCGCCCGGGAGGAAGACGAGAAACTCTTCCCCTCCATAACGGGCGACCTGGTCTCGCTCGTCTCTCATACTGCTTTGGATGATGCCGGCGACTTTCACCAGGCATCGGTCGCCTTCGGCATGCCCGAGATTATCGTTGAGGCGTTTGAAGTCGTCGACATCGCACATCAGCATCGCCGCACCGCTCGTTTGTTTAAGGTCGGCGTTCCAGAACTGATGGAGCGTCTCCATCATCGAACGCCGGTTGGCGACGCCGGTCAGCGGGTCGGTTCGGGCCAGCAGTTCCAGCTGGGAATTGGCGTCAGTTAGCTCCGCGAGGCGACTTCGATCTCGTAACTCGAGCAGGAAGGTCTTGTGAGCCAGAATCGTTGCGGTGCGTCGGGCAACGATGGTTGCTACGACACCGCTCGCGAAAAACAGCGTTCCGGCGAGAGCACTTCCCACCTGGATGTTCGGATTGTGCAGTTGAAAAACAAAATAGATACCGAGAGCAAAAGCACTGATCGCCATCGCCCAACCAAGCGGAATGGGAAATATAATGATGGCGGTGACCGCCACAAAAAGCATGATGGTCAGATGGCGTTCGTAGAACTCGCCACCGGCGTGAACACCTACCAAAGCGACGGACAGGAGGATGAGAAAGACCGCCGAGAGAATGATAACTCCCTGCAGCCACAAAGCATGCGGTCGCAGGAAGACCATCGCGGCGACAAGAGCTGCGGGCGGAAGGAGGGATGCCGGCCACAGCATCGTCATCACGGTTTGGATTGGGAGCAGGATTGCGTAGAGGCCCAACGTCAGGACGTCGAGCACGATAACCCAGATCATCCACGCGCGGATGATCTTGGCAGTCTGCGGCCAGGAACGTTCGCGAAAAAGCCGGGCCAGATCCCCATTGAGCCGGATATCCCGCGTGCGTCCGCCCAGGAGGCGCTCGACCTGTTCCACTATGGCCGGACTCAGCCTCGGCAGAGGTTTCCGCGAAGACGCTGTTGCCGATTTGGTAGAACCTATAATTCGCTTGGCGTCCATGTGCCGGATTTAGGGTGCAGATGACTGGGGACAAGACGGGCTAGCGAGCCGACCGGACTCGGGTCGCCAGTTTTACTTTTACGCCTGGGCCTCGATCGGCAGGTTTGTCCGGACGATCGTCCCGGCCGTGTCCGCCTCCATCTGCTCGGGCCGCGCGATCGGCAGATTGACCGTAAACACCGTTCCTTCGCCCTTCACGCTGTCGACGTGAATTTCGCCGCCATGCAACTGGACCACCTGCTTCACCAGGTTCAGGCCGATACCCGTGCCAGCGATGCCGGACGAACTTCTCGCTCGGAAATAACGTCCAAACATCTTCGGCAAGTCATCCGCGTCGATGCCGATGCCTTCGTCGCGAACGGTAATCTGGACACAGTCGTTTTGCTGCGACCCCGTGACATAGACGTTCGGAGAGTCCGGCGCGTATTTCACGGCGTTTGAGAAGAGATTGGTGAACACTTGCTCCAGCGCCGCGCCGTCGCCATAAATAGTCGAGGGAAGCCGCTCCAGATCGAGCAGGAACCGGTGAGATTTGCGTATGCTCTCTTGCCGCGCACTGCAGGTCCTAATGATGTCGCCCAGTGCGCATGGCTTGCGAACGATATCGATATAACCGTGATCCAAGCGCCCGACCGCCAGAATGCTTTCCATCAACTCAAGCATTCGCGAAACTGCGCCGCGGATCTGCTCCGTCTTCTCACCGATAAACTCCGGTGTGACCGCGTTCTTGCGGCGGACGAGACGCTGCGCCGCGCCGTCGATGATCGAAAGCGGAGTCCGGAATTCGTGAGACGCCATCGAAACGAATTGCCGCTGCAACTCGTTGACCTGCCGTTCTTGATCAAGCATCCGTTCGAGTTCCGCAGCCTGGCGCGCGATTTCCGCGGTTCTGCTGCGCACTGTTTCCTCGAGATCATCGCGGTGCTGAAGCAGCGCCCGTTCCGCCCGTTTCCGCTCGGTGACGTCGACAGCGGCAATCAGCGACGCCGGACGACTGTCGAAGGCGAGTTGGCTTGAGTAGATAAAGACCTCGATTTCGGCTCCGCGAGCTGTCCGATGCCGCTGAGACCGATTGGCTTCGCGGCCATGCTCTGCGGCGGTGGCCGCGACCCTCATTCTTTCCCAATCCTCCGGCGGAAGGATGTCCAAGAGTGTCATGGAAAGAAAAAGGTCACGATCATAGCCGTAATGATCAAGAGCCGCCTGGTTGACGTCGAGAAACTGGAGGCTCTCCCGGTCTTGAACCCACATTGGCAAAGGGTTTCCTTCGAACAATAGCCGGAAGGAAGCCTCGCGCATCTTGAGATCGGTGATGTCGACGCGAATCCCCACGCTTCCGCCACCCGAGACGCGTCTTTCCTCGATCCGCACCCAGCGATTCCCCGGCAGGCGCTGCTCATGAGCACTCTTCGGCTCTGCGTGACGGGCCAACCGATCGGTCAGCCATTCTTCCTCACGGCCGATCGCCTCGGGATATTGGCCACGCTGCAGCCCGCTGCGAAGTCTGTCCTCGAAACCCATGCCTTTGACGAGGGGCGCGCCGCTATCGGCGTAAAGCTGCTCGTAGCGGCGATTCCACATCACAAATCGATCGTCTTCATCGAACAGTGCCAAGCCTTCGGGGACGACTTCGAAGGCGGCCAGCAGGCGCGCATGCGCTGCCCGCGCCTCCTGCTCTGCGTGTTCGGCCTGGGCATGAGCCTGAGCAAGGGATCGTTCGGCTAGTCGCGCCTCGGTAACGTCCTCATGCGTCGACACCCATCCCCCGTCGGCGGTGCGCTGATGGCAGCCTCGGATGACTTTGCCCGATCTAAGTTCTTTTACCCAGACCTGCGACGACCCCGCGGCGTTCGTGTCTTCCGCCCATGCGAGATATTCCTCCGTGGACATCGTCGGGACGGCGCCGACTTCGTTCCGCAGCTTTAGGATGTCTTCGAGCGACTGCCCAGGGTGGATCAAGGCTGGGTCCACGCCGTAAACCTCGGCGTAGCGACTGTTGGATAGCGCCAGCGTGCCGTCGGCGTTGAAGAGGCAAACCCCCTGGCTCATGCTGGCGAGTGCGATGCGGAGCTGTTGTTCGTGGCCAAGAATCTGCTTGCGGCCGCGGCTTGACGCCAGTTGTGCATTCACGCGCGCGCCAAGTTCCCTGCTGTCGATCATGCTTGAGACACAGTCAACCGCACCGGCCTCAAACCCGGCGATCCGTCCTTCGATATCGCCCTCAGGAGTGACTAGGATCACCGGTATTTCAGATGTCCCCGAACTAAGCTTCAGGCTGCGGCAGGTCTGGACGCCGCACAAATCTGCAAATGTGATGTCGAGCAGGATAAGGTGAGGGTGTGACGCCTCCACGACTGTTTGTAGGTTCTCCAGGGTGTCGCATGGGGAGACAACCGAGATCTCAATGTTTTCCACCGGCAGCTGACTGAGATCCAGCTTGGCTGCATCTGCGCCGATGACAAGAACTGTCGTCCGTCGATGAGCGGTATTTTGGGCAATTGCCATCGAAACCGCATCTCCGTCCGGAGCCGCGGGCAGTGAAGACGAGTGTAACTGTAGGGGAAATGCTGTCGCCAATGAAGATCGCCTACCATTCCGCCGCTGATCTGTCGCAGGCCTACAATACGTATCGACTATTAAGGAGAGCTTATAGAGGCGTGTCGCGATATCCTTAGGCTTAACAGCCTATTGCCGAAATCCGCCGCATCCGCGCGCGGTTTCCGTCGGGGCTGAGATCGATATGGCAAGCTCGAAAATCAGGCCGAAGACTTCTATACGTCAGTCGGATTTGAAGCGCCGATCGATATACCTTATCCAATCACCGAGATTCCCGAAGAGAACCGCGAGATCGTATTGCCATTCGAGCAGAAGCAATCTCCAACTCATGCGTTCTGAAGCCAGACCTCGCTGAGCAAGTTGGGCACGAAGGAAATCCATCTTTGCGGTCGGCGAAGATAGGACGGTGGAGCCGTAGCCGGCCTCAACATCGTCAGTCATTCGTTGCAAAACACTGGGCACATTCCTGTGGTCGCTCATACCTTATGCTCCTCATCAATGGATGCCGGGGAGGAGGAGGAGGATGCGAAAACGTGGCGTTCTCCTCACCCATCGAATGTATGTCGTGAGGCGATGTATATCAAGAAATTCACGAGCGGACATGTACACGAACGCGGCATTGATCGGGCCGAAGTGGCCAACGGTTCAATCAATTTCTTTTCGTTGCGCGGCTTGTCCAACGCCGGCGTCTTTGCCCATGCTCGCGTGATTTCGCGTCGTCGTCGAAAGATATGGCCGTCGTTCGAATTCCGAGGTTCGCAGCAAACTTCTCAGGCGCAGAAGATCTTTTCGCGCAACGAGCCCGCACAATTTTCCACTGACGGGATCGACGATCGGAACCCGTCCGGTATCGGTTGAAAGCATTACATCTGCGACGAAACCGACCGTGTCTTCCGGATGGCAAACCGGGACCGAAGCGTCCGAAACCCGTTCGGCAAGCGTTTGCTCCGCCAGTTCGGCTTTCCCCTGCCAGCCAAGTACGTCGCCTCGGGACACAACCCCCGCCAAGCGCCCGGCGCTGTCGATCACGGGGTAAATGCGGTGGGTTTTTTGCGGAGACGCAAAGAGGTCACAGGCGTCCCTTACCGTCATTGTCGCCGGCAGCGTGTCCACCTCCTTGATCATGATCTCACCGGCCCTTGTGAATTCGAACGGATCGATGCCGTATTCGCGGGTGATGTGTTGCCCCCGTCGCGCAATCTTCTCGGTCAGGATCGAACGGCGCAGGAGCAGGACCGTCACGGCATAGGCGACCACCGTCGCTGCCAGAAGCGGCACCAAGGTGTTTATATCCCCCGTGATCTCGACCGCGAAGAACGTGCCCGTCAGCGGCGCGCGCATCGTCCCGCCCATCATCGCCGCCATGCCCAGCAAGGCCCAGAAGCCAGGATCGTGACCCGGCATAACCAGACCGACAAGCCAGCCAAGGGCGCCGCCGAAAATCAGGAGAGGGGCGAGGACCCCGCCGGAGGTCCCGGAAGACAGCGCGAATAGCCAGATACAGGTCTTGACCACGAGGATGGTCAGGACGGTCGAGGCGAGCAACTTGTTGTTGAGCAGGCCGTCGATAATGTCGTAGCCGACGCCCAAGGCGCGAGGTTCGATCAACCCCCCGACGCCAATCACGATGCCGCCGAGCATCGGCCACCACATCCAGTGTATCGGAAGCTCTTCGAAGAGATCCTCGATCTTGTAGAGCAGAGTGGTGAGCAGCCCGGATTGCAGACCCGATACGATGCCGATCGCGGCACAGGCCAAAATGCCCCACCATGGCAGAGCGATGTCATAGTGCGTGGGGAACAGCGGCCCCGTGCCGAACAACATCGGCCGCCAGCATATCGAGACGCACGCTGCGACGGCAACGGGGATGAAGCTGCGAGGTTTCCATTCAAACAGAAGGAGTTCGACGGCGAGCATGACTGCTGCGATCGGCGAACCGAAGATAGCCGTCATGCCAGCCGCTGCCCCCGCCACCAGCAGCGTCTTGCGCTCGGCGGCGCTCATATGGAAGAATTGCGCGAACAACGATCCGATTGCTCCGCCCGTCATGATGATAGGGCCTTCCGCACCGAAGGGGCCACCCGTGCCGATCGAAATCGCCGACGACAGCGGCTTCAGCACCGCGACCTTGGGCGACATCCGGCTGCCACCGATGAGGATCGCCTCGATCGCCTCGGGAATGCCGTGACCTCGGATCTTCTCTGATCCGAAGCGGGCTATCAGACCGATGACAAATCCTCCCAAGGGAGGAATCAGCAAGATCCACGGGGACCGCGGCACGCCTGCGAGCGAGGCCGGTTCTATACCGATATGGCCGAACCAGACGATGTTGGTGACCAGCGCAATCAGGCTCACAAGACACCATGCCGCGAACGCGCCGCCGGTGCCCACGACAATCGACATCCCGACCAGGACGAGAACACGCTTGTCCGTGGTGAAGTCTCCTGCCTCGCGCCTCGAAAGTCCTCCTGTGAAGTCGTGCGGTCGGTTGCCGGGTTGATGCTGCGACATGGCTTTCCTTTGGCGGGTCGGAAACGGGCGTGGCTTGAGCATGTCGAATATATCGTGATACGATGTAAATCAAGCCGTAAATCCGGGAGCAGCATGATCATGAAACATCAGGAACGTCTCACCGCGGGAGATTACGAAGCACTCGCCGACTTGCGTTATAGTATCCGCCGGTTCCGGCAGTTCAGCGCGCAAGAGGCGGATAAGCTCGGTCTCAAGCCGCAGCAGCATCAGGCGCTGCTGGCGATAAAGGGCTTGCCGAGCGGCAGACAGATGACCGCGCGGATGCTGGCCGAGCGCCTCCTGATGACCGGTAGACTGGTGGATGACCTTATTCAGCAACTGATCGACGAAGGTTATGTCGAGGCAGGGCCGTCAACCGTGGGTCGCGCCAAACACGTTATTCGTCTCACACCCAAGGCGGAGGATGCCCTTGACCGACTGGCAAGTGCCCATCTATTCGAGATCCGGAAGATGGCGCCGGAATTGATGCAGGCGCTCCGGGTCCTGCAGGACCGCCAGAAGATGCAGCGCATGACATGGATGCTTTGACTGCTACTGACGAAAACGGAGAGCAGATGAAAAAGCTTAGTAGGCTCAGGCAGGTAGATTACGAAACGCTCGCCGACCTCCGTTATGCGCTTCGGCAGTTCATGGATTTCAGTGCATCCGCCGCACAGGTAGAAGGATTGCCGCCCCAGCAGCACCAGGCGCTTCTGGCGATAAAAGGCAATCGCAACGGCAAACCGATGACGGTCGGAATGCTCGCCGAACGGCTCCTTATCGCCCCTCATACCGCGACGGAACTGATCAACCGGCTTGTTGACGGTGGCCTCGCAGCGCGACAGGTGGATCAGGAGGATCGACGGCGCCAGACCGTTCGACTAACGGACAAGGCCGAGGAGCTGCTGGGTCGCCTGAGCGAAGCGCATATCGTGGAAATCCGCGAGATGACACCGAAGCTGGTGGCGCTACTCTCCCAACTTGAAAAGATGCCAGTGGCATCTGCTGGCGACGAGTAGGCAGAAGCGGCCTGAACGCACTTGGTGCTCGGCAATGGCCGGAGACAGCGGCGCAGACTGAGGCCGTTCAGCCGCTTGTGCCCTCGATCAACGTCATAGGCCAGATCACGCGGGGTGTCTGTCCGACGTAGTGGGACTGATAGTCGGGTATGACTGACAGCAGATGCTCCGCCAGGCTGATCCCCAGATCACGAAGAGACAACGTAAAGCAGGTCAAGGCCGGAGAGAGGTACTGAGCCTGGGGACTGTAACGACCGATGATCGCAATGTCCTTGCCCGGCTTAATGCCAGCGTCCTCGAACCCCTTGTAGAGCCCTGTAACCAGGATCTCATTGACCAGTACGATTGCCGACGGGCGTGGAGATCTGGAGGCGATCTCATGGGCTACTGCATAGCCCCCCGCTTCGCTCGGTTTTGCCCGGAAGATATGATCCTCGTTAAGGGTAAGCCCATGTTCCGCCAGCACCTCGCGGCATCGCTCGGCGAACACGTAACCCAGGTTGAGATCGCCATGGGGCCAGATGATCCCGATATCTCTGTGGCCCGCCTTGACCAGCCGCTCGATCGCGACCTCCGCCATCCCTTCGAAGTCCAGATCGATCCAGGGTTGGCCGACATCGGTCAGGCTGCGGCCAAGCGAAATGAACGGAATGTTGTGCCGGTGCAGCAGTTCGAACCGCGCATCGTTGCGCCGGGTGGCCGAAAGGATGATGGCATCGGCAAAGCCGCGCGCCACGGTGCGCTGCAGATAGGCATAGGGATCTTCGTTGGAAGAGCAGAGCAGGGCGACGAGATCGAGCTTGTGCCGGCTAAGCACGGTCTGGACTCCGTCGAAAACGCTCATGAAGAAGGCGTCTCCCTGGCTGTTGATCTCTGGCCCGGTCTGCATCATGAAACCCACCACGCCGGTCGAGCCCTTGCGCAGCGAGCGGCCCGACTGATTGGGGACGTATCCCAGCTTCTCCGCCGCCTCCAGCACGCGCCTGCGGGTTTCCGCATTGACATCCGCCTTTCCATTGAGCGCGCGGGACACGGTGCCGATGGAAATATCCAGATAATCGGCAAGTTGGCGGATGCCTGTCACGGGGAGCCTCTTGAGGGTTCGGTATAAGACCGTAATCGTTTTCGGAAGCAGTATTGACAAAAAAATCGATGCGTTCATAGTACCGTAAACGTTTACGGATGCACAGGAGGTGTCGTGCCGTAAACATTGCATGGGAGGAAATTAGTGACATACAAGGTCGTTTTGTGTGGCTGCGGAGCAATGGCCAAAGGATGGTTGCGTGCGCTTCAGGCCACGCCGGCGCTGCGGCAGGCGCTGACCGTCGTGGGTCTGGTCGATCTCGACCTCTCGGTTGCGCAGGCGCTGGCCGCCGAATTTTCGCTTCAGCCGGTCTCCATCGGATCCGATCTTGCTGCGGTGCTGAGCGAAACCGGCGCGGACATTGTATTCGACGTCGTCATTCCCGCCGCCCGCCATTCTGTCGTGAAGGCCGCGCTGTCCCTCGGATGCCATGTGCTGAGCGAAAAACCCATGGCGACCTCGATGGAGGAGGCGGAAGACCTCATCCGCGCCGCAGAGGCTGCCGGGCGCATTCATTCCATCGTGCAGAACCGGCGGTTTATTTCCGGTGTGCGGCGCATGCGGCGCTTCGTCGAAAGCGGCGCGATTGGCGCGATCACCGCAATCCATTGCGATTTCTTCATCGCGCCGCATTTTGGCGGCTTCCGGGAGCAGATGGACAATGTCCTGCTTCTGGACATGGCGATCCACACTTTCGATGCGGCCCGTTTCGTCTCCGGCAAGACGCCGCTTTCCGTCTACTGCCTGGAAACAAATCCACCCGGCTCCTGGTATGCCCACGGCGCCAGCGCCAATGCGGTGTTTCAGCTCACCGACGACGTGGTTTTCACCTATCGCGGCTCCTGGTGCGCGGAAGGTCAGCGCACGAGTTGGGAAAGCGAATGGCGCATCGTCGGCTCGAACGGAATGTTGACCTGGGACGGAGAAGACACTTTCCGCGCCTCCGTTGCGGGAAGCGAGAGCGGACTGCTGCGCGGCGCGACGCCGATCGAGGTTCTGCCGCCCGCCCGTGAGGAGGAAACCCACGGCCATGCCAGCGTCATCGCCGATTTCCTCTCAGCCATCGAAACCGGCGGTGTGCCGGAAACAGTGGGGTGGGACAACATCAAGAGCCTTGCCATGGTGTTTGGTGCGATCGAAAGCGCCAGATCCCGGCAAACCATCGACCTTGCAGCATAAGGGCCAGCACTATGACCGGACAGCGAAACCATTCCATCCGCATCGGCACCATGATCAGCGCCACGAAGGGCCAGGCGGCCGAGCGGATTTCCCAGATCGCCGATATGGGCTTTGAAAGTTTCCAGCCCTTTTTCTGGCAGACCACCAACGGCCAGGATATTGCCGAGCTTGGCAAGCGTTGCCGCGAGGCCATCGGCGCGCGGGACATTACCATTTCGACCATCGGCATGTTCGGCAATCCCTTGGAAGAAACGGAACTCGATCTCCAGACGCTTCAGGGCTGGAAGGACTGCATCGACAATGCCCATCACTTCGGCGCCACCTGCGTTGCCGGCTTCACCGGGCGCATCCGCAACAGGCCGCTGACGGAAAGCCTGCCGCGGTACCGGCAAATCTGGAGCGAGCTTGCCCGCCGCGCGGCTGACAAGGGCATCCGCATTGCCTTTGAAAATTGCGCCATGGACGGCAACTGGGCAACCGGCGACTGGAATATCGCCCATAATCCGGATGCCTGGGAACTGATTTTCAACGAGACGCCGGATGAGCATATCGGGCTTGAATGGGAACCCTGCCACCAGATGGTCTATCTCATCGAGCCCTTGCCGCAGATCCGCAAATGGGCAAAGCGGATTTTCCACGTCCACGGCAAGGATGCCACCATCCGCTGGGACGTGATCCGCGAGCACGGCATCTTCGGAAAACATCCCTTCGTGTTCATGCGCACGCCCGGTTTCGGCGACAGCAACTGGACCGACATTATTTCGGAACTTCGGCTGGCCGGCTGGTCGGGCTCCATCGACATCGAGGGATGGCATGATCCCGTCTATCGGGATGCATTGGAAATGACGGGGCAGATCCACGCCTTGAACCATCTGAAACAGGCAAGGGGCGGCACATTCGTCGTCGATCCGGTCTGATGCGCAGGCCGGCTGGCCATAGAAGGAGCTCTGCGCCAGCCGGATGAGAATTGAGGATAACCAAGAAGGAGGAGAACCATGGGTATCCGCAGGACTATGATTTCCATTGCATTGGCTCTGGCCAGTGTCTCACTTGCCGGCATGAGCGCCAGAGCGGAGGACGTGAAACTCGTCCTCTGGTCGCTGGACCGGGATATCCAGCCCGCGCCAAGCCTCATCAAGGAATTCAACGCGCAGAATAACGGCATCCAGATCGAATATCGCCAGCTTCAGTTCGACGACGTGGTGAGCGAGGCCATGCGCGCCTATTCCACGGGCAAGGCACCCGACATCATTGCCATCGACAATCCCAACCATGCGATGTTCGCCTCCCGCAAGGCTTTTCTGGATCTCACCGACATGATCCAGCAATCGAAGGTCATCAAGCCGGAGAACTACTTTCCCGGCCCACTGAAATCGGTGATGTGGGACAACAAATATTACGGCGTGCCGAAGGCGACCAACACGATTGCGCTTTATTACAACAAGGATCTGTTCAAGGCCGCAGGCCTCGATCCCGAAAAGCCGCCGCAGACCTGGACCGACCTGGTGGCGACGGCGAAAAAGCTCACCAATCCTTCAAAGAACATCTACGGCATCACCTTTTCCGCCAAGGCCAACGAGGAGGGCACTTTCCAGTTCCTGCCCTGGGCGCAGATGGGCGGCGCCACCTATAAATCGATCAACAGCGAAGGTGCCGTCAACGCGCTTACCATCTGGAAACAGATGCTGGATGAAAAGCTAGCCTCGCCGGATACGCTTACCCGAAGCCAATGGGATTCGACAGCCACCTTCAATGCCGGAAATGCGGCCATGGCGATTTCCGGTCCATGGGAAATCGACCGGATGTTGAGCGATGCCAAATTTCAATGGGGCACCGCTCTTCTGCCGGTGCCGGGCGAGGGCGCTCAGCGTTCATCCGCCATGGGTGATTTCAACTGGGCGATCTTTTCCAGCACCAAACATCCGAAAGAGGCCTTCAAGGCATTGGAATTCTTCGCTTCCAAGGATGCCACCATGTACAAGAATTTCGGCCAGCTTCCGGCCCGGTCCGACATCCCGGTTCCGCCCACGGGCAATGTCCTGAAGGATTCAGCGCTCAAAACCTTCGTGGAGCAGCTGAAATATGCGCAACCCCGCGGCCCTTCACCGGAATGGCCGAAAATCTCGAAAGCCATCCAGGACGCGATACAGGCGGCCCTGACAGGCCAGATGGCGCCGAAGGCCGCGCTCGATCAGGCGGCTGCGAAGATCAAGTCGATCGACGGCTGAGACAGCCACCCTCCCGCGACGACGGCCCGGCACCCATCCGCCGGGCCGTCCTGCAGGCTCCAGCGAGGTTTCGATGAAGAGAGTGTTTTCCAGCGTAACGGATGGCCGCGGTTTCGACCTTGTTCTGGTCGGGGTGCCCTTCACGTTTCTCCTGGCACTGGCAGGGCTTCCGCTACTCTACAACATCCTGATGAGCTTTCAGGAAGTGGACATGTTCAGCCTTGCCAGCGTCATCCGGCCCTTTGTCGGCTTCAAAAACTATGTCGACCTGTTCACCGAGCCTGAAACCCTATCCATCCTCAAGAACACGGTCATCTTCGTGGTGGGGTCGATCGCCGGGCAGTTTCTCGTCGGCTTCTCGTTGGCCCTGTTCTTCTGGATCAATTTCCCCGGCGCGTCCTGGCTGCGCGGCCTCTTTCTGGTTTCCTGGGTCATGCCCGGTCTCGTTGTCGGCGCCATCTGGAACTGGATACTGTCCGGGGATTTCGGCGTGCTCAATTTTCTGTTGCAGCAAACCGGCCTCGTCAGCGGCAATATCTTCTGGAGGTCCGATCCGAATTTCTCGCTGTGGGCGGTTATTCTGGCCAATATCTGGCTCGGTACGTCCTTCAACATGATCCTCCTCGCCACCGGTCTTGCCGCCATTCCCGCAGACCTCTATGAGGCAGCGGAAATGGACGGCGCCAATGCCTGGCAGCGCTTCTGGACCATCACCCTGCCGATGATGCGCTCCACGATCGGCGCGATCATCGCGCTCGGGCTGATCTTCACCCTGCAGCAATTCGATCTGTTTGCCGCGATTACCGATGGCGGACCGAACAATTCCTCCAATGTCGCGCAATACTGGGCCTGGGATCTGTCCTTCCGGCAGTACGACTTCGGCAAGGGTGCCACCATTTCCGTCATCATGACCGTCTTCGTGATGTTTGCCGCAACCGTTTATGTCCGTTCCACACGCCATGAGGTGCGCGGATGAGCGAAATCGCGCGAAACCGGCTGTTGCTTGCCCTGTCCGTGGTGATGGCGGCCGTCTATCTATTCCCGCTCTACTGGATGTATCTGACGGCGCTGAAAAGCGGCTCGGAAATGTTTGCGACGCCGCCGACATTCTGGCCCTCCTCTGCCCAATGGCAGACCTTCACCTATGTCTGGGAAAGCCGGAACATGGGCCGTTACCTGTGGAACTCCACGGTCATTGCCTTCGGTGCGGTGGCGCTGATCGCGCTTCTGGGCACCGGCTGTGCCTATGTGCTGGCGCGCTACCGCAATGTCTGGGTGGATATCGGGCTTTTCCTCATTCTGATGTTTCAGGTTCTGCCGGCCTCGCTGATGATAACGCCGATCTTCGTGGGTTTTTCGCAAGTGGGCCTGCTCGAATATCCGCGCTTTGCCGTTATTCTGGCCATTACCGCCAAAAGCATGCCCTTTTTCGTCGTGCTCGTGCGCGCAACCTTCATGGCCGTGCCGATGGAGCTGGAGGAGGCGGCGCTGGTGGATGGCAATTCCCGCATAGGCGCCTTCTTCAACATCGTTCTGCCACTGGCGCGCAACGGCATTCTGGTCAGCGCCATCCTCATCTTCATGCAGGCCTTCGGCGAATTCGTCTATTCCAAGTCGATGATCCAGGACATCCAGCTCCAGCCCGCCAGCGTCGGGCTCAATTCCTTCATGGGGCCGAACACCAGCGAGTGGAACAACATCATGGCCTACGCCACCATGTATGTGACGCCCATCCTTGCCATCTTCGTTCTGTTGCAGCGTCGCATCGTGTCCGGGCTCACATCGGGAGCATTGAAATGACCCACCAAATCGAACTCTCGGCCGTCAACAAATATTACGGCGCCTATCATGCCCTGAAGGATATCGATCTTTCCATTCGCAAGGGCTCGTTCGTCGCGCTGGTCGGTCCGTCCGGCTGCGGCAAGTCCACGCTGCTGCGCTCGCTGGCGGGGCTCGAGACCATCTCGAGCGGCGATCTCGTCATCGCCGGAAAACGCATGAACGGGGTGCCGCCCCGAAAGCGCGATCTTGCCATGGTGTTCCAGTCCTATGCGCTCTACCCGCATATGACGGTCGAACAAAACCTGACCTACAGCCTGAAGATCAACGGGGTCAGAAAGGCAGAGAGGCAAAGGGCGGCGGCCGACGTGGCGGCTATCACCGGATTGTCGAGCCTGCTGCACCGGTATCCCCGGGAACTGTCGGGAGGTCAGCGTCAACGCGTC
This sequence comes from Neorhizobium sp. P1_A6, assembly GCF_056406795.1. Lineage (NCBI taxonomy): Bacteria > Pseudomonadati > Pseudomonadota > Alphaproteobacteria > Hyphomicrobiales > Rhizobiaceae > Neorhizobium > Neorhizobium sp. P1_A6. The sequence goes on along the minus strand of NZ_JBFTZM010000001.1, from coordinate 29,192 downwards.
GCGATGAGCCGGGCCATCATCCGCAATCCGCAAGCCTTCCTTTTCGACGAACCGCTCTCGAACCTCGACGCAGCCCTGCGTGTTCACATGCGCAAGGAGATCAGGGCGCTGCACGACCGCCTCGGCGCGACCTCGGTCTATGTGACCCATGACCAGGTCGAGGCGATGACGATGGCGGATCATGTCGTCGTCATGCGCAATGGCATTATCGAACAACAGGGCAAGCCGCTCGATTTATACGACCGCCCGGCCAATCGCTTTGTCGCCGGCTTCATCGGGTCGCCGGCGATGAATTTCATTCCGGCGCGTGCGACGCCTGACGGAAGAGCCCTGGTTCTCGATCTTGCCGAACCGCAAACCGTCGATCTCGGTTGCCCGCTGCCGGCTGGACGTGCCCTGATCGTCGGCATCCGCCCGGAGCATCTCACTCTCGCCGCGGCCGACGCCGTCGGCTTCAAGGTGGATGTCGCGACAGTTGAAACGACCGGCGCGGCAACGTTCATTACCACCGCCACCACGCCTGAGATTGTCGTTGCCTTGAATGGCAGGAGCGTCGTGACGGCGGGCGAGACCATTCGGCTGACGTTTGCAGCAAGCAATGTCCATCTGTTCGACGCCGAGACCGAGCAGAGCCTCAAATGATCGTGCCGGCGCGCTACGGTATGTGTCGATTGCCGTGTTGGGTACCGACTGCCGGTTCATGGAAATGTGTAGCCAAGTACTGAAGGCTGGCTCAGATGAGAACGCATCCATCGCCCGGCCCACTTCGATCAGGAGAGCTCAGCATGTTGTTCTTGCCCCGATAGAGCCTCGAACTCCTCATGCATGATCTCCAGAGCTCTGCTGATCTCGCGCTGCGCGGAGGTATATGTCGAGCGCCAGTGGCGGAAAATTCCCAGAGGCGGTCCGGATTCGAGCAAGTTCAATCGCGCACACCGCTGATTGCTCCTTCCACGAAGGCAAGGTGTCTCGTGGATGGCACGCCGGCATCTGCCATCTTGATGGCAGCACGCGATGAGCTTATATTTTCTGCAAAGGAGACTGTAATGGCCGCACCACAACTCTCTGTTCGAAGCTCCAAGGCAAGGGATCTGGCTCACCGGCTCGCGCGTCGTGAGAATCGTTCGATTGCCGAAGTGGTCGAACGCGCGCTTGAAGCCTACGAGACACGCGAGGCGGGTCGCGAACCGGCGGCGACCTTTTACCCGCGGGTCAACGCGCAAGCTGCCACCGATATTGACCTGGATACCCTCATCCGTGAAAGCCGTAGTCCTCACCAAGGCATCGAGCTTTGATATTTCTCGATACCAACGTTGTCTCGGAGACGTTGCGGAAGGATCCTCACCAAGCCGTCATGGCCTGGCTGGTTCGGTTCGACGCGGAATTGGCATTGCCCACTGTGACAATTGCCGAGATTGCTTTCGGCATTCAAAAGATTAGGCCGGACCAGCGGGCCGAGCGTTTGGAACAGGGGCTGGCGGAATGGCGTCGTCGGTTTGCCGATCGGATGTTTGGTCTCACAGAAGAAGCGGCGCTCGCTTATGGTGAGATCATGGCGCAGGCGGTTCGTCGGGGGCACGCAATGTCAGCACCCGACGCAATGATCGCTGCAATAGCTCGTGTTAACGGAGGGCGCTTGGCCACGCGCAATCTTAAGGATTTTGAAACGACAGGTCTCGTACTCCTCAACCCTTGGGATTTTTAACCCGTTCGAGCGGGTGAGCCTTCATAACCAACCTCGCCGCGCGGGTCATTTGATCACCGCCAGATAAAGTAGCAACTTCGAAGGCCGGCTTCGTTTGTTCCAAAATGCTCGGACGAAAGAGAGTGTAGCTTTCCAAATGATGCAGGATTTCAACGCTTTCCATCATCCCGCCGTGCGAATGAACCTCAGCGGCGATAACCGAGCGCCCGGCTGATATCGTCAGCTGCACTGCGGACCATCAGCAGAAAGCCCTCGCGCTGCTCGTTGTAGCGCACCGTCGGAACGCCGAGATTGAGGGCGGCGACGACCGCGCCGTTGCCATCGAAGATCGGGGCGGCAATGCCGGTCGAGCCGGTGACGAATTCCTGGTCGTTCAGTGCGTAGCCATCCCGGCGGATCTTCACGAGCATTTCGCGGATGCGCTCGATATCGGTCACCGTATAGCGGGTATAGGAGAGGAGCTGGACGCGGGAAAGATAGTGCTCCAGCGCCTCCTTCGGCGTGAAGGCGAGCAGCACGCGGCCGGTCGCGGTGCAATAGGCGGCGATCGCTGCGTCAAGGTTAACGTCATAACGAACCCGATGCCGGCTGACGCATTTCGCCAGCCGGCGGATATCGCAATGAGCGTTCATCGTCGCGAGCAGGATGGTCTCGCCGGATTCGTCGCGCAGTTTTTCCATGAATGGTTTTGCCACCACGACCAACGGCTCTTCATGGCGTCTGAACGGAAATCCGTGCCGGCTCGCCTCGACGAGCATATAGCGGCCGGCATCGTCCTGGACCACATGACCACGGGCAGCTAGCGTCTGGACAAGGCCGTGGGCGCTGCTTTTCGGGAAAGAAAGATCACGCACGATCTGGGCCAGTGGCACCGCTTCCCGGCGGGACGCCATATATTCCAGGAGATCGAGAATCCGGCCGGCACTTTTGATTTCGGAGTTCATATATGTGAACAAGACCCCCATTGATGGTTATCGGATCGGCTCATAACAATTCTGCCTAGAAAGCAGCCACTCACGTTTTCGAGTGTTGCGCTGATAAGGATGAACGATCTCATGAATGCGCCGAATAAGCAAAACGATGCCTCCGAACCTTGGACCTGGCCGGATAGTGTCTGGCAGCAAAAGGTTCAGAAGGTACGTGCCGGGCGCAGCCTGAGACCGGCGAAATGGAAAAACGGCGCGCGCATGGCAGTGGCATTGTCCTTCGATTCCGATCACGAGACGATGGAACTGCGCCATGGCGGAGCCTCCTTCGGCACAATGAGCCGCGGCCAGTACGGCGCCCGCGCCGGCATGCCGCGCATCCTTCGCCTGCTGGAAAAATATTCGGTGCCGGCCTCCTTCTTCATGCCGGCCGTCTCGGCGATGATCAATGCGGGCGAAGTGAAGACCGTGGTTTCGTCCGGCCATGAACTAGGCATCCATAGCTGGATCCACGAGTTCAATTCCCGTCTCGACGAGGTGACGGAACGCGATCTGGCGCTGCGTGCCGCCGACACACTCGAACGCCTGTCCGGCATCCGCCCGGTCGGCATGCGAACCGCATCCTGGGATTTCAGCCCCTATACGCTGAAGATCGCCCGCGAGATGGGCCTGCTCTACGATTCCTCGCTGATGGCCGACGAGGAGCCCTACGAGCTTCTAGAAGACGGCAAGCCGACCGGCGTGGTCGAAATTCCGGTCGAATGGATCCGCGACGACGCGCCTTATGTGGCGATGGACCGGATGACCGGCGCGCGACCCTATGGCGGCCCTGCCATGGTTCTCGACATCTTCGCCCGCGAATTCGAAGTCGCCTGGGAAGAGAGCGGGTTGTTCCAGCTCACCATGCACCCGCATCACGTCGGACACCGTTCCCGCATCTTCATTCTGGAAGAGATCATTCGGCTCGCCAAGTCGAAGGGCGACGTCTGGTTCTGCACCCATGCAGAACTGGCGCGCTACTGTGCCGACGAGGCCGGGCTAAAGACCGCCGAGAAGACGGCATAAACAGTTCTCAAATACAGCAGCAACAACAATGAGGGTAAGGAACATGTCTGCCAAATTCGCATCCATAGCCGCCATGCTACTGGCGCTCACCGCGTCGACTGCACTTGCGCAAACCAAGGACACGCTGACCATCGACCTGCCGAACGATGCGGCAACGCTCGATCCGCATCTGCAGTGGAACACCGACAGCTACTCGATCTACCGCAATATTTTCGACAACCTTCTGACCCGCGACATCAAGGGAGAGATCGTGCCGCAGATCGCCAAGTCGTGGAAATATCTCGACGACAAGACGCTTGAGTTCCAGATCCGCGACGGCGTGACTTTCCAGGACGGCACGAAACTCACGGCTGAGGATGTCGCCTTCTCGATCAACCGCATCATCGATCCAAAGCTGAAGAGCCCGCAGCTTTCGCAGTTCGATCAGATCGCCAAGGCCGAGGCGGTGAACCCGACCGTGGTCAAGATGACCACCAAGTCCGCCTATCCTGCGCTGCTCGCCCAACTCGTCAAACTGTCGATCGTGCCGAAGGCCTATGTCGAAAAGGTCGGTGACCAGGAATTCAACTTGAAGCCTCTCGGTTCCGGCCCCTATAAGATGGCCAACTGGCAGAAGGGCGTTCAGACCGAACTCGAAGCCTATGGCAGCTATTGGCGCGCCAAGCCGCCGTTCCAGAAGGTGGTCTTTCGCACGGTGCCCGACGTCTCCACTCGCATCGCCGACCTGAAGACCGGCAAGGCCGACCTCGTCCGCGACGTGCCGCCGGATCAGGCCGAAAGCATCAAGAACGACAGCAATTCGCAGGTCCTCTCGGTTCCGACCGAGCGCATCGGCTACCTGTTCATCAACGCCCAGGGCGGCGTCACCAAGGACGTCCGCGTCCGCCAGGCGATCGCCTATGCGATCGACCGTCAGGCGCTCGTCGAGGCGCTGCTCGAAGGATATGGCAAGCCGGTGGAAGTGCTCGGTGCCGAACCGGTCTTCGGCTACACCGACAAGGTCAAGGGATACGAATACAATCTCGACAAGGCGAAGGAACTGGTGAAGGCCGCCGGCGCCGAAGGTGCGACCGTCGAATTCCTAACCTCGCCTGCCTACAGCCGCGCCACCGTCGAAGCCATCCAGCAGATGGTCAACGAGGCCGGCCTCAAGGTGGAGATCTCCTCCAGCGACCAGGCAACCTTCCTGAAACGCCGCCAGGGCGATCCCGCCAATGCAGGCGGTCTTGCCTTCGGCGCCTGGTCCTGCGCCTGCCAGGACGTGGACGGCGTGATCTTCCCGCTGTTCCGCACCGGCAGCATCTGGGCCAAGTATTCGAACCCGAAGTTCGATGAAGCGGTAGACAAGGCGCGCGTCATCCTCGACCAGAAGGAGCGTCTGAAGCTCTACGAACAGGCCTACCAGGTCCTGAAGGACGACGTTCCCGGCATGGGCCTCTACCAGGCCTATGCGCTCTATGGAGCCGCCAAGAAGCTGAAGTGGCAGCCGACCGCCAATGAAGCCATGTTCGTCATGGACATGAGCTGGCAGCAGTAACAGACGGATAGCACGAACATGTTGAGATACGCCGTCGAACGTTTGCTACAGGCGATCATTGCGATCTTCGGCGTTCTCACCATCGTCTTCGTCGTCATGCATCTCTCGGGCGATCCGACCCTGCTGCTGGTGCCGCAGGACGCATCGGCCGAGATGATCGCCCAACTGCGCAGCCAGCTCGGTTTCGACCGGCCGATCTGGGTGCAATACCTGGAATATCTGGGCGGTCTTGCGCATTTTGACTTCGGCATTTCCGTCGTCCAGCGTGTGCCCGCATTCGATATCGTCGTTTCGCGTGTGCCCTATACGGCGATGCTCGCCACCGGCGCGCTGGTAGTGGCGATCGGCATGGGCATTCCGGCCGGCATCATCATGGCGACCCGGCGCGGCGGCTGGCTCGAACGGTTGCTGACGGCGATCGTCGTCACCGGCCAGAGCGTGCCGACCTTCCTGTCAGGCATCGTGCTGATCTTCTTCTTCGGCGTGACGCTGCGCTGGCTGCCGACCTCCGGCTCCGGCGATTTCGCCTCGCTGATCATGCCGTCCATCGCACTCGGCGCGATCTCGATGTCGACCTTCGCCCGTATGACCCGCATCTCGATCATCGACGAGCTCGGCAAGGATTATGTCAGGGCGGGGCGCGCCCGCGGCCTGTCACTCGGCTCCGTGGTGTTCCGCCATGTGCTGCGCAACGCGGCGATCCCGGTGATCACCATCGCCGCGCTCGAGATCGGCAACCTGCTCGCAGGCGCCGTCATCGTCGAGACGGTGTTCGCCTGGCCGGGCATCGGCCAGCTTGCCATCCAATCCATCCAGTCGCGCGACTTCCTGGTCGTCGAGGTCATCGTGCTTTTGATTTCCTTCGTTTATGTGCTGACCAGCGTGATCGCGGATTTCGTCTACGCGCTCGTCGATCCGCGCATCCGTCTGGTCCGATAAGGAGAAGGCTTTGAGCACCGCCGTCCTCGCCCTCCGCCAACACCTTCGCCGGGTCCCCATCTCGGTCATTGTCGTATCGGTCATCTTCCTGGTGATCGTGCTTCTGGCGATCTTCGCGCCCTGGGTGGCGCCTGCCGACCCCAACCGGCAGAACCTGCTCGGCCGCCTGAAGCCGCCGGGCTTCGAGATGCGCGGTATCACCTACTGGCTCGGCACCGACGATCTCGGCCGCGATCTGCTGTCGCGTACGCTCTACGGCGCCGGCGTCTCGCTCTCGGTCGCGGTGCTGTCCGTGGTCGTCTCGTCACTGGTCGGCGTCACGCTCGGCATGGTCGCCGGCTGGTTCCGCGGCAAGATCGAGATCCTCATCATGCGCCTCGTCGACATCATGATGTCGATCCCGGCGATCCTGCTGGCGGTGCTGACCGTCGCGGTGCTCGGCCCCGGCTTTCTGAAGCTGGTGCTGGTGCTCGGCCTGACACGCTGGCCGCGTTATACCCGTGTCGCCTATGCCCAGACGCTGCAGGTGGCGAACCTGCCCTTCATCAAGGCCTCCGAGCTTGCCGGGGCAGGGGCGGCGCGCATTCTTTTCCATCACATCCTCCCGAATATCGCAGGCCCGGTGCTGATCGTCGCCACCGCGGAATTCGGCCTGATGATCCTGATGGAAGCCGGCCTTTCCTTCCTCGGCCTCGGGATCCAGCCGCCGGCCTCGAGCTGGGGCTCGATCATGAGCGTCGGCCGTCAATATATCGAGCGGGCTTGGTGGATCGTCGCCTTTCCGGGCGCCTGTCTCTTCCTGCTCGTCTTTTCCGTCAACGTGCTTGGCGACTGGTTGCGAGACCAGCTCGACCCGCGTTCCCGTTCGCGTTGAACCCTTTGGCGCATTGAGGTTTTAAGTCATGGAATTCGAAAACAAGACCATCGTCATCACCGGCGCCGCCGGCATTTTCGGCCGCTGGATCGCCGCCTATTTCGCCCGGGAAGGCGCAAAGCTTTGCCTGAGCGACGTTCGCATGGATGGTCTGGAAAAGGCGGTCACCGAACTCGGGTTCGACCGCTCCAAAGTGCTGCTGCATGCGACCGAGCTGACCAGCGACGCCTCAATGCTCGAACTCGTCGATCTCGTGAAGCGCGAATGGAAGGCGCCGGACATTCTCGTCAACAATGCCGGCATCTACACCCGCTTCAGTCTGTTGGAGATGGAGTTCTCCGACTGGGACCGCGTCTTCGGCGTCAACCTGCGTGCGCCTTTCGTGCTGTCGCGCGAATTCGCCAAGCTGATGATCGCGCAAGGCAAGGCCGGCTCGATCGTCAACATCTCCTCGGGTGCCGCCCGTAAGATGAACCAGAATTCCGTGCCCTATTGCACCTCGAAGACGGCGATCGAACGGCTTTCCAAGGGGTTTGCGCTGGAGCTTGCCGAATACGGCATCCGCGTCAACGTCGTCGAGCCGGGGTTCGCACCGGGCAGCGAAGTGAGCGAACTTTCCGACGAATATGTCACCAACATGCTGAAGAACATTCCGCTCGGCCGCGCCAGCGGGCCACAGGATGCGCCGGGCGCGATCGCCTATCTCTGCTCCGACAAGGCCGCCTTCATCACCGGCGCCGTGATCAGCGTCGATGGCGGCAACTCGATCGGCAACTACAAGCGTCCCGAACGGGCGAAGACGGCAGGCTGAGGAGAGATCATGGACGCCGCCAACCCGCTGCTTTCCGTCGACAGGCTGACCATCGATATCGGTGGCGCCAACGTCGTCGACGACATCTCCTTCACCGTCGCGCCCGGCAAGGTCATGGCGCTGGTGGGGGAATCCGGTTGCGGCAAGTCGCTGACCTCCTATGCCATGCTCGGCCTGCTGCCGCCGGCCGCCATACGCACCGCCGGCCGGATCATGCTCGAAAACACCGATCTCGCCGCCCTCTCGGAACGGCAGTTCCGCAAGGCGCGCGGCAAGGACATCTCGATCATCTTTCAGGAGCCGAGCGCCTCGCTCGACCCGCTGACGACCGTCGGCTCGCAGATTGCCGAGGCCTATCGGGTCCACCACGGCGTCTCGAAGGCAGAGGCCTACGGGAAGGCGCGGCAGATGCTGGTCGATGTCGGCATTCCCGACCCGACCCGGCGGCTGGATCAATATCCGTTCGAACTCTCCGGCGGCATGTGCCAGCGCATCATGATCTCGATCGCGCTGATCTGCGGCCCGCGCGTGCTGGTCGCCGACGAGCCGACCACCGCGCTCGACGTGACCATCCAGGCGCAGATCCTCGACCTGATGAAGAAGCTGGTCGCCGACCGCGGCACCGCGATCGTGCTGATCACCCACGACATGGGCGTGGTTGCCGACATCGCCGACGACGTGGCGGTCATGTATGCCGGCCGCATCGCTGAAATCGCGCCGGTGCACGATCTCTTCCGGCAGCCGAAGCATCCGTACACAGCCCTGCTGCTTGCCAGCGTTCCCAAGCTCGATGATGCGCCCAAGGCGGACCTCGCAACGATCGAGGGGACGGTGCCGACGCCGAACGAATTCGGCGTCGGTTGTCGTTTCGCCGGCCGCTGTCCGCTGACGACCGACAAGTGTCGCACCGAACAACCGCCGCTTTTTGATTGCGGCGGAGGCCATCGCTCGGCCTGCTGGCATATCGACCGCATGGCGGAAATCCGCGAGGTGGCGGCATGAGCGATCATAAGAACGTTCTCGAAATCCGCGACGTCGCGGTGCATTTTGGCGGCCGAGGCGGCCTGCTCGGCAAGTCCGGCCCGGTGGTCAAGGCCGTCAATGGCGTCGACCTCGATGTCGCCCGCGGCGAGACCGTGGCGCTGGTCGGCGAATCCGGCTGCGGCAAGTCGACGCTTTCCAACACCATCGTCGGCCTGCAAGCGCCGATCTCCGGCAGCGTCCGCATCAGTGGTGACGAAGTGGTCGGCGCCAATCGCCGCGAGCTCAACGACATCCGCCGCAAGGTGCAGATGATTTTTCAGGATCCGGCGCTGTCCCTTGATCCGCGCTCGACCGTCGGGGCCACGATAGGCGAACCGCTGATCGTGCGCGGCGTCGCCAGGGGGAGGGCACTGAAGGAACGGGTTGCGACGCTGCTGCAGCAGGTGGGCCTGCGGCCCGAACATGCGGACCGTTATCCGCACCAGTTCTCTGGCGGCCAGCGCCAGCGCGTGGTGATCGCCAGGGCGCTCGCCCTCGAGCCGGATCTCCTGATCTGCGACGAGCCGGTTTCGGCGCTCGACGTCTCGGTACGAGCCCAGATCCTCAACTTGCTGGTGGCGCTGCAGAAGCGCACCGGCGTTTCCTATCTCTTCGTCAGCCATGACCTCGGCGTGGTGCGGCATATCTGCGACCGGGTCGTCGTCATGTATCTCGGCCGCTTCGTCGAGATGGCCGATCGCGACACCTTCTTCGCCAATCCGAAACATCCCTATACCAAGGCGCTGATGTCGGCCGTGCCGGAAGCCGATCCGCAAGTGCAGCGCGCCAAGCAGCGCTTTATCCTCAGCGGCGAACTGCCAAGTCCTTCAAACATCCCGTCCGGCTGCGCATTCCATACGCGCTGCCCGCTGGCGACCGAAATCTGCTCGAGAGAGCGGCCGGAACTGACGCCGCGTGCCGATGGCGCGCGCGTCGCTTGTCACCACGCCTAAGAAGCCATCGCGCATGAGAGACTGACATGACTAACGCCCAGGCACACGAAACCCTCCGGCTGACCGGCCTAGAAGCGCAGGCGGAAATCCGCATCGACCGCTGGGGCATCCCGCATATCAAGGCGGCAAGCGACAAGGACCTGTTCTTCGTCCAGGGTTTCAACGCCGCCCGCGACCGGCTCTGGCAGCTCGACCTGTGGCGCAAGCGCGGCCTCGGCCTGCTCGCCGCCGACTTCGGCCCTGGTTACCTGGCGCAGGACCACGCCGCCCGGCATTTCCTCTACCGCGGCGACATGGCTCCCGAATGGACCTCCTATGCGCCGGATACGCAAACGATCTGCACCGCCTTTGTCGCCGGCATCAATGCCTATGTCGCGCTTTGCGAAGCGGAGCCGGCCCGGTTGCCGCCAGAATTCGTCGTCTTCGGCACCAGGCCGTCACGCTGGCAGGCGGCCGATGTGGTGCGGATCCGCAGCCATGCGCTGACCCGCAACGGCATTTCCGAAATCCTCCGCGCCAATATCATGGCGCTTGCGGATGCACAGACCGACCTGCTGCGCTTCGAGCTCGATCCACCGGTCTCGCCGAAGCCGGAGGAGGGGATTTCGCTCGCCGATATTCCGCTTTCCGCGACCCGCCTCTTCAAGCTCGCCACGGCGGCCGTCACTTTTGACAAGGCCCGGCTTGCGGCAGGGCTGGACGACGTCTGGAAATGGACTGAGGTCACCGATCTCGGCGATATCGTCCAGGCGATCGCGGAGGAGGGATCCAACAACTGGGCTGTCCACGGTTCGCGCACCGAAAGCGGCCGACCGATCCTCGCAAGTGATCCGCACCGAGCGCACGCAGTGCCGTCGCTACGTTATCTCGTTCACCTCCAAGCGCCGGGCCTCAATGCCATCGGCACCGGCGAGCCGACCGCGCCCGGCATTTCGCTCGGCCATAACGACCGCACCGCCTTCGGCCTCACCATCTTCGGCGCCGACCAGGAAGACGTCTATGTCTATGCGACCAAGGACGGCGATCCGGAACAATATCGTTACGCCGACGGCTGGGAGAAGATCACCCGCATCGAGGAGAGTTTCGCGGTCAAGGGCCATCCCGACCAGCCGATGACGCTGTCTTTCACCCGCCACGGCCCGATCCTCCACGAAAACCGGAAGATCCGTCAGGTCATCGCCATCCGCTCCGTCTGGCTGTCGCCCGGTTCGGCCGCATATCTCGGCAGCCTGTCTTATATGCGCAGCGGTTCGGTGCAGGCGTTTTCGCAGACGCTCGGGTCCTGGGGTACCCCCTCGGTCAACCATGTCAGCGCCGATGTGGACGGCAATATCGGCTGGTTCACCGCCGGTTTCACACCGGTGCGCCGCAACTGGGAAGGGTTGCTGCCCGTGCCGGGCCATGGCAGCCACGAATGGGACGGCTTCCTGCCCGCCGGCGAACTGCCGCGTGCTTATAACCCGGCCGATGGTTTCGTCGCTTCGGCAAACGAGATGAACCTGCCGGCCGGCCGCGATCCAAGCGCTCCATCGATCGGCCACGAATGGGCGGAGGTCAGCCGCGCCCTGCGTATCAAATCGGTCCTGCGGTCCGATCCCAAACACACGCTGAAGGGCTCAATGGCGCTGCAGACCGACGTCTATTCCCGCCCGGCCGCGACCATCTGCGCCGTGCTTCAAAAAGTTGCCAGCCGTCAACCGCTGGATGACCGGCAGGAACATGCCTTAAAGCTTTTCAACGGCTGGGATTATCGTCTCGAAGCGGGGAGTGCGGCGGCGGCGCTGTTCGAAGTCTGGTGGATGAAGCACCTGCGACCGGCACTGCTGGCAAGGTTCGCACCGAACCCGACCGTCCGCCAGTTGCTGCTGCCCGGCGATGTCGACCGCATGCTGGTACTTCTCAGCGAACCCGGCGCGCTCTGGGACGCCGCCGACCGCGACGCCATGCTGCTATCGACGCTTTCCGCCGGTTTTGTCGACTGTGAAACCCGACTCGGCCCCGATCCGGCCGCCTGGCGCTGGGGCGACCTGCACCGCGCGCTCTTCGAACACGCGACCAGCCGCATCAAGACCGAAGAGGACCCCGACTGGAACGTCGGCCCGCTGTCCGTCGGCGGCAGCCGTTCGACGCCCATGCATGCCGGCTACCGGATGGGTGATTTTGGCGTCAATGCGGGCGCGTCCGTCCGACTTGTCATGGATGTCGGCGACTGGGACAATAGCGTCTGCATCAACACACCCGGCCAGTCCGGCGACCCCCGTTCGCGTCATTATGGGGACCTGGCCAGTATTTGGTCGAAAGGCGAATACGTGCCGCTCCTCTACAGCGAAGCCCGCATCGCGCTGGAAACCACCCACCGCATCACACTTCTGCCGGCTTAGGCCGGCGGGAGGGGCTGGGGAGCTTCCCGGTTAGTGAGGCTTGTACAGTTCACTGCGATCCCGCCTGGATCGCCCGTCCTAATGTATAAAGACGATGCGATCGTAGATTTCGGTGGCGTCGTTTGGCAGTGAATTTGAGACTGCCCCCTATGTTCAGCACCGATCAACGCCGATTTGGGTCATGTTGATAAAGTGGGGGAGCCAAATATTCGCCGTGGCGATCGCCAGGAATGCCGCGAATGATATTTTGGTCTTGTCGTAGCGCATAGCGATGCGCGTCCCACACCCCTTGCTCGGCCCAGCGACGGAACCGAACATAGACGGAATTCCACTTTCCGTATCGCTCATGCATATCCCGCCACGGGCAGCCGATTATCAACATGGCCTCGGCAATTTGGGTGAAGACGCTCATATGTGAGCAGATTGCTGGCTCAAATCCCATCAAGAGCAGGGTTTCGCAGACGATTTTCGGGGTATGAGGGTCGGAGCCGAAATACGGATTCGATCGTCAGCTGAAATGGTGCCGCTTGTGAGCAGGTCCAAAGCGTTTGACGCAATCTGCTCGAAGGGGACCCGCAGTGTCGTGAGCGGCGTCGGAAGATGATTGACGATCGGGATGTCGTTGTATCCGACGACTGAAACATCGTTGGGTACGGATATCCCGAGGCGTGACAGGCCGGAAAGAGCACCGATTGCGGTGTTGTCGTTCACGGCAAAGATCGCCGTCGGGCGATCTTTGAGGCGCATGAGCTGCAGGGCCGCATCCGCTCCGGCGTCGATCCCGAAGGTCGACGGCACAATGGAATCCGGGCGGACCGAGATGGCGGCCTCTTGCAGTGCCTGCCTGTAGCCTTCGACGCGCCCGCGCGAGCTGGAGGCATATGAAGGACCGGCAATCACTCCGATACGACGATGACCGAGATCCAGGAGGTGGCGCGTCGCCAGATATCCGCCCAGCCTGTCGTCGCCCACCGAAGACAGGCTTCGTCCATCGGTACGCAACGCCAGGACAAAAGGTACTCCCCGGGCCGCGAGCTCGTCGGGAAAATCGTCATCCTCGCGTGCAGTCGAAAGGATCAATCCGTCGACGCCTCGTTTCAGAAGAGACTCGGCAGCAAGTCTGTCAGCCTTCGGCTTGTCATCCGTCGTTGCGACAATCGCGAAGCGCCCGCTTCTGCTGCATGCTTTTGCCAGGGCTTCATAAAGCATTGCCATGACGGTATCGGTCAGCCGGGGCACGATCACGCCAACCGTCATCGTGTTGCCGCGTCGGAGGCTCGCCGCGGAGACGTCTCGGACATAACCCATGTCTTCGGCGATTTTCCGGACGCGGCGCGAAGTTTCGTTGTCGGATCGGGGAAGTCGTTCATCGAGGATGCGCGATACCGTCGATTTCGAAACGCCAGCTGCCGACGCGACATCAAGGATGGTCACCCGTGTCTGACGGCTCACTTCTCCGGGCTTTGAATCCATTTCGCTTTTTTCCATCTGCGGCGTTCTCGCGGTCAACGCGCCAACCATGCAACAAAAAAAATGTTGACTCCAGCAAAATCGGAAACGATAGTGGGAACGTTCCCATTAACGATCCCATCGCTGATCGCAAAGGCGGACAGCGGCTATCTAGGAGGAGAAAAACCTATGCCAACGATGAATCTGAGAGGTCTGAGCCCGGCACCCGTTACCGCGTTTACCCGCGACGGAGAGGTCGATTATCCGGCCAATGCCCGTATTGCCAAATGGCTTGCAGGCATGGACGGCGTCAAGAGCCTCGTTATCCTTGGCCATGCCGGCGAAGGCACGTTCCTGACCGAGGAAGAGCGCCTGAAGCTCATCCGCACCTATGTCGAAGCCGTCGATGGTCGGGTCCCAATCATTGCGGGCATCACCGGCGAGGGTACCAAGGTTGCCGCAGAAGAAGCCAAGAAGTGCAAGTCTGCCGGCGCGACCGGCGCCCTTGTCTATCCGAACCATGGCTGGCTGCGTTTCGGCTTCCAGAAAGGCGCGCCGCAGGATCGCTACAAGGCGATCTGGCAGGAATCGGGCCTGCAGTGCATCCTGTTCCAGTACCCGGATGCCACCAAGGCTTCCTACGACCTGGACACCCAGCTTGCGATCGCGACCCAGGATGGCGTCGTCGCTACCAAAAATGGCGTTCGAAACATGAAGCGCTGGTACGTCGAGATTCCGGAACTCAAGAAGGCCAACCCGAACCTGCAGATCCTGAGCTGCCATGACGAATGGCTGTTGCCGACCATGTTCGATGTCGATGGCCTGCTTGTGGGCTACGGCAATATCACACCGGAGCTGCTGATCGACCTGATCAAGGCAGGAAAGGCGCAGAACTATCCGGAAGCCCGCCGGATCTTCGAACGTCTCCTTCCAGTCACCCGTGCCGTCTACCACCGTGGTTCCCATATGGAAGGCACCGTCGCCCTCAAGCTTGGGCTTGTCCATCGTGGCGTGCTTGATCATGCCACGATCCGCGAGCCCCTGAAGAACCTCGGCGAAAAGGCCGAAGCGGAGATCTTTGCAGCCTTTGATGCTGCCGGGATCGGCCGGGTTGAGCAGCTTCTGGCAGCCGAGTGACTGAGGACGCCCCCGCCTCTCGAGCGGGGGCTTCTTACGAGGAGGGGATTGCGGCCGCATCGGGGAGTGATGGGCCGCGGTCGCACCGTCTGTCGCGCTGGTGCCTGATTAGCCGATGAGAGAGCCATGCCTTCCGGATCCACAGCGACACCATGCCAAAGGGTCCCGAAGTTTAAGACATCCAACGCGTAGGTTCGACGCCAGGCTGGGAGAGTAGGCCGGGCAGAGGGAGGAAACATGAATATCGAACAACGGATGGCCGCGCCGTCGCCGGCCGTCGATACCCAAGCTGAAATCAGCGCCCGCCTAGAACGGCTGCCAGTGACCCGGGAGGTCTTCTGGGCTCGAAATATCGTCGGCGCAGCGACATTCTTTGACGGCTACACCGTCATTGCCATAGCCTATGCCATGCCGGTTCTTGTCCGCGAATGGGGTTTGACCCCGGGACAGACGGGCATGATCCTGTCGATGGGCTACCTGGGGCAGTTGATCGGCGCCATTTGCTTTGGCTGGCTTGCCGAGCGGATCGGCCGTCTCAAAGTGCTGCTATTCACCATCCTGCTCTTCGTCAGCATGGACGTCGCATGCCTTTTTGCGGCCGGTGCCGGCATGATGATGGCATTGCGTTTCATTCAAGGCATCGGAACCGGTGGAGAAGTTCCGGTCGCGAGTGCATATATCAACGAGTTGATCAGCTCGAAGGGGCGGGGCCGCTTCTTCCTGCTGTATGAGGTCATGTTTCTGCTCGGCCTCGTCGGCGCAGGCTTGATCGGCTATTTCATGGTCTCAGCCTATGGCTGGAAGGCGATGTTCATCGTCGGCCTGATCCCGGCCGCCCTCATGATCCCGCTGCGCTGGTTCCTCAATGAATCACCTCGCTGGCTCGCCGCCAACGGCCGCTATGAGGAAGCCGACCGCATCGTCACCAAGTTGGAGAACAGCGCTCGTGCCGCCGGCAAGGAACTACCGGAGCCGAAAATCATAGCCGCCCCCGTCCGTCGTCGATCGGACTGGCGCGAACTTTTCCAGGGCATCTATCTCAAGCGCACACTGTCGATCTGGGCGATGTGGTTCTGTGCCTATATGGTCGCCAATGGGACGATCACCTGGCTTCCGACCCTCTATCGGCAGACATTCAACCTGCCGCTGGAAACTAGTATCCTATACGGGTTTATCACTTCGGTCGGTGGCGTGATCGCGGCCGTTATCTGCGCATTGCTCATCGACAAGGTCGGTCGCAAGCGCTGGTACACCGGTGCCCTTCTGATCGCGCCGGTCCCGCTTGTCATCCTCGCTTGGCTGGGTGCGACGTCGGCAACACAGGTCCTGATCCTGGCCGGTCTCGCCTACGCCATCGTCCAGACCGTGACTTTCTCGCTCTACCTCTATTCCGCGGAAATCTACCCGACCCGCCTTCGTGCTATTGGCACGGGGACAGGCAGCGCCTGGCTTCGTCTCGGATCCTCCGCGGGCCCTATCGCGGTGGGTTGGGTCATGTCGTCGATGGGCATCCAATATGTCTTCGGCGCGTTCGCAGCGATCCTTCTCGTTGGTGCCCTGGTGACGGCCTTCTTCGCGGTCGAGACCAAGGGTCAGGTCCTGGAGGAACTTTCGCCATGATGCCCTGATTCGCTAGCCATGAATAAGTGTAGGGATCAAAGGCTCGGCGAGGATCGCACGGGCCTTGATCTTTCACAGTTGCAGCTTCGGACGGGCTGGTCATCGTTTTACCCCCTAGATTGCTTCGCCGTCCGACGTAAATACCGAGGCAGCGCGAGCGGCTCCCGAACCACGAACTCGGCACGGCTTACGACGTCAAGATCCCGGTCGCCCGTCCGGAAAGATTCGCTAGCTCGCTCCAAATGGTAAAATTTGCCAATCGTCATTCAGGTCCATACTGGACGGAAAATGATTGTAGAACGTCGATTTGGCCAACGCCGGCTTCCGCGATGTTGCCGTCAGTGCCGACAGCTCCTTCGCAAAAGAGCCGGATCACGGCGTCAAGCAAACGGCGACGGGTCGAAGAGAAACTAGCGACGCTCGATCATTCAATGCGTGTCAGTTTTTCGCGCGTAAGAGCGACCTGGAACGTTCCATCCGACAGAAGCTCTACGAGATACCCATTGGACGTATAGTAAATAACCGTTGGGGGCGCCTGGTCGCCGGCAGAGGGATCAGCTTGCCGTGTAGCCTCTATAACCATCACCATGGAACCTCTTTCGTTCAAGCAGCTAATCAGTTGCTCCCGTGGGCCCATCATGTCGTCCGTCCTGTTGTCCACCCGGAATGAGCTTAGAGAGCGAGCCGACGGGGAACAAGTACGGGCTTGGAAGAGACGGCTATATTGTCGTTAGAACACCTCGGCTTCCACAGGCGATGCTTCCTGCGCCGATTACGCTCGTGATGCTGGCTTGAGATAGGCGGTGAACTTAACCATCAGAATCATTCGACGGATCGGCATTGGGCGGCAATTCTCCCGGGCGGATGACGCGCGAGTTGCTGAAATCTGCGTTTGGAGGCTGGAAAAAACAGTCCTCACAGCATTTTCAGGCCGTATTCTGCCGTTGGACGAGGCGGCAGCCGTCAAGGCCGCCCAATGGCATGTGCCCAATCCCAGACCGATCAATGCCGCCTATATTGCAGCGACAGCCTTCACCCGACGTATGAAGCTGGTGACTCGCAACATCAAGGACTTCAAGGATATGGAAGTGGCACTCGTGAACCCGTGGGACACACCGGCATAGGCCCATCTTCTGCGGTGGTCAGCATTGCTATCGCATCTGAGCTCGTTACGCGGTGCATATAAGAGTAGAGACCGGTCGCAGCGGTCAGGCCCCGTATCGACGAGGGCGCTCACAAACGAGCTTCGCAACGACCTCTTCTGGGCCGACCACGGCGCAATCCGGAGTCACCGTGCGATGTCTCGCTCCCGCTTTACCCGCTGGCTGATCTGCAGAACTTCCTGAAGACCCAAGGCACCAGGCAGCCTTTCAGCGTGACAGGCGCGGAGCGAGACCTGGTGTGCGGTGGCCAGAAGTCTTGAGCTTCGTCTCTGCGGAGGTTTCTCCTCCGATCACCAAGGACGGCGCCCTTTCGTCGACGACAATGGTCATGTTACCCCATCCGCTCGGAGGCATAGGAACCCGGGCTGGCCGGGAAGACGACGGTGCGATGTCCGTTGATGAAGGTGCGGTGGTGGATATGGGCGTGGATGGCGCGCGCCAGGACCTGGCTTTCGACGTCGCGGCCCAGAGAGACATAGTCTTCCGGAGACTGCGCATGGGTGACGCGCACCGTGTCCTGCTCGATGATCGGACCTTCGTCGAGATCGGCGGTGACGTAATGCGCGGTGGCGCCGATCAGCTTCACACCACGTTCGAAAGCCTGCTTATAGGGATTGGCGCCCTTGAACGACGGCAGGAAGGAGTGGTGGATGTTGATGATCTTGCCGGACATCTTCTGGCACATCTGATCGGACAGGATCTGCATGTAGCGAGCAAGCACGATGAGTTCGGTGCCGGTCTGCTTGACGAGGTCCATGATGCGCGCTTCGGCCTCAGGCTTGTTGGTCTCGGTCACCGGAATATGATGGAAGGGGATATCGTGATTGACCACGACCTTCTGGTAGTCGAAGTGGTTGGAGACGACGCCGACGATCTCGATCGGCAGGGCGCCGATCTTCCAGCGGTAGAGGAGGTCGTTGAGGCAGTGGCCAAAGCGCGAGACCATCAGCAGGACCTTCTCCCGCTTGGCGGCATCATGCAGGCTCCAATTCATGCCGAAACGCTCGGCGATAGCGGGGAAGCCCTGTGCGAGCTTCGCTTCATTGGCCTCCTTCTCGGAGATGAAGGAGACGCGCATGAAGAACTTGCCCGTGTCGAGGTCGTCGAACTGGGAAGAATCCACAATGTTGCAGCCTTGATCGGCGAGATAGCCGGAGACTGCAGCGACGATGCCGCGGGTCGACTGACAGGAAATGGTCAAAACGTAGGTCTTCATGGTCATCTCGTGAATGGCCTGTGACGGCGTCATCTCAGTTGTAAGACGGGTGCATGGGGGAGGCGGCGCCGGTTGCTCGGAACCGGCACCGCCTCTGCGCCTGGGGAGGTCCTTCAGGCGCGGGATTTCTTGCGTTGGCGGTGCACGTCAATGACGACTGCCGCGACGATGATCGCGCCCTTGACGATCTCCTGGTAATAGGCGCCGACCTTGAGGAAGGTGAAGCCGGAGGTCACTACACCGAGAATAATCGTGCCGATTACCGTCCCGGTGATCCGGCCGACGCCGCCGGAGAGCGAAGCGCCGCCGATGACGGCCGCGGCGATGGCGTCGAGTTCGAAGGAGACGCCCATGTTCGGTTGGCCGGACTGGGCGCGGGCAGCGAGCATGACGCCGGCGAGGCCGGAGAGAAGGCCGGCCACCGCATAGACCTTGATCAGGTGCTTGCCGATATCGATCCCCGAGACGCGCGCAGCCTGGCTGTTGGCGCCGATGGCATAGGTGAACTTGCCGTAGCGGGTATAGGACAATCCGATGTGGAAGATGATTGCCACGACGAAGAAGACGATGACCGTTCGCGGGACGGGAAAGCCCCAGAGATTGAAGCTCTGGCCGAGCCACGCGAAGTTTTCATTGAGCAAAGCGACGGGCTGGCCTTCGGTATACCATTTGGCCAGGCCGCGGACTGAAACCATCATGCCAAGAGTGGCAATGAAGGGCGGAATGCCTGTCTTGGCGATAAGAAGGCCATTCAGATAACCCAGGAATGCGCCGAGCAGCACGCCGACCAGAAGCGGCCAGAACGGGCTTGAATCGATGAACCAGTCCAGGCCGAAAGCGGCGTATTCGGGTTGCAGGAAGACGGCGCGGGCATTCAGCGAGGTCTGGGCGAAGCTCGCAGCCACCATGGCGATAAACCCGACCATGGAACCGGACGAGAGATCGACCCCGCCGGTGATGATGACCTGCGTTACGCCGACCGCGATGATCCCCGTGACGGCGACCTGAAGGACGATGATGGATAGGCGCTGCTTGTTCGCCAGAAAGCTTTCGCCCACGACGTACCAGCCGATCACTTCGAAGATAAGGGCGATCCCGATCAGGACAGCGAGGATCGAGAATTCCGGCGGAAGTCGCCGAATTTTCTTCAAGCCCGTCTTGGAGGTCTCCCCCAGTTCGTTGATGGCATCAGACATGATATCCTCCCGGCTGTGCCGTCAGCGCGACGCCAGCTCCATTATCTTGACTTGATCGGCTTCGGCCCTGTCCAGGATGCCTGTGACCCGCCCCTCATGCAGCACGACGATGCGATCACTCATGCCGAGCACCTCCGGCATCTCCGATGAGATCATGATGATCGCCACACCCTGGCCCGCGAGCTGCGAGATCAGCCGGTGGATTTCGGCCTTGGCGCCGACATCTATGCCGCGGGTGGGTTCGTCGAGGATCAGGATCTTCGGATTGGTCATCAGCCAGCGACAGATCAGCACCTTCTGCTGGTTGCCACCCGACAGGTTGATGATCGGCTCCCGCATGTCGGGCGTGCGGACCCTGAGGCGGTTGGCCATGTCGGTGGCCGCCTTCCGCAGCTTCTCCTGCTGTACGAAACCGAGCTGCACATAACGCTGTTGCAGCACCGCCATCTGCGCGTTTTCCTGGATGTCGAGCAGCAGGAAACAGCCGGTCTCCTTTCGATCCTCCGTCAGAAACGCCATGCCGTGCGCCATGGCGACGGACGGCGAGGAGACCGTCAATTGCTTGCCGAAGAGCTCGATCGTCCCGGAACTTGCGGGCGTCACGCCGAAGATCGTCTCCGCGACGTTGGACCGGCCCGAGCCGACGAGGCCGGCAAAGCCGAGAATCTCGCCGGCGCGGAGATCGAAGGACACGTCGCGGAAGACGCCGTTCAGCGTCAGCCCTTTTACCGACAGCACGACGTCGCCGATCTGCGCCGGTTCTTTTGGGAACATCTGGGTGATCTCGCGCCCGACCATCATGCGGATGATGTCTTCGCGGGTCACCTCCGAGGAATTGCAGGTCGCAACGTACTTGCCGTCGCGAAAGACGGAGACCTCGTCAGCGATCTCGAAGAGTTCGTTCATCTTGTGGGTGATGTAGATGATGCCCTTTCCTTCCTCGCGGAGGGAACGGATGATCCGGAAGAGGTGGTTCACCTCCCTCTCGGTGAGGGCCGATGTCGGTTCGTCCATGATGAGGACATCGGAATCGAAGGATACGGCCTTGGCGATCTCGACCATCTGGCGGTTGGCCACGCTGAGCTTGCCGACCTTCATTTCCGGATCGATTTCGATCCCGAGGCGCTCAAACAGCGCGTCCGTTCGACGGTTCATTTCGGCGTGGTCCACGATACCGAAACGCCCGAGCGGCTCACGGCCGATCCAGATGTTTTCCGACACGGTCATGGGCGCCATCAGATTCAGTTCCTGATGGATCATCGCGATTCCGTTCTGGAGTGCGTCGAGCGGATTCTTGAGACGGATGTCGACGCCACGCAGTTTGAATGAGCCGCTGTCGGGCGTGTAGATGCCCGCGAGGATCTTCATCAGCGTCGACTTGCCGGCGCCGTTCTCGCCCATGAGGGCATGCACGGTCCCGCGTTTCAGCCTCAGCTGCACATTGTCCAGAGCAACGACCCCCGGAAATTCCTTGCGCACGTCCTCGACTTCAAGAAGATATTTGCTGCCCGGGACAGCGCCGCTCCTGCGAACGGCCTCCATGGTCTGCGGACTGATGATGCGTTCAGCCGACATGGTGATCCTCCTCCACTAGAGTGATCCGCTGCCCCGCAAGGCAGCGGATCGGCCTATCCTCGGTTAATTCTTCGTCGTGAACTTGGCCATGTTTTCAGGCGTCACGAGCTGGAACGGGATCCAGACCTTGGCGTCCACTTTCTCACCCTTGGCGAGCTTTATGGCAGCGGCGACGGCACCCGAGCCCTGGCCGAAGGCATCCTGGAAGACGGATACATCCAGATTGCCCGCCTTCATGTAGGCGAGTGCTTCCTGGGTGGCATCGATGCCCGCAACGACCACGTCCTTCATATCCCAGCCGGCAGATTTCATGGCGTTGATCGCACCGATCGCCATGTTGTCGTTGTTGGCGATGACAGCCGCCGGCTTGCGACCGGCCGCGATCCAGTTGGTCATCAGGTCCTGCGCCTTGACCGGATCCCATACCGCGGTCTGCTCGTCGAGAATCTTGATGCCCTTGCAGTCCGGCGTCGCGATCACGTCGTGGACGTCCTTGGTGCGCTGGACGGCAGCCTGGTTGGCAAGATCACCGACCATGACAAGGATATCGCCCTTGCCGCCCAGGATGCGACATACTTCCTTGGTCTGCAGCGTGCCTGACTGAACTTCGTCAGAGGCGACGAATGCTCCCTTGGCGCCAAGCTTGTCCACGTCTGCCGGCATCCGGTTGACGTAGACGATCGGGATGCCGGCATCGTTCGCCAGCTTCGTCATCGGCGCCGTTGCCGTGGTGTCGACTGCATTGACGATGATCGCATCGACTTTGGAGGCGATGAAGTTCTGGATCTGGGAAAGCTGCTTCTGAACGTCATCATCCGCGATTTCGATCTGGACAGGCTGCTTCGCATCGGCTGCAGACTTCTCGATGCCCTTGCGCAGAACCGTCAGGAACGTGTCGGAATTGGCCATGGACACGCCAATATTGCCTGCATAAGCACTCGATGCCATCAGGACGCCGAACACGGCACTCGCCAAAAGTTTCTTCATCTCTTCCTCCTCTGAAACGGTGCCCGGCGAACACCTTAAAAATGCCGGTCGCCTCCTCCCCGAAGGCAATCTCACGAACCAATCCGGTCACTCCCACCGGATCGGTGAAGACGTCAAAGTCTGTCCCGGATCAGCTCCATGCTGCTGCGGATCATCGTTTGCGGATCGCTCGATGCGTGAACGGATGACGCGAACGGTTCGAACGACAGCGGGCCGGAATAACCAGCGTCGATGAGCGCACGGATTTGACCGATATTGTCCAGCCGGTCCCGTGCCGTCACCATCACGCGATGCGGGTCTCGCATGGCGTCGATGTTGACTTCCTGATCATCGACGCCTGAAATGTGGACCAGCCCCGTCAAGTCCGGAAATATGTCCGGCTCGCCAGCGAGCACGTGGTGAAACGTGTCATGAACCAGCTTGAAGCTCTCGCGGCCATCGATCGCGACAATCGCTTCCGCTGCTTCTTTCTTGGAGCGAAGCGAGCAGATCTGGAAGCCGAGCGGCTCCACGAGGCCGATGAGGTTATTGGCCCGCAGGATAGGTTTCAGCGCCTTGAGCGCAACGCGCAAATTCCCCTGACGTTCTCCCTCCAGCTTGCCGCTTCCATCGTTGACAGGCACGAGGACCAGGGCTTTTGCGCCGCAGGCAGCGGCATAAGCGGCCAATTCCGTGGCCTCCGCTTCCCGCTCCGGCGTCCATTCGTTGAAGCGCTGCAGGGCATTGATCGAAATGATTTCGGTTCCGTGCGCCTTTGCCAGGTCGTTGACCGTCTCGGGCGAAGTCCCGTCGAGAATGGCATTACCCGCAAGATCGTTGCGGATTTCGAACTGCCGAACACCGAGCGATATGCCCAGTTCGAAAAAAACGCCGAGCGGCATGTGTGGCGCAACCATGTGGTTGAGCGCGAAGGTAAGCGCGGCCATGAATTCTCCCGAAGTTTGGCGCGGCCGGCTTTCCTCCTCCGTCCCGCTGAATGAAGTCATCAGGTTTCGTGGCGTTGGTCAAAGAGGAAATAGCAATATTCCGTTTCATTCATGAAAGAATTTGCGGATTGATATGATGGATTTCCATCATCGCAGCTCAGATGTTTTCCGGCACGTAAATTTCGAGCGGCAGGAAAGTCTGGCCTGGCGCCGTCGCGGGACCGGTATCCACCGCCTCGACCATTAGCTGGACCAGTTCGCGGCACAGATTGGCAAGCGGTGTCGCGATCGCCATGGTCACGATCTCATCAGCCAGCGCTGCGCGGGAAATTGGCGTCAGTTCGTTGACGACGATAACATGCTTGCCGCCGAGTTTTTCTTCTCGGATGGCGGAAATGGCGCCTTCCATTCCGCCTCCGGCAACATAGAAACCCACAAGATCCGGATGGCGGTGCAGCAGATCCAGCGTTGCTTCGTGGGTGATTTCGACCGTTTCCAGGTTCACCAGCGTGTCCAGAACCTCGAAATCGGGAGCGTGTTCGCGGAAATAGGACCGAAAGCCGATCTCGCGCAGTTCGTGACCGTGAAAGCGGTGACTGCCGACGAAAACAGCCACTTTCCCGGGTTTTTTCGCAGCCTTCGTGATCATCCATGCTGCCGTCCGGCCAGCCTTGCGGTTGTTGAGCCCGACATAGCCCTCGCGGATGCCGGAGGCGAAATCGGACAGGAGTGAGAATACCGGGATGCCTCTTGCCTTCAGTTCCTCCGCGGCCACCGTCAGGGCAGGATAGTCCGGGGATGTCATGGCGACCGCCTGATTCCTCGCGCCAACCTCTTTCAGCTTGTCGGCCAGTTCGCTCGGTGTCTGATTGGCGCAGAATTCGATCTGCGCCACGCCGCGAATGCCGGGATGGTTTTGGACGGCGATCTCCAGCTCCCGCTTGAAGCTCTGGTAGAAATGGTGGTTGGGCTTCTGCAGGATGAAGCCCAACCGGTATTGCGGCAGGCCCTCGAACACGCGCTGCCGCAGCAACCCGACGGCATGGAAGTTAATCTCATTTGCCGCGTCATAGACGCGCCGCGCCGTGTCCTCGCGCACCTTGTGGCGCCCGTTCAACACGCGGTCCACGGTTGCGACACTCACTCCAGCAGCCTTGGCCAGGTCCGCGATCGTTGGTCTCGATCCCATCTGTTGCTCCCTCAAGTGAAATCTTTCTATCATAAAGTAAGTCAAGAATGATAGACTTTGATAGAATATATCATACGTGGATTGTGATCCGTCAGAACAACGATAATCCTCAAGATCAGATTCCATGCGGCGCCTTTGATGGCGACCGCATCGAAACCGATGGAGGAGATCAATGGCGAGGACAGCGGCAAAGCGTGACTATAGCCTGCTTGGACGCGATGCGCAGGCAGCGGTGGCCAATGGGCTCGCGGCGGCGCAGTGGTATCATACCGAGGTCCCGCGCAAGCAGATGAAGGAATTGATGAAGCGGGAGGATGGGCCAGCCCTCCGGGACACGGCGATCTGGCTCGGCTGTATGGTCGTCTTTGCAGGGCTTGGCATCTATTTCTGGGGCAGCCTCTGGGCGATCCCTTTCTTCCTCGCCTACGGCGTGTTCTACGGGTCCGCCTCGGATAGCCGCTGGCATGAATGTGGTCATGGCACGGCGTTCAAGACGATGTGGATGAACAACGTTGTCTACCAGATCGCCTGTTTCATGATCATGCGCAATCCGGTGACCTGGCGCTGGAGCCATACTCGGCACCACACCGATACGGTCATTGTCGGCCGGGATCCGGAAATCGCGGTGATGCGTCCGCCGGATCTCCTGCGGCTGATCCTCAATTTGTTCGGTCTCCTGGATGCCTGGCATGCGGCGATCGACATGGTCCGCAACGCGTTTGGGGTCATCAGCGCCGAAGAGAAGATCATTATTCCGGAGACGGAGCAGCCGAAGGCGATCCGCATCGCACGCATCTGGCTCCCGATCTATGTGGCGACCGTTGCGCTTTCGATCGCTCTGAATTCGATCCTGCCGCTGATGCTGATCGGCATGCCGCGCCTTTATGGTGCCTGGCACCATGTCATGACCGGCCTGTTGCAGCATGGCGGCCTTGCCGACAACGTCACCGACCACCGGCTAAACAGCCGCACGGTCTACATGAACCCGATCAGCCGCTTCATCTACTGGAACATGAACTATCACGTGGAGCACCACATGTTCCCGATGGTGCCCTATCACGCGCTGCCGAAGCTGCACGCGATGATCAAGGACGATCTGCCGGTACCGAACCCGTCGATCCTCGACGGTTATCGAGAGATGATCCCGGCCTTCCTGCGCCAGCTCCGAAACGAGGATTACTTCCTGAAGCGCGAGTTGCCGCCGACGGCAAAGCCCTATCGCGAAGACTTCCACAGCGACGCCATGGCGCCGGCGGCGGAGTGACGCCGGCATCCGAGAAAACAAGCCATAATGGCGAGGAGAACCCGATGAGCACCTGGATCGACGTCTGCGACAAGGACGAGATCGACGAAGAGGATGTCATCCGCTTCGATCACGACGGCAAGAGCTACGCCGTCTATCGCAGCCCGGAAGACAGTTTCCACGCGACCGACGGACATTGCACGCACGAGAATGTCCATCTGGCCGATGGTCTGGTGATGGACGATATCATCGAATGTCCGAAGCACAACGGCCGCTTCAACTACAAGACCGGCCAAGCCAAGGGCGCCCCCGTCTGCGTCAACCTCAAGACCTATGCGGTCAAGGTCGATGGTGGCCGCGTCTTCATCCAGGTCGGCTGAGATGGGTGACAAAGGCATGGTGATCGTCGGCGCCGGCGAAGCGGGCGTTCGGGCGGCCTTTGCCCTGCGGGAGCGAGGCTACCGGGGGACCGTCACGCTGATCGGTGATGAGCCGCATCTCCCCTACGAGCGTCCACCCCTGTCGAAGGCGGGCGAGGAAGCCGGGACCGTCCGGGCGATTGTCGCAAGCGAACGTTTTGCTGAGGCGGGGATCACCTTCCTGCGAGGGCGGCGAGCTATCTTGATCGACCCAGCACGCCATGCGCTGCTGCTGGAAACCGGCGAAACGCTGTCCTACGAGCGGCTGCTGCTCGCAACCGGCGCGGCGCCGCGCCCGCTACCCGGCCTTGCCACGAGCGATCGCATCCATGTGCTACGAACCGTCGAGGACGCATCCGCCATTTGTCGCCACATGCGGGAGGACGACCGAGTGGCCATTCTCGGCGGTGGCTTCATCGGGCTCGAACTGGCCGCGATGGGCCGGAAACTCGGCACGGCCGTCACCCTGATTGAAGCGCAACCGCGCGTGTTGATGCGTGGTGTTCCCGAAAAGCTCGCGCTCGCCTTGCAGGCACGGCATGCGGCGGAAGGCGTGGAACTGCTCTGCGGCGTGGGGATCGAGACCATCGCCGATGGCGAGAGCGGCGTTGTCATCGGGTTAGCCGATGGTCGCCAGATCAAGGTCGATGCGCTTGTGGTCGGAATCGGCGCCCAGCCCAACACCCGCCTTGCCGCAGAAGCAGGGCTTGCGATCGACAACGGCATCGCCGTCGACAGCCATCTGGCGACCAGCGATCCGCACATCTTCGCGGCCGGCGACTGCTGCTCCTTTCCAGTCGCCGCCTATGGCGGCCGGCGCGTCCGGCTCGAATCCTGGCGCAACGCACAGGAACAGGGCAGCGTCGCGGCGGCCAATATGCTGGGAGAGGCCGAACCCTTCGATGCGGTGCCCTGGTTCTGGTCGGACCAATACGACCTGACGCTGCAGGTAGCCGGCCTGTCCGACGGCGCAACATCGACCGTCGGCCGGACGCTGTCGCCGCAGGCCGAGATCCTGTTTCACCTCGATGCGGATGGGCGATTGCTGGCAGCCAGCGGACTTGGCCCCGGCGGTGCCGTTGCCCGCGACATTCGACTGGCCGAGATGCTGATCGCCAGGTGCGCGCACCCCGATCCTGCGGCACTCGCCGATCCTTCCGTCAAACTGAAATCCCTTCTGTGAGCGCCTGACGCCAAAGGATGCACCGATGAAATCCAACCATCCTACTGTTGCCGATATCCTGGCGCTCAAGGGCAAGCGCCAGCTCAGCATGCTTCGCGTCGTTACGCTGGAGGAGGCGGCAGCCGCCGAGAAAGCCGGGATTGAAATGGTCTCCATACCGCCGGCTCTCCTGGGGCCTGCGTTCCGCGAGGTGGCGCCAAGCGTCTTTGCGGTGCCGGGGCTCGAATATGGCGACTTCGTCACCACGAAGGAATATCTGCGGGCAGCCTTCAAAGCGATGCGTGCCGGTGGCGACGCCGTCTATTGCGCGGCAAGCCTCCGGATCATCCGGGGGCTCAGTGACGAGGGTATTCCCGTCTGCAGCCATGTCGGCCTAATTCCCTCGAAGGCGACCTGGACCGGTGGCTTCAAGGCGGTCGGCAAGACAGCCGACAGCGCGATGGCGATCTGGAATGCCGTCAGGGCCCTCGAGGAGGCCGGCGCCTTCGCCGCCGAAATCGAGGTGGTTCCCGCCGAAATTGCCTCCCTGATCAGCGCCCAGACGTCTCTCTTCATGATCTCGATGGGGGCGGGCGCTGGTTGCGATGCGCAATATCTCTTTGCCGACGACGTGCTGGGACAGAACCGCGGGCATGTGCCCCGACATGCGAAGACCTATCGCAACTTTGCTGCCGAGTTCGACCGCCTGCAGCACGAGCGCATCGCAGCCTTCCGGGAATTCCGCCGGGATGTTGAGAGCGGAGCCTATCCGGCAGAGCCGCACAATGTCGGTGTGGCAGGCGAGGAACTTGCCCGTTTCCGCGATATGATCAACGGCTGATCGAGCCATAGGAGATGGCATGAAAGAGGCCGCGCCCGCTGGGAGAACGGATCACTCCGCGACGATGTTGTTGAACCTGTCAATCTCGTGCTGGGTGGGCGGCATACAGATCAACCGGAAGAAAACGCTGCGTCGCCGAAGAATTCGGCCAGCACCTTCGTCGTTTCGATGGGATACTCTTCAGGAAAAAAGTGGCCGCCCGGCATCGAATGACCGACGACATCGCCTGCGAATTGTTGCCACAACGCCAACGGGCCTCCGTCATTGGTATACCAGGTGGCTAATGCACCGGCTCCGCTCCAGAGGGCCATGAGTGGACAACAAATACGGCGTCCAGCGATTTGATCTTGGACGTCATGCTGGCGATCGACGCTTGCTGCAGCACGATACTCCTCGCAGATCGCGTGAACATGGTCTGCATTTCTAAGCGCCTCGACATAGGCCTCTCTGATCTGTGGCGGGAACACCGCGGCGGAAGATCCCCAGCCTGTAAGCGCATCGTCGATGACAGCCTCCGGCGCATCGGCGATCAGCCTCTCCGGCAAAGGCTCGGCTTGCGCAAGTAAGACCCACGGCCAAAAGCCTAACGCAAATCGGTCATCAGCTTGATCCCAGACGGTGGAGGTCGGGACAATATCCAGAACGGCAAGCTTTCTTATCACCGCCGGATGATCGAGCGCCATGCGGTAAGCGACACGGCCGCCCCGGTCATGGCCACCGATCATGAACTCGCTGAAGCCGAACTTTTCCATAAGCTCGACCATCTCGGCCGCCATCGCGCGTTTGGAATAGGGGAGGTGATCGGGGGTGGAAGGAGGGCAAGCGCTGGCGCCATATCCACGCAGATCGGCACAG